>JAQAJJ010000026.1 GCA_028278675.1 Candidatus Azophilus lithoversatilis
GAAGAGCGGGAGCGATTGCGAAAGCTGGCGCAGCAGCTCGACCCGAAGACGGCCGCGCAGGTTTCCAAGCTCCTCGACCACGGGGATTGAACAGCGCCGGTTGTCCCGGCCAAGGATGCTTCCAAGCGCCCAAGCGCCCCACCGCCGCGGGGTCAACAGGCCCTTGAGCCGAACCCCGATCGGGGTGACCCCTCTGCCTAAGAACATCCCGCCCTTGTCTTGAACCAGCATGGCTTCGTGGAAGTGCGGGCTGGGGCCTAGGACCGCAGCGCGGGATTACGGGTTAACATCCGGCGCTTTTGGGCAGGCGGGAGAATGCCTTGAGATTGCCGAATGGGCCTTTGGCTTGGAGTGTGGGAGCGGCGCTTACCCTGTGCGCAGGCGCCGCGCTTGCGGCAGCGCCGGACGCGGCGGCGGGATGGCCCACCTACGGCGGCGAGCCGGGCGGTGGCCACTATTCGTCCGCGGACCAAATCGGGCCCGGCAACGTCAACCAGCTTGAAATCGCCTGGACGCACAATTCCGGAGACACCCGCGAACGCGACTTCGAGGCCGGCGTCTTTTCCCAAAGCTCCTTTCAGGCGACGCCAATCCTGGTCGATCAGACGCTCTACTACTGCTCGCCGTTCAACATGGTCTTCGCCTTGGACGCCCGCTCCGGCGCCGAATTGTGGCGCTTCGACCCGCAGGTGGACAAGCACGCGGACTTCCTGCCGAACTGCCGGGGCGTGAGCAGTTGGCGCTCCGGCAAGGAAGGCTTTTGCGAGCATCGCATCATCGAGGGCACCCTGGACGGGCGGCTGATCGCCCTCGACGCCACCACCGGCAAGCCCTGCCCGGACTTCGGGACCGACGGCGAAGTGGACGTCTCCCACGGCCTGTCCAAGCACGCTCCCCACGAATACAGCATCACCTCGCCGCCGGCGATCCTGAACGATCTGGCCATCACCGGCGCCATGGTGCTCGACAACGTCAGCCTCGACGTGCCGAGCGGCGTGGTGCGGGCCTACGACGTGCGCAGCGGCGCCCTGCGTTGGGCCTGGAATCCGGTGCCGCCCGGCATGGCCGAACGCGATGAGGACGGCAGCTACCGCCCGGGCACGACCAACGTGTGGTCGATCATTTCCGTGGACACCGACCGCAACCTCGTGTTCGTGCCCACCGGCAACACCTCTCCGGACTATTTCGGCGGCCTGCGCGACGGCTTGGATGCGTACTCAAGTTCCGTTGTGGCCTTGGATGGCAGCACCGGCGAGCGGCTATGGCACTACCAGACGGTGCATCACGACATCTGGGACTACGACGTTCCGGCGCAGCCGACGGTGCTGGACTTGCGGCTCGGCGAGGACACCGTGCCCGCCGTGGCGCAGGTGACCAAAATGGGTCTCACCTTCGTGCTGAACCGCGAGACCGGGCAGCCGGTCTGGCCCGTGGAGGAGCGGCCCGTGCCGCAAGAGCCGGTGGCGGGCGAGTATGTATCTCCCACCCAGCCCTTCCCCACTCACCTGCCCGCCCTCATCAGCACGCCCATCACCCCGGAGGATGCCTGGGGCTTTACCTTCTGGGACCGAGGCGTCTGCGAGGACAAAATCGCCGCGCTGCGCAACGAGGGCATCTACACGCCACCGAGCTTGCAGGGCACCCTTTTCTATCCAAGCAACGCCGGCGGCAACAATTGGGGCTCGCCGGCCATCGACCCAGTCAGCCAAACGATGTTCGTGGTGACCAATCGGGCGCCATCCGTCGTGCGATTGACGCCCCGCGCGGAGTGCAACGCCGGCGGCAGCGGCGGCGCGCAACGGGGCACCCCCTACTGCGTGCGCACCCGCAACCTCGCCTCGCCATTGGGCGTGCCCTGCACGGCGCCGCCCTGGGGCACGCTGGACGCCATCGACCTGGTCGCCGGCAAGGTGCTTTGGAGTGCGCCCCTAGGCACCACCCGGCACTTGGCGCCCTTTCCGTTTTGGTGGATCAAGGGCGTGCCGGCCGTGGGCGGCCCAGCGGTCACCGAATCCGGCCTGATCTTCATCGGCGGCGCCATGGACCACTATTTCCGCGCCTTCGACGCAGAACCCGGCACCGAACTCTGGCGCCACGCACTGCCCACCGCCGCCACCGCCACGCCGGTCTCGGCGGCTTCGCGGATTTCCGAGTCGGTGATGGCCGGCGGCCACTGGGCGGGCCTCAACCCGGCCGGGGACCACTTGATGGCTTTTGCGCTGCCTTAAGGGCCAAAAACCTCTCTATGGGCTGCGTCCGCAGCGGTGTCAGCCCTCGTGCATCTGCGACTGGATGTAGTTTTCGATGCCGACCTTGCCGATCAGCTCGAGTTGGGTTTCCAGCCAATCCACGTGGTCCTCCTCGGAATCGAGAATGTCCCGGAACAATTGCCTGGATACGTAGTCACCGATGCTCTCGCAGTAGGCGATGGCGTCGCGCAGCACGGGCATGGCGTCCATTTCCAAAGCCAGGTCGCACTCGAGCATTTCCTGGGTAGCCTGGCCGACGCGGAGCTTGCCGAGGTCCTGGAGATTGGGCAGCCCCTCCAGAAACAAAATGCGTTCCATCAGGGCGTCGGCATGCTTCATCTCGTCGATGGACTCCTCACGCTCCTTTTCCGCCAAGCGGCGGATGCCCCAGTCCTCGTACATCTTGGCATGCAGGAAGTACTGATTGATGGCCGTCAGCTCGTTCTTCAGAGCCCGGTTGAGGTGGACGATGACGTCCTTTTCGATCGGTTGCATGGCGGTTCCTAGATGGAATTTTCCGCATGATGCGCCTTTCGCCACCCAAAAACAAGCTTAACTCATTGTTTTATAAATAGAAATTACTTTCATTCGATAACATGAATTGCAACGCGATAACTGTTGCAATTGCAAATACCTATCACTTAGACTTACGCGCCATGTACGTTTGCCTGTGCAAAGCCATCACCGACTCGGAAATCCGCGAAGCCGCCGAGACCGGCGTGGCGGATGTCGAGCATCTCACCGAAAAGCTGGGCGTCGGCGGCGGCTGCGGCACTTGCCTGGAAATGGCCGAAGCCATCATCGACGCCTGCCGCGCCAACCGGCTGTCCTACGCCGCCTAACCTGTTCACACTCTCCGGGTTAGCCTCGACTCGCCCATGGCCGGGCCCGTTTTCCCCCGAACCGCGTTGTCGTTCTCTCGCCCGCGAGTCCCTCCCCAGCGGTTAGGAGACGGCGCCTCGTCCCGCCCTCGTCTTGGATCGGAGTTGCTTCATGGAACGGGCGCCTGGCGCTTTGCGGCGCGGCGGACCGTGAACGGGGCATGCCCAACGGCCACGTAGAACGATTCAAGGCTCTCGCCAAGCATCCTCACCTCCGGACGACACCCATTCACCCAAGAGGTCCGAGAGGCCCTGCAGGCAGTCATCGTGAACAGGCGTTCCTCCGCGCTCAGTCAGATGATCGCTGCCGACTTCGCAAGCTATCACACCGCCTTCATCGAGGTTGGCCGCTGCGCGTCTGATCCCGCCCATCGCTCACTTGCATTGCATTACCTCAGCCGCTCGTTCCGAGCAAACGCCTTGCGGCCGCGGAATGCAGAATCCTGCCGCTCAATCGTTTACCATGCGTGGGAATCGAGTAGCGAATCCGTCATGCTGATCTATCCCCTCGCATTCATCATTACCTTGGGCGTGCTGGTGACCTTCCATGAATTCGGCCACTATATCGTGGCCCGTTGGTCGGGCGTTCGCATTGTCAAGTTCTCCGTTGGCTTCGGCAGGGCGCTGTGGTCGCGCACCAACCGGCAAGGTACGGAGTTCGCCATCGGCGCCCTGCCCTTGGGCGGCTACGTGCGCATGCTCGATGAGCGCGATCCCCAACAAACCGAGGCCATCGGCGCTGATGAGGTAAGCTTCAACCGGCTCAGCGTTTGGTGGCGGCTGGCCATCGCCGCAGCCGGCCCGTTCGCCAATTTCCTGCTCGCCATCCTCATCTACAGCCTGCTGGCGCTGGTCGGAACCCCCAGCCTGCTGCCGATGGTGGGGCAAGCCGAGGAGCCGAGCCCGGCGGCTGCGGCGGGGCTCGACGAATACCAGCAGATCGTGGCCATTGACGGCCGAGCGGTCAACAGTTGGCGGGAGGTCGTGATGGCGCTCGCGGAGCGCATCGGCGAGACCGGGCGCATTGGCATCGTCACGCGCACCCCCGGCGCCACGGCCGGGCAACAGGTGGACGTGCCAGTGGTGGACTGGCTGAAGGACGAAGCAGATCCTGACCTGCTGGACGCCCTGGGCCTGAAGCCGGCTCGCTTGGCCATAATCGGCGAAGTGCAGGTTGGCGACGCCGCGCAACGCGCCGGGCTCCAGCCCTGGGATCGGGTGCTGTCCATCGACGGCGGGGTCATCGACACTTGGACGCAAATGGTCAAGGCGGTGCAGGCCTCGCCGGGTAAGCCCATGCGTTGGACCTTCCTGCGCGATGGCGCGGAGCGCGAGGCCATGGTGACGCCAGATCCGCGCCCCGGCAGCGAGGGCGAGGAAATCGGCTTCGTCGGCATACGGGCACCGGTGGCCACCCTGCGTTACGGGCCGGTGGATGCCTTGCTGCACGGCGTTGAGGAAACCGGGGCCATGTCAGCACTGATGCTCGACCACTTGGGCAAGCTGCTGTTCGGGCAGATGTCGGCGCGCAATCTCGGTGGCCCGATCACCATCGCCAAGGTGGCCGGCGACTCGGCCGCGGCTGGCTGGCAGGTCTACGTCGGCATGCTGGCGCTGCTGAGCGTCTCCTTAGGCGTCCTGAACCTGCTGCCGATTCCCCTGCTTGACGGTGGCCACGTGATCTACTGCCTAGCGGAAATCGTCACCCGGCGCCCGGTTTCGGAGCGCATCCAGGCGTTGAGCGGCCAAGTTGGCGTGGTGCTGATCGGCGGCCTCATGGTGCTGGTCTTCGTCAACGACATTCTGAGGTTCTTCTAGTGGTGCAAGCCGCTCGGGGAACCAAGCTGCTGGGCGCGTTGGTGTTGGCGGCGGCACTGGGCTTCGCCGCGCCGATCCTCGCCGATGCCTTCACCATCTCCGACATCCGCCTGCAAGGGCTGCAGCGGGTCTCCGCCGGCACGGTGTTCAATGCGCTGCCGGTCAACGTCGGCGACCGGGTCGATGAAGTGGCCATCCGCCAGTTGATCCGACTGCTGTTCGCCTCCGGCTACTTCGATGACATCCGCATGGCTCGGGACGGCGGCGTGCTGGTGGTGACCGTGGTGGAGCGGCCCGCCATCGAGTCCATTGAGATCGAGGGCAACAAGGCCATCAAGACCGATGCGCTGCTGGAGGGGCTGACCCAACAGGGTTTGAGCGAAGGCGAGATATTCAAGCAGGCGACCCTGGAGCGGGTCGGTTTGGAGCTTGAGCGCCAATACGTCGCCCAAGGCCGCTACGGGGCGGCCATAGACACCCAAGTGGAGGAGTTGGCCCGCAATCGGGTATCCATCCGCATCGACATCGAGGAAGGCAAGACCTCGGGCATCCGCCACATCAACATCGTCGGTGCCAGTGCCTTTTCCGAGGATGAGTTGCTTGACGTGATGGAGCTTCAGCATCCAACGCTGTTCTCGTTCTTTCGCAACAACGACAAGTACAGCCGCGAGAAGCTCTCCGGCGATCTCGAAAAGCTGGAGTCGCACTACAAGGACCGGGGTTTCGTCGAGTTCGACATCAATTCGACCCAAGTGAGCATCACCCCGGATCGGCGCCAAGTCTATGTCTCCATGAACGTGGAGGAAGGCAACAAGTACGTGGTCGATGAGGTCAATCTGCTCGGCCAACTCAACGACGTGAAGCCGGAGGATCTGCGGCGGCTGTTTCTGGTCGCCCCCGGCCAAGTGTTCTCCCAACAGCTATTGACGGCCACCGAGGACCGCTTGGAAGCGGCGCTCGGCAACGCTGGCTACACCTTCGCGTCCGCCTCCGGAGTGCCCTTGGTTGATGAGGAGACCGGCGACGTAGATGTGGACTTCATGATCGACGCGGGCAAGCGGGCCTATGTGCGCCGCATCAGCTTCGCCGGCAACCGAGTCACCCAGGATGAAGTGATGCGCCGCGAAATGCGCCAGATGGAGGGCGGTTGGGCGTCCACGGCGCAGATCGACCTCTCGAAGGTGCGGCTGGAGCGTCTGGGCTACTTCCGGGACGTGAATGTGGAAACTCCCCCGGTACCGGGCACTGACGACCAAGTGGACGTGGCCTTCGACGTGGAGGAGCAACCCTCCGGCAGCATTTCCGCAACCCTCGGCTATAGTCAAGGCTGGGGCTTGGTGCTTGGCGGCAACTATCAGGAGAACAACGTGCTCGGCACCGGCAACAGCCTCGGTGTCGGCCTGTCGTTCTCCAGCTACCAAAAGTCAGCGAGCTTCAACTATTTCAACCCCTACTACACCCTCGACGGCATCAGCCGCGGCTACAACGCCTACTTCCGTCGCCTGGACTTCGACGAGCGCAACATCGCCCGCTACAGCACCGACGCCGTGGGGTTGGGCATCACCTTCGGCTTCCCCATCGGCGAGACCCAACGGATCAACTTCGGCGGCACCATAGAGCAAACCAAGCTGACGGAAGGCCGTTTCCCCGCCTTGGAGATCACCGAATTCCTGGAGAAGAACGGCGACGACTTCCTGAACTTGAAGCTCAATCTCGCTTGGCAGGGTTCGACCCTGAATCGGGGCCTGTTCCCGACGCGGGGGCGTTCCCAAACGTTCGGTCTGCAGGCCTCCGTCCCCGGCAGCGACTTGCAGTTCTGGAAGCTGACCTACCGGGGTGAGCAGTACTTCCCCTTCATCGGCGACATGGCGCTGCGTTTCCGCACCGAAGTGGGCTACGGCAACGGCTACGGGAAAACCAACGGCCTGCCGTTCTACGAGCATTTCTTCGCTGGCGGCTTCGGCTCCATCCGCGGCTTCGAGCAATCGACCTTGGGTCCAAGAACCACCAATCCATCAACCGACATCGATGGAAACGCGCTGCCGTCGGGCTATCTGCGTGACCGCGGCGACCCCTTTGGCGGCAATTTGCTGGTGGAGGCCTCAGCGGAGATCATCTTTTCCCTGCCCTTCGTGGAGGACAACCGGCAGTTCCGCTCCGTGATGTTTGTCGATGCGGGCAACGTGTTCAACACCAACTGTCCGGACTCGAGCGTCAACTGCTTCGACTTCGGCTTGGACGAGTTCCGCTACTCGGTGGGCTTGGGCATCACCTGGCTGACCGGCATGGGACCGATGACCTTCGGCATCGCCAAGCCCTTCAACACCAAGGACTTCGACGAGGAGGAGCGCTTTCAGTTCGAGCTGGGCCGCACGTTCTAGGCGTTTCGTGACCGAACCCACCGTACTGACGGTCAGCGACCTCAACCAAAGCGCCCGGCGGCTGCTTGAGGAGCGCTTCAACCTCGTCTGGATTCGTGGCGAAATTTCCAACTTCGCCCGGCCTCGCTCCGGCCACTGGTACTTCACCCTGAAGGACGAAGCGGCCCAGGTGCGCTGCGCGATGTTCGTCAATCGCAACCGCCTTTGCCGGCTGCAACCCGGCGGCGGTGGCGAGGTGCTGCTGCGCGGGCGGGTGAGCCTGTATGAAAACCGGGGTGAATTCCAGGTCATCGTCGAGCACATGGAAGCGGCCGGGGAAGGCGCCTTGCGCGCCGCCTATGAGGCGCTCAAAGCCCGCCTCGCCGCCGAGGGCCTCTTTGCCGACGAGCGCAAGTGCGCCCTGCCGCGCTATCCGCGTCATCTGGCCGTGGTCTCCTCGCCTTCGGGCGCAGCCCTTCGGGATGTGCTGAGCGTTATTCGGCGCCGCTTTCCGATGCTCGGGGTCACCCTCCTGCCGGTCTCCGTCCAAGGGGCGGAAGCCGAGCCGCAGATCCTAGATGCCCTGCACCGGGCGCCTGCCCTGGCGCCCGACCTGATCCTGCTGACCCGCGGCGGCGGCAGCCTAGAGGACTTGTTCACCTTCAATTCCGAGGCGGTGGCCCGTGCCATCGCCCGTTGCCCGTTGCCCACCGTGTCGGCCATCGGCCATGAAACCGACTTCACCATCGCCGACTTCGCAGCCGATCTTCGGGCACCCACTCCGTCGGCGGCGGCGGAGATGATCACCCCGGACGCCAACGCCCTGAACCAAGAGCTCGGCCGCTGGCGGCAGCGCCTGATGGCCTCCTCAACCAACCGGCTGGAATTGCTCCGCCACCGGCATGCGGCCTTGCGGTCGCGGCTGGTCAACCCCCGCGACCGTCTGCTGCAACTAATGCAGCGGGCCGACGATCTTGAGACGCGCCTGCGCCTCAGCTTGGGGAACGGCTTGGAACGCGCCGAGGCCCGCTTCGCCATCCTGCAGCGGGGCCTGAAACGGCAACGTCCCGAACCGCGCATCGCCGCTCTGACCGCCGCGCTGACCGCTTTGCGCGATCGCGCCGAACAGCGCACGGAGGCCCAACTCGCGCAGCGCGGGGAACGACTTCGGGCCTTGGCCCGCACCCTTGAGGCGATCAGTCCGCTGCAGGTGCTGACGCGGGGATTCGCCATCGTCACCGGCGAAGGCGCCGGCGCGGGCCCAGCGGGTGCGATCACCGAAGCCGCGCAGGCGGCGCCCGGTGACGGCATCCAAGTCAACTTTCACGACGGTGCGCTCAGCGCCCGTGTCGAGCGACGAGCGCCACTGCCAGAACAATGGCGCACCTTGAACGACAGCAAAGCAAAATAGGCGTGCACCGTGACCATTGAGGAAGTCCGCACTGACATGACCGAGAAGGCCAGCCCGACCGGATCAGCACGGCGGATTGTGACGAGGCGATCATTTTCATCCGCTGGCTGCTCGCTGACGAGATGCCGGAGACGCCGACCGCCGAACAGCTCACTTGGTGACGGCGGGCCGAGCGCTCACCACACCTTTGGAATCAGCGCTGCCCGTCCCTTGGGGAAGTCGGCAAAGCTCTCCCGATACTGGTTCCGACGCCAGACCGCCCGGGGGGCGAGGTTGGCAACGGTCCAAATAGCGAAGGCCAAGCCCGGAAACGACCAAGTCAGCAGCGCGAACCCGAACCAC
The DNA here is from genome assembly GCA_028278675.1 of Candidatus Azophilus lithoversatilis. Lineage (GTDB taxonomy): Bacteria > Pseudomonadota > Gammaproteobacteria > Pseudomonadales > Azotimanducaceae > Azophilus > Azophilus lithoversatilis. The sequence goes on from JAQAJJ010000026.1 coordinate 9,062, forward strand.
TCAAGAATCTCGCCCGCCAGATTGGGGCAAGCCATGTATTCGAAGGCTCCGCCCCGGGGCAACACGCGCTGCCCCGGACTCGCTTTGCGCAGTCGCAGCAACCGATAGTCCGCCCACACATTGAGCGCCGCTCCCGCGAACATCACCGCCAGCCCGGCCACGAACCTCGGATCGGACAGCCAGGATTCACCATAGTCGGCCACGTAACCCATGAACCAGCCGATCAGGCCACCGGTGACCCCGTTGAAGAAAAGCGCCATCGCGACCATTGTGAACGGCACCGTGGTGCCCTTATTGGGGACTAACCAAGGCCAGACAAGGGTGCGGTGACCATAGTGGGCCAGCCAGAGGACGACCACCACGTTGCCGACGAGATGGAAATTGCCGCTCGATGCATAGATCAGCGGAAATGTGGCAAGCGCCGGCAGCTCGACGATGAACCAAGCAAGCCTGATTTCCACCCGCATGCCAAAACCCCGCCCGCCGATGCGCCCGACCGGATCCCAACCAGCCATCAACACGATGAAGGCCGGAGGGGCCAGCGCAATCCAGATCCAAGTGGCGAGATTCAGGGAAGGCAATAAATCGTTCATGGGCAAAATTCTATTCCAATAGGTAGCAAGACAGGAGCTTCCTTTTTCTGGCAGGCTGATTCCGGACCAGCGAACCCAGTATCGTGCGCACTCAGGACTCACTATCGCCGCGGTCCGACTTCTCGGGCAGCGGATCCGAATTGCCCGAAAGAGGAGGCGTTGGTCCGAACGCCAACTGGCGGAACGTGCGGGCGTGGCGCGAGCAACAGGGCAAAAAATCGAGCGGGGCGACTTGGGAAGCTGAATCGGCCGCGTGTTCGAATTGGCCGCGCTGGTCGGCGTGCCGTTGTTTGAACCCGATGCCGACCGCATCCGTCGGCACTTGGCGCAAGGGGAGGACATCCTCTCGCTGTTGCCTAAGCACACGCATCCCGAGCGGCAGTTCCTAAATCCGTATGCCTTTGAGCGGATCAGCGCCCAGCCGCTGGGTTGCGGTCGCTCGCCAACGAGACGCGTGAATCGCTAGCGTAGCCTTGGGCATGGAGCCCGGGCATCTTGCGTCGCCTTGGACCAAGGTGGTTCCGCGGGAAAGTTGGACGCTCGCTCCACGCCATCGGCCTCTCGCTGGCGCCGATCGAATTCACTGCCAATCCGACGGCAAATCACCTACATTGCCAAAACTGCGGCAGGTTGAGGCGGGAGCGCCATGGCTTTTGACTATTCGATGGGAGAGCACGCCATCCGCGAGGACGTCGCCGATGCGCATCGGGCCGTCTGGCGGATGATCGGCGAGCCTGGCTGTTGGTGGTCTGGCGGGGATCGGATCGCATTCGTCACCGAAGCGCGCAACGCCCGCGCCTGCGAGGCTTGCCGAAGACGACGGGAAGCCTTGTCCCCTAACGAGGATTGCGGCCCCCACCTCCGAACGACCCGCCTGCCGGATGTCGTCGTCGATACCGTTCACCGGGTCACCACCGACCCGGCACGCCTGTCGCGAAGCTGGCTTGATGGCGTCAACGCCGCCGGTGTGACCGGCGAGCAATACGTCGAACTCCTGGGCGTGGTGGTGGCGGCAATCAGCATCGATGCCTTCCATCGCGCGCTGGGCTTGCCTCTGGAGCCCCTGCCCGCCTCGACCGCCGGCTCGCCGAGTGGCTACCGACCGCCCGGCGCTGCCGACTCCGGCGCCTGGGTGCAAACCGTGCAACCCGAACACGCAGGCGATTCCGAAGCCGATCTCTACCCCAGCGGACGCACCGGCTACGTGATTTCCGCCATGAGCCTAGTGCCCGACTCGGTGCGCATGCTGCTCCGATTGAGCGACGCCCAATACCTGCCCATCGACAGCATCCGCACACCCAATGACAACGCGGACCGCACCCTTTCCCGTTGCCAGATCGAGCTGTTGGCCGGCCGCGTGTCCTCCTTGAGCGAGTGCTTCTACTGAACCAGCGCCCACGCCATGATGCTCCGTGCGAGCGCCGAGACCAGTGGAGAGGACGTGGACTTAGCAGCCATCACTGACAGCGCAGCGATCCCAACCAGCGTGCCCGGCGACCGAGCCCTGCTGGCTTTCGCAGAAGTCTGCTTAGGTGACGATGCCGAAGCCATCGCCGAAGCCCGGCGGCGGGTGCTCGACGAGTTGGATGAGGCGGCCATGATCGAAGCCGCCGGCGTCATCGCCAACTTTCAGCGCATGGTGCGCATCGCCGACGGCACCGGCATCCCGCTCGACCCCCCGATGGCCGCTCTGACGGCTGATTTGCGCGTCGAATTGGGCATCAACGGCTACGGAGTGGGAAGGTCGGAACGGCTATAGCTGTAACGGAAGAGCAGATTTGCGCAGGATTTTTTTGCGGTTGCTTCGCCCACTGGCGCTCCGGTCGCCCCCCAGACCCATAGGCGGCGTTGCTTCGTCATGCCCTGCGGAGCCTGGATGGAATCGCTAGGCCGGATGACTGCGCACTAGCCCGACCTATTCACGAATGAACGTAGCGAGGTCGGCAAGAGTAGTGAAAGCTCTGGGTGCGCGGACCAGAGCGCGCGCAGGCGTGCTTGACAGCACGTTGAGCACGCGGCGGGAGCACGCCCAGTGATTTCGATGAATAGGTCGGGCTAGGGGGCGGCACCCGCGTCGCCATGGAGCACGGCTGGCACAGGGACTCCCATGACATTGGCGAGATGTGCGCCGACCTCGTTGGATGGAGAAAGATTCGCTCCCGAGCGAAAAATCGACCAATGGGCAAGGTGTTCAAGAGGGCGCCGGAGCTTGCCCGGGACGTGCGGGCGGACAAGTTCGGAGAAGGAGCCTTCAGTATCCCAAGAGGAATAACAAAGGTGCAATCAAATCAGCCAGTTGCCGCAAGAGCCTTACGTCCCAACTGGCGACAAATCCGCCAAAATTCCAAACGGCTTTGGCGGAGAGGGTGGGATTCGAACCCACGGATCCCTTGCGGGATCTCTTGATTTCGAGTCAAGCCCGTTCGGCCAAGCTCCGGCACCTCTCCGCGGTAGGCGCACAGTGTAACCGCAAACGGAGAATTGGCTAAGTCCGACTATCGAAGTGCGGGCGGGTCTTGACGAACAAGAGGCTTGGCTCCACGCAAACCACCCTTAGCGGATGCCCCGGCGCCAAGCGGAACCAGCTTTGCGGCGCCAGGGTGCGGGTTTGCTCGGTCTGCCAGGTGATGAGGCCGCGCAGGACCAGCAGTTCGCGGCAGTAGTGGCTGGCTCGCAGGCGCACGTTGGCGCCCGCCGCGGCGCGCACGATGGCGGCTTGTTCGCCTTGGTTTTCATGCAGTCGTTCCGTTCGCCAGCCGTCCTTTGGGCAGCGTTCGCTGATGGGGAGCACGCAGCGGCGCTGGTCGTCCGGGTGGAACTGGCGGAGCTTGACGAACAGGGTGCAGCCGGGGTCGCTGTAGGGGCTGTGGGCCGACCCGGGTGGATTGCGCACGTAGGTCAGCGGTGGATAGTGGCTCTGCTCGTCGGCGAACTCGCCATCGAGGACGATGAACTCCTCACCCGTAATGTGTTTGTGGGGGCTGTATCCCGCGCCAGCCGCGTAACGAACAAGCGATGTGGCCACCGCCCGTTCACCGCCGATGCGGTCGAGCATCACCCGCTCGACGCCAGGCAACGGTGAGGGGGTCCACGCATGCTGATCCGGCGTGACATGCACAATTTGGTCGAAGTCGGAGCGAATGCGCATCTAGCCCGACCTAGATTCCTTGATCGCGGATTAATGTTGTCACATGAGTCAACTTCTGCGCCCGGCGACCGCCCTCTCGTCGGTCTGAGAGTCATGAATGAACGTGGCGAGGTCGGGCTAGGAGCCTGCGCCGTAAACTACGTGGGTTTTGGGCGCTAGGCCGTTTGGGTTCCCGGGCAAGGGCCTTTCCGTTGCCGGAAAGGGCGACAACGCAATGTGGCAGGCCCCACATAAGGCGGAGCAACGCGGTCGGGGGCCGAAACGGCCACGAATAATCACACTTGTTTGCGGGACAGGACACTACAGACTCGCGCTAGGCTCAGTTCATCGGACCGGCAACGAAGGGATGACCGAGCAGGTGGCGGCCGACGAAGCCATAGTAGGACATCCGCGCCTGAATGTGCTGGGTGATCACGTTCATGTCCTGAAAGCGCCGGTGCAGCGGGTGGTGGCGATAAATCCCCGTGCTGCCTGCCGCCGTGTAGGCGAGGTTGAGGGCCGCAGCGGCCTCTCGAATGACATGGGTGCCCGCCATGCGCAGCGCGATGCGTTGGTCGTGGGTGATGGTCTCCTGGTGTTCGAGCTCAGCCAGAACGCCGGAGACCGTGTCGTGCAGGAACGCCCGGCCGGCCCGCCAGCGGATTTCAGCCTCGCCGAGCGTCTGTTGCGCTTGCGGGTCGTCCTTGACCGGACCGGCGCCCATCTTCGGCACCTTGTCGCCGGCCAACTCGAAGACGGCATCAAGGGTCGCACGAGCAACGCCGAGGGCGACGGCGGCGAAGCTCGCGGCAAAGGCCAAACCGGTCGGCAGCCGATAAAACAGGCCATCGTGGTTCGGGCGCCCCCCCAAGTCGGCCATCCACACGTCTTCAACCACCAGGTCCTCGACGGAAAACTCCAAGCTGCCGGTGCCGCGCAACCCTTGCACGTCCCAGGTGTCATGGAAGCGAACCGCCGATTGGGGGACGAAGGCGCATATCCAACGGTCGCTGCCCCGCACCTTCAAGGCGCCGGTCATCCAGGTGGCATGGCGGCAGCCGCTGGAGAAACCCCAGCGGCCATTCAGAACCCAGGCATCGCCGCGCCGCTCAGCCTCGCAAGAGCCAGGCGGGCCATTGGCAATGCAGGCGCCGGGGTCCGACCAGATGGCCCGGATTTGCGCCTCGGCCAGCCAAACGCTGGCGGTGCCGATGACCGCGCCTTGGCTGATGCACCAAGCCGTGCTGGCATCGGCCTGCGCATAGACTTGCAGGGCGTTGAGAAAGTCCGGGAACGGCGCTTCCAAGCCACCGTAGCGCTGCGGGATCAACAGCCGAAAGACCCCAGCGGCCTTGAGCTGGCGCACCAAACCCGCGGCCAAGGCCCGGTTGGCATCATTGGCGTCCGCCGCCTGGGATACGCTGGCGCGCAGCGATTCGGCGACCGCTGTGGCCGTTTCAGGCACGCGAGATCTTGCCGGCGTAGAATCCCGTCGGCTCGCCGCCCTCCATGAAGATCCGGCCGTTGACGACGGTCAGGCCATAGCCGGAAGCCGCCTGCAAATGGCGCCACGCGCCTTCGGGGAAGTCGTGGCGATACTCCGGCAGCTTGCGGGCAATGCCGCCCCAGTCGATGACGTTGATGTCGGCCAAGGCGCTTGGGCGCAACCGGCCGCGGTCACGGACGCCCAACAGGTCGGCGGTGTCGTTGGTCCAGCCGCGAACGGTCTCCTCAACGCTGAGCAGGCCCCGTTCTCGCACCCAGTAGGCGAGCAGCCAGTTCGGTGAACGGGCGTCCGTGATCTGTCCGACATGGACGCTGGAATCCGCTAGGCCCATGGCCACCGTCGGATTGCGCAGCATCTCGCCGACGGCCTCCATGTTTCGGTTGAGGCCCGGGAAGTAGAGCACCATGCGGCCTTGATGGCGGCAGTTGAGCGCGATGAGGGCCGCCGCTGGGGTCATGTCCTCGGACTCGGCATGGGCCTTGAGCGAATTGGCGGCATCGTGGCCGTATTGGACCTTGCCATCCAGCAGCACGTAAATTTGGTCGAGATCCAGCGTCGCCGAATGGGTTTCGGCATCGGCCACCAGCGCGGCGCGAACGCTCTCGTCCTCCAGCGCCGCCAAACGATCCGGGAACGGACGTTTGGCCAGCGCCGCCCAAGCCGGGGCGCTGTGCCAAGGCGTGATGTGGTCGAGCGCAAAGAGCACGCCGACGCCGCGGGACGTGGTCTGGGGCCGCAAGTGGGCATCGCGCTCGTTTTCCGCCTCGGCAAACTCAATGACCCGCCGATGGAGCAGCGGACGGCGGTCGCTCTGCATTCGTGTCGTGTCAGGCGTCACCCAATTGCCCGCAGCGTCCAACTCCCGTCGCCCCTGTTCGACTACCTTGCCGATTGCGGTGATGCGCTCGCCGTCAACGGCCACATCGCCCAACCGCGCCGCCGCGTCGGTGGCGTCAATCACCGTGCCGTTGCGGATCACTAGGTCGTCGGCCACGGTGGAAACCTCCCCTCTCGATGCCGCAAAGCCTCAAGCCTATGTGATTGATACGCTGCGGCGCAATGCGCACGCCAACATGCGCACACTGACGCATCGACTAAAGGAACCGCGCTCCGTTCGAGGCAATCCGTCGGCTCAAGGGCATCTTGCCCTCCATGGAACCTGGGCCATCCGCGCGACCAGGGCCTGTTCACGCTATCTGGGTTGGCTCTGCCGTTGGCAGGCCGGACGCCGTTTTTCCCCGGACAAGGCGGAGCGGGCGCAGTGTGGCCAGCGTCACGGGGGGGCCTTCAGCTTAGGGAGCTCGAGGGGGCCGCCCCTCGCCAAACCTTGTGTCGGGCCTGCCACACCGCGTTTTCGCCCTTTCCGGCAACGGAAAGGGCCTTGCCGGGAACCGAAACGGCCTAGCGCCTAAAACCCACTTATTTACGGGACAGGACACTAGCCCGGGAGGTCCATGTCCACGCTTAGCTGATCGTCGAGCGCGTTGGCCCGCTGATGGGCCGGGCGGGCGCTGACCCGTTCCGCGTAGTCGATGAAGGCGGGCCGCTTCTCCAGTGTGTTCATCATGTTAAGGCCCCAACTGATGTGCGCCCCGACGTAAACGTCCGCAGCGGTGAAAAGCTCGCCCGCGATGTATTCCCGGGCTGTTAACTCCGCTTCCAGGACGTCCATCACGGTCCCGAGATTGCCGTAGCCCAGCATCAACTCGTGGTCGGCATTCGCCTCCACGCCGATGGATCGATTGGTGACCGCCGCCTCCAGGGGACCGGCACCGAAAAAGAGCCATCGATAGTACGCACCCCGCTGGTTGAAAGGCGGGGCGAGGCCCGCTTCGGGGAAGGCATCGGCCAGATAGGCGCAGATGGCCGCCGTTTCGGTCACCACCTCGTCGCGGTGGCAAATGGTGGGCACCTTGCCCATTGGGTTGATCTGCCGATAGAACGGCGACTTCATTTCATCGCCGTACCGCACGGGTTCCATCCGGTAGGGCGCACCAACCTCCTCCAGCATCCAACGAACGATGCGGCCTCGGGATTGCGGGTGGGTGTAGAAAACCACTTCATCTGCCACAAGACTCTCCTTGGAAATCAAAGCGCCCGAGTTACGGACTCACGCAGTCGAAGCTGCGCTCGTCGCTTTGGTCGCCCTGCCCCCGGTACTTGGCGTACTCGGGATAGGGACACAGGGGCCGGGTGAAGCGATGCGGCTGGACGGCTCGGGCGTCCGGCGCCAAGTGGTCGAAAGCGACCGGGCCGGGCTGCGCGCCGACGATCCGCTCCGGGGCTTTGCCGTCCTCCCGCCAAGCCACCAAGGGCTTGACGTAGTCGGCCTGCCACGGCCCCGGCCCGCCGGCGCAGTGGGCCATGCCCGGCACCATGAACAGGCGCAGGAAACTGCGGGTGGCTGTGGCGCCGCCCATGGCCCGCTCGACCTTGCCCAAGTAGTCGATGGCCCGCTGCGGACGCAGCGGGTAGTCGTTCCAGCCTTGGTACATCAGCAGCTTGCCGCCGCGGTCGCGGAACTCCGACAGATCCCCGGAGCGCACGTCGAGGGCGGTGGTGGCATCGGCGATCCGATCCCGGTCTTCGGCCGGGTCGTAGTCATCGACGTTGAAGTCGGTTTCGAAACGCATCAGCAACGCCAGAATGTTGTTCATTGAGCCAATGGGCGAATCGCCGCCCATTTGTTCGTTGGGCGCCATCCAGAACGCCCAATCGCCAGCGGCCTCCGCGCCTGGCGGCACACCGGGGGAGACCACAACACCCTCGGCATTGATCAGGTCCTGGTAGTGGCCCCTGGCGGTGGCGATTTGGCCCTCGGTCAGGCAGCCTTCGGCTTGCCCCTCCGCGCAGGCCAAGGCATCGAGATCGAGAACATCGGCGGTGCACAGGCGAGGGTCGTCGATCACGCCGTCTTCTACGCCATCGATTCCGTCGCAGGCCCGCCTTGATGCGTTGTCGAGCAGCAGCAGGGAATCATCGGTCAATGGATGGGCGCTTTGCAGGCGGTGCATGGCGATCATCCACGAGGCGAACTCCTGGAACCGGAAGGCCGGCGCGCCGGCGATGATGCCATCGTAGTCATCCGGGAAGCGCAGCGCCTCCATCAGAGCCGCCCGGCCACCGTTCGAGCAACCCGTCAAATAGGCGTGGTCGATGTCCCGGCCATAGAATTGGGAGATGACCCGCTTCGACGCCAAGGTGGCTAGGTGAACGCCCCGGTAGGCGTAATCGATCGACGCTTCCGGCTGCCGGTAGAACTCAAATCCCTCGCTGATCTCATGTCCGGTATCCGTGGACGCCATCGCAAAACCGTCGGCGAGCAGCGAAGTGGTGTCGCCAATCACCCCGGCCGCGCCGCCCACGGCGGTAAACATCAGGCGTCCGTTCCAGTCCGCCATCGGCAACCGCACTTCAAAGCGAATGGCTCGATTGACCACCCCGCGCACCCGGCAATGAGCTGGCAGTCCGCCGCCTGCGGCCACCGGGACGCCAGGCTCAATGGCGTGCGAAACGTCCGTCAGCCGGTAAAGTTTGTGGCACTGCTGCTCTATTTCCGCCGCCTCGGCACCGACGGAGCTCAACGCCATAAACAACGCAACAGTCGTCAACTGTTTGATTTTTAGAGTGAATACAGGGTCTATCGTGTTCATGTCATCCTCATGCTTCGAAGGCATGGCGGGTCATCTTTCTGCCTTCGGCTGTTCGCGTCAACCTTTGCGCATCTCGGAGAGCCTCTGTTCGGGAGCATCCCCCGGACCGCTACCTCGTCTTGCGGCCCTTCAGCTTGCGGCGGCGCACCAAGCGGGTCCGTTTGCGCTGCTGACGCGGGTTTAAGGCGTTGGCTTGACCCGCATAGGGGTTGGCGCCGCTGCGCAACGCCAAGCGGACGGGGTTGCCGACCAGATCGAACGCCTCCCGAAAGCCGTTCTCCAGGTAGCGGACGTAGCTCGCGGGCAGCGCTTCGGCTTGGCTGCCGTGAATGCCGATCCGCGGCGGATGCTCGCCCAGCTTGTGCGCGTAGCGCAGCTTGATGGGGCGACCGCGGTTCGACGGCGGCGGGTGCCCGCGAACCAGGCCGTTGAGGGCGCGGTTGAGGGCGGCGGTGTTGACCGCGAGCCGGCCGCGACGAAAGACGGCCAGAACCTCCTCCATCAAGCGGCCCACCCCTTGGCCGCGCAGGGCGGATATGAAGCGCAGGGGTGCCCAGGGGATGAAGTCGAGGCGGCGGTCGAGCGCCGCTTGACGGCGGCGCTTCTCATCGCCGCTCAGCGCATCCCACTTGTTGACGGCCACCACCAGCCCCGCGCCCGCGTCGGCGGCCAACTTGAGAACGTGCAGGTCCTGATCCACCACCCCCTCCTCGCCGTCGAGCATCAGCACCACCACATGCGCCCGTTCCATGGCATCGAGCGCCTTGACGACGGAGAACTTCTCGACGATGCCCTCGACCCGGCCCTTGCGCCGCACCCCGGCGGTGTCGATCAACAGGAAACGCTCACCCCGTCGCTCGTAAGGGATCTCAATAGCGTCGCGGGTCGTGCCAGGACGGTCGAAGACGATCTGGCGCTGCTCGCCGAGCAAACGGTTGACCAAGGTGGATTTGCCGACGTTGGGACGGCCGACGATGGCGGTGCGTATGGCGTCCGGCTCCGCCTCCGTCAAGGCCGGCCCGTCAGGCAAAAGATGCGCCACAAAGGCGGTCAAGGCAGCGACCCCGCGCCCGTGGCTGGCCGCGATCCGATGGATGTCCGCAAAGCCGAGACGAGCGAATTCCGCTCCGGCCGCCTCGGCATCGAGGCCGTCGATCTTGTTGATGACCAGCACGACCCGCCTGCCGCTGCGCCGCAAATGCTCGGCAATGACTTCATCGCCAGCGGTCAGCCCGGCCCGGGCATCGACCAGGAAGAGCACGCAATGGGCATCAGCCAGCGCCATCTCGGCCTGCTCGCCGATAAGGCCGGCAAACTCGCCGTCCGCAGCCAACCCGCCGGTGTCGATCAGCACGCAGGGTTTGCCGCCGAGCACGGCGCGGCCATAGCGCCGGTCGCGGGTCAGGCCAGGCACATCGGCAACCAAGGCGTCCCGGGTACCGGTGAGCTTGTTGAACAGCGTTGACTTGCCGACGTTGGGGCGGCCGGCCAGCACTAACTGAGGTATCACCGCGCCTCGATCTCGATGGCGTGCAGGGCGCCGGAATTGCCGAGGACGTGGAGGGTGCGCCCATCAACCACCGCCATGCCGGAGCGCAGGCCATCGCCATCGAGCTTGCGACGGGCGAGAAAGCGGCCGTCGCTTTGCGCCAGCACATGGAGGTAGCCGTCGTCATCGCCGACCACCAAATAGTTGCTGAAGGCGACCGGGCTCGACAGCTTGCGGCGGTACAGCCCCTCCTGACGCCACACCTCTTCGGCGGTCTGCTCGTCGATCGCGATCACCGCATCGGTGTCATCGACGACGTAGATTTGGCCATATCCGGTGGCAAGGTCCAAGTAGCTCGAGGCTTCCCGCTGCCACACCGCAGCGCCATCGGCGACCCGAAGCGCCTTCAGGCGCCCTTGGTAGGACACCGCGTACAGCAGCGGTCCGTTGATGAGCGGCGAGGCGTCCACATCCACCATCCGATCAAGTTCCGAGCGGCCTTCCGGCAGCATCACCCGATGCTCCCATAGCGGTTCGCCATTGCCGGTGCGGATGGCGCTGACCATGCCATTGGCAAAGCCCGCGTATACGATGCCGCCGTTGAAGACCGGTGAGGCGCTGCCGCGCAGGGTGAGCACCGGCACTTGGTTGTCGAAGCTCCAGCGCACGCTGCCGTCGGTCTGCTCAAGGGCCAGCAGCCGCCCGTCGATGGTTTGGACGAATACCGCGCCGTCGCCAGTCGCGGGCCGGCTGAGAATCTCCGCGCCGACGTGGCTTCGCCAAACTTCGCTACCGTCGGCCACCGAAAGCGCCACCAGCGCCCCGCCGGTGGTGCCGATCAGCACGAAGCCCGCACCGACCCCGACACCGCCGCTGACGAAGCTCGGATCCTGGCGATCGAAGATCTTGAATTGGATTCTCGGCACGAAGCGCCCCGCACCGGACCTGGGGGAGCGGCCCGTTCTCTCCGCCTGGCCGATGTTGGCGCGCCAGATGCGCTTGCCGGAAAAGCGGTCCCGGGCCTCCACAACGCCGTAGCCATCGGCGGCGACTATCCGGTCCGCCAAGGGGGCCGGGTCCAAACGCAGGTACTTGCGTCCCAGTCCCTTCCCGGTGCGGGCCCGCCACAGTTGCCTGATGCGCGCTTCGGGCTCGAAATCCACCAGCTTCGCAGGTTTGAGCACATCCTCCTTGTCGTCCTTGTCACCGATGCCGGGAATCCAGGAAAACCAGCTGCAACCGCCCGCTAAGAGGCCCGCGATCAGCAATGGCACGATGCGGGCGAATCTGGCCTTCGAGTTTCCACCCCGGTCCGCCGGGGCACCGACTGGCAGGGAAACAGCGCTTTCCCCGCGGGGCTTACCTAGCAAATGGTTCATTCCTGCACCGTCTCCGCACTCTCTGGCTCCGGCTCGGGCTCCGCGATTTGCGGCTCAGGTTCCGCACTCTCGGGCTCGGGCCGAACAGGCGGCGCGGTGTCGTTGATCTTCATTTCCAGAATCGGTCTTTCGCGTTCGCCGCCCATCTCCTCAAAAGCGGAGCGGTAGGCTTCATGGGCCAGGGAGGGCTCGCCCCGCTCCGTATGGATGTCGCCTTTGAGCTCTTGGGCCAACCCCCTGTAGCCGCTGCCGCGAACGCCCGCGAGAACGGCCAGCGCCGCAACGCCGTCACCGCCCTGCTGATGCAGCCGGGCGAGGCGAATGCGGGCCAGATCCTTGAGCGAATCAGGGGAATCGGTGTCGATGACGCGTTGCAGATAGGCCACTGCCGCCTCGATGGCATCGGCTTCGACGGCTTCGCGCGCCCGATGCAGCAGAGTGAAGGCGTGGTAGGCGGTGCCCTCGCTGGCCTCGTCAAGCTGTTCGGCCAGGATGGTGCGGCCCTCGCCTTCAGCCGCCAGAAAGGACTCATAGAGGCCCGAAGTGGCCTGCCGCGCCTCGGTCGCCCACTGATCGTACCACCGCCATCCAGCCAACCCGGCAACGGCCAACACAAGGCCCGTCACCAGGCCGGTCCCGTTCCTGCGCCACCAAGTCTGCAACCGCTCAAGCTGCTCTTCGTCACTGAGAAAGTCAGACACTCACCGCACTCCTGATTGCGTCCCAAACCGCACCGTCCCCACCCCACTCAAGCCAGCTCGCCGAGCAAACGCTCAATCACGGCCGGTGCGGCCAGCGACTCTTGGGGGGCACCGGAGCGCAGATCCTTGAGGGCCATGCGATTGTCCCTCAATTCGTCTTCTCCAAACAACAGCGCCCAACGGGCCCCGCACTGATCGGCCCGCTTAAGCTGGCTCTTCAGGCGGCCTCCTCCCACATGCACCCGAAAGCGCAGCCCCGGTGCCCCGTCCCGCAGCCGCTGCACGTTGGCAAGAGCGAAGCCCTGCCACCGCGGCTCCAGGACGCAGCAATAGACATCGACCGCCGGTTGCGGGGCGGCCTCGTCAAGCGCCTGCCGCAGCAACACCACCCGCTCCAGCCCCAACGCAAAACCCGCCGCCGCGGTCGGCTTGCCGCCGATGACCTCAACGAGGCCGTCATAACGCCCGCCGGCGCATACCGCGCCCTGGGCACCCAAGCGCTCCGTGGTCCATTCGAACACCGTCCTGCCGTAGTAGTCCAAGCCGCGCACCAAGCGCGGATTCAGCACATAGGCGATGCCCAACTCATCAAGCAGCCCCTTGAGCGCTTCAAAATGCCCGGCGCTTTCGTCATCGATGTAGTCGTCAAAGCTGGGGGCACCGGCCAGCAGCGCTTGGGTGGACGCTGACTTGCTGTCGAGAATGCGCAACGGATTGCGGTCCAGACGGCGAGCGCTGTCGGCATCGAGATCCGCGCGATGCGGCACGAGATAAGCGGCCAAGGCGTCGCGCCAAGCGGCCCGGGCGGCGGGCGCACCGAGCGTGTTGAGCTCCAGTTGAATCTCGCCGCTGAGGTCCAAGGCTCGCCAAATCTCAGCATTAATCTGGATCAGTTCCGCGTCCACGTCCGGCCCCGGCGGCCCGAAGGCCTCCACGCCGATCTGATGAAATTGGCGAAAGCGGCCCATCTGTGGACGCTCATGGCGAAACATGGGGCCGCGGTAGAACACCCGCTGCGCCTGATTGCGCAACAGGCCGCTTCCAAGCATGGCTCGAGCGCACGAGGCGGTGCCCTCCGGGCGTAGCGAAATGCTACTGCCGTCGCGGTCAATGAGGCTGTACATTTCCTTTTCGACGATATCGGTCGCCGCGCCGACGCTGCGGGCGAAGAGCTCAGTCATCTCAAGCAACGGCAGGCGCAGTTCCTCGTAGGCAAAGCCATCGAGGACATCGATGATCCGTTCCTCGATCGCACGCCAACGCCTTGCCTCATCCGGCAGCACGTCGCGCATGCCCCGCACTAGCGTCGCGTCATGCCTCCTATGGCGCATCAGCGTTTGCCCCTCGGCTCGTGGCAAGGTGCGCCTCGCAGGCAATGGCAGGCGCCATCGGCAGCAAGGCGGGGCATTCCCAGGGAACCAGCCTCGTACTGACGCGCTGCCGGCGCTCTGATGCGTCATAGCACCTCGGAAACGACGCTAAGCCCACCACGGCTATTGATCCGGCAATATGGATAGGGTGCCGCCGATGGCCGCAGCCAGCGCGGCGCCGGCGATCCACCAATACAGGCCGCGGCTACGCGCCCGCGTCTCGGCGGATGGCGAATCGTCTTGGGCCTCCGCGTCATCGGCGCTCGGCCTGCTGTCCAGCAGCGTCTCGCCGTCCAAGGCCATCAGGCGGGCGTATGCGCGGATGTAGCCGCGCACGAACACAGGCGCCGGCAACCGCTCCCAGTCGTCAGCCTCCAAGGCAGTCACCGTCGCCGAAGAGAGCTTAAGCTGATCAGCCACTTGGGAGACAGCCAGCTGCCGTGCCTCCCGGGCCGCCTGCAGCGCCTGGCCAAGGCCTTCGGTTGCATCGACCACAACTAGTGTCTCGTCAAGCGTCATGCGTCGCCACTTGCAAACGGGCAAGATAGCGGGACTGGCGTCGAGTCCGGTCGCTGACCGCGCCGGTCAACTGACCGCAGGCAGCGTCGATGTCGTCCCCCCGGGTGGTGCGCAGCATGGCCGCGTAACCGGCGTCCAAGAGCGCGGTTTGAAAGGCGCGCACCGCCCCGGCGCCCGGGCGCTCAAAGCCCGATGCCGGGAAGGGGTTGAAGGGAATGAGGTTGATCTTGCAGCGCAGGCCGCGCAGCAGCCGCGCCAGCGCCTTCGCTTGGGCGAGGCTGTCGTTGACGCCCTTGATCAGGGTGTATTCCACCGTCAAGGCGCGGCGTTCGCCCAAGCCGGCAACGTAGTGGCGGCAGGCGGCGAGCAGTTCGCTCAACGGATACTTGCGATTGATGGGCACGAGCTCATCACGCAGCGCGTCATCCGGCGCGTGCAGGGACACCGCCAAGGACACGTCGCTCACCTCAGCCAAATCGTAGATGGCCGGAACGACGCCGGCGGTGGAAATCGTCACCCGGCGTTTGGAGATGCCGAAGGCCAAGTCATCCATCATCAGGTTGACGGCACGAATCACCGCATCGAAGTTGAGCAACGGTTCGCCCATGCCCATCAGCACCACGTTGCTCACGCTGCCGCCCTGCTCCTTGAGCACCTCGTTGGCCAGCCAAACCTGGCCGATGATCTCCGCCGTGGTCAGGTTGCCGTTGAAACCCTGCTTGCCAGTGGCGCAAAAGCGGCAATCGAGCGCGCAGCCGGCTTGCGAGGAGACGCACAGCGTGTTGCGGCCCGCTTCTGGTATCAACACAGTCTCCACCGCATCGCCTTGGCCCAAGCCCATGGCCCACTTGATGGTGCCGTCCACCGAATCGCGCCGGGACCGCACTTCGGGCACGGCGAGGGTTGCCGTTTCCCCGAGCCAGGCGCGCAGGCTCTTGGCGAGATCGGTCATGGCCGCAAAGTCCCGGACGCCGCGGTGGTAGACCCACTTCATGATTTGCCGGGCACGAAATGCCTTATGTCCCGCGGCTTGAAAGCCCGCTTCAAGCCCCGCCCGGTCGTAGTCGAATAGATTCCGCATCGGGGCGGCCTCAAGGGCCGGAGAGAATCTCCGATGGTTCGAAAAAGTAGGCGATCTCGCGACGGGCCGACGCCGGAGCGTCCGAGCCGTGCACCGAATTGGCGTCCAGGGATTCGGCGAAGTCCGCCCGAATGGTGCCCGGCGCCGCCTCCGCCGGGTTGGTGGCGCCCATCAATCGACGGTTCGCCGCAATGGCGTCCTCGCCTTCCAGGACCTGCACCATGATTGGGCCGGAGGTCATGTAGGCGCACAGCCCGTCGTAAAACGACTTGCCCTGATGTTCGGCGTAGAAGCCCGCGGCCCGAGGCTGGTCGAGCCGCAGCATCTTGGCCGCGACGATCTTCAAGCCTCCGCTTTCAAAGCGTGAGTAGATTTCGCCAATGAGGTTGCGGGCCACCGCATCGGGCTTGACGATGGATAAAGTGCGCTCCACGGCCATAGAGGTCTCCGCAATGTCCGTTCAACCATTCAGGTAGGGTGCGTCGGCACAGGGCCTTCGGCCCCGCTTTCGGAACGGCTATTATATCCGTTCAAAGTCGCCGTGGCGTCCCCTGCCTGCGGCGAAGCGTGCGGCACCGCGTCGGGTTTCGCCGGAGGCGAGCACTGCCAGGCCGAGGCGGGTCTCATCCTTGAGCGCCTCATCAAGCGGCAGCGACCATTGCCGATAGGAGGACAGCCGGTCATTGCGCAGGCAAAGCTGGGGAAAAGCGGTGAGGCTTTCCGCCAACGCCATGGCCGCCTCCAAGGCCTGGCCAGGCGGCGCCAGCCGGTTGGCCAGGCCCATGGCCTTCGCTTCCTCCCCGGCCACGCCGCGGCCGGTGAGGATCAGGTCGAGCGCATGGCTGTGCCCGATCAGACGGGTCAAACGGATGGTGCCGCCATCGACCAGGGGCACGCCCCACCGGCGGCAATACACACCGAACACCGCATCTTCCGCGGCCACCCGCATATCGCACCAAAGCGCCAACTCCAGGCCGCCCGCCACGGCAAAGCCTTCCACCGCAGCGATCACCGGCTTCGACAACAGCATGCGCGTGCAGCCCAATGGCCCCCTGCCCTCGGGCTTGAGCTTCGGTGCGCCCTGGCCCTCCGAGACGGACTTCAGGTCGGCACCCGCGCAGAATGTGCCGTCGGCGCCGGTCAGCACGGCAACGTCAAGATCGCCGTCGCCGTCAAAGCGGGCGAACGCATCGGCCAGCCCCTGCGCCGTTTCCCCATCGACGGCGTTGCGGACCTCCGGGCGATTGATGGTGATCAAGGCCACCCGGCCATGGGTGGTCGATTCCACTTTCATTTTCACATCCTCCGAACATCCTGGAACCGCCAAAACCCAAAAACAGGCACCCCGGCACTTGAAGTGGACGCATTGGGCTGGCTATTGCATACTCAACCGCAATCATCGCACAACGGGCAGTGGGGCATGACGCCATGCGCCTGACGACCAAGGGCCGCTATGCGGTCACAGCCATGCTCGACATCGCGCTGCACCGGCAATCGGGACCGGTGAGCGTGACCGACATCGCGCAGCGGCAGGGCATTTCACCGTCCTATCTGGAACAGCTTTTCGGCCGCTTGAAGCGCGCCGGCCTGCTGGTCAGCCTGCGCGGGCCGGGCGGCGGCTACCGGCTCGGGCCGGCGGCGGAGTCGATCAGCATTTCCGAGATCATTGCCGCAGTCGGCGAAGGCGTGGACGCCACCCGCTGCCGCGGCGCCGCCGACTGCCAGGACGGCACCATCTGCCTGACCCATGATCTGTGGAACGACCTGTCCATGGAAATCGACGGCTTCCTCAAGCGGGTCACTTTGGCGAGCTTGGTGCAACGCAGAGAGGTGCAGTCCATCGCCCATCGACAGGACCGCCGCGCCGAAGAGGTCATCCTGAGCCAACTCGCCTAGCGCCTTTCAGGTTGGATTGATTCATCAGAAAGGCGGAGCTTAAGTGCGCAAAGCGGTTTACCTAGACTACTCAGCCACCACGCCGGTTGACCCCAAAGTGGCGGCCAAAATGAACGCCTGCCTGCTGGCGGAGGGCAACTTCGGCAATCCAGCCTCACGCAGCCACATCTTCGGCTGGCATGCCGAAGAGGCGGTGGAGGCGGCCCGCGCCGACGTGGCCCGACTGCTCAACGCCGACCCCCGGGAAATCGTCTGGACCTCAGGCGCCACCGAATCGGACAATCTGGCTATAAAGGGCCTTGCCGAAGGCGCTTCACGGCGCCACATCGTCACCAGCGCCATCGAGCACAAGGCGGTGCTCGACACCTGCGCCCTCCTTGAGACCCGAGGCTTCGAGATCACCTGGCTCGCGCCCCCGGCGGACGGCATCATCCGCCCCGAGCAGGTAGCCGAGGCGCTGCGCGAGGACACCCTGCTGGTCTCCCTGATGCAGGTGAACAACGAAATCGGCGTTGTCAACGATGTCGCCGCCATCGGCCAAATTTGCCGCGCGGCCGGGGTTCGCTTTCACGTTGACGCCGCTCAGAGCGCCGGCAAGCTCCCGTTGGACGTGCAGGCCATGGCCATCGACCTCATCAGCCTGTCGGCGCACAAGATGTACGGCCCCAAGGGCGTCGGCGCCCTGTACGTGCGCCGGGAGCCACCCATGCGCCTGCGCCCGCAGATGCACGGCGGTGGCCACGAACGCGGCATGCGCTCCGGCACCTTGGCCACCCACCAAGTGGTGGGCATGGGGGAGGCCTGCGCCATCTTGGGGCGAGTCATGGAAACCGAAAACGCCCGCATTCTGGCCCTGCGCAAGCGTCTGTGGTCGCACTTGAAGCAGGCGCCCGGCGCCGTGCTGAACGGCGACGAGGAGCGACGGCTGCCGGGCAACCTCAACGTCGGCTTCGCTGGCATCGACGGCGAAACCCTGCTGCTGGCCCTCGACGACATCGCCGTCTCCAGCGGCTCCGCCTGCACTTCCGCCAGCATCGAGCCATCCTATGTCCTGAGCGCCCTCGGCGTTCCCGACGACATCGCCCACGCCAGCCTACGCTTCACCATCGGCCGCTTCACCACTGAGGAGGAAGTGGACTACGCCGCCCAGCGGGTGGTGGAGGTGGTGACGGGACTTGGGGCGAGGGGACGCTAGCGAGTCAAGCTGCGCCGTGCAATGGCGCTTCGAACGGCCTGCGGCGGCGATGCTGGTGACGAACGGAGCTTCATCCACGCCAACTGCCATGAGGTAAACTGAGGCGGAAAGAGTTGATGAAACCAAGTGCGGAAATTCGCGATCAAGTTGCTGGCCGGATTTCGACGGCTCCTGCTGTTGGTCAGAAAGCTCAGGGCCAGGACGCCCGACGACATCGCCGCCGAGCGGGTGGTCAGCGGGCGGGCATGGGATGAGTTCTGCGACACCCTGAAGGCTGCTGGCGCGTCGCTGAACTTTCCGGGCGCACCGCAGGACGCCTTCAATCAAGCCGAGGGCTATCGGTATCTCAGCCGCTTGGCACGCGGAGGATTGATGGCCTTTGTCGAACACGCCGACCCGAAGGCGCCGGTGCTGCATCGCGTGGCCAACGAGACCGTCAAGCTGGGCGCCGACAACCCGGACAACCACTACCAGACAGCGGCGATCAACGGCGACTACGAATACCGGATCTCCGGCTGTCGCAATACCGTGTCCCATCTCACCTTCGGCACCCATGCGGGCGACTACGGGCAGGGCGGCGGCCTGCCGCCCACCGGCCACATCGACGCCACCGAGATCGAGTTGGACGCCGAGGGGCGCTTCGAGCTGGCCCTAAGCCAACAACCCCGGCCCGGCAACTGGCTGCCGATGACGTCCGAAACGGGCACCCTGATCGTGCGCCAGACCTTTGCCGACCGCGACCGGGAAACTCCGGCGGAACTGACGATTGAGCGGATCAACTGCGCAGCGCAGGACAAGCGCCCCACGCCGCTTACGCCGCAGCAATTGGACGCAGGCCTGAAGTCCGCGAGCCTGCTGGCGGCAGGCGCATCCTTGATGTTCGCCAAGTGGGCGCGCGACTTTCAACGCCACAGCAACGCCCTGCCCCGCTTCGACCAGGACGTGTCCAATGCTGCCGGAGGCGACCCCAACATCGCCTACTACCACAGCCACTGGGCGCTCGCCGAGGACGAGGCGCTGCTGATCGAAGTGGTCCCACCGGATTGCGAATACTGGAACTTCCAACTCAACAACTACTGGATGGAGTCGTTGGACTACCGCCACCATCGGATTCACACCAACAAGCACTTGGCAAACTTGGAAGACGACGGCAGCATCCGGCTGGTGGTGGCGCACCAAGACCCCGGCTTGGCGAACTGGATCGAAACCGCTGGCCATCGGTCGGGCACCATGTGCTTTCGTTGGGTGCAGGCGGCAGCCCATCCGCAGCCCGCCACCCGCGTGGTCAGATTCAGCGACCTCGCCGCGCGGCGGCAAGCGCCGTCCCCGCCGTGAAGCGCGTCACGGAAACGCCAACCGACTACGCCCGCCCCTACCGGCCCTGGCCCGTGACCGCCTTCAACGCCTTGGCGCGCCGAACGCCGCGCTCCGGCCCGCTGCGGCGGCTCGACGCCGACCGAATGCTGGCCAACGCCCGCAAGCGCACAGGGCTCAAGGATCTGGGCGATGAGCGCTGCCTGACGGCGCTGCGGGTGCTGGTGCGCGCCATCAACGATGAGGCCCAACTCACGCCGACCGGCGTGCTGCTGCAAAGGCAACGCATCGAGGGCGCATTGACCAACCGGCTGCGGGCGCAGCAGGCGCTCAAGCGGCATCCCGAAATCCATGACCTGGAATTGGGCAAGGTGGTGCTGATCGCCGGTTTGCAACGCACCGGCACCACTGCGCTGCACCGGCTGGTGGCCTCGCATCCGGACGTGCGGGCGCTGATGTCCTGGGAGGCCCTCAATCCAGCGCCGCTGCCCGGCGAGGGCGAGCGCGGGTTCGACCGGCGGCTGCGGCGCGCCCGGGCGGCCGAACGGGCCATCGCCTACTTAGCGCCCGCGTTCTTCGCCGTGCACCCCATCGACCACGATGCGCCGGAGGAGGACATCCTGCTGCTCGACCTGTCGTTCATGAGCCAGACCCCCGAAGCCACGATGCACGTGCCGAGCTACGCGAAGTGGCTGGAAGGGCAGGACCACGCCCCCGCCTACCAATACCTGCGAAACCTGCTACAAATCCTGCACTGGCAGCGGCCCGCGAGTTCTCCTGATCGCGGGAGAAGGTTGCGCGGTGAATCAACTCTTGCGCCCGGCGACCACCCTGTCGCCGGTCTGAGGCATCGCCTCGTCAGTCACTGGGTGCTGAAGACCCCCAACCACCTGGAGCATCTGGACACGGCGCTGAAGACATTTCCCGAATTGACCGTGGTGCAAACCCACCGCGACCCGCAGGTGGCCTTGGCCTCGTTCCTCAGCATGGTGGCCCATGGCCGGGGGGTGTTCAGCGACCGGATCGACCCCGAGGCCATCGCTCGCCACTGGACGGCGAAGGCCCGCCGGATGATCGAGCGCGCCGAGGCGGCACGCCGCCAAGCGGACCCTGACCGTTTCTTGGATGTGCTGTACCGCGACCTAGTGCGCGACCCCAAGGCGCAGCTTGAACGGGTCTATCGCCAAGCCGGCATCCCCTTCGACGCTGAAGCGCAAAGCGCCGCAGCTCGCACGGCGCAGCACAACCCGCAGCACCGCCACGGCAAACACATTTACAATGCGAAGCACTTCGGACTCGACCGCAGCGCGCTCCAAGAGGCCTTCGCATCCTATCAGGCGCACCATGGCATTCCTGGAGAGCAAGCGCATTAAGAGCGTAGCCAGCGCCCTCAGGGCAGCCATCGGCCAACGGGCCACCGAGCGGGCGAGCATCGAGCCGGTGCCCAGGAGCCAGCGAATCGACGGCAAGGTCTGCTTGGTGACCGGCGCCAACAGCGGGCTCGGCAAGGCGGTCGCCATCGACTTGGCCGAACGCGGCGGCGTTGTGCTGATGGCCTGCCGCGGCGGCCACCCCGAAGCCGGCGAGGAGGTGAAGCGCCGCTCCAGCTCCGAGGCGGTCCGTATGCTCAAGGTGGATCTGGCCGATCTGTCAAGCATCCATCGGCTATGCGATGAACTGCGCAGCACCACCCCCAGGATCGACATCGCCGTGTTGAACGCCGGGCTCATGCCGCGCCGGGCAAGCCGGTCCAAACAAGGGTTCGAGCTGATGTTCGCCGTCCACTTTCTGGCCAACCGGGTGCTGGTTGACCGTCTGCTTGAGGACGGCCTGCTCAACCCGTCGGATGGCGCCGGCGAGACGCCGCGCATCATTCTGGTGTCCTCCGAGACCCATCGCAACGCCGAGCCGATCGACTTCGGCCGTCTCGGCGCATTCGCCAACTACCCGTTCAAGGACGGCCTCAAGCACTACGGCCAAAGCAAGCTGGCCCAATGCACGTTCGCCCAGACGCTGTCGCGCCGGCTGAATCCGGAACCCGAGGTGCGCATCGCCGTCCACGCGCTCTGCCCCGGGCCGATCAACTCCAACATCGCGCACGAGGCGCCGATGCTGCTAAAGCCCTTGCTTAGTCCGGTCATGAAGGTCTCTTTCCTAGACCCCGCCAAAGCGGCGCTGCCAGTGACCTACCTCTGCTGCGCCAAGGTCGCCGGCGAGCGTACCGGCCTCTATCTCCACATGATGCGGGAGAAGGCCCCGGCGCCCGAAGCCTCGGACCCGCAAAACGGCGCCAAGCTCTGGTCGGAAAGCGAGGCGTTGATGCGCCCATTCGCGCCCGACCCGAGTTGAGGACAAACGATGGCCACCACGCACCTCCCGACCATGCTCCGCGACACCGCCGTGCACTTGGTCCGCCTCCTCGGCCCCAAGCCGATGGCCAAGCCCACGGACATGGCCGGCCGTCGGGTCATCGTCACCGGCGCATCAAGCGGCTCCATTGGCTATGCGGCGGCGCTTGAGTTGGCCCGCTGGGGCGCCGAGGTGGTCGTCACCTGCCGTCGCGACCCGGACGCGCTGCAGCAGGCGCTAAGGGCCGAACTCGGTCATGCCGGCGGTGGCGTGGCCGCCCAGGCTTTGGACCTCGCCGACCGCGACAGCGTCAGCGCCTTCGCCGGTTGGTATCGCCGGCGCTTCGGCGCACTGCATGTGCTGATCAACAACGCCGGCATCCTGCACGACGTGCTGGCGCTACGGCGCCAGGTGGAGCGCTCGCCGGATGGCTTCGAGGTCCACTGGCGCATCAACTATCTTGGCACCTTCCATCTCACCAGCCTGCTGCTGCCCACTCTCATCGACAGCGCGGCAGCGGACGGCGACGCCAGGGTGCTCAACGTGACCTCGCACCAACACATGCGGGGCCGCAATGACCGCCTGTTTGCGGAATTCGGGGGCCACAACCCTTGGGATGCCTACGGCCAATCCAAGCTGGCGCTGATCCACATGACGCAGGCGCTCCATCGCCGCCACGGCGGGACGGGCAAATTTCGTGCCCTGTCGGTGCATCCCGGCTCGGTGTACACCAACCTGGTTGCCGGTGGCCTTGAGTCCTACCGCGGCGTTCGGCCGATTCAATGGCTGTTGGCGGCGCCAGTGAAGGCAGCGCTGCTGTCGCCGCAGCAGGGCGCTCAGACCACCCTCTTCTGCGCGACGGATGCCGATGTGGAAGGCGGGCGCTACTATGAACGCTGCGCCGTCGGCCGCCCCTCGACCGATGCGCTGGATGCCTCGGTCGCCGAGCGGCTGTGGGAGCTATCGGAGGAATGGCTGGCGCAACCCTAACGAGGCGATGCCTCAGACCGATGAGTGGGCGGTCGCCGGACGCAGAAGTGGACTCGTATGACAATCCACTCCCGCGATCAAGAAAACCAAGCGTCGCTATAGGAGTTTGATCCATGTTCAACCACGTCCTGCGTTCCGACCCGGTCACCATAGACGCACCCATCGAGGCCGCTTGGCGGGTGCTCGCGGCGGTGGAAGACTACGGTGAGTGGAATCCGTTCACGCCTTCCGTCAAAACCGACCTCAAGATGGGTTCTCGGGTGGATATGCGGGTCCAGATGGGGCCCATTCGCCTGAAGCAGACGGAAATCGTCTGCGCCGTCGAGCCACCCCGCCTGTTGGCGTGGTACACCACCATGGGCGCCCGCTTCCTGCTCCACGCCGTGCGGGAGCAGCGGCTTGAAGCCTTGAGCGAGAAACAGTGCCGCTACATCACGACGGACGCCTTCACAGGCATCCTGACCCCCTTGGTGGCCGGGCTGGCTGGCCGCACCGTTGAACGGGGATTCAACAGCGTCGCCCAAGGCTTGAAGCAACGCGCCGAGACTCTGGCCAGGCCCGCACCGCGTTAGGGCGCTGTCGCGCAGGAGTGGCGCTTCGCGCCGCCGAGGAGTCACGCCCGACTTCAACTGGGTTTCGCGCCAGCGAAACTCCAACGCGAACCGAAGGTTCGCGCCATCCCGCCCTGGCTTTCGAGGCGCGGCGATATCGACTACACGACACGCTCTGCTTCAGTCGGGGATTGAGCCGAGCCTTTGCAGGTGGGTCGCAATGCCACGCAGCATGCGCACCTCGGTCTGGTCCAGTCCGGCGCGAGCGGCGAGGCGGCGCAGGCGGGTCAGGGTCTGGCCGGGATTGGCGGGGTCGAGGAAGTCCGCGGCCACCAGCAAGCGCTCCAAGTGGGTCAACATCGCTTCAACTTCAGCGGCGGTGGCCGGGGGCCGGTCCCATTCCGGTTCAACCGGCGCCGATTGCCCGGAGAAGAGTTCGTAGGCGACCACCTGCACCGCCATGGCCAAGTTCAAGGATGGGTAGTCCGGCGAGGCGGGGATGCGCAGATGCGCGTTGCAGCGCTGCAGCTCCTCATTGCTGAGGCCGTCCGCCTCGCGGCCGAACAGCACCGCCACCTGGCCGGCGGCGGCTTCGGCGAGCAGCCTCTGCGCCGAGGCGCGGACATCCGCCACCGGCCAAGGGATGCGTCTCGGCCGGGCGCTGGCGCCAACCACCCAATGGCAGTCCGCGATCGCCTCATCAAGGCTCGCGCAAACCCGGCACTCGTCCAGCACGTCGGTGGCGGAGGCCGCCCGCCACTCGGCCTGCGGGTCTGGGTAGCGCAGAGGATTGACCAGCGCCAAGCGCGAAAGGCCCATGGTCTTCATGGCTCGGGCAGCGGCGCCGATGTTGCCCGGATGGCTGGGCGCCACCAGCACGATGCGAATGTTGTTTAGTGTCGTGTCTGAGCTCATATTGCAGTAGGCTACCCGGCCATGCAGCCGATGGCCAACATGGCGTTGCGGGCCGCCCGCCGCGCCTCACCGATCCTCCTGCAGGCCATGGACCGGCTTGATGAGCTCAAGGTGGAGGAAAAGGCCCCCAACGACTTCGTCTCCAGCATCGACCGCCAAGCAGAGCGGGTCATCGTCGATACACTGCTCGAGGCCTACCCGGAACATGGGGTGATTGCCGAGGAAGGCAGCGGCGAGGAACGCGCCGACGCCGAATACACCTGGATCATCGACCCGCTGGACGGGACGCTCAACTACTTGCAGGGGATTCCCCACTTCGCCATCTCGATCGCGGCGCGGCGCGGACGGCAAATCGAGCACGCCGTGATCGTCGATCCGGTGCGCAACGAGGAGTGGGTGGCGAGCCGGGGCGCCGGCGCGCAACTGAACGGCAAGCGCATCCGGGTCAGCCAGACGCGCCAGCTAAGCGACGCCGTGATCGCCACCGGGCTGCCGCCCGGCGCCCGCGACCGGCTCGGCGCGTTCAACGCCGCGGTCGCCGAATTCACCGACAATTGCCGAAACATCCGCCGCCAAGGCTCAGCGGCGCTTGATCTGGCCTATGTGGCCAGCGGGCGGCTCGACGGCTTCTGGGAAATGGGCTTGGCGCCTTGGGACATCGCCGCCGGATCGCTGCTCATCAAGGAAGCGGGCGGCTTCGTCGCCGACCTCGAAGGCGGTGAACGCTACTTCGACAGCGGCGACATCGTGGTGGCCAACCCCCGATGCTTCAAATTGATGGTGGCCTGCCTGCGGCGGCACGTCGCCTGACGGCACGTCGCCGTCAGGCGACGTGATCGAGTTGCTGCGCAACTCGGCACGTGTCGGGTAGCTGGGGCGGTCTGAGGAATCGCTTGGCTAAGGGTAGGACTCCTTGGCGCTCTCCTTTTCCGGAACAACCAGGTCCTCGCGGGAAATGTTCATCACCATCAGCATGTTGGCGGCGATGTAGATCGACGAATAGGTGCCGATCACCACGCCGAAAGTGAGCGCTGCGGCGAAGCCGCGGATGCCCTCGCCGCCGGCGATGAGCAGCGCCAGCAACACGAACAGGGTGGTCATGGAGGTCACCAGGGTGCGGCCGAGGGTCTGGTTGAGGGAGCGGTTGATGACGTCGACGGGCGCTCCCTTGCGCAGGGTGCGGAAATTCTCCCGGATGCGGTCCGAGACCACGATGGTGTCGTTGAGCGAGTAGCCCACCACCGCCAGCAGGGCCGCCACCACGGCCAAGTCGAAGGTCCATTGCAGGACGGAGAACAGGCCCAGCACCAAGCTGACGTCGTGCGCCAGGGCCACCACGGCACCAACCGAGAACTGCTTGGTGAAGCGGAACAGAATGTAGAGCATCACCACCGCCAAGGCAGTGAGAATGGCCAGTCCCGCGCTCTCGGCCAGTTCCTCCCCCACCACCGGGCCGACAAAGTTGGACTGGCGCATCTCAGCCTCTGGAGCCTGTAGCCGAATGGTGGCCAGAATGCGGTCGCCGAGGCCCGCTGGGTCGCCTTCGCCTTGTGGGGGCATGCGGATCAGCACTTCCTTGTCGGAGCCAAAGTGCTGCACCACGCCGTTGACGAAGCCAGCATCGTCGAGTTGGCTGCGCAGCGCTTCGGGATCGGCACTCGAGGGAAAGCCGACCTCCACCAAGGTGCCGCCGGTGAAGTCGAGGCCGAAATTCAGGCCGTTGACGGTCAACGAGGTCAGCGACAGGAGAACCAGGCCGATCGACACGCTCCCCGCCAGCTTGCGGCGGCCCATGAAGTCGAAGTTGAACTCCGGGAATTTCATATCCTCAAGACCTTCAAGTTGCGTCCGCCGTATATCAGGTTGACCAGCGCCCGGGTGCCCATGATGGCGGTGAACACCGACGTGACGATGCCCACTGCCAACGTCACGGCGAAGCCCTTGACGGGCCCGCTGCCGATGGAAAAGAGGATGATCGCCACAAAAAAGGTGGTGATGTTGGCGTCGAGAATGGTCAGCAGGGCGCGGTCGAAGCCCGCGGCGATGGCCTGCTGCGGCGCCCGCTCCTTCAGTTCCTCGCGAATGCGCGAGAAGATCAGCACGTTGGCATCCACGGCCATGCCCACGGTCAGCACGATGCCGGCAATGCCGGGCAGGGTGAGGGTGGCGCCCAAGACCGACATCACGGCCACCAGCAGCGTCAGGTTGGCGATCAGCGCCAGGTCGGCAGCCAGCCCGAAGCCGCGGTAGTAGATGATCATGAAGATCATCACCAGGATGAAGCCGACCACCACCGATTGCTGGCCGCGTTCGATGTTCTCCTCGCCGAGGCTGGCGCCGACGGTGCGCTCCTCGACGATGTACATGGGCGCGGCGAGCGCCCCCGAGCGCAGCAGCAGGGCCAGGTCGCGCGCCTCGCCGAGTTCCAGGCCGGTGATGCGGAAGTTGTAGCCGAGGGCCGACTGAATGGTGGCCACGCTGATCAGGCGGCGCTCCTCCACCGTGTAGCGCTCCACCACCTCTTCGCCATCCACCATGACGGTGCGGGCGCGCGGCTTCTGCTCGATGAAGATGATGGCCATGGAGCGGCCCACGTTGTCCTTGGTGGCATTGTTCATGCGCTGGCCGCCATCGCCGTCGAGGCCGATGCTGACCTGCGGCAGGCTGGTCTCCGGATCGTAGTCTTGGCTTGCGGAAGTGACCTGGTCGCCGGTGACGATGTTGCGCCTGAGCAAGGTGGTTGGCGTGCCCCGGTAGTCCAGCGTCTCCGTCTGCGAGGCGCGGTCGCCCGGCATGGCGACCAGGCGGAACTCCAGGTTGGCGAACTTGTTAATGATCCGCTTGGCTTCAGCACTGTCCTGTATGCCGGGCAGGTCGAGCACGATGCGCTCCCGGCCCAAGCGCTGCACCAGTGGCTCGGAAACGCCCAATTCATTGACCCGGTTGCGCAGGCTTTGCAGGTTTTGCGATATGGCCGCATCCTCGAGTTGGCGCAGGTACTCATCAACCATCGCGAATTCGAGCGCTGGCTGGCCATCGACGTCGGTCTCGGAAACTTCAAAACCCTCAAATTGCTCCGCGAGCAGGGCCGCCGCCTCATCGCGCAGGGCGGCATTCTGAAACGGGATGCGCAGCCGCGTTCCGTCCACCCAGTTGCGCCCGACGTAGCGGATGCGCGCCGCCACCAAGGCGTCGCGGGCGGTTTCCTCCATGCTCTCCATGCGGTCACCGACGAACTTGTTCATATCAACCTGCAGCAGCAGGTGGACGCCGCCGGACAGGTCAAGCCCCAAGGACATCGGCGCCGCGCCTAAGTCGGCCAACCATGGAGGCGTGGTGGAGGCCCGCGTCAACGCAACGATGTGGTGGTCCTCACCGCCGGCAAGCGCCTGCATGACCACTTCCCGCGCCCGCAGTTGGTCGCCGTCATCCATCAATCGCAGAAAACCGGAACTGCCCTCCAGCTCCGCGGCCTTCAACCGGATGCCGGCATCCGCCAAGGCCGCACGGGCCCGCTCCAGCGCCTCGGCGCTTAGAGCCCGGTCGGGATCCTCCGGCTTGACCTGCAGCGCCGGATCCGGCGGAAAGACGTTGGGCGCCGCGTACAACGCACCGAGCGCGACCACCGCCAGCACAAACAGGTAGCGGCCTAACGGATAGGTGTTCGGCGCCCGCTGCTTCGCCGGGGACAAACCGAGCAGGCTTTCGCCAACCATCAGCCTCGACCGCCTAGGGTGCGTTAGGCATCATCCAAGGATTTGAGGGTGCCCTTCGGCAGGGTGGCGCTGACGGCGCTCTTTTGCAGCCGAAGCACGATCTTGGAGGCCACCGTGACCTTGATAAAGTCATCCTCCACCTTGCTGACTTGACCGACAATGCCACCGGCCGTCACCACCTCATCGCCCTTGGCGAGGCCCGCCATCAGCGCCTGATGCTCCTTGCGGCGCTTGCTCTGCGGACGAATGAGGAGAAAGTAGAAAATCAGGACAAAGCCGCCGAGAAACAGCAAATTGAGGTAGCCGGCGCCGCCGCCGCCAGCTTCCGCCGCATAGGCGGTTGTTTCAAAAAGGTTCATCCGGTGCTCCATCCCTCTTGCAGGCGTTTGATAAGGCCGGGCAATGTACCCGTTTCAATGGAGGCGCGCAATCGCGCCATCAACCCATGGTAGTAGTGCAGGTTGTGCCCGCTCATCAGCATGGCGCCCAGCGGCTCGCCGCAGCGGTCGAGGTGGTGCAGATAGGCCCGTGAGTATCCGCTGCAGGCCGGGCAGCCACATCGCGGGTCCAAGGGCTCCTCGGCGTCCCGATGGCGGGCGTTGCGGATGCGCACCACGCCCTGGCTGGTGAAAAGATGGCCGTTGCGGGCATTGCGCGTTGGCAGCACGCAATCGAACATGTCGACTCCAAGGGCCACGCCAAGCAAGAGGTCCTGCGGCGCGCCAACCCCCATCAGGTAGCGGGGCTGGCGTTGCGGCATCTGCGGCATGAGGCCCTCAAGCACGGCCTGCATTTCAGCCTTGGGCTCGCCAACCGACAAGCCGCCCACCGCGTAACCGTCGAACCCGATGTCCGTCAAGCGGCCCAAGCTCTCGGCGCGCAACCCCGCATGCATGCCGCCCTGAACGATGCCGAACAACTGGCGCTGGCCTGGCCCTTCCAGCTCCCAGGCGGCGCGGCTGCGTTCGGCCCAATGCAGCGACAGCTCCATGGAGGCCCGGGCCTGGACCTCCGTTGCCGGATAGTCCGTGCATTCATCGAGCACCATGACGATGTCGCTGCCGAGGCGGCGTTGCGCTTCGATGGCCCGCTCCGGGGTCAGGCGCACCTCATCGCCGTTGATCGGCGAGCGGAACAGCACCCCCTCATCGCTGATCTTGCGTCGGCTCTTGAGGCTCCAGACCTGAAAGCCGCCGCTGTCGGTGAGGATCGCCCCCGGCCAGTTCATGAACCGATGCAGGCCACCCAAGCGCTCGATGCGCTCATCACCGGGCCGCAACATCAGATGGAAGGTGTTGCCGAGCAGAATCTGGGTACCGGCCGCCGCCAGCCCCTCCGGGGTCATTGCCTTGACCGAGCCGTAGGTGCCGCAAGGCATGAACACCGGGGTTTCGATGGTTCCGTGCGCGGTGGCCAGGCGGCCGCGGCGGGCGGCACCGCATTGGGCGAGCACTTCAATCATCGGCAAGGCCCTTAGCTTGCCCCGGTGCGGCGTACCGCCGATGCCGAAGGGACAACCGGTTCGCCGTGAGGCGGTCTTCACTCGTTTCATGAAAGCGCCCTGTAAACATGGCGTCGCCGTAGCTGAAGAAACGATAGCCCGCCGCCACCGCACAACGATACGCTTCGAGCACCCGTTGCTGGCCGGCAAGGGCGCAGACCAGCATCAGCAGTGTCGATTCCGGCAGGTGGAAGTTGGTGAGCAGGGCATCGACCGCACGGAAGCGAAACCCCGGCTTGATGAACAGCCGAGTCTCGCCGCAGCCCGCCCGCAGGCCGTCCGGCTCGGCAGCAGCGGTCTCCAAAGCCCGCACCACGGTGGTGCCCACGGCGACAATTCGGCCGGGACTTTCTTGGGCGGCGCGAATTCGCTCCGCTGCCGTAGGGGATATTTCGAAGCGCTCGGCATGCATTCGATGGGCGCTCAGGTCGCCGCCCCGCATCGGCGCAAAGGTGCCCGCACCGATGTGCAGGGTGATTTCCGCTATGCCGGCAACGCTCCGCCGCACCGCTTCCAGCAGGCGCTTCGAGAAGTGCAGGCCGGCAGTGGGCGCGGCGACTGCGCCTGGAGCGCTGGCGTAGAGCGTCTGGTAACGGCCAGCATCGGCGGCCTCGGCGGCGCGATCAATGTATGGTGGCAGCGGCGTGGTGCCGTGCCGCTGCAGGAACGCCATGACCGGATGCGGGAAGCGAAGCCGGTGGAATTCGCCCACCCGCGCCACAAGCTCGAGGCGCTCGCCGCCAACCGACAGCCAGCGCCCCGGCTGCAAGGGCTTGCTGGCGCGCGCTTGGCACAGGGCCGTGCAATCGTCCTCGATGCGCTCCACCAACAATTCAACCGCCCCGCCGCTGTCCTTGACGCCGCGCATGCGGGCCGGAATCACTTGCGTGTTGTTGACCACTACCAAGTCATCAGGCCGCAGCAGCTCGGGCCAGTCCGCCACGGATCGGTGCACCACGCCATCCCGGCCAACCTCAAGCAGCCGGGCCCGGTCGCGCTCCGCGAGCGGCGCCTGGGCGATGCGCTCGGCGGGCAGGTCGTAGGCGAAGTCGGACTTCTGCATGGGCGTGGCCAACCGGCAGGCAGGAATCAAGCATTTTACCCCCGATGTCGGCGCGAACCTTTGGTTCGCGCCTGCGCCTCGGATTAGGGCGGTTCGACGGGACGGTGGGTGCTCCCCCGCGGCGGATCAGAGATTGTCGCGGTAGTCGGCGTTCACCGCTTGGTCAATGGCGGCAGCGGCCTGCGGAGGCGCGTTCTTGGCAGCGGCGAACATCTTGCCGAAGGACACCTCGTGTCGCGCGCCCCAAGCTTCGGGACACCAAAGCTCCGAACGAATGAATGCCTTGGCACAGTCAGTTGATGCTCGGAAGCCCTAAGCTCGCCCCAGTGCGGCGAACCGCCGATGCCTAAGGATCATCGAGCCAGTTGACGAGCCTTCTCCACTTGTTCCATTGAAGCTTCGACCCCAGCCCGCCGGGCGCCGACAGATAGGGAACAAGCGCTCTGCTTGCCCGGCGTTCATCGCGGGGAGGAACGGCACTTCGCGCCATGCGAGGGCAGCACGCCCTCGTCTTGAATCGGAGCCTTCAGCTTGCCCCCGAACGGCGCGCCGCCGACGCCGAAGGAACAACCCGCCAGCCGCTGGGCCGTCTCCATTTGTTCCATGGAAGCCCTTAGCTTGCCCCAGAACGGCACGCCGCCGACGCCGAAGGAACAACCCGCCAGCCGAACAAGGTGTATTGTTGGTGTATGTCACGCACAAACATCGACGTCGACGAACGGGCATGCGCCGAGGTGATGCGGAGGTTTGGATTCGCGACCAAGAAAGAAGCGGTCAACTTCGCCCTGAGCATATTGGCTGCCGAGCCCTTGAGCTTGGAAGAAGCCCAGAAGCTGCGCGGTTCGGGTTGGGAGGGCGATCTTGACGAGATGCGGTCGCAGGGACCCGCATGGTCTTGATCGATACGTCGGCTTGGGTCGAATTCCTACGAGATACCGGATCACCTGCATGCGAGCGGGTTCAACAAGCCTTAGTGGATGAGGCCGCCACAGCCGATCCGGTCCGAATGGAAGTGTTGGCTGGTGCACGCAACGAGCTGCACATGATTCAACTGCGCAGGTTGCTCGCACGATGTATGCACTTCGCCGCTGACCCGGTCGACTATGAGCAAGCGGCGACCCTCTACCGCCAGTGCCGCGCCAACGGTGAAACCGTGCGAAAGCTGATTGACTGCCTGATCGCGGCGGTTGCAATCAGGCATGGCGTCCCTGTGCTGCACCGCGATGCGGACTTTGACGTGCTGAGGCGGCACACAGGGCTCGAAACCGCTTAGCTCCCGAGTCCCGATCCGCCGACGAACACGACGAACCATTTCGAGTTGGCGCACCGGCGCGAGGTTGCTAAGATTCGCGGCCCCAATGCCTGGGTGGCGAAATCGGTAGACGCGCCAGACTCAAAATCTGGTTTGGGCAACCAAGTGAGAGTTCGAGTCTCTCCCCAGGCACCACCTGCCCCAACTCCGTGTCGGCTTGGCTTGGCGCATGGACGTTGCAACTTTGTTGTGGATTATGGCTGCGGCGTCGATGGCGTCCTAACGCTTCTGGGCGCACTCGGCGTCGCGGTCGTCGCGGCACCGCTGGCAAAGCAAGTCACCCTCAAGCCGTTTCCGATACGCACACCTGCGGCACCCGCCTTCTGCGGCAAGTGCGGCCCGTTTTCGGCGACAACTGGCCGCCCGACGAGCCAGACAGGGCACGCAGGCGTTGGCAAATGTTCCGTCTTTCTTGACGGCCGCCGGCCTCCGGCAGCGCTTGAGCGAGCACTCGGGGGCCGGGGTCCGGCGGAGGATGGCGGGCGGCACGAAGCCCTCGGGGAGTTTTCCGCTCCACTGGGCAACAAGGGTTGGAAGGTCCATGTCGGTCTCCTGTCAGGTTGTTGCCGACGCGGGAGTCCGGCGGAGGATGGCGGGCGGCACGCGCGCACAGCGCGGTCACCTCGCGCCAGCGAGGTCGGAGCGAAGCGGAGAACCGACCGGTTGACCGCGCGAGCACGCGTGACACGCTGGAACGCATCGACGGACGTGTGCCTTCTTCGCGCCAGTGCCGCGAGGCATTGCTGCTAGCCGAGCGAAATGCCCGGTGCGGTCCAGCGGGGCTGTTTGGCGGTCATTGACGCGGGCGGCGGCAAGTCGGTCGTCGAACAGGCGGACGTCGTGGTGTGCCATGGGTGGAAGTTCCGACAGACCGCTTTGGATGGCACGTCGGCATCGGCGCCCGGAGGGCGCAAGCGTTAGCGATCGTTACCCGAAGGGACGAGACCGCTTGCGGGCTCGGTCGCCGCAGGCGATAGAGCGCGGGCCGCAAGGCAACGCCCCGGAAAGGCCAGCCCGGTCACAGGCAAGGAGGTCGCCGTCGACCTCGCATCGTCAGGCGACCGGTGGGAGTCCGGCCGACAGGTTGCATTTCCCGGCCCAACGGCTAGCCTGTCAGGGCAGATAAGCCAAACGCCGCGTCAGCGACGGGGGCGATCATGAACGAACCGATAGACAGGAATCCCGACATCCTGGGCGGTACCCCGGTGTTCGCACACACCAGGGTCCCGGTGCGCATACTCATCGAGTACCTCGAAGCGGGCGACCGGCTCGACGACTTCCTTCAGGACTTCCCTTCGGTGTCCCGGGATCAAGCCGTCGCGCTGCTGGAAAGAGCCAAGTTGATTTTCGCCGGCGAGCAGGATGAGGCTGCTGCTTGACGAGTCGGTCCCCCGGCCGCTAAGGACGTCCTTTCCAGCCGCTTTCGAGGTTCGAACTGTCCCTGAGATGGGATGGGCGGGCACCGGAAACGGCACGCTCCTCGGCCTCGCTGCGGATAGCGGATTCGATGCGCTGCTCACCGTAGACCGCGGGTTCGCGCATCAGCAGAATCAGGACGACCTGCCGCTCCCTGTCGTCATCATGCTGGCCCCAAGCAACCGACCGGACGATTTACGACCGCTGGTGCCGGAGGCGATAGGCATCCTGTCCGGCACGCTGCAAGGGCGCGTCTACCACGTCCCGGCAGCTGGCCCATGAACTTGAAGACAGGTTGTCGCGATCAGAGTTTGCCGCCGGGCTGTGGGGCCGGTGGGGCCGGTGATCGTGATGATGGCCTTCGTGAAGGAGGAGCGGGCGGAGCCGCTGGGGGAAGAGGACGCTTGGAGAAGATAGGCTCGCTGCTGGTTGCGGTGGC
>JAQAJJ010000027.1:0-72139 GCA_028278675.1 Candidatus Azophilus lithoversatilis
CATCGCCTACTGTTTGCAGGTGACGCTGAAAAACCTGGCAAAACCCTGTGCCCCGGGACTGACGCCGCGGGCCATCCTTGAGAACTTCGCCACGATACAGATGGTCGACGTGCATCTGCCGACCACCGACGGACGGCACCTGACCTTGCCACTCTACACGCAGCCAAATGGGGATCACCAACTTCTGCTGGATCAACTCAAACTGCGTTTGTCGGAGCAGTCGTTGCCGAGAATCTCGACCTAGACGAATCCCGACGCCCGTCCCCAACGGCACCTTGTAGTGCCGATCCTTGACCCCCGTGAAGCAAAAAATCAAGGAGTTGCGCGTGTTTCGGCGCTGAGTTGCGGAAGTCGGGCTAGCCCGCATCGCTCACCGCCAAGGGTATCGACTACTCCATCGAATGTTGCCGCGAGCACTTCGCCATCGCCTCATTGTACCTGCTCCGCTACGCGGTCGTCATCGCAAACACCTCGGAATTGGGCAACGAGCGTGGCCAAGCCCTCGGCTACACCCTGCTCGGCAACGCCGTGAGCGCCCTCGACGAGATGGATGCCTTCGCGTTCGCATCCAACTTCACCTCAGCGGAACGGCCAAGGCGGATCTGAAGCAAACAGCATGATAGAAGTCGACCATCGGTGCGGCACCGACCTCTCCGCGGAGCGGTGCGGGCAGAGTTGAAGACTGACAACTGCGAAGCGACAGTTAAGTTTCCAGTTTCGAGACTAGTTCCGCGTGGGCTTGGCGGCTTAGAGGATAACCCAGAGCCGCGACGATCATGACGACCATGATGGCGGTCGGCGCCAGCGTCATGAGGCTGCGAATGGCGTCCAGCGAGACAGGGGTCTGTTCGGCGTTGGCGACGTAGCCGGTCAGCGCCAGCACGGCGGCGACGCCCGCCCCGCCCAGCGCCTTGGCCAGCTTCTGGAAGAAGCTCGACATCGCGAACACCGAGCCGTCGGCGCGCACGCCGAAGCGCGCATGGGCATAGTCCACCGTATCCGGAATCATCGCCCAGCCGAGCACGGCGATGGGCGTGCCGCCCAAGGCCAGCAGGCAGCCCCACAGGAAGATCAGCTCGATCTGATCATAGGGGGTGAAGTACAGGCCCAAGGCCGCGGCGATGGTGACCGCAGCGCCGATGAGGATGCCGCCGGGCTTGCCGTACCGTTCGGCCAGCCGGGGCGTGAAGACCAGCCCCACGAACATGATTGAGAGGGTCACTGCAAACCAGGTTTCGATCAGGTCGGGACGCCCCAAGTTGTATTTGAAGTAGTAGATGGCAACGGCTTGGCGCACCGTGAACGACAGCATGCCGCAGGAGAACATCACCATGACCACCAACAGCGGCGGATTGAGGAACACGGCCTTAAGGCTGTCGCTGATCGCCAGTCGCTGCGCCGCAGGCGGCTGAATGCGCTCCTCGGTTTGCGCGAACGTCAGCGCGAGCAAAGGTATCGCCAGCGCGGCAAAGATCACCATCGACCACAAATAGCCGCTGGCTTCGGTGTCGAACGCACCCACCAGAATCGGCATGCCCACGGAGATCGCGAAGCCGCCGCCAAAGGCGCAGGCCATACGTATGGTCGAAAGCACCGTGCGCTCGTGGTAGTCGGCGGTCAGCGAGGCGGTCAGAGCCGAGTAGGGAATTGAGACCACCGTGAAGGCGACGCTGAAGACGATGTAGGTGAGGTAGGCCCACCACAGCTTTCCCAAATCGCTGAACTCGGGGCTGGCGAAAGTCAGCACCGCCGAAGCGCCCAACGGCAAGGCGCCAAACAGAATGTAGGGCCGCAAGCGCCCCCAACGGCTGCGGGTACGCTCCGCGATGGCGCCCATCAGCGGATCGGTGACCGCATCGACGATGCGCGCCACCAGCAATACGCCACCGGCGGCGGCCGCCGACAGGCCGAACACATCCGTGTAGAAGTACAGCAGGTAGGTCAGCGTCGAAATGAAGAACAGATTGATCCCGAAGTCGCCGATCCCGTAGCCGACCCGCTGCCCGGGCGTCAGCCTCTCAGAGCCTTGCGCCGGCACCATGCCTAGCCATCTCCACCTGATTCATCAGAATCCTTGCGCTCCCAACGTTTTAAATGATCCATTCGAGTGATCAGGAGTTTCGCGCAAGCGAAACCACAACGGATCGAAGGTCCGCCGCGACCGTCAGGTCGCGCCGTCGCGCCGGTCCGCCGCCTCAAGGCTCACTGCGTAGGGCTTGCGGCCGAACTGCAGCAGAACAACGCCCAACAATCCGAAGACACTGGACACCGTGACCAAGGAATAGCGCACGCCATCGGCATCGGGAAAGACATATTCGTTGAAAGCCCCGGCGATCGGCGGCCCCAGCATCATGCCCAAGGCTGAGACGAACAGGTACACCGCCGCCACCTGGGCGCGTAGATTGGGCGGGGTGATCACGGGCAAGGCGCCGGCCGCAATGCCGAACGGCGAGTTGATCAGCAGCATGGCCGGAACGTAGAGAATGAACGCCCAGAACGCGCTCGGCGCAAATTGAATGACGACGATGTTGATGATGGCCAGAAAGCCGCCCACCATGCCGGCAACGATGTTGGCGTCCTTGGCGCCGCGGGCGCTCAAGCGCCGGGCCAACACGGCCACCACCACCGGCCCGAGCGGCCCGGCGATGAGGAAAATCCAGCCGAAGGTCAGCGAAGCCTCGGCAGCCTCGAGGCCATGAACGCGCACGAAGAACGACACGCTCCAAAAGACGAAGGCGTAGCCCGCCAGCACCAAGGCCAGGAAGCCAAAGTGGTGCAGCGCCAACGCCTTGAGGTTTTGCCGATAAAAGCCCGCCAACTCGTTCAATGAGCCGCCCCCGCCGCGGCCAACGCCCCGGCGCGCCGGCTCACGCAACAAGGCGAAGAGCAGGGCTAGAAGCAGGCCGGGGGCGCCGACGTACACGAACGTCTGCTGCCAAGGGGCGAGTGCGCCGAACACCGGCAGCACCAAGGGCGGCGCGTCCTGCACGAGGCCGAGCACGTATCCACCGATGATGAAGGCGACCCCAGATCCCATGATGGGGCCAGCCTGATACACCGACATCGCCACCGGCACTTGCTCGCGGGGAAAGAAATCGCCCACCAAGGACGTCGTTGCTGGGCTGAGGGTCGCCTCGCCGACGCCCACGCCTATGCGCGCCAACAAAACCTGCAAAAAGGTTCGCGAGACGCCGCAGGCCATGGTCATCAGCGACCAGAAGAAAATGCCCACCGCGATAATGAGCTTGCGGCTTCGGCGATCCGCCAGCCAAGCAATGGGCAGCGCGGCAACGGCATAGAACACGGCAAAGACGCCGTACAGCCAACCGATCTGTGCGTCGTTGACGCCCAGGTCCGCCTTCATCGGATCAACAACGATGGCCACCACCTGGCGGTCGATGAAGGCCACCAGCGCCGCCACCACGAGCACTGCCACCACCAACCACGCATAGGCGCGGCTCGGCCAAGCCTCTTCGGCGGGGCTGCCGGCGGACTCACTCACTATATCAAGCCGCCCACGCCGACGACGGCGCTAAAGGGGCGGATTGACTCGGTTTTCGCTTCGCTGGCCTACATGTCGTAGGACAGCTCAACCGCATAGGTCTGCGGCGCACCCCAACCTTGGAAGCCGGTGTTCGGTCCGCCGAGGAACAGAGCCTGCTCGCGCCATTTCTCGTCGGTCAGGTTTTTGCCGAATGCGGAAAGGGTGACGGTGCTGCCATCGTTGAGCGTCCACTCGTAGGCCACTCGGGCGTCGAGGCCGAAATAGCCGCCTTCATAGAGGCGCTGATCGGCGCCGCCGCCGGTGTTGACCAGCAGGAATTCACCGACTTTCTTCCAGCCGACGTTGGCCGCAAACACGCCGGGGCCCATCTGCCGGGCAAAGGCCAGGGTGGCGCTGACGTTCCAGTCCGGCTGCCGGGAGTCCGAGTTGCCGCCCAAAGTGCGCAGCGTGCCGGGGGGGTCCGCCCCGATGACGCCACCGGCGGTGCAGCCGTCCAGAATGAAGCAGTCGATGGTGAACGCTTGGTTCTTTACATCCAGAGTACCGCCGTTGACCACCAAGGTGAAATCCTCGTTGATGAGCCATTGCGACTCCAGTTCAAAGCCGGAAAACTCGGAGGTGCCACCGTTGTTGATGATGGTGGTGGTTCCCGGAATGGAGCCCGGTGGCAAAGTGATGATGGAGCTGAATTGGGTGCCGTCCCGCTCCAAGTGGAAGTACGCGAGGTTGAGGCGCAGCCGGCGGTCGAAGAATTCATTCTTCAGACCGACCTCAACTTGGAACGCTTCCTCTGGATTAAAGGCCGCCTCGTTGGGATCGCGTGCCGAGCGGATGCTGAAGCCGCCGCTGCGGAAGCCCTCGGAATAGGTGACATAGGCCGTGTTGACATCGGTGATCGCCCAAGTTGCTGAAGCCAGCAGGATCACGTCATCCCAGCAGTCGCAGGCCTGGTAGGCATTTCCTGCCCGTTCCGGCAGTCCCGTGAAATCGTGTTCCTGGGTCACCGGACCGGTATCAAAAGTACCCGTCGTGTAGTCGACGTAGGAGTTGAAGGCGTCCTTCTCCTCGTCGATGTAGCGAACACCGAAGCCGAGTTCGAGCGCCTCCACTGGACGCCAGTTGATGGCGCCGAACACCGCCACGGATTGCACGTCCTCACCTGCCATTTGAATGCTGCGGGCGTTGGGGAATTGACACAGGGCGTCGCCTAGGCCGGGATTGGCCCGCAGTCCCAAAATGGGCGTCAGAATCGCGCAGGGCGCACCGGCGGGCAGACCCAGCGGCACCGGCGGCAATTGCAGCACGTTGTTGGTGTTCTGCTGAAACTTGAGTTCCGAATCGAAATAGTAGATGCCCGCCATGAAGTCCACGGATTCGTTGAAGTCGCCGGAAATGCGCAGTTCCTGAGTGAAGACATCGTACTCCTGGTCGCGCAGGGTGTGCAGTTGGGCGAAAGGGATCGCTGCGCCGTTGATGGCGCCGCCGTCGAAGTCCTGGTTCACCTTGTCGCCACCGGAATGATAGCCGGTGATAGAGTTGATGACGTAACCGTTGCCGAGGTCCCACTCGGCTCTGAGCCCCACTTGGTCCACGTCGTACTTGACCGGCTCCTTCTTGTCGGCGAGGTTCTCGAAGGGATCGTCGCCATTGAAGCGCGGATCCTGGGGCGGTATCTGGCCCCGGTCGCGGAGGCGGTCGTAGGTGAGGATGGCATCGAAGCTGTCCGTCGGCGCCCAGCGCAACGCTGCGGTGTAGGAGGCGAAATCGATGTCGCCAGCCGAATCGTCCAACGTGACGTTGTGGTAGAAGCCATCACGCTCCCGCGATATGGCGCCCAGCTTGAGCGCCAAGGTATCGTCAACGAGCGGGATGTTGACCCGGCCCTTGAGGATGCGGGAATCGAAGTTGCCGAACTCCGCGGCAATCCGCGCTCCCATCTCATTGAACTGCGGGCGCACCCGGTTGACGACCACGTTGCCGCCGATGGTGTTCTTGCCGAACAGCACACCCTGGGGACCGCGGTTGACCTCGATGCTCTCCACATCGAAGGTGTCGATCAACTGGCCGGTGCTGGAGCCCATCTGAATGCCATCGACGATGACGCCGACCTGCGGACTCTGGGTCTTTTCGATGTCGGCATAGCCAACGCCGCGGATGTACAGGGCGCTGGCGCCGGGGCCGGCGGTGTTCATGCCGATGTACATGTTCGGAATGAAGCCGTCGAAGTCCCGCAGCGTCTGCGGCTTGATCTGCTCGATCTGCTCCGCGCCAAAGGCGGTCACTGACAGCGGCACGTCCTGCTGCGATTCCTGGCGGCGCCGGGAGGTGACCACGATCTCCTCGATCAGGCCGGACGCATCGCGCTCCGCAGCCACCCCGGAGGGCGCCTGCACCGCAAGGGACAAGCCGAAAACCAGCAGCGCCAAGGCAGCCGTCAAGCTACCTCTCCCAATAGCGAAACTCATGAAAATGACTCTCATCTGGATTTCCTCTCCTTAAGATGACGACATGCAATCCCCGATTGGGCTGGCCGAGCTGCAGGGCCGACACCGTCCATCGAACCCGTGAGGACAGCCTGCGATCAACCGGCTTCCTTACGTCGCCAGCGGCAAGCCGCAGCGGGGCAAACTGACAACTCAATCTTTTAGAGGAAACCGGCGGCAGTGTCAATGCCAACTCTCGGCCCTCCTAGGAGGGCCGAGAGTTCGCGGGCGGATGTCCTACAGCGCCTTAAGCCAACGCCACTAGCTGAGGATTGGGTTGGGATGTAGTCTCCCAGCCATGAAGCATCCGCAACATCACCATCTGCCCATCGGGCAGCAAGCGGCAACCCAAGGCCATCCCGGTGGCCGGAGCGCGGACGGGCGGGGAACGGACATTTTACCCGCGGGACCTCAATCGCTTGCAGGAACGGCGCTTCGCGCCGTCCGAGGGCTCGAACCTTCGGTTCGTTGTGCCCTCGAGCCGAGGGACTCAGGTCAAAGTGAGCTCTCCGGACCGAGGGCGTCCCGCCCTCGTCTTGAATCGGTGTCGTTGCATGGAGCGGGCGGACCCTTCGCGCTCCCCAAGCTGAGGCTCTCTCCCGCGAGGGGCGGACCCCTCGCGCTCCCCAAGCCGAGGCTCTCTCCCACGAGGGGCGGACCCCTCGCGCTCCCCAAGCTGAGGCCCTCCCCTGCGAGGGGCGGACCCCTCGCGCTCCCCAAGCTGAAGGCTCTCTGCCGCGGGGCGTCGTTGCTTGAGCTGCTTGTCACCCTAGCCGTTGCCGGTGTGCTGATGGGCACTGCCCTGCCCGCCTTCGTTGAACTCGGCGCCGACCACCGCGCCTCGGCGCGGGTCAACGCCATGCTCGGCGCCGTGCGGGCCACCCGCCATCTAGCCATCACCCACAATGCCCCGGCCACCCTGTGTCCCGGCCAAGGGCCACGATGCCTGGGTGCGAACCGTTGGCATGAGGGAGCCGTTGCGTTTCTGGACCGCGACCGGGACCGCCGCATCGATGAGGGGGAGTTGGTGGGTCTCCGGCTACCCCCGATGAATGAGGGGGAACGGGTCCGCTGGCGTTCGTTCCGCAACCGCAGCTATCTGCTCATTCACGGGTCCGGCTTGACGGATTGGCAGAGCGGCAACTTTCAATACTGCCCGGCGGACGGCGACGCCCGATTCGCCCGCCAGATTATCCTAAACGCCCAAGGCCGGGCGCGCCGGGCCATCGACGCCGACGGTGACGGCATCCGCGAGGACGCTTCAGGCCAGCCGCTTCGGTGCTAGGGAACCTCTGATCAAGTCGCGTTCGCTCAGCGTTTCACGGGTTGCGAATGGGGGCAATGCCGCAACCGCCCGGCGCGGCTGAGGATGCGGGCGGAATTCGGCCATTGCGCACCGTGAAACGCCCTTCGGGAGGGCGCGCCCTTCAAGAAGGGCGTTTCGGGCGCGCTGGCCGCGTTGCGTCTCCTCCCGTGGTGCCTGCCACTGCTCGTCGTCGCGCCTCGCCATCACGCCCGCCAGACTCCTCTGAGCTTCCCGGACTTGATCAGAGGTTCCCTAGAATTCCCTAAGTTCACGCCAGGAGAGCCGCCCAGTCAGCTGGCCAATGGGCGGGCCGATGGCTTGGGAGCGGCGGTTCAGGCCACCAGCCAGGATCAATTGGCCGCCGCCGAAGCTAGGCAGAACCTGGGGCGTTGCCAACGGGCCGCTAAAGTCGCGCTCATCGAAGACCATGCCGGGGGCGCGGTCGCCGGCGTCCACGGACAGCAGGTCGTTCTCGTTGAGAATGCCGTCGCCGTTCAAATCCAGCACCGGGTGCCGGGGACTGCCGCCAGTGGCCCACTGAATCGGCACAACGGCACCGAGCGCGCCGCCAGCCGCCGAATTCGACATCAGGGTGGTCACCAACAGAAGATCGCCCCAAGCCACCAAGCGCGGATGGAAGCGCTCACCCGACTGTTGGCTATCGAGATCGATGCGCCAACCGCGCACCGCCGATGCGGAAGCGTCCGGTGGCCGGTAGTTCACTGGCTGGTCGGCAACAACGCGATTGAGCCGCGGCGACCCATTGCCCATGGAGCGAACGTTGATCATGCTCTGCAGCACCAGCGAATCAGGGTCCACCACGCCGCCCGAATCCCAAATGCCGTACAGGGACTGAACGGCCACATCGCCCTGTTGATTAGGACTCAAGAAGGCTCCCGTGACGAAGACGACCATGAAGCCCGGTTGGCTGGGGTGCTTGAAGACCTTGGGCCTGGCGGTGATGGGTTGAGGAACGCCCTGCCCGGTGCCATAGCGCGCCTGGAACAGGCGCGTTGCGCTCCAGTTAGCGGGCTCCGGATTGGAAAGATCGAAGCGATGCAAGTTGCCCTCAAGATCTCCGGCGTAGGCCCGGTCCACCGTGCCGTTCAGATCCAAGTCCACCAAGGCCGGCTCGCCGAGCCCCGAAGCGGCGCTGGCTGGCAGCTTGACGAAGTCGTGCGCCGACCAGCCGTCAAGCCCTGCATCAATGAACAGCACGAACAAGACGGCGCGTCCAGCCGTGCTGCCGTCGCCGTTGCCCAGAACCGCCACCCACCTTCTGCCGCCCCGCAGGTAGCGCGCGTTGCTCATGGCGAGGCCGACTTGGCTGGTGGCGTAGCCCAGATCCTTCACCGGTGTCCCGTACTCGTCCAAATCAGTGACCGGCTGGCCGTCCGCACCGACCGGTGGGACGTCGTCGGCATCCGTAAACTCCCAAAGCACCATCCCCGCTGCCGCTTCGGCGGAGTCAGCGCTCGTGTCGGGATCCGTGACATCGAGGGCGAAGTAGCCCTTGCCGCCTTTGCCAAGCCCGCCGACCAGCAGCGTCCGCCAAGCCCTCGCTACACTGCCGGGTGCCTGCCCCACATAGACATCCTCCACGGTTGGCGAGGGGATCCGCAAAGGAGGGCGGGACGCCGAACCCGGGGCGGCGTCAAGCCGGGTGGCGAAGCGCTGATCGCCGTCGATCAGCTTATTCGGAACGTAGGCGAACAACTCATCGCCATTGCTGGCGTCAAAGGCGTGCAGCAGACCGTCGTTAGAGCCGACGTACACCACCCCGGGGCGGTGCGCCCAATCCACCGCAAACTCGGAATAGGCCTCGCCGCGGGCCACGGGATAGGGCGCGTGATCGCGGCGCACGGCCCTGGGCGCCCCGACAATCACCGGCTCCGAACCGACAATCGGCCCCAGCCGCCGGTTGTTGCCTTCGCCGCGCAGCCACTTGAGCTGCGCTGCATCCAAGACGGCCCTTTGGTTTGCATTAAGGCGATCGTGCTCGAATGGCAGGCCAGCCCAAATGACTCGATCCTGGGTGACGATTATCCGACGTTCCGGCGAAGCGCGTTCGAGCCGCTGCGCGGCTCGCCACAGCACACGCGATCCGTTTGCATCAAAACGCACGGCATGAAGATCGCCGGTCGCCGCGTCCAAGTCATGGAAGGCCCGATATTCAACCCGCCCTCGGCGGACGCCAAGGGGCTGAAGGAGAAGGTGGCCAAGGCCCCGGCAGCACCCGCCTCGGCCAGACAGGCAGCGGCGGAGAGACCCATCCCGGCCAAGGCGCCGACAAGGCGATTCACGGGCCGTTCTCCGGCGGCAACCGCACAGCGAAGGTGCTTTGCAGTTGCGCCCGGGCATGGGGGGTGGCCCCGAAGCCCCGGGCGGTGATTCGAAATATGGCGGTTCGCGGCGCTTCAGCGACGGTGGACGGCTCCAGCAAGTGAGGATCGTCCGGC
Source organism: Candidatus Azophilus lithoversatilis (assembly GCA_028278675.1). Classification (GTDB taxonomy): domain Bacteria; phylum Pseudomonadota; class Gammaproteobacteria; order Pseudomonadales; family Azotimanducaceae; genus Azophilus; species Azophilus lithoversatilis. The sequence continues at coordinate 9,754 of JAQAJJ010000027.1, forward strand.
CCGGTCAGGGTCGTCAGCCATTCGATCAGATAGCGTGGCGGAGCGGCCGCACCGGCAACCGGCGCGGCCCGGCGGCTGCCGCCTCCACCGTTCACCCAGACGCGCTCAGCCTGCCACACCGGGGCTTCGCCGAAGTCCGCCGGGCGCCACAGGCCATCCGTGCCCGCCGCCGTATAGCGGGCCGCATCGGGACTTGAGGCCAACAAAAAGCGCTCGCCCTCCCCCAACGCTCGCTCCGCCGCCTGCAAGGCAATCAGATTGTCATGGGCGTTGCGGGCCATGCGCGCCTGAAGCTGAGTGGTCTGCACCCCCGCCACGCCAGCGAGGGTCAGCAGCATCAATATGACAAGGCTGATGAACAGGGCAATGCCACGCTGACCCCTCCCGGGAGCCTTTGCCTTCGGAAGTCGCGAAAGCGAAAAGTCGATATCACAGCGCCCTTGGCCGATCGATTGACGGGAACATCGAGTCGCATTTGACGAAATCGAGCGGCCGAGGGCGCGGACGAGAGCGAGTCCACAGCCGTGAATTCCGTGCCCAAAGGCTCCTGATTCGCTACCACCCATTTCTCAAACTCAAGGTCTGCACAAAGCGCCGGGTGACCTCTTCGCTGGCGGCTGTCACCGCCACGGAAATCGACCGAATCACCGGATCGTCAGCCAAGGCACTGAACGGCAGGTAGCGATTGGGACCATCGAAACCGTCGTGGGGATCCCCATCCACGCCCGCCCAAACCTGCAGGTCAACGATGCCCGCCACCAACTCCACTGGCCGCGAAGCGCCGGAACGCCGCCAAAGGCCAGCCGCCCGACTCCCGCCGCGGCGGCCAACAAAGTAGATCTCCGTCACGACCTGAGCGACTTGCGCACCCTCACCCTGGGTGGCGCCGCTGTACCGCCGGCCCGACTCCGAAAGGCGGCGGGCACCGTCGTTGTCGTAAGGCCCGCTGCCGGACGTGCGCCTTAGAACGGATCGGCCCGGGCCCGCCGCGGTGACGCGGGTGATGCGAAACATGGCCGCCTGCTCGCAGTTGCTGACCACAGCCACGTCACCAGCTTGAAGACGGTCATCCGCCGAGTCTTGGACGACGGGGTCGCCGTTGGGCGTCAATCCGCCCGCCAAGGGGAAGCCCGGCTCCTTCAGGCGGCGAAAGACGATGATGTCAGCCCCCGGCACCAAGCGCTCAAGACGGATGCCCGTGCCCTCGTCCAAGGCGTTGACGGTGCCGCCACCTGCCTGTCGGGGCAAGGACACCACGCTGGGCATCCAATCACCAAGGGCGGTGGAGCTGCCATCGCCCCGGTAGTCAAACCCCTGCACTGGGCGAGAGAGATTGAATTCAAACAGATCGTCCCAATCACTGTTCAGGACGCTTCTCAAGCGGACGGCACGGCCATTGCAACCGAGATTGCCCGCTGCAGCCGCGGACTGGCGCAGGAAGGCCATGGCGTAGCGTCCGCGGTCCTGCACATCGGCCTGCTGCAAGAGACTCGAGGCCGAAGCCCGGCCTCCCGCGTACTGCTGCGCCAGACCCAAGGTTACGACCAAGCCCAAGGCCAAGGCCAAGAGCAATTCGACCAACGACAAGCCTCGACTTGGCGATCGGGCGAAAGAGCGGTGAGCGGGCATGCCGACTCAAACTCCGCTATCGACGGTCAACGTCCGGTCTTCACCTCGGTCCCGCCATCGAATGGTGATGCGAACCGAGCCGGACCCTGCATCGGCAGCAACGGCCCCGGTGGCATCGAGTGGCCCGCGGCAACTTTGGTCCGTCGTGGATGCGCCCAAGGCGCAACGCCACTGCGCTAGGTCAAATGCCGCGACTTCCGCAGCAGTGCACTGGCCAGCGTGGCAATCCGATGCCGTAACGGCATCCCCGCTCGCCGCATAGCTGCCCGCTTGCAGGCCAGCGGGATTGGCGCGAATGCGCTCGATCACGTCCTCGGCCAGCCTGACCGCCTCGGCATGGGCAGCCGCAGACCGGCGGTGCTGCGCGTTCAGGGTTGTCAAGCCGGCGACGCCGAGTACGCCAACGCTGGTGACCAAAAGCGCCACCAGCAGCTCGAGCATCGAAAAGCCCCCTTGGCTGACGCCTCGGCGGTTCGCCTCAATATTCCCAGCCATCTTCTTGCGCAATCAATTCACCGTCGTCGTTGCGATCCCATGCCCGGTTGCCCGCTTCGTCCAAGGTCATGAAGCCATCGCCAACCATCAGGCCTCCCGCTTCGGGATAGGCGGCAAGCGCAAAACCTTCTGCGCTTGCGGCGATGCTGATCCGATAGCGCCCTTCGGCAACCGAGCGGGGTGCGCAGACCTGAGCTGCGATGGGGCCGTCGTCTCCATCCCCGACTCCATCGGCATCGGTGTCGGCGGCGCCCTGGTAGGTGAAGCGAAGGCCCGCCCAACGTTCCAAGGCGAGTGCGCAGGCCACCAAATCTCCCTGGGCCTCGCTGCGGTAGGCTCGCTGTGAATAGGCGTTCAGCGCTGGCAGGCCCAATCCAGCCAGCACGGCCAGAATCACCACGGCCACCAGAACTTCAATGAGCGTCAGTCCGCGGAACAGCCACACCAGACGCATCTCCTAAACAGACGCGGCCGAGCTTAAGGGAGTGTTTAGCTAAACTCAGCCAACGCCCGACAAACGGTGCCAACTGGCCGACGAACGGGCGCGTCGGCCAACGCCGACGCGATTGAGTTGCTGCGCAACTCAGCGCCGCCCTGAAACCGGGCAGCTCCGCGGGCGCGGTCGAGGCGCTGCTTTGAAACCGGTGGGCCCGTCAAGCGCGGGCATCGCGGATCATGCACAGAATCCACAGCGCGGCACCGCAGGTCAACGCGGCATCGGCCAGATTGAAGGCTGGGAAGTACCACGACCCGTAGTGCAACAGGACGAAGTCCACAACGTAGCCGTTGGTCAGACGGTCGATCATGTTGCCCAGCGCACCGCCCAGGATCAGTCCGTAGGCCAGGCCCTGGGGCCAATCGCCAATTCTCAACCGCCGTAGTTCATAGACGATGAAGATCGAGAAGCCGCTAGCCAGGGCAACAAAGAACCAACGTTGCCAACCGCCAAGCCCCGACATGATCGAAAACGCGGCGCCGTCGTTGTGCCAAAGCACCCAACTGAAGAAGGGCAGTACGGCAACCCGTTCACCAAGGGCGAGCTCGGCGCTCGCCAGCCACTTCGTGCCTTGGTCGAAGGCCATCACCGCGGCAGCGACGGCCAGCCACTTGAATGGTTTCATGGTTTGCTCGCCAAGGTCGACGCCAGCGGCATCAGCGGCCTGCCGAATGGCCGTAGCGGAACCAAGCGCGCGCCGCTTCGACGTCGTAGCCGATTTGCGCCTTGAGGGCCCCGATGGACTCGAAGGCGCGCTCGTCGCGGATCTTGTGCTTGAAGGTCACCGAAAGCAGCCGTCCGTATATGTCCTCATCGAAGTCAAAGACATGGACCTCCAGCAGAGGCTCCTTGCCGTCCACCGTAGGACGAATGCCGATGTTCGCGATGCCTTGGCAGGGGCGGTCAAGGCCCGCATCCACCGTCACGGCAAAGACCCCCTCCAGTGCCGCCCGGTAGCGCTGCAGGCGGATGTTGGCCGTAGGCACCCCCAATTGGCGACCGAGTTGGCGACCGTACACTACCCGGCCCATGATGAAGTAGGGATGGCCAAGCAGCTTTTCCGCCAAGCGCAAATCGCCCTCCGACAGCGCTTGGCGCACCCGACTGCTGGACACCCGGTCGTGCCCCAAAGTAAGGGTGCCGAGGTGGCTGACTTCGTAACCGAGCCGATCGCCGGCTTCCTTGAGCATGGCATAGTCGCCGGTTCGGCCCTTGCCGAAGCGAAAATCGTCGCCCACCACGACATAGACGGCGTCAAGCAGGCCGTGCAGGAAGTCATCCGCCACCCACTCGGCGGGCGCGTTGCTGGTGCGGGCGTTGAACGGCAGGCAGAGCACCCGGTCGAGTCCGGTACGCCTGAGCAGGGTGATCTTTTCCCGAAAGCGGGTCAGACGGGCGGGCACCGCCGCCTTGAAAAACTCCCTGGGCGTCGGTTCGAAGGTCACCAAGGTGCTGGCGACGTCGATTTCACGGGCCTTGGCGCAGACGTGGGAGAGCAGCATCTGATGGGCCTGATGAACGCCATCGAAGCTGCCGATCGTGACGACGCCGCCCCGGTGGCGGGGCTCGAGATTGTGCAGGCCGATGACGACTTCCATGACTGAACGGGGGACGGCCTATCAGCCGACCGCTCGTGCCTTCGTCTTCAGTGGCGCAGCATGCTGCGGCGAGCTAAGGGCTTCCATGGAACAAATGGAGACGACCTCGCGGCTGGACGGTTGTTCCTTCGGCGTCGGCGGCGTGCCGTTCTGGGGCAAGCTAAGGGCTTCCATCGGACAATCATAGCCTAATCCCCGCCAGACGACGCCGTTGCTTGCCGGATGGCGCCGATCAAATGCGATGCTGCAGCTGCGCCATACGCAACCCGCTGACCCATAGGGCCGCAGCATAAGTGAGGCCGCCAGCTACCACCAAGCCCGCCAGCCAAAGGACTCGATGCAAGGCGGGCACAGCGAACCAAAACTCGGCGCTCGGCGACAGCGCCGCCAAAATCCCGCCCATCAGCGCACTGGCGGCGAGCGACCGGGCGCCGGTGCGGGCCAAGGCGGGCGTCGCCTGGTAGTAGCCCGCCCGATGCACCCCACGCCACAACAGCCAGAAATGCAGCCAACCGGCCGCGGCCGTCGCCAGGGCCAGCCCCACATGGCCAAACCACCAGAAGAGGGAAAGGTTGAGCACCACGTTGACGGCGATGGCGGTCAGGGCAAACTTCAAAGGCGTGCGGGTGTCCTTGTCCGCGAAGAACGCTGGGGCAAGTATCTTGACCAGTACCAGCGGCAGGGCGCCGCAGGCGAAGGCGCGCAGGGCGAGTGAGGCCATGGCGGCGTCAACGGCGGTCATCTCGCCATGCAGGAAGATGGTGGCAATCAGCGGCTCCGCCAACAGTGCCAAGGCCATCGACGCCGGCAGCCCCAACAGAACCCCCATGCGCAGACCCCAATCCAACGTCCGGCTGAACGCCACTCGCTCATCTTGGCCCGCCAGTTTCGACAGACTCGGCAGCAGCACCGTGCCCAAGGCCACCGCCACCAAGCCAATGGGCAATTCCAGCAGGCGATCCGCATAGTACAGCCAAGCGATGCTGCCCGTGAGCAGCATGGACGCCAGAATGGTGTCGATCAGGGCGTTCAACTGTCCGGCAGAGGACGCCACCAGGGCCGGAACCAACAATCGGCCCACGTCCCGGGCGCCCTCGTGCCGAACGCTCAACCGGGGCGCCGCGGCAACACCGAGACGGGCCACATTCGGCGCCAGAAAGCCCAATTGCACAAGACCGGCGGCCAACACACCCCAAGCAAGCGCGGGAGCCACGCCCGAGCCGGCGAAGGCGGCAAGAGTCATGGCCAGCATCAGGCAGAGATTCAGCAGCACCGGCGTGAAGGCCGCCGCCGCATAGCGCCCGTGGGCGTTGAGGATGGCGGCGGCGAAGGCGGTGAGGGAAATGAACCCCAAGTAGGGGAAGGTGACGCGCAACAAATCCGCCGTCAGGCTCAACTGGTCAGGGTCGCGCCAAAATCCAGGCGCAAAGACCAGCGTCAAGCCTTCGGCAAATAAAACGCCGAGAATGACAACCAGCGCCAGCACCAATCCGAGGTTTCCGCCGATTACGGCAACGAAGCCCTTGAGTTCGTCCAGACCAAGAGCGCGATAGCGCGCCAGAATCGGGACAAAGGCTTGGTTGAAGGCCCCTTCCGCAAACAGGCGGCGGAAAAAGTTGGGGATTCGGAAGGCAACCAGAAAGGCGTCGGCGGCGCCGCTGGCTCCCAAGAAGTGCGACAGCAGCAAGTCACGGGCAAAGCCGGAGATGCGCGACAGCAGCGTCATGCCGCTCACCACGGCACCCTGCGCGGTGACGCTGACCGTTTCGGACGCCGCGTCAGCGTTGCTATCGGTTGACATGGCCCATCCTCATCGGCATATTAGCGCGCCTTCCAAAGCCCCACCCTAAAGGAGCTTCCATTGGCCAACAGTCCGCAGTCCCGAAAGCGCGCCCGACAGGCGGAAACCCGCCGTCGGCACAACGCCAGCCAACGCTCCACGGTGCGCACCACCATCAAGAAGGTGCGGACCGCGATCGCCGGTGGCGACGCCAAGGCGGCCTCGGAGGCGCTGGATGCGGCGGTGCCCGTCATCGATCGCATGGCCAACCGCGGCATCATGCACCCGAACCAGGCCGCCCGCCACAAGTCCCGATTGAGCGCTGGCATCCGCAACATCACGGGCAATCAGAGTTCGGACTGATCCGCAACGCCGGTCTGACCGCTGGTCAGACCAAAACCAAATTGTCCCGATGCATCAGTTCCGGCTCCAGGACGTAGCCTAGCCGTGACTGAATGTCGCTGCTGGCGGCGCCGCAAATCCTAAGGGTCTCGGCGCTGGAGTAGTTCACCAATCCCTGAGCGATGAGTTCGCCTGCGGCATTGACGCAGCGAACCAAGGCGCCCCGGCTGAATTCGCCGCGAACCGCCGCCACGCCCACCGGCAGCAGGCTCACGCCCCGCTCGCGCAGCGCCCTGGCGGCACCCGCGTCGAGCACCAACTCCCCCTTGGGCCGCTGCTGTCCGGCAATCCAACGCTTGCGGGCCAAGAGCGGCTCGACGCCCGCCGCCAGTAGGGTGCCCACGGACCGACCGGCAAAGGCGTCGCCGAGCACACCCCGGCGACGGCCATCGACGATCAGGGTATGGGCACCGGAGCGCGCCGCAATTCGGGCTGCCTCTATCTTGGTTACCATGCCCCCCCGACCGAGTTCCCCTCCCGAACCCGCGCCCGCATCCAGACTTGGGTCGCCGGCCTCGGCATAGCTGATGCGCCCCGCCTGTGGGTGCGTGCGCGGGTCCGCACTGTGGACGCCATCCACATCGGTGAGCACAATCAAGGCATCCGCCGCCAACAGGCTTGCCACCAACGCCGCCAAGGTGTCGTTATCACCAAAACGGATCTCGTCATTGGCCACGGTGTCATTCTCGTTGACCACGGGCACGGCGCCCAATTCGAGCAAACGGTTCAAGGTAGTTCGGGCATTGAGGTAGCGGCGGCGGTCAGCCAAGTCCTCATGGGTCAGGAGCACAAGGGCGGTGTGCCGGCCATGTTCTGCGAAGGCGCCCTCGTAGGCGCCTACCAAGCCCATTTGCCCTACCGATGCTGCGGCCTGCAGGTTGGGCAGGTCGGACGGCGGACGGCGCCATCCCAAGCGGGCCACCCCTTCCGCAACGGCGCCCGAGGAGACCAGCAGCACCCGCCGTCCCCGGTCCAACTCAGCAACGATTTCGCCACACCAATGACGGATGTTGCCATGCGCCGTGCCCGATTCGGGGTCCGTCAGCAGCGAACTGCCGATCTTGATCACCGTCAGGCCCGCGACGGCAATCTTGCGCCGCGCCGCACGCTCGGCAACCGCTACACTCTCATCCGAACCGGCCATAATCAGGCTTTGACCACCCATTCGGGCCCATCGTCCTGCGTGGCTTCGGAAGACGGGCTGCGGTATTCGGCCAAGGCACCAGCCGTGGCATCCTGGAGAATGCGTTGCGCCAGAGCGTCTTCCTTGGCGCGGGCGTTGGGGTCGTTGGCAACCAGGGCGCTCAACTCCGACAGCGCCACCATGGCCGCCCCGGTGAGGGACTTCAAGCCGGCACCGGAGTGGGCGGAAACGGAGAACTGCCGCCGCCCAGCGAAGGCGGTGCGCAATTGGCTCACCAAATCTTCAATCCGCGCGGCGTCGAGCAGATCAATCTTGGTCAGCACCAGCCAGATCGGCCGCTCCGCCAGGGCGCGGCTGTAGGCGGCGACCTCGGCTTCGATGGCGATGGCGTTGGTTACCGGGTCCGAACCGTCGGCAGGGGCCGCGTCGATGAGATGAAGCAGAATCCGCGTGCGTGAAAGATGGCGCAAAAACTGGATGCCCAGCCCCGCGCCTTGCGCGGCACCAGCAATCAGGCCCGGAACGTCGGCCATCACAAAGCTTGCGTGGGTCGCCACCCGCACCACCCCCAAGTTGGGCTTGAGCGTCGTGAAGGGATAGTCCGCAATCTTGGGCTGCGCGGCGGTGGTCCGCGCCAGCAGTGTCGATTTGCCCGCGTTAGGAAGGCCGAGCAATCCCACATCGGCCAACAGCCGGAGCTGCAGAACCAATTCGCGCTCCTCGCCCGCTTCGCCCGGCGTGGTGCGGCGCGGAGCGCGATTGACGCTCGACTTGAAGCGGACGTTGCCGAGTCCGCAACGACCACCTTTGGCCACCCGCAGGGATTGGCCACGAACACTCAAGTCACCCAGCACTTCGCCCATGGTGGTGTCCGTAACTGTGGTTCCCAAGGGAACCCGGATAAGGCGGTCCTCGCCCCGAGCACCGGTTTTGTTACGCCCGCTGCCCGGCTCGCCGTTGCCCGCTTGGTATCGGGGCTGAAAACGGAAGTCCACCAAGGTGTTGAGCGCCTCGTCAGCCATCAGCACCACATCGCCGCCTGCGCCGCCATCACCGCCGTCCGGGCCACCCCGCGGAATGTACTTTTCGCGACGAAAGCTCAAGGCACCGCCGCCGCCCTTGCCGGCACGGACGTAAACCGTGGCTTGGTCGATGAATTGCATTTGCCCCAGTATGGCGCACTGCTGACAGCGAAGGAACAACCGCCCCGTTGCGGAGCAGCCAGTTTTGGGCGCAGTCGAGCCCGACCTAGGAACCCGGTTCGACGGTGACGTACTTGCGCTTGCGCGCGCCCTTCTCGAAGAACCTCACCTGGCCGTCGGCCGTGGCGAACAGCGTGTAATCACGACCGCAGCCCACGTTCGGGCCAGCGCGAAAGTGGCTGCCCCGCTGACGAACGATGATGTTGCCGGCGCGTACAAACTGCCCACCGAAACGTTTCACCCCTAGGCGCTTCGATTCCGAATCCCGGCCGTTGCGGGTGCTGCCCCCTGCCTTCTTGTGCGCCATGACTGTGCCTCCTATCCTCTGTACGCCGAAACCCGACTAGGCGGCCGAGGCCGCTTCGATGCCTGTGACTCGGACCTCGGTGTAGGCTTGGCGATGGCCCTGATGCCGCATGTAGCCCTTGCGACGCTTGAACTTGATGACGCGGATTTTCTTGCCGCGGCCTTGGGCAACCACCTCGGCGGTGACTCGGCCACCGTCCAACAGCGGCTGGCCGACTTGAACGCCGCTCTCGCCGCCAATCATCAGCACCTGATCGAAAACCACTTCGTCGCCCAGTCCGGCATCAAGACGCTCAAGTCGAAGCCTTTCACCCTCCGTAACCCGATGCTGCTTGCCGCCGCTCTTGAAAACCGCAAACATTTTCCCACTCCGCTCGTGTCGGCGCTTGTGTAAAATAGCCCAATTGGCACCGACCCGCTCCTGCACTCGTGGATACGGCATGCCAACGGCCCGGCAATGAACGCCTTGTTCCTTTGTTGCCATGGGCTTGCCGCGTCACGGCAAGCCGCTGGCCCGAAAGGCCGCATATTCTAGAGGCGAAGACATGGAATTACAACGAGACGGGGTGGTGCGGCGGCAATGGCGCTAAGCAGTTCCGCCGCTGCGGCGCCGCTGAACGATCGCCCTGCGCGACCGCAGGCGGGCACCAATGCGCTAACGCCTGTTTTGGCCTTGATCGAGGACGACTTCGTGGCGGTCAACTGCCTGATCGCGAGCCAGTTGACCTCAAAAGCTGCCCTAGTGGAGGAAATCGGCCACTACCTCATCGAATCCGGCGGCAAGCGGCTGCGGCCAGCGCTGGTGCTGCTCGCCGCACGCTGCTGCGAGTACGATGGCAAGCGCCACATCGCCTTGGCCACCATCATCGAGTACCTGCACACGGCCACCCTGCTGCACGATGACGTGGTTGACCGCTCCAAGCTGCGGCGTGGGCGGCTGACGGCCAACTCGCTGTGGGGCAACGCACCCTCGGTGCTAGTGGGCGATTTCCTCTATTCGCGCGCCTTTCAACTCATGGTCGAGCTGGACAACAAGGCTGTGCTGTCGATTCTGGCCGACGCGACCAATCTGATCGCCCAAGGGGAGGTCATGCAATTTTCCGATGTCGGCAACCTCAGCATCACCGAGGAGCGCTACATGGAGGTCATCCGCTGCAAGTCCGCCCTGCTCTTTCAAGCAGCCGCGCAAAGCGGCGCCGTGCTGGGCGGAGGCAACCCCGAGCAGGTGGCGGCGCTGCGCAACTTCGGCTTGGAGTTCGGTATGGCCTATCAACTCGTGGACGACTGGCTCGACTATGCGGGCGACACTAAGTCCATGGGCAAGAACGCCGGCGACGACTTGGCCGAGGGCAAGCTCACGCTGCCCCTTATTTTCACGCTCGCCAGTGGCGCAAACGCCCAAGTCGATTTGGTGCGCGAAAGTCTAATCACCCGCTCGGCCGCCCAACTAGGGGATGTGCTCGGCGTGGTCAAGGCTTGCGGTGCGCTCGACTACACCCGCGCCACCGCCTTGCGGCACAGCCAGCGCGCGATGCAATGTCTGGACGCCCTGCCGAGCAACGAATACCGCGAGGCTCTTCGAGCATTCACGGAGTTCGCCCAAGAGCGGATGGCTTAAGGTCCCCTACAGCGCGATCGATAGCGACGTGCCGGTCACATAGCCTTGGGGCCGGGCCAGCAGGCGCGCCAGCAAGGTCATGAGGCTAGCCGAGGGTTCGCGGTTTGGCTGGCCCGAAACATGGACCGAGTTGGCGATCAGCGGCGGCTGCAGCGGCCCCCCTTCCGAGGCCGCGACCAAGGTCATCTGCCGCAACGATCCGTTGCGGATATCGGCGGCGAGAGCGGCCTCTTCACCCGCAGCCGACGCCCCGGCCAAGGTCACCACATCCGTTGCCGCCTTAGTGCGCAGGCGTTTGGCGAGCTTTAGGTGGAAATGATAACCGGCGATGCTTTCCTCAATGAAATCAGCCATCTGCTCGCCCTCCCGCAGATCACGCCCCACAAAGACGATGGCATCGGCGCGGCTAACGGCAGCCGCCACCCGATCGAGCGCCGCGGCGACTAGGACCTCCTTGCTGAGATCAGCGACGCCGAGTTCGACCGCGCCGTCCGAGCCAACGTTGACGACCCGCGCACCCAAGGCCACAAGGCAGGCTTCCGCCTGATCCCGGAGCCCCCCGACCTCGCCCGCCAAGACGACGGTGCGGCCACGAAGAGCGTCAGCTGGCGAGGAATCCGCCATCGGCCAGCACCTCCCGGTCTTCGAGTCGAATGGCTGGGTCGAGCATCAGCAGCAGCGTTTCACCGATTTCCTCGGGTTCGGCCCAGCGCCGCAGCGCAATGGTATCGGCGAGCTGATTGACGAGCGGCGAATCGCGACCAATGGCCTTGTCCACTTGCGGCGTCATCGTATATCCCGGCAGCAGGCTCTTGACCTGCACCGAGTGCGTCTGCCCGGCGAGCATCCGCTCATAGGCCCTGTTGAGACCGGCCATGCCCCCCTTCGTGGCGCAGTAGGCGCTCGCGCCATCCTGGCCGGTGCGGCTCAATATCGAGGAGATGTTAACGGCCATGCCGGGGAAGCCGCGCTCGCCGTAGGACTCGGCAATGAGCGGCAAGCAGTGCTTGAGGCCGTAGTAGGCGCCGATCAGGTTGACCCGAACCAGCAACATCAGGGTCTCAGCAGGGGTTTCCTCGATTGGGCTCAAATGGGAAATGCCCGCGTTGTTGACCAGGAAGTCGAGGCGCCCAAAGCGTTCCAGGGTCTCGCCGGTGATGCGTTCCCAATCGGCCTCGGCACCAACGTCCTGGGGCATGTACGCCACGCTTAGGCCCAAGCCGACGAACTCCGCTTCGGCCTGCCTGCCATCGGCTTCGGTGCGGGCAGTAATGACCACCCGCACGCCGGCGCGCCCCAGTGCCAAGGCGCATCCGTAACCGATCCCGGTGCTGCCGCCGGTGACAATGGCGACACAGCCGCGCAGGCGGTTCCCGGTCATCGCCTCGTTAGCCGAACACTTCCGTGAAAAGCGTTTCGCTGAAGCCCACCAGCAGGGTTTTGCCAACCACCATCGTCGGTGCGCGCAGGTTGCCCGTCGTGCCAAGCACGGTCGCTACCGCTTCTTCTGATGTCACGTTCGCGCCGCTGAACTCGCTGAGTTTCCGACCTTTGGCGACGGCCACCCGGCTGGCTTTCTTCAACAGATCCAAAGCGTCGCCACGCTGCAGCTTGCGGCTGGCCGGAACGGTCTCGGCCACTTCGATGCCTCTGGCCTCCAGAAACTTGGAGGCTCGTCCGCAGCTGGTTCAGCCGCCGCGGTAGTAGTACCAATCAACAGTAGGTGAGGTCATTGGTTTCTCCCATTTGGTTGGAGTAGTTTCCAGATCAGGCCCGGTCTTGGCAACCCGCGAACCTTGGCCCTTGGGGGCCAAGATTCGTTTGGAGTTTCGCTATTGCGAAACTCCGCGCCCGTTGAGTACCGGACGCTTCCATATGGTTCTGAGCCCGCACAGCCGTCCCAGCCATCGGCGATCATGGCTAGCCGCCCGCCTTGCGCAAGCTGGTGTAGGCACGATTGACGAAGCGGGACGGATCGCCGAAGGCCTCGTCGAATGGCGCCGTCGGTTTGGCCTCCAGGACCGCCTCAAGATCGGCGCCTTCCGCAATGAGCGCCATGATGACCACCCGAACGGTCTTGAGCATGTGGATGTAATCCGCCAGCGCCTGGTAGCCCGTCACCGGGCCGTGGCCCGGGATGACCGTCGTGTTCTCGTCGATCTCCGCAAGCACCGACGAACAAAAGTGAATCATGCCATCGAGGTCGCCGCCATTGCCCACGTCGATGAACGGATAGCCCGAATTGTTGAACACGTCGCCCAAGTGGACGGCATTGCGGCCCCGGAAGATCACCGCCGCATCACCGGTGGTGTGCGCCGGGCCGAAGTGGGCCAAGTCGATTTGCTCGCCGTTGAAGTGGAACTGCATCGTCTCATCGAAGGTGATCGCCGGCCGGGCGTCCTCCGGATAGGCCTGCTGCTCATACTGCAGCGCCACCAGATTGATGATGTGGGCGTCCGCCATCATCCGCCGCGAGTTGGCTTGAGCCACCAGCCAGCTGCCCTGCGGGCCCAGGGCCAGGTTGCCGTCCGCGTGGTCAAAGTGCCAATGGGTGTTGATGGCGAAGTCCACGGCGCCACCGCCGAGTTCGCCAATCTTGGCCTCGATCTTGGGCATCACCTGCGGAAATTGGTCATCGACGATCAGCACCCCGTCATCGCCGATGCTGACGGCGATGTTGCCGCCGATCCCGAAGAGAACGTAAAACCCATCGCCGTGCTGTTCCGCTGTGATCTCGGCGCTTTCAAAGTCCCATTCAAAGACTCCCATCAACTCATCGAGCGTCATCAGATCGTGGGCTTGAGTTTCGAATGTCGCAAACGCCAAGCCAACGGACAACAACGCCATCAAAACAGAGCGGCGCATAGGAATCCCCCTAAAGTGCAGTGTCACTGGAAACATTCGAAAAGAGTAACCGAATCGCTCACACAGCACGAGTGCCGTGTTCCTTTGGTCTCTTGTACCGCGTTCCTTTGGGACCACTCCCGGTGACCCCCATGATAGGATTGCGCCGCCCAAAAGGACCAGCCAGCGCATGCCCAGCGTTCCCTACGACTTTGGCACGGGCCGATCGGACCCGGCCACCTTCCCTACCGAAGCCCTCAAGACCGCGGCGCTGCGGGTGATCGAGCGGGAAGGCAAATCCTTCGCCGACTATCCCGGAAAACTCGGCCATCCCGGATTCCGCCAAGCGATGGCGGCACGTGAAGCCGGACGTGAGGGCGTGAGAGTTGATCCCGATCACCTCATGATCACCAACGGCTCGATGCAGGCGGTGACGCTCACCGCCGAAGCGCTCAGCGAGCCCGGCGACGTCGTTTTGCTGGAGGAGTATTCCTACCCCGGCACCCTGTCCGCCTACCGCTCGCTGAAGCTGGAACTCGTGGGCATTCCCCTCGACGAAGGCGGCATGCGCCTCGACGCGGTGGAGGCAGCTCTGACTCGCCTGCGAAAGACTGGCCGGACCGCGAGATTCATCTACGCCATCTCCACCTACCAAAACCCAACCGGCTTCGTCATGCCGAGGCAGCGCCGCCTCGAACTGATCCAGCTCGCCCGCCGCTTCGGCGTACCGATCATTGAAGACAACTGCTACGGGGACGTCCACTACGAGGGCCCCGTTGAACCGGCGATGTACGCTTTGGACGACGGCCCCGACCAAATCCATCTGTGCTCCCTGTCGAAGATTCTCGCTCCCGGCCTGCGTCTGGGCTACATTTACGCCAGACCGCCGATGCTGGACCGGATACTCGCCCGCCGCCACGACGCCGGCGGCAACAGCTTTGCCGCCGCGGTGGTGGCCGAGTTCTACCGCAACGGCATCGCTGGCCACGCTGCGGTCACCACCCCGCCGCTGCGGCGCAAGCGCGACCTCGTCTGCCGACGGCTTGAGGAGACGGCAGCAGACCTCTGCGTGTGGTCAAAGCCGGTCGGCGGGCTGTTCATCTGGGTGCGGCTGCCCGACGACGTGGACCGCAGACGGCTGGGCAAGCTGGCGGGCAGCCGAGGCCTAAGCTATCTGCCCGGAGCAGTCTTCCACTATCAGGGCGCCGACGCTCCCTATCTGCGGCTGGCCTTCGGCCACCTCACCGAAGCACAGATCGACGACGGCGTGCCCATCCTCGCCCGCTGCATCCGCGAAGCCCGGACGAGCAACGAAGCGATCGGCTTTGAATCGCTGTTTTAGTTCGCAACTTTTAGTCCTCAACAAGGAGAGTGCCAAATGAGAATAGGCGTATCCCTCCCCGTGCGCGAGCTTGAGGACGACCTCGCGGCAATCAAGGACTTCGCCCAAACCGCCGAGGCGCTCGGGTACGCCCACTTGCGCGTCCCGGATCAAGTGCTGCGCAAAGGCAACAAACATCTGCATGAACCCATGATGCTGCTCGCCTGGATCGCCGCGATCACCGAAGCAATTGAACTGGTGCCATCGGTCATCGTCCTGCCCTCGCGGCAGACGGCCCTGTTCGCCAAGCAAGCGGCGGAGTTGGACCGGCTCTCGGGCGGGCGGCTGCGGCTCGGCATCGGCGTCGGCGCAACAGCCGATGAGTACGTGGCCATGGGACAGGACTTCGGCAGCCGGGGGCGGCGGTGCGACGAGCAGCTCGAACTGCTCAAGCGGCTGTGGACCGAGGACAAGGTCGATTTTCGAGGCCGTTGGGACCGGATCAGCGGCGGGGGGCTCAATCCGTTGCCCGCGCAGCGCCCCATCCCGGTCTGGATCGGCGGCCGTGCGACGCCGGGCAGAGCGGTCACTCAGCGCATCGGCACCCACGCCGACGGTTGGTTCGTGCTCTGCTCCCCCGAAGACTTCCCAACCGTCAAGGGCGGCATTGATGCCGCGGCCCAAAACGCAGGCAGGAACCCCGACGCCATCGGCACCGAGGCCGGCGTGGCGGTGGTGGGGCCTCGCCAAGCGGAATGGCGGGACCGCGTGGCGGGTTGGCGGCAAATGGGCTTGACCCATCTTTGCCTGCGCACCCTCGGCGGCGGCCTCGACGCGGCACAACACATCGAGACGCTCAAGGCTGCCGCGAACGACGTGCCGGGGGGCCTCTAATCCACCAGTTGACGCACCGACTCGGGACTTGGGCCACCCGGCAGGAAAAACACCACGGCGTCATCGAAGCCCGCTTCGGCAAAGCGGTCGAGCTTGGCCTTGAGTTCACCGAGGTCGGTGCCTGGCGGCAATTGAATGGTGGACACCACCGCCCGTCCGCCGCCGGCTTGCCGATAGCGGTCCAACGCAGCGATGACCTGGTCTGCGGTCCGATAATGGGCGGAAGCGATCCAGCCATCGAATTCGGCTGCCGCCCGCTCGACCCCCTGCCCCCAAGTGCCCAAAAAGAGCGGCGGCCCACCGCGGACGGCGGACCAAGGCGTGACATCCGCACCTTCGTGCCGGCCGGTGCGGAGAGTTTCCCGCAAAACCTCGATCATCGACGGCAAATCGGCAAACCGGGTTGCAAAAGGCCGGTCCAAAGCGGCGAAGTCGCTCGTCGTGGAGCCAGCGCCGAGGCCGATCACAAGGCGTTCACCGCAGATTTGGTGTAGGGAGAAGATGCGCAGCGCCAAGTCCACGGGGTGGTACAGCGGCGCTTGCAGCACGGCGGTGCCGATCTCCACATCCGCCGCCGCCGTGGCCGCAACGCTGAGCGCGATGAAGGGCTCGGTGAGCATGAAGCCGCGGCCCAGGACGTGCGCCGACCATAGACTCTCAAATCCCTCGCCGGCGTAAGTGCGGGCCTGCTCGGCCAGCCGGTCGGGAGCCGATTCGCCCGTCACCGGCCCCAGGAGCGCACCCAGCCTCACAGCGTCAGCCAGCCGCCGTCCACCGGCAAGTAGGCACCGGTAACGAAGTCGCTCATCGCCGAGGCCAGAAACACCGCCGCCTTGCCCTGCTCCATGGGATCGCCCCAATGGCCGGCCGGCAGCCGGGCGATGCGGTTGGCCACGCTGTCCGCCAAGGGATCGCCGGTCGGCGGCGGCGGGTGGCCATCAATGAGCGGCGGCTCGCCGTCGTTCACCCAAGTCGGTCCCGGTGCCAAGGTGTTGACGTTGATGCGATGGGGCGCCAATTCCAACGCCAGCGCCTTGGTGATCTGCGCCACCGCCGCCTTGGAGCCGTCGTAGGTCACCCCCACGCCCGGCGTCACCGCTTGGGTGGAGCCAATGTTGATGATGCGCCCGCCACGGCCCGCCTCAATCATGAATCGCGCCGCCGCCCGGCAGCAGTAGAAGACCCCGTCGACGTTGACCGACCAGAGCTTGCGCCACATCGCGTCGGTGATGTCCCGCACGGGCCCGCCGAGGTTCTGGTATACGCCCGCATTGTTGACCAAGATGTCCAAGCCGCCCAACTGACGGACCGTGGCAGCCAGTGCCGCATCCACCGCCTCCCGGTCACTGACGTCGAGTGCCATGCCAACGCCACCCAGCCCTTTGGCGACCTCAGCGGCAGCGGTGGCATCGATATCGCTTACCGCCACCTCGGCGCCCGCCGCCGCCAATGCTCGAGCGATGGCGGCCCCAATTCCCTGGCCGGCGCCCGTCACATGGGCCGTCTTGCCGCTTAGGTCGATCCAATCCGTTACCTGCATGTCGCCTCCATCGTATCGGGCAAAATTGCGATAAAAGCCACTTGATCCTGAGCGGGGAGTTTACTGGAAGCCCTTAGCTTGTCCCAGAACGGCACGCCGCCGACGCCGAAGGAACAACCGGCCAGCCGCCGGGCTGTCTCCATTTGTTCGATGGGAGCCTTCAGCTCGCCCCGGAACGGCACGCCGCCGACAGCGAAGGAACAACCCGCCAGCCGCTGGGCTGTCTCCATTTGTTCCATGGAAGCCCTTAGCTTGCCCCAGAGCGGCACGCCGCTGACATCGAAGGAACAACCCGCGCTGTCTCCGTATGTTCCATGGAAGAAGGCCCGGACAGTCTGTGGGCGCCTGTGACCGATTCGGCCTTGATCGACTTGCCAATGGCAGGCATGGAGTCTTTCAAGGTGCTATTGTGGGCAGGGTAACTTGATGTTCCCACCATCTAGTGTCCTGTCCCGTAAAATAAGTGGGTTTTAAGCGCTAGGCCGTTTGGGTTCCCGGCAAGGGCCTTTGCGTTGCCGGAAAGGGCGACAACGCCGTGTGGCGGGCTCCACACAACTTCATGCGAGGGGCAGGCCCCTCGCGCTGGGATAAAGCAAACCGGATAAAACCATGCAGCTTGATGGGAAGACTGCCCTAGTATCGGCCGCGGGCCGCGGCATTGGACGCGGCATTGCCTTGGCGCTGGCGCAAGCCGGGGCCAATCTGATTGTCAACTCCTACGCCGAAAGGACAACGACGGGCACCGCTGAGGCGGTGCAGGCGCTGGGGAGGGAGGCGTTGGCCTTTCCTGGCGACATTACCGATCCGGCAACCATCATCGACTGCGTCGATGCGGGCTTGGAGCGCTTCGGGCGCATCGACATCCTCATCAACAACGTCGGCGCAGCGCCCAAATCCGCTATCGAACCCGGCACCGGCCCGTTGGCTGGGCCAGCCGCCATCTGGGACGCCCTCTACGCACAGAATCTCAAGCCCGTGGTGTTGATGTGCGAGGCTTTGATCCCCCACTTCAAACGCCACGGCGGCGGCAAGATCATCAACCTGTCCTCCATCGCCGGGCGCGCTTCGCTATCCGCGAAAATGCTCGACCACTTCGTGCATCCGTCCTACAGCGCCATGAAGGCGGCGCTGGTCAACTTCACGCAAACCCTCGCCGAGCTGCTCGGCCCGCACAACATCAACGTCAACGCCATCTGCCCGGGAATCGTCTACACCGACGCCTGGGCCGGCAACGCCCAGCGCGCCGTCAGCCATATGGCCGAGTTCAAGGGGCAGGATCCACGCACGTGGTTCGAGGGCATCGCCCGAGGCGACTACCCGGAAATCTTCGACCGCACGCCCCTTAAGCGCGAGCAGACCGTGGAGGACATCGGCAACGCGGCGGTGTTCCTGGCATCGGAGGCGGCCAAGAACATCACTGGCCAATCCCTGATGGTCGATGGCGGAATGGTGAAGTGCTGAAGGTTGGAGATCGAGATCAATGACCGAGATTCGGATAGCCCGAATTCCCGCCCACTGGGCCGAAGCGCTGGCCGGCGGATCCATCGCCTTGGTGCATGGCGATGAACGCCTGACCTGGGCGGAACTGGATGCCGCCTCGAATCGGCTGGCCCGCGGCTACCGAAGGCTCGGTGTGCGCGAAAACGACTTCGTGACCATCGCGCTGCCGAATGGCATCGAGTTCTTCATCGCCTGCTTCGCCGTCTGGAAGGCCGGCGCCACGCCGCAGCCGGTATCCGCCAAGCTGCCCAAACTCGAGCGCGATCAGATCATCGACCTCGCCCAGCCGAGCCTAGTGGTTGGCGTGGCCGAGGACGAGCATCCCGGTTTTGCGTGTGCGCCGACGGGATTCTGCACCGATGCCGAGTCGAGCCAGCCCATTGAAGCCGCGCCCGCGGCATCCTTCAAGGCCATGACCTCCGGAGGCAGCACCGGCCGACCCAAGCTCATCGTCTCGGCAACGCCCGCCATTTGGAACCCCGATCAGGACTTCCTGCAAATGCCGATCGGCGGGTCAGTGCTGGTCCCCGGCCCGCTCTACCACAACGGGCCGTTCATGTGGGCCATGATCGCACTGTTCAAGGGCAACCAAGTGACCATCACTACGCGCTTCGACGCCGAGAGCACCCTGCGCCTGATCGAGGAGCAGCACGTCGAGTTGCTCTACTTGGTGCCGACCATGATGCAGCGCATCTGGAGCCTGCCGGAAGCGGTGCGCCACCGCTACGCCTTGAATTCACTCAAGGTGCTCTGGCATTTGGCCGCGCCCTGCCCACCGTGGCTTAAGGAGGCCTTCATCGATTGGCTCGGCGCGGACGTGATCTGGGAGCTTTACGGCGGCACTGAAGGCCAAGGCGGCACCGTCATCACCGGTTCGGAGTGGCTCAAGCACCGGGGCAGCGTCGGCAAGCCGAACCCCGGCTGCCGGATGAAGATCGTCAATGAAGCAGGCGAGGCGCTGCCCGCTGGGGAGATCGGTGAGATATTCATCCTGCCGGACACCGGCCAAGGCAGCACCTACCGTTACATCGGCGCCGAACCCAAGACCATCGAAGGCGGCTGGGAAAGCCTCGGCGACCTAGGTTGCATGGACGAGGACGGCTACCTCTACCTCACCGATCGGCAAACGGACATGATCCTCTCCGGCGGCGCCAACATCTATCCTGCGGAAGTGGAGGGCGCGGTCGAGTCCTTCCCGGGGGTGCGTTCATGCGCCGTCATCGGCCTGCCGGACGCCGATATGGGCAACATCGTGCATGCCATCGTGGACGCTCCGGCAGGCGGCATCAACGAAGAGGCCTTGCTGGCCCATCTCGCCGAACGGCTGGTGCGCTACAAAATCCCCCGCAGCTTCGAATTCGCTCGTCAGCCCCTGCGTGACGATGCGGGCAAACTGCGCCGCAAGCAGCTACGGGCGGAGCGCATCGGCGCATGAAGCGGCAACCCGTCGGGGGAATCGCAGAAATCTCCGTCAGCCCGGCCCCTCACACTTGGTTTTTGAACGCTGCCCCTTCCTCGTAGTAGCGGTGGTGCCAGATGCCCTCCCCCGCTTCGTCGTCCAAAGGCATCCGCCAAGTGGTGACCCGCGCCCGCTCAAGGGGCAGGCGGTACAGCCCGCGGGGCTGATTGATGGTGTTGCGGACATAGGCGTCCGCCCCTTCGGGCGGCACGTAGCGCTTCGCAATGCGGCGATAGAGGTCGCGCCAGACGTCGTCCTGGCCGATGTCGTAAAGCAGTTCAGCCTCCCCTTCGGCAAGCACTTTGCGGTACGGCAATGCCTGCTCATCGATGCACAGCGCCACCCGCGCATCGCGGCGCAGGCAGGCAAACCACTCGGAGCGCTTGCGCGGCGTGAAGTGAATGGCCCCATCCTCATAAAGGAACCAGATGGGCGTCACCAGGGGACTGCCGTCTTCGCGCACCACGGCAACTCGCATCAACACGCCCGGTTCGGCAAGGAACCGCTCCATCTCCGATATCGTTAGCTTTGGCACGCTTCACTAGTTCCCGAAGTCCCAAGACTCGCCGGTATGGTAGCGGCGCAGCACGTTCTTGGCGATGAGGATGCGATGCACCTCGTCCGGGCCATCCGCGATGCGCAGGGTGCGGGCGCCTTGGTACATGCCCGCCAAGGGCAGATCGCCGGAGACGCCCGCCGCGCCCCAGACCTGAATGGCGCGGTCCACCACCCGATGGTAGGCCAGCGGCACGCACACCTTGATCGCGGAGATGTCGGTGCGGGGGTCGACGCCGCTCTCCATCTTCTCGGCGCAATGAATGGTCATTAGCCGGGCGCTCTGGATGTCCATGTAGCTGTCGGCAATGAAACCCTGCATGAACTGCTTCTCCTCCAGCTTTTCGCCGCCATGCACCTCCCGGTTCATGATGCGCTCAACCATGAGGTCGAAGGCCCGCCACATGGCGCCGATGGAGTTCATGCAGTGGTACACGCGGCCAGCCCCCAACCGGTCCTGGGCGGCGGCATGGCCGGTGCCGGTGCGCCCGAGTTGATTCTCCCGGGGCACCCGCACATTGTCATAAACGATTTCGCAGTGGCTGGAGCCGCGCCCCCAAACCGGCACGCCGCGCACGATGTTCACCCCCGGCGTATCCTTGGGCACGATGATCTGGGTCATCTTCTCGTTACGCCCGCCCGCCTCGTCCGGCTCGCAAGTGCGGCACATGACGATGTAGAAGTCGGCCGCGTGGCCATTGGAGGTGAACCATTTGTGACCGTTGATGACCCATTCGTCACCATCGAGTTCCGCACGGGTAGTGAGGGAGCGCGGGTCGGAGCCAGGGTTGTGGGGCTCGGTCATGGAGAAGGCCGATTGCATGCGTCCCTCAGTGAGCGGCCTGAGCCACTTCTCATGCTGTTCCGGCGTGCCGTATTTGACGAGGATCTTCTGGTTGCCCGAATTGGGCGCCACGACGCCGAACAGCGAAGCGGCACCGGGACTGTAGGCGAGCACCTCGTTCATGAAGGCATGCTGCATGAAAGTGAGGCCCATGCCGCCGAACTCACGGGGCAAATGGGGCGCCCAGAGCCCAGCGTCCTTGACCTTGTCCTGGATGCCGTGACGGAGTTCCCGGGCTTCATCAACAACCGCCTTGGGCGCTCTCGCACCCTCGGCCATCCAGCCCCACAGCTTGCCCTCCGCCGGCAGGATGTCCTCGTTGACGATCTCGGCAGCGGCCAACCGGATGTCGTTGACGCCCTTGTCGAGCGTGGGAACGGGCCTTACATTCATTGCCATGCTTGATTCTCCGAAATCACGATGAGCCGCGGTCTGAACAAGTTCGGGATGATGCTCACCCCCATGGAGCAAACCGCCCTGCGGATGAGTGAGTTGCTGGAGAGTCCAGAACAGCCGCTAAAAGTGGCTGCAGCGGGAGGCTGCGGACGGGAAGCTGGAGCCCCGCGCCGATTGCGATGCGGGGCCCCGCTCAGTGAGGGATGGTCAGGGACTCGACCCCTCAACAACAGATAAATGCACGATCACCTCCTTGCTTTCCGTTGAACACGGCGCGCATGGTGCGCCAAGTTGCGTGGCATTGCAAACGAACCCCCAACCCGGCAGGGAGGCGAGGGTTCGTGGGCGCCGCGGCTGTGACGGTCATGGTAAAGTAGCCCGGCTGTGAGGGCCAAGACGGAGCGGAACATGCAACTTGAGGGCATTCACCATGTGTCGATCAACGTCAAGGATGTCGATGAGGCTTTGGGCTTCTACGTTGATCTGCTCGGCATGGAACGGCTTGACCGTCCCGACTTCGGCTTTCCCGGCGCTTGGCTGCGCAGCGGCGGGCAGGAAGTTCACCTGATCGGCATCGACTCCGGGCCACCGCTCAAGGAGCAGCACTTCGCCTTCAAGGTGGCGGACGTGGACAGCGTCAAGACGGCGTTGGAGGCTGCTGGATTGAAGTGCTCAAAACCTTTCGAAATCGCCGCCGTGTGCCGTCAGGCCTTCACCCACGATCCGAGCGGCAACATGGTGGAATTCAACCAGCGGTTGTAACGCAGGCAGCCGGTCAAACGAGCGCCGGCAGGGTTTCGAATCGCCCTTTCAGCACCGTTGATGCGGCGTCCTGCTGCATCCAGCCATCGATGGCGGTGGCGTAAACACGGCGGAAATCCACCGTGTGAACTAGGTTTTCGCCATCGGTCAGCGCCGTGAGGCTAGGTGGCTTGCCGTAGTGTCCGCCCTTGACCGGCTTGCCGGCAAGGAACATGAGGTTGGCGGTGCCGTGGTCGGTGCCGAGGTTGGTGTTTTCCGGCACCCGGCGGCCGAACTCGGAATGCACCAGAACCACCACCCTCTCCGCCTGCCCTAGGCGTTCCAAGTCGCGGATGAAGCCGTGAATGCCGTCGCAGGCGTAGCTCAGGAGCCTCCGGTGCAGGGCGCTCTGCTGCACATGGGTGTCGAAGGCGTTGTTGCGAAAGGCGACGTGGTAGATGCGGGCCGGCAATCCCGCCCCGATGCAAGCCGCCACCTTGGGCAGGTCCATGGGGGCGATGCCATAGTCCACTGGCGAGCGGTAGTCTGACCAGGCTTGGCGAATCCGCGCTGAAGCGCCGAGGGCGCTCCTGGCCATTTCGTTAAGGTAGGTGCGCGCCGGGTTGCCGTCGGCTTGGTCGATGCGCGCCATCAGCGCCTGCTGCGAGTGGAAGGCGCGGCGTTGAAAGCGCTCCGGGTCATCGAAGACCACTGGCGTCCGCCGGCGGCCCTTGACCGCCAAGGACTGTGCCGAAGCGATGTTGATGAGCAATTCCACTCCGGCGCTCCCGTTTCCATTGACTGCGTCGGTTTCGTCCAAGGCATCCGCCAAGCGGCCCAGCCAGCCAAACTCGTCGCCTCCTCCGGGTACGCCGGTGTGCCAATAGGCCATGGAGGTGAAGTGGGAGTAGGACGGCTGTTCGTAGCCGCAGCCGTGAATGATGGCCAAGTCGCCGCTGCGCCAGAGCCGCTGAAAGCCCAGCATGCCGGGGTTGAAGCCGAAATCGCCATCCAATTCAAGCAGCTCATCCGCCTTGATGCCGATGTTGGGACGCTGCCGGTAGTAGGCGTCGTCGCCGTAGGGGACCACGGTATTCAACCCGTCGTTGCCCCCGGAAAGCTCAACCACCACCAGAATTCGACCCTCCTCATCCCGCCGCGGCACCGCCCAAGCGCGGCGGCGGAGGACGGGCGCCGTGGCCAGCGCCGCCGTCGTGGCGATGCCGCCCTTCAATAGGCTGCGGCGATTGAACATGGTTCCCTCCACATTTTCAGCCAAGCGCTGGCCACTTCAGCCGAGTTGATACTCAGGGCGGCTGAGCAGCGCATGCAGCAGAAGCCTCAGCGGCTCCTCCAGATACGAGGCCGCGGCACGAATGTCGCCGGTGCCCAACTCCGCCTCCAGGTAGTCGGCCAGCGCGCTTTGCGTGGCTCGGTCCGGCGCGACGGAGAAGAACCGCTCCACTAGGTATCCAACCACTTCCCGAGGGGTCTCCAGACCCTCCCGAAGCACCATGCCAGTCAAGTCGAGACGGGCCGTGTGGCGGGGTATGGGCTTGACCCGCTCAATGGCCATCTGCCAGCCCCGGTAGCTGCCGTAGCGGGTGTTGAAGGCCTCATCGCGATCGGCCAGCAGGTTGGAAGCCGCCATCTCCGCCATCCCTTCTGAGGCCATGCCGTCGCTCACCATGGCCGCGGGCCGGGTCGCCCGGCTGATGTCCATGCCGGCGCGCAGGCGCTCATGGACGCTGAGTATTTCCGCGCCATAGCCCGGATAGCGGTCCGGGGGAACGAAGGCGATGTCGGGAAACGCCAAGTCAAGCACGAAGTTACCCCGTTCGAAGAGCAGGCTCGGCGTGATCCAACTGCGGCCTTCGCTCCAGCCCGCCACCGTCGGCGGATGCATCAACCGTTGGCCCAGCGACTCGGTGACGGTATTGAAGTCCGGCGCACCGGGCACGGCGAGAAGGTCCAGCTTACGGTAAGTGGAGACGACGAATTCAACCGGACCCTTGATGCGCGTGCCCAACACCTCGGGCGCGTAGAAGCGCCGCGACAGAAAGAGCCGTTCCAGAAAGGCCGCGATGTCGTAGTTTGCCGACTTCAGCCAAACGCCGAGCTCCCGCTGCCCGTCGGCACTCGGCGCGTCGCCCACGAAGTGATGGTGGAGCTTCCCGGCGATGAATTCAGCAGCAGCGTCCTGGGCCAGGATGATATCGATGACTTCCACGCCGTCGAAGCGTCCCTCCTGGCCCATAAAACGCTTGATGCCGCCGTCGTGGGCATCGGCCTTGAAGTCGAAGTCAAGCCCCTTGTAGTTCCAGCCCGTGAAGGCGCGGGCAGCCTCGCGCACATCGGCCTCGCCGTAGTGGCCGACGCCCATGGTGAACAGCTCCATGATTTCCCGGGCGAAGTTCTCGTTCGGCGAGCCCTTGACGTTGACCCCCGCATCCAGGAACGCAAGCATCGCCGGATCCTGGGCCACGGCAATCAACAGGGTGCGGAAATTGCCTAGGCCCAGCCGCTGAAAGAGACGCAGTTGCTTGAGCATCTTGCGGCAGTCGCGCACCTTGTCCTCGTTGGTGGCAAAGTGCCCATGCCAGAAAAGCGCCATCCGCTCCTGCAGCGGACGGGGGCTCAAGAGCATGCGGTTTGCCCACCAGTAGGCGACCCGATCGGTTTCCAGCCGGCTGGCGCGCAGCCAGTAGAAGAAGGCGTTGACCACCGGTTGCAAACGCCGATTGCCCGCCGGCTTGGCTTGGATGCCGAGCGCCTCGCCCTGCTGGCGGGCCAAGGCGGTGGTAGCCGGACGGCTGGGCGGAAAGGGATCCAATCCTTCGTCAAAGATGCCCGACGGCTCGAAATCCGGCAGCTTTGCCTGCGGCGCTCCCTCGAAGTACACCAGCCGGCGCACCGCCGCCTTGGGGGTCAAAGCCGCCAACGCCGCCACCTCGGCGGGCGTGCCACCGAAGCCGGCCCGCTCCAGAAGGTGGCGCGCCTCGGCTTCGCCCCAGTCCCGAGGATCGATGGGACTGAAATCACCCTGCGCCCACCAAGGAAAGGCGGCGAAGCAGATGCCCGCTCCGAAACGGACTAAGGCTGTGCGCAGCTCGATGAAATTGAGATCCATGCCAGTCTTCCTAATCGCGGGAATAGGTTGTCACATGAGTCAACTTTTATGCCCGGCGACCGCCGAGTTGCGCAGCAACTCGATTGCGCCGCCCTTAGGGCGGCGCGCCCACTGATTGGTCTGAGGCATCGCCTCGTTTGCCAGTATAGCCTCGGCGATGTGTATAATGCCGCTCGCCGGCAGTCGCTGGCCCATCCCGAACTTCAATCCAAGCAAATCACGAGGACACCGATGCTGCAACGCCGTTCGTTTTTGAAGAAAAGCGCCCTGACGCTTGGCGCCATACCCGTCGCCAACCTGTTGGCCGGTTCAAGCGCCTGGGCCGCTGGCGAGGTCGAGATCACCGAAGACGATCCCGTGGCGATGGCCTTGGGCTACAAGCACTCCGCAGAAGACGTGGACACCGCCAAGTACCCGAAATGGGCGGCGGGCCAGCTATGCGACAACTGCGTTCAATACAAGGCCACCAGCGAGGGCTGGGGCACCTGCGCCATCTTCCCCGGCAAGCTGGTCGCGGCCAAGGGCTGGTGCAACGTTTGGGTAGCGATCCCCGCCTAGCGGCGAATCCCGCCGAATCAGTCACCCCAGCTAAAGGGCGTGAAGAACTCCTCGCGCGTGAGCCAAGTGTAGTCGGCCTCGCCGGCCATCAGGCCCACCAGCACGATCAGCACCAGAGTAGGCACGAGGATGGCGTAGATCAGCGCCATCCGCTCCCACATCATGTGCATGAACACGGCGACGATCAGGCCCGCCTTGAGCATCATGAAGATGATGATGAGCGTCCAGCGCAAATAGCCCTGGAATGCCAGGTAGTCCACCGTGTAGGAGGCGGCGCTGAGCACGAACAGCAAGCCCCAAACCCAGAAGTAGATGGAAATCGGATGTTGTTGGCCTTGATCTGACATCTGTTGAATTCCCTGCCGGTCCCAAAAACTACCAAAGGTAGAAGAAAGCGAAAATAAAGACCCACACGAGGTCAACGAAGTGCCAGTAGAGGCCCATCGTCTCGACGATCTCGTAGCGGTTCTTGCGTCCGGTCATGAAGCCGGGCGTCTCCTTGTCCAAATCGCCGCGCCGCACCTTGAAGGCGGTGATGAACAGGAACAGCACGCCGAACGACACGTGGGTGCCGTGAAAGCCGGTGATCATGAAGAAGGCGGCACCGAATTGCGGCGCGCCCATCGGATTGCTCCAGGGCCGCACCCCCTCATCGACGATCAGCTTGGTCCATTCGAAGGCCTGCATGCCCACGAAGGTGGCGCCCAGCACCGCGGTCACCATCAGCAGCCAGAAGGTCGGCACCTTGCGCCTTGCATAGCCGAACTTCACCGCCATGGCCATGGTGCCGCTGCTGGTGATGAGCACGAAGGTCATGATGGCGATCAGCAGCAACGGCACCGGCGCGCCCATGAACTCCAGGCCGAACACCTCGCTGGGATTGGGCCAGGGCGTCGTGGTGGACATGCGCACGGTCATGTAGGACACCAGGAAGCAGGAGAAGATGAAGGTGTCGCTCAACAGGAAGATCCACATCATGGCCTTGCCCCAAGGCACGTTCTTGAACGCCCGCTGATCGGAGGACCAATCGTCAACAATGCCCTTGATTCCCGGCGCCAGGGCTACTGATTCAGCCACGTAATTGCTTTCCTTCTGTGATGTGAGTAGATGAGGTGCCTAAGTTCCAGCCGCCGCGATCGGCTCAGGTCGAGAGCATCAAGCCGAACAGGATGAGCCAGACCACGAACAAAAAGTGCCAGTAAACGGCGCAAAGCTCCACGCCCAGCCGAGTCTTCACCAGCGCCCCCGCCTTGGCGTGGCCCGAGGTTCGGGCCAGCGCCACCAGCCCGCCGAGCAAGTGCAGGACATGCAGCCCGGTGAGCACGTAGAAAAAGGAATTCGCCGGGTTGCTGGCCACCAAGTAGCCTGAGGCGACCAAGCCCTGCCAAACGATCAGCTGCCCCGCCATGAAGGCCAACGCGCAGCCGCCGCCAATCACGAGCCCGGTGCGGATGGCTGCCCATTGCTCCCGAGCGGCGCCCCGCCAAGCCCATTGCAGGCCCAAGCTGCCAACAAACAAGATGGCGGTGTTGAACCACAGCAGGCCCGGCTCCGGCAGCGGACGCCAATCCGACAGTTCCATGCGGATTGAGTAGGCGCTGACGAACAGGGCGAACAGCGAGGTGATAACGGCCAGCAGCACACCCAACGCTACCTTCGGCGGCGCTAGAAACCCTACCCCCTGCTGGGCTCCGGAAGGCGCACTGGCTACCCAAGGCTTGACATTGAAGGTCTGGCGCAGCAGCCACCAGACCACCGCCCCCATGAGCAGGGCCAGGAATATGAGCGTCGCGGTCATGAATCAGCTTTCCGCCTTGGTCTCGCCTTGGCCGCGGGCCGCGGCCATTTCCTCGGACGGCACGTTTTGCGGGATGAAGTCCTGTTCCGCCCCCGGTACGCCGTAGTCGTAGGCCCACCGGTAAACCGACGGCAGTTCGTCCTCATCGAAGTTACCGTGCCGCGGCGGCGTATGCGGGGTTTGCCATTCCAAGGTAGTGGCCTTCCAAGGGTTGTGGCCCGCCTCCTTGCCGCTGAACAGGCTCTTGATGACGTTGTAGATGAAGATCAACTGAGCCAAGGCAACAATGATGGCGGCGATGGAAATGGCCGCGTTCAAGTCCTGCGCCGAATCCGACATGAAGGCGGTCTCGCCATAGGCGTAGTAACGCCGGGGCACGCCTTCAAAGCCCAAGTAGTGCATCGGGTAGTAAATGGCGTAGGTGCCGAGGAACGTCATCCAGAAATGGATCTTGCCCAAGGTCTCGTCGAACATCCTGCCGGTCATCTTCGGATACCAGTGGTAGATGGCGCCAAACACCACCAGCACCGGCGAAACCGCCATCACCATATGAAAGTGGGCCACCACGAAGTAGGTGTCGGAAAGCGGCAGATCGACCGTGACGTTGCCTAGGAACAGCCCGGTCAGCCCGCCGTTGATGAAGGTGAAAATGAAGCCTATGGCGAACAGCATCGGCACCGTGAGCTGAATGTTGCCCCGCCACAGGGTCAGCACCCAGTTGTACACCTTGATGGCCGTCGGCACGGCGATGATCAACGTGGTGGTGGCGAAGAAGAAGCCGAAGTAGGGGTTCATGCCGCTGACGTACATGTGGTGCGCCCAGACGATGAAGCTAAGCGCTCCGATCGCGACGATGGCCCAAACCATCATCCGATAGCCGAAGATGTTCTTGCGGGCGTGGGTGGCGAGCACATCCGAGACGATGCCGAAGGCCGGCAGGGCGACGATGTATACCTCCGGATGCCCGAAGAACCAGAACAGGTGCTGGAAGAGGATCGGGCTGCCGCCGTCATAGGCGGTCTGCTCGCCCGCCGCCAACATGGCCGGCATGAAAAAGCTGGTGCCGATCAGACGGTCGAGAATCATCATGATGCAGCTGACGAAGAGCGCCGGAAAGGCCAGCAACGCCAGCACCGTGGCCATGAAAATGCCCCAGACCGTTAGCGGCAGGCGCATCAGCGTCATGCCTCGGGTGCGCGCCTGCAGCACGGTCACCACGTAGTTGAGCCCGCCCATGGTGAAGCCGATGATGAACACGCACAGTGAGATGAGCATCAGGATGATGCCCGCCCCCGTGCCCGGGGTGCCGCCAATCACCGCCTGCGGCGGGTACAGCGTCCAGCCGGCCCCGGTGGGGCCGCCGGGGACGAAGAAGCTGGCCACCAGGATCAGCACCGCCGCCAGATAGACCCAGTAGCTGACCATGTTGACGTAGGGGAACACCATGTCCCGGGCGCCGCACATCAACGGAATGAGGTAGTTGCCGAAGCCGCCCAAAAAGAGCGCCGTCAGCAGGTAGATGACCATGATCATGCCGTGCATGGTCACGAACTGCAGGTAGTTGGCCGGGTCAATCAGGGAGAAGGACTCCGGGAAGCCCAACTGCAGGCGCATGAGAATCGACAGCACCAGCGCCACAAGGCCGATGCCGATGGCGGTGATGCCGTACTGGATGGCAATGACCTTGGCGTCCTGGCTCCAGATGTACTTGCCGATGAAGGTCTTCGGGTGATAGAGCGGCTCCTCGGCGACCTCAAACGGCCGCAGATCCGCATCAGTGACTGCATCGTGGGCGACTTGAGCCATGCTATTCCTCCGCTCCTGAGTAGGCCGCGCCAGCCTCGGCTGAAGCGGCGGCGACTTGAGTTTCACCTAAGGTGTTGATGTAGGCGACGACGTCGTTGACGGCGTCGTCGTCCTTGAGTATGCGAGCCATTTCCGCCATTTGCCAGCCATAGAGGTCGTCCTCGTGGCGCCCCCTTATGTCGGCCTTGAAGTTCTCCAATTGACGCGCCAAGTACCAATCGGTCATGCCCGCCATGCGCGGCGCATTCAGCGCCTTGATGCCTTGCGCTTCGTGCCCGTGGCAGGCGCCGCAGGTGACCCAGATGTCCTCCCCGCGTTCCGCGTCCCCGGCAATGGTGGTCTCGGCCGGCTCGTCCGGCAGGGTGCCAATGTAGGCGATGACATCCTCGATGGCCTGATCGTCCGCAAGCGTCATGACCATCGGCGCCATCTGCTGGCCAAAGGTGTCCGCTGGGTGGGCGCCGCGCGCGCCGATTTTGTAGTAGTTGAGCTGACGGCGCAGATACCAGTCCTCCTGGCCGGCGATCTTCGGTGAGTTCATGACCTGCATGCCCTTACCCTCCGGGCCGTGGCAGGCCACGCAAACGGCGTACTGCGCCTGGCCGGCCACCGGGTCGCCCTGCGGGCGGGCGAGGATGTCAGCGTAGGTGGGCTGCGCGGCGTACCACGCCGCGTAGTCCGCCGCCTCATCGACCACCACCTTGCCGCGCATGGCGAAGTGGCCGATCCCGCACAGCTCCTCGCAAAGCACCTCATACTCGCCGGCCACCGTGGGTTTAAGCCAAATGTAGGAGACCAAGCCCGGCACCAAGTCCATCTTGACCCGAAACTGGGCGACGGTGAAGTTGTGCAGCACGTCCTTGGAGCGCAGATTGATCTTGACGTTGCGGTCGAGCGGCAGATGCACCACGTTGCTCTCGATCAGCCGGTCATCCTGGCCGTGGGGGTCGTCCGGATCCATGCCGAAGGGGTTGTCGTCGCTAATGAGCTTGGCGTCCACGTTGCCGAACTTGCCGTCGTCGCCCGGCAGCCGGTAGCTCCAGTGCCACTGCTGGCCGATGGCCTCGATTTCGTCGGCATCCTCCGGCACGGTGACGAACTCAGCCCAAACGATCAGGCCCGGGGCCAGCATGGCGGCCACGCCAACCGCGGTAATGGCGGTGAGCCAGAACTCCAGCTTGTGATTCTCCGGCTGGTATTCGGACCGCCTTTCCTTGTTGTAGCGGAACTTGATGACGCAGTACGCCATGAAGGCGTTGACGGCCACGAAGACGATGCCCGTCACCCAGAAGGTGATGTCGATCGTCGTGTCGATCATGCCCCAGTTCGAGGCCAAGGGGGTCAGGTACCAAGGACTCAGAATATGAAAAAGGACCGAGCCAACGATCAAAATGATCAATGCAACAGCAAATGCCATCTATGCAACTTCCTCAACTAATTTTCTTGTCGCCTGCGCTACCTGCCCACCAAGCCTTCCACCACGTCGCGGATAAGCGCGAAGTCCTCGGTCTGCGCACCCTTGAACACACGTTCGACCACGCCGTCGGCGTTGATGACGAATGCTGCTGGCAACGCGGACACGCCATAGCGGCGAGCCGTGCCGCCACCCAAGTCCAAGGCATTAGGATAACCGATGGAAACCCGTTCAAGGAAGCGAACCGCATCGGGGCGGTGAGTATCCAGATTTAGGCCGACGACTTCAAACTTTTCTTGCGGCCAATTTGTCCGTAAGGCGTCGAGTCGGGGCATCGACCGCCGGCAGGGTACGCACCAGCTCGACCAGAACTCCAAGTAGAGGACCTTGCCGCGATAGTCGGCGAGCGCGATGGGAGCGGCCTCGGCGTCCACGGCAGGCAAAAGGAACGCCGGCGCCGACTCCCCAGCCTCAACTGCCGCCGCAGGCGCCGCCCAAGCCAAAAGCGCAAAAGCCCCGCAGGCCAGTGCGCTGAGTGTTGGTGCCATGACGCTACAAGTGCTTTGTGAAATCTTCACCGCAACAGTCTATGGGCAACGAACCGGGACTTCCATGTAACAAATGGAGACAGCCCCGCGGCTGGCCGGTTGTTCCTTCGCTGTCGGCGGCGTGCCGTTCCGGGGCAAGCTAAGGGCTTGCATGGAACAAATGGAGACAGCCCAGCGGCTGGCCCGTTGTTCCTTCGCTGTCGGCGGCGTGCCGTTCCGGGGCAAGCTAAGGGCTTCCAGCTGGCCCGTTGTTCCTTCGCTGTCGGCGGCGTGCCGTTCCGGGGCAAGCTAAGGGCTTCCAGAAGGGTGGCGTCATAAGCCACGAGTCAGTTGTCCCCAAGGGGAATGACCAAACAGGTGCGCGGTTCGCCCCCCACCGCGCGGGAAATGTGGCCTTGGCCGGTTTCGTCCTCCGCCAGCAAAATCGAACCGGGGCCGAACAGTCGCTTGGTCCCGTCGCCGAGTTCAATTTCGACGCTGCCGGTCAAGTTGACGATGAACTGCCTTCGGGGCGCATTGTGAAAACTCCAATCGTAGTCCCCTGAGACTTCCCGAAACACCACCGAACGGGCCGCCCAGGGCTCGGACATACGACCGCTGCCGCCAAAGTCCCGGAGTTCCAACTCGATGTCCTCGAAGTGGGACCGCCCATCATCGCCCGTGAAGAGTCTAGTCACCTGCATGTTAATAGCGCCGAGTTGTGGAAGTGTGCGGGCAAGACTGCATGGTGTCGGCCAATGCCGCAAGGGTCACTTCAAACTGGTCACTTCAAACTGGAAACAGTGCAAGCCGCTCGTGATAGGCTTTTCCTTTTTCTGAGGAGCATCCGAACATGAGCGAGGCCTTGGAACTGCCGGTGAACGATCCGTGGTCGGACATCGACCTAAGCGAAGCGTCCCTTTACGCCAACGACACCATTCATCCCTACTTCGCGCGGCTGCGCCGCGACGCCCCGGTGCACTATTGCGCCGAGAGCGCCAGCGGCCCCTACTGGTCGGTTACCCGCTATGCGGACATCAAGCACGTCGATACCCGCCATCAGCAATTCTCCTCCGAGCTCGGCGGCATCAGCATCGCCGAGCAGGAGCTTGAGGAGCACGTCCAGCTTGAGAACTTCATCGCGATGGACCCGCCCAAGCACACCCAGCAGCGCAAGACCGTCGCCCCATCGGTGGCGCCCGCCAACCTGCGCAATTTCAAGCCCATCATCCGCGAGCGGGTGATCGACATACTCGACCACCTGCCGGTCGGCGAAACCTTCAACTGGGTGGACGAGGTCTCCATTGAACTGACGGCGCGCATGCTCGCCGTCCTGTTCGACTTCCCCTACGCGGACCGGCGCAAGCTGGTGCATTGGTCCGACCTGGCCACCGCCACGCCGCAGCTCATGGGCGAGGCGGGCCTGCCCGGCGAGTACCGGCTCAAGGAACTCACGGAGTGCGCCAACACCTTCGCCGCGCTCTGGCACGAGCGGGCTGGGCGCGAGCCGGGCAACGACCTGATCTCCATGCTGGCCCACGGCGAGTCCACCAAGGACATGCTGCAAAAGCCCACGGAATTCCTCGGCAACCTGATGCTGCTGATCGTCGGTGGCAATGACACCACGCGCAATTCGATCAGCGGCGGCGCGTTGGCGTTCCAACGCTATCCCGATGAGTTCCAAAAACTCCGGGCCAACCCCAGCCTCATCGCCAATGCGGCCAGCGAGATGATCCGCTGGCAAACGCCGGTGATCCACATGCGCCGCACCGCCACGCAGAACACCGAGTTGGGCGGCCAGCGCATCAAAGCCGGAGACAAGGTCATCATGTGGTATCTCTCCGGCAACCGTGACGAGACAGTGTTCGATGACGGTGAGCAGTTGATCATCGACCGTCCCAACGCCCGCCAGCACATCGCCTTCGGCTTCGGCATCCACCGCTGCATGGGCAACCGTCTGGCGGAGATGCAGCTGCAGGTGCTTTGGGAGGAGATTCTTGAGCGCTTCGAACGCATCGAGGTGGTCGGCGAGCCGGTGCATGCGGCCAACAACTTCATTCGCGGCATTCTGGAACTGCCCGTGCAAGTTACTCGGCGTTAGTCCGTATGCGCAAGGAAGACCAAGTCCGCCTGATCGAGGCCCTCATGGAGAAGCTCGACAGCGGCGTCAATGTGGACGCGGGCTGCCAAGTGCGCAATCCAGTGTCGGCCTACACCTGCCCTGAACTCGCGCAACGGGAGTGGCAGGCCTTCTTCACGGAGCATCCCCAAGTGGTGGGCCTGTCAGCCGACCTGCCCGGCCCGGAAACCTTCCTCACCAGCACCGACTTCGGCAAGCCCATTGTCTGCACTCGGGACGCGCAAGGCACCTTCCGGGCCTTCCTGAACGTCTGCCGGCACCGGGGCGCGATCGTCGAAACCGAGGCTCGAGGAGAAAAGCGGCAGTTCAACTGCCCGTTCCACGCCTGGGGCTACAACCTGGGCGGCGACCTGGTGTCGGTGCCCAAGGAAGGCCACTTCGGCCCTGTGGATCGATCCTGCCACGGCCTCAAGGCCCTGCCTGCGCAGGAGCGTTTCGGACTGCTGTGGGTGCATCCGCAGCCGGATGGGGAGATGGACCTCGACCGGCAACTCGGCGACCTGGGCCCGGAATTGGAGGATTGGGACCTCGACCGGTTCGTTCCCGAGGGGCAAACCACCTACGAGCACCCGATGAACTGGAAGCTCGCCATCGACACCTTCGGTGAGACCTACCACTTCAACACCCTGCACCGTGACAGCCTGGCCCAGGACTTCCACGGCAATGTGCAGCTCTACGACACCTACGAGCGCAACCACCGGATGATGCTGTGCCTGAGGAACATCGACGCACTGCGGGAGACGGACCGCACCGACTGGCATGTGCTGAGCGCCGCGCTGCCGGTTTATTACATCTTCCCCAACGTGCAGCTCATCATCGGCTATGACGGCCCCACCTTGGTTCGGGTGTACCCGGACGCCACCGACCCCCACAACAGCCGCTCGCAGATCTCGTTCTACCTCGACCCCGGCATCGACCGGACCGAGCTCGCCGACCGTCAGGGGGAGGCCTACAGGGACGTCGTCGCGCGCATGGAGGACTTCGCCCGGATCATTCGCGACGAGGACTACAAGGCCGCCGCCGCAGCCCATGCCGGCGCCCGCTCCGGCGCCCAGGAATACGTCACCTTCGGACGCAACGAGCCGGCCCTGCACCACTACCACAACACCTACCGGACGGCGCTGGGCATGCCGCCGCTGCAAGTGATCAGCAACTAGTGTCCTGTCTCGCGGCGATTCGCTTGCGAGCGACCCGGCTCAATCAACGATGGCTTGGTAGGCCAGCGTCTTGAATTCGGTGCCCAGCCGCCCGGGAGGCGGAATGACCTGCACCATGAAAACGCCTACCATTTCCTCAGCAGGGTCGATCCAGAAACGGGTGCCGGCGGCACCGCCCCAGTTGTACTCCCCCACTGAACCCAATTCGCCAATGGCGCCTTGATCCTTCGCCACGGCAAAGCCGAGACCGAAGCCGTAGCCGCCGCCGACCAAGCCCATCGAAAGCCCGGCCAGATTGTCGGTGGTCATCAATTCCACGCTCTTTGGCGACAGCAGCCGCACCCCGTCGAGTTCGCCGCCATTGAGCAGCATTTGGCAAAAGCGCAAGTAGTCACGGGCCGTCGACAGCAAGCCCCCGCCGCCGCCCTCAAAGACAGCGCCCTCGCGGTAGCCGTCACTCATCCGCTCGTCGGTGACCGCCAACCCGTCGCCGGCTGGTGCGGGTTCGAAATCAGCGCCGTCGTCCTGCGCGCCCGCAGGGCTGTACAGCTGGGCGATGCGCGGCCAAGTCTCTTCCGGCGCGGTGAATGAAGTATCCGCCATGCCCAAGGGGTCAAAAATGCGGTGCTTTAGGAACTCACCGAAGGACATGCCGGAAACCGCCTGCACCAGCGCACCTTGAACGTCCACGGAAACGCTGTAGTGCCAGCGGCTCCCCGGATCGTACTGCAAGGGCAGCTGCCCCAAGGCGGCAGAGAATTCCTCTAAGGACTGCGGCGGCGCCATCAGTTCCGCTTTCCGGTAGAGGGCATCCACCTCGGTTTCGCCGAAGAAGCCGTAGGTGAAGCCAGCGGTGTGCTTGAGCAGATCTCGAATGGTCGGCTGGCGGGCCGCGGCGCGGGTCTGGCCTGCTACGGAAGCATCACCCGTTCCTTCGGTGCGGCTGATGGTGCCGTCGGAGGTCATTCGAGTCGCATCGCTGTCCCCCGTTGAGCGAGCGACCTGCAGGTCGGCCAACGCGGGCAAGTAACGGGCCACGGGATCGTTCAACAGAAACTTGCCTTCCTCATAGAGCATCATCACCGCCACGCTGGTGATGGGCTTGGACATCGAGTAGATGCGGAAAATCGTGTCCAAGGTCATCGGCCGGCCGGCCTCGCGGTCCGCCTGGCCATAGGCCTCCTCATAGGCCACCCGGCCTTGGCGGGCGATCAGGCCGACGCCGCCAACCATCACGCCGTCTTCCACAACGGCGTTCATGCGGGCCGTCAGGCGTTCCAGCCGCTCGCTGGACAGCCCGACCTGCTCGGGCCGCACGGAGGCCATCTCTTCACCCCAGACCGCCGACGGTGTCCACGAGGATGCCGCCAACAATGCCCAGGCCGGGAAAAGCCTCAAATTCAACAAACGAAGCCAGCCGTGCGCTGGGTTTGCCCGTTCCGCATTCACCATCACAATCCCCTCATCATTGATCAAGCACGAAGGCGCGATGTTACACGAACGCCCATCCTGGCTCCCTGGAATCCGGACTTTCAAGCGGCTCAAACTAGGGCCTGTTTACACGACTTGGGTTAACAGGCCCTATGCCACTACGCGCATTCTGCTAGGGTGTGCTCCTCTTTTGGGGAGTGGCGGCATGGCCTACGACGGTTTCGACTTGAGCGGCAAAGTGGCCATCATCACCGGCGGCAACGGCGGCATCGGCCTCGGCTTCGCCCGGGCCTTGGCAGCGGCAGGCGCCGAGGTGAGCGTTTGGGGCACCAATGCGGACAAAAACGCCGCCGCTGAAAAGGAGCTTCAAGCCATCAACCCATCGGCCTCGGCCACCCTGTGCAATGTCGCCGACGAAGCTGCGGTCGAGCGCGCCATGGCGGGGGTGATCGAACGCTACGGCCGCATCGACGGCTGCTTCCCCAACGCCGGCATCGGCACCCAGAACACCAAGCCCTTTCATGAACACAGCAACGAGGATTGGCACAGCGTCATCGACGTCAACCTGCACGGCGTCTTCTATACCTTGAGAGCGGCAACCAGGCAGATGGTGGCCCAAGGCGAAGGCGGCAGCTTGGTGCTCACCGCCAGCGGCACGGCCATTCAGGGCGCCGCCCGAGGTCAGGCCTATGCCGCCACCAAGGGCGGCATGGTGGCCATGATGCTGGCGCTGTCCGTGGAGATGGCGCGCCACAAAATCACCGCCAACGCCGTCATTCCCGGCTGGGTGGAAACGGGCATGACCGAGCAGCTCTTTGCCTGGGAGAAGTTCGCCGGCAACGTCATGCCACGCATTCCCATGCGCCGCTGGGGCACACCGGACGACTTTGGCGCCATCGCCGTATACCTGATGAGCGACGCCTCCCGCTGGCATACCGGCGACGTGATCAAGATCGACGGCGGCTTCAGCATTTTTTAGCCGACCGACAGTACCCACAGTGTAGAAAGCCCCATCGACGCCCAATAGAGGAAAAAGCAATGGCCGAACCCGCTCTTATCCCCGTGCGCACCATCGACGACGCCTACCACCGGCTGCTGGACGCCGAAACTCGACCCGTGCCGGCATCCTACCGGCGCGACAACCCCATCGCCCCAGGACCGACCCGCGTACCGGTGGCACGTTACACCTCCCAAGCCTTCTTTGATCTGGAAGTGGAGAAGATCTGGAAGCGCGCCTGGCAAATGGCCTGCCACGAGGACGACATGCCCAACGTGGGCGACTACGTGCCCTACGACGTTGCCGGGTTGTCATTCCTAGTGGTGCGAACCGGGGCCGATGAGTTCAAGGCCTATTACAACGCCTGCCTGCACCGGGGCCGCAAGCTGCGCGAAAACCGTGGCCGCAACGCAACGGAGCTGCGCTGCCCCTTCCACGGCTGGACCTGGAACCTCGACGGCAGCCTGCGCCAAGTGCCCTGCCAATGGGACTACCCCGGCCTGAAAGCCAGCGAGCAGTCGCTGCCCGAGGTCAAAACTGGTCGCTGGGGGCGCTACATCTTCATCAACCCCGACCCCGACTGCGAGCCCCTTGAGGACTTTCTGGGCGACCTCCCCAGCCACTTCGAGTTGCTGCCCTACGAGCGGCGCTACAAGTCCGCCCATGTGGCCAAGACCATCCGCTGCAACTGGAAGGTGGCCTCGGAGGCGTTCATGGAGTCCTATCACGTCATAGCCACCCATCCGCAAATCCTGCTCGGCGGCGTCCATGACGTGGACACCAAGTACGACGTCTTCGGCAACTACTCCCGGGCAATCCGCTGCGGCGCCTTGGAAAGCCAGGGGCAGCCAGAGTGGGACCCGCTCCCCGACGACGGCAAGCGGCGGCTGCGCCACCCGCTCAACGGCTGGGTCTATGAGGGCGCCGGCGAGGGCTTGGTGCGGGTCACAACCCCCAAGGGCAAGACTGGCCTGTTCACCGCCAACGCCGAGCCGGTGGAGGGTGAACTGGGGGACGTCAATCCACACCTGTGCAACTGGGTGGGCGGCCGGCAGCTCCCCCAATCGGAACTGGAGCGGGCCATCGCGGAACGCAGCGCCAAGAACGACAAGTCCCAGCCCACGCATCCCCGCGTCGCCTACGCGCAGATGCAGCGGGAAATGCTCAAGCCCGCGCTCCCCTCCATCGCTGACCAAATCGCCGACATCGAATTCTCGTCGGTGTTCTTCACGGTGTTTCCCAACTTTCACCCTTGGGGGTCGTTCAACAGCATCAACTACCGCTTTCGCCCCAAGGGCCGCAATCCCGACGAGTGCATCATGGAGTGCATGTTCCTATCCCCCATCCCGGAGCACGGCGACTACGAGCCGGTCCGCCAGATCCACTGGCTGGGGCCGGACGACGACTGGACCGACGCCCCGGAACTCGGCATGTTGGGCAAGGTGTTCAACCAGGACATACGCAACCTGCCCTACGTCCAGCAAGGCCTGCACGCCACCGCCAAGGAGCACCTGCAGTTCGCCGACTACAACGAGACCAAGCCCCGCCACCTGCACATGCTGATTGATGAGTGGATCGCGCGGCCGTAACGCCCTGCCGCAGTGATGGAGCGTTGCTGCAGACCAAGCACGGGGCCAGATGCTCAGCGAGAGCTTATCGCCAAGCATTGGCATTGAAAGTCGGGTCACTCGGCCAAGGCCTGGCGCATTGACCCCCAATCACGCAGTGAAGGCAGAAGTTGTGAACGTCCTGTTCACGTCCCAAGCAAACCCACCAATTGACAACAAGCACTCGTGATCACGGGCGACGGAAGGCACCCAACCAGCTATATGTGGTCCCACAGCCGGTACCCCTCCACCGCCCAAGCATTTTCCGCCACCGGATGGCTTTGCCTGGTGCGGCATAGCACCATGACCGGCCCCCTCGCGCGCGGCAGCAACCCACGAACGGCCATTGCCTGTCTGAAGTCCCTGCGGGTGGGAAGTTCCTTCCACTTGGATTCGGCGAGAGTCAGCTGGCCGTCCCGATCGATCACGAAGTCCACATCTCGGGACTGATCCCGATAGAACCAGACCGTCGCCTCCGGCGCATCAACGCGAAGCTGCTTGCGCAGCTCGCCGAAAACGAAGGTCTCCCAGATGGCGCCGATCAGATAGCTCTCCAGGACGGCCTCGCTACTGAGACCCAACAGAAAGCAGAGCAGGCCCACATCGTTGAAGTAGAGCTTCGGGGTTTTGGCAATACGCTTGCTGACGTTGACGAAGTAAGGCTCGAGCAGAGTGATCTGGTTAGTTGCCTCCAGTACGCTAAGCCAAGCGGTGATCGTCTTGGCGCTGACGCCCACTTCCTTGCCGAGCTCCGTCTTGTTCAGCAACTGGCCGCTCCGAACCGCCATCGCCCGCATGAAACGGTCAAAGTCCCGCAACGAGGTCACGTTCAGGAGTTGGCGCACATCCCTTTCCAAGTAGGTTGCCTGATAGCTGCGAAAGTAGTCCACAGGCCGCAGCGCCAAATCCTTCCAGAGTTGCGGCATGAATCCGCGTACGAGTGCCTCGGCCGCCCCCCCGGCGGCTTCCTGCGCAATGAAGACAGGGCCAAGTTCGCGAATGGTCAACCCCTCGAGTTCCACGACGCCGCAACGGCCGGCGAGCGAGTCGGATACCTCCCGCATGAGGCTCAGTTTTTGGGATCCCGTGAGAATGAAGCGGCCATTGGCGTTCCGGTCACGGTCGATCTCAACCTTCAGGCTGCGAAAGAGCTTCGGCGCGTACTGCACCTCATCGACGAGGAGTGGCGGTGGATGCCGGTCCAGGAAGGTCTGCGGATCCTCTTCCGCGAGCTGCGCCTCGGCGGGCAGGTCGAGACTGACGTAGTGATGGTCGGGGAACAGTTTGGTCAACAGCGTCGTCTTCCCGGTCTGGCGGGCGCCGGTGACCGCCACGGCGGGGAAGTGCGTCGCCAATCGCCGCACCGAAGAGGCAAGGTCTCTGGAAAAGTAATAGTTCGACAAATCAGGAAGTCACAGTCCGGATATAATGGAATCAGGATATCGTATATTCGCCATTGTTCGCAACGGCGCTTCGCCTAAGGCGAAGCGCAGGCACCCCAACAAATCAAGTGCGTTCGAATAACTTCGGTGCGCCAAGACAGGCCCCGCGCACTGCGGTTCCCTTCCGAATGTGCGCAAAGCATAATTTGCTTCTTTTGGAGTGAAGCGTCCATGTCCGAATCCGCCAATCGTCAATTCCTGCTCGCCGCCCGTCCGCACGGGATGGTCAAGGCCTCCGATTTCGAGTACCGGGAGGTCGCCGTGCCGACGCCAGGCCCCGGGGAGGCGCTCGTCAAGACCCACTACATCTCATTGGATCCTTCCATGCGCGGGCAAATGGAGAATCGGGCCGACTACGTCGCGCCCCTAGCGCTCGGCAGCATCATGCGGGCCCGCGGCGTCGGCACGGTGATGGCCTCCAACAATTCCCAATATCCCGAAGGCACCCAGGTGACCGGCACGTTTGGCATGCAGGACTACGCCCTATCGGACGGCAATAATCTGCCCCTGCGGACCTTCGAGGCCAACATCGACCCGAAGGTGGCCTTGGGCGTGCTCGGCGGCACCGGCATGACGGCCTACTTCGGGTTGCTCGACGTCGGCCAGCCCAAGGCGGGAGACGTGGTGATGATCAGTGGCGCAGCCGGCGCCACGGGCAGCGTCGCCGGGCAGATTGCCAAGATCAAGGGCTGCACGGTGTTCGGCATGGCGGGCAGCGACGAAAAGTGCGCCTGGCTGACCGACGAACTCGGCTTCGACGGCGCCTTCAACTACAAGACCGCCGACGCGGCGGCGGAGGTGGACCGGCTGTGCCCGAACGGCATTAACGTCTTCTTCGACAACGTCGGCGGCGAGATTCTGGACATTTGCCTCGACCGCATCGCCATGAACGCCCGCATCGTGATCTGCGGCGGCATTTCCCGTTACAACCTCACCGAGCAGCCGCCGGGACCTAGAAACTACTTCAACTTGGTCTTCCGCCGCGCCCGCATGGAGGGGTTCATCGTCATCGACTACGAACACCGCTACCCGGAGGCGGAGGCCCAGATGCGCCGCTGGATCGACGCCGGGCAGCTTCAGCAGCAAACCACCGTCATCGACGGCTTCAAGGAACTGCCGAACGCGCTCATCCAGCTCTTTGCAGGCGCCAACACCGGCAAGATGATGGTGCGGACCACATGAGGCCCGGGCACTGAGCGAATCGATCCGGAGGGTATCGAAAAGCTGAGAGCGCTGTGCGCTGACGCAAATCAGGCCCAACAAACCACGGGAGCCCCACCATGAGTGACGAACTGCAAGCCCTGAAAGTCCGCATCGCGCGCCTCGAGGCCAAGGAAGCGGTGCTGAGCGCCTTCAATCGCTATCTCTACAGCCTGGACACCGGCTTTGGCGACGACATCGTGGACTGCTACACGGCGGACGCGGTGCTCGACGTGCCAAATTTTCCCGGTGCCGGCGGAGATGACCTGCACTTCGAGGGCCGGGCGGAGATCGCGCCCCTGTACGCACCCTACAGCGAAGGGCCGAAGGGCATACGCGGCGGCCACCACTCCGCCAACATCGCCATCAACGTCGCCCCGGATCTCAACTCCGCTGAAGTCACCGCCTACTTCATGACCAACACCGCCAACGGCGTGCAGGGCGGACGCTACGAAGGGGTCATGCGCCCCGGAACGGACGGTCAGTGGCGCTGGAAGACGCTGGCCATCACCAGCGCCTGGGGCTGGCAGATCAAGGACTTCGAAACGGTTTCCGAATCCGTCGGTTTGGAATACTCGCCGTTCGGTGGCCGCCACGCGGCCTACACGCCACCCTGAGCCCGGCAACCGGAGGGCGCCATGCCCT
Organism: Candidatus Azophilus lithoversatilis; assembly: GCA_028278675.1. Lineage (GTDB taxonomy): Bacteria > Pseudomonadota > Gammaproteobacteria > Pseudomonadales > Azotimanducaceae > Azophilus > Azophilus lithoversatilis. The sequence goes on from JAQAJJ010000027.1 coordinate 52,370, forward strand.
TCCGGGGATCCATGCTGATTCGAGGCGAGGGGGCAGCCTCGAACGAAGCTGGCTCAAGGGCGTGACGGCCTCGTTTGCGAACCGGGCGTTGACGCAAGAGACGTTGAGCCGCCGCGCCGCCGAGCTAAGGCGCCTCAAACAGCGCCTCGCAGCCGGTGCCGGACAGCAATTCATCCACAAAGGCGCGGTCCTCCCCATCGAGCCGCGCCCGTTCACTGCGCAGCCACTGCAGGCATTTGGCTTGGTAGGGGAAGGGCTTTTGGGTCCATGGGCGCCCGTCGATCTCAGTGCGCACTTCGTCTGCGCCCTGATTGACCGCCGCAGCATTGGCCAACAACGCGGGGGCGTAAACGCGGCCCACCTCCTCAAGCAGTCCGCGCAGCGTGTCCGGCAGGGCATCGCGCTCAAACCAATGTCCCAGCTCGGGTTCAAGGCCGGACAGATCCTCCATGACGCCCACCCAGGCAAAGACGTGGGGGGCGCTTTCAAACGCGATTTGCATCGGCGTGGGATCGAAGCCCGTCAACTGGGTGAGTTGGCCGAAGATGGCGAAATCAGCCGCGCCGGGACGCTGCCCGAGCACGAATGGGCCGTTGCGGATGTGGGCGTCGAAGAGGTTCAGAAAGCGCCTGTAGCTCGCCTCAATGATCGGGGCGGTTGTCTCGTTGCTGCCCACCACATGCAGGCGGCTGATCTGCCGATCACGGATAAAGGCCGACATGGGGGCGATTTCGGCGTCGCTGGCGGCCAGATTTCGCCATCTCGGCAGAATCTCGCCACCGCGCTCAATGTCCGCCGGATAGTGCCAGCGATAGTGGAACATGGCCTTGGTCAGCCATTCATCGCCGTAGTCCTCGAGCAGGAAGTCGATGAACGCCATGGCCGGGTCGGGCGCAACGACCGAGCGGCCCAAGACCTCCCGCTCCAAGCGGCGAATGATGGGCGAGGAGTCCACCACCGCCTCGAGATCGCCATCGGCGGCGGGAAGGAAAAAGGTGGGCAGCAGCCCCACCTTCGGCTGCGGGAGACCGGCATCCGGCTCCCTGCCATCCACCGCGCTTTGCAGAAAGCGATAGGGGATGCGCCGGTAGCGCAGCAGCGCCAGCATCTTGCGGGTGTAGGGGGAGCCAGGCGCTCCCTTCAAGGCGATTGGGGCATCAAGCATGGGCGAGCACTCATGGGGCATGCGAAGACGCCAGTATAGCGCCAGCGCCCCACATCGCCCTCCGATAGTGGTAAATTCGCCCTTTTGCGCAGCCAAGCAAAACGGAGGCCCCATGACCCTACGCATCAACGCTCAAGCGCCCAACTTCACCGCCGAGACCACCCAAGGCCGCATCGACTTCCACGATTGGATCGGCGACGGCTGGGCGGTGCTGTTCTCCCATCCCAAGGACTTCACCCCGGTCTGCACCACTGAACTTGGCTACATGGCCGGCCTCGAGCCGGAATTCACCAAGCGCAATTGCAAGATCATCGGCCTCTCCGTGGACCCGGTGGACAACCACGCCGCCTGGTCCAAGGACATCGAGGAAACCCAGGGCCACGCCGTCAACTATCCGCTGATCGGCGACCCGGAGCTGAATGTGGCCAAGCTCTATGACATGCTGCCCGCCGAAGCCGGCGACGCCGCCGAAGGACGCACCGCGGCCGACAACGCCACGGTGCGTTCGGTGTTCGTGATCGGCCCCGACAAGGGCATCAAGGCGATGCTGACCTATCCGATGAGCACCGGGCGCAACTTCGACGAGGTGCTGCGCCTGCTCGACTCGTGCCAGCTCACCGCCAAGCACAAGGTGGCGACGCCGGTGAACTGGAAGCGGGGCGAGGATGTCATCATCGTTCCCGCCGTGTCCGATGAGGAGGCCAAGGCGAAGTTTCCCGACGGCTGGAAAGCGCCCAAGCCCTACCTGCGCATCGATCACCAGCCGGTCGTAGCCGGTGACGAAGGCAGCGAGGCCGCCGAGGCGCTCCCAAAGCCCGAGGGAGTGGGCGAAGACGGAAACCCGCCATGATGACTGGCGATGAGTATCGCGCTTCCTTGGACGATGGGCGCGCCACCTTTTTTGAGGGCGAGCAGATCTTCGATCTGCCCGGCCATCCCATCCTCGGCATCACTGTGGACTCCGCCGCCGCCGGCTACGACCGCTTCCACGACCCCGCCCCCGGCGCGGTGGGCGCCTTCATGGCGGTGCCGGGTTCGGCCAAGGAACTGCGCGAGCAAGTGGAACTGCACGAGACCGTGGACCTGCTCACCCATGTCACCTACGCCTCCATCATGACGCTGCTGACCGCCGCCGACCGCATCGAGGCCACGCTGCCCGACCAGGCGGCACGCATTCGGGCCTGGGTCAAGGATGCCCAACGGCGGGATGTGCGCATCACCCAGTGCATCACCGACGCCAAGGGCGACCGCAGCCGACGGCCCGGCAACCAGGACGACCCGGACGCCTACGTGCGGGTCATTGAGCGGCGCTCGGACGGCATCGTCATTCGCGGCGCCAAGCTGCACATCAGCGCCGCCTCCATGGGCCACGAGCTGATGACCATCCCCACCAAGGGCATGAAGCCCGGCGAGGATCAATACTCGGTGGCCTGCATGGTGCCGGTGGGTGCGCCGGGGGTGAAGATCATCAACACCACCTACGCGCCGCGCCATGCGGACACACGGGACTTTCCGATGTCCGGCAACCACCACACGCCGGAGGGCTTCGTCATTTTCGAAGACGTGTTCGTTCCTAGCGACCGAGTCTTCCTAGCTGGCGAGCACCCGGAATTCGCCGCCGTCTTCGCCCACTCCCTCGGGCTTTGGGAGCGCCTCGGCGGCCTCGCTGCCTTCGTCACCGGCTACGACCGGCTGGTGGGCCTGGAGCGGGTGGGCCACATCAAGGAGAAGATCAGCGACATGATGATCAACGCCACCTTGATTCGGGCCAGCCTCGAAGCCGCCATCGAGAACTGCAGCGTCACCTCCGACGGCGCGGCCTTTCCCAGCGAGCTTTACACCAACGTCGGCAAATACCACGGAGCCGCCAACTACGCGCTCATGGTGCGCCATCTGCACGACATCGCCGGCGGCAGCATCCTCACGGCGCCGGGCATGGCGGACCTGGACAATGAGCAAACCGGCCACTTGGTGCGCAAGTACATGGGCACCCTGCAGTCGGTGGACGGCATCTACCGCTCGAAGCTTTTCCACGCCATCCGCGACTACACCGCCGACGCCTTGGGCGGCTGGTACGCGGTGACCAACCTGCAGGCCGGCGGCGGCCTCTACGCCCAACGCATTGTTTCCCGCTTGCACTACGACCTGGAACACGCCAAGAAGCTGGCCCTGGAAGCCGCGCACATGGGGGAAAGCGCCAACGGGTCGGCATGAGAGCCGACTGCGGACAGCGGCCTCAACGGTGGCGGGCCGCCTCCTCCTTGAGCAGCAGGTAGCGCTCCAACCGGCCCCTGTCCAGCGCTCCGGCGGCGACCGCAGCCTGCACCGCGCAATCGGGCTCGTCGCCGTGACGGCAATTGGCGAACCGGCAGCGTTGCGCCAGTATCTCAATATCCTCAAGCACCCCGGCGACATCGCGCTCCCCTGCGGCAGGAATCTTCAGTTCCCGCATGCCCGGCGCGTCAAGCAGCAAGCAGCCGTCGGACAACGGATGCAGCGACCGCCGGGTGGTGGTGTGGCGGCCCTTGCCGTCCCGCTGGCGAATCCGCCCGATCGCCTGCACCGGCGTACCGCTTAGGGTGTTGACCAAGGTGGACTTGCCAACGCCGCTCGGACCGGCCAGCGCGACCGTCGCGCCGAGCCGCCGCCAAGGGGTCAACGCCTCGACCGACGCGGCGTTGCGGGCGTCCACGCATTCAATGCTCAAGTCGGGACGCAGACCACGGACCCTTTGAACCTGATCCTTCGACGCTGCGGCCAGATCTCGCTTGGTCAGCACCAGCACGGCCTCGACGCCGCTCTGCTCCGCGAGGTTCAGGTAACGCTCGATCCGAGCGAGATTGAGGGCCTCATGACCGGCGGCGACGATGAAGAGCGTGTCAATGTTGGCACCCATGAGCTGGATCTCGCCGCGGGTGCCTGCGCCGATGCGCTTGAGGACGTTGCGGCGCGCCAGCAGACGCTCAATGCGCTCGGCGGCGGCGTCGAAAGCCACCCAGTCGCCGACGGTGGGTCGGTCTTCCGGGGGCAGTCGGTACCAGCGCCCGCCCAAGGGCACCGTTCGCTCATCGTCGCCAAGCGCGATGCGCGCGCCGGTGCGCTCCATGGCCATGATGCGCCCCGGCGCGCCATCGCCGGCGCGCAACTGATCGGCAAAGAAAGGCCCCCAGCCGAGGGTGATCAGACGATTCGGGGCGCTCAAAAATCCCAGCCCGTTCGCGGCGCAGGCAGGCACAGCGCCTCATCCAGACGGTCCAGCAGCGCGCCCGAGGGCGCCATAAGGTCGCTGCCGTGCGCCGGCGTCTCCACGGCCAAGCCGTCCGTCACCGCCAAGCCCGTCGCCGGCGCCACCCCGAACCAGAGACGGCTGAAGGCGTTCACGGAGGCTCGCAGGGTGGGCAGGTCATCGCGATGGCCGGATTCGACCCATGAGCTCGGACCCACCGAAATCCAATAGTCCCCGGCACAGCCTCGCCAAGGGCCGTCCGGCAGATAGTCGGTCACCGGATCGGTTAGCCTCAAATTGAACTGCACTTTCTCGCCCGGCCAATGCCGCGCCGCCACGCAGGCGCCCACGTCAAGCATCCGCAACTGCCACCAAGCGGCGGTGCGGTGGTAGGCGGCGTAGTCCGAGTTGCGGGTGTTGCGCCGGTGGCGGAACGGCTCCTTGAGCAGGGTTTGCAATTGGATGTCCGAGGGCTCGTGCATTGCAATCAAGGAGACTTGATCGCCCAGGGACTTCAGCAAGGCCAGCAATTCCAGCAACTGCGGCCCATCCTGATAGGCCAGCATCTGCACCTGATAAGGGCCGTGCTCCATCTGCTCGGCAACCAGCCAAACGCAATGGGTCAACGCACCGTCGCGCTCATAGCCGAAGCCGAAGCCGTTGGGACGAAAGGAAAGTTCCGCCTTCATTAACTCCGCATCCGGCAGCAGACAACCGCCGTGGCCCCGGCGGCGGTTCATCATCGCGCCATGCACCGCCCGCCAGTCGTCCTTGGTCAACCGCTTGGGCGGACGAAAGGGCGCATCCACCCGCAAGGTTGCGGGATCAAATCGAAAGGTGTGCTCGTAGCTGCCGGTGCCGAAGCCGAGCCGGTCGTAGAAGCCCTGGTCAAAGACGCCGAGCACGGCAAGCGCAGCGCCGTCCTCGACGCCGGCGGCCAATTGCCGGGCAGTGAGCCGCAGCGCCAAGCCGAGCTTGCGGGCGATTCGGCTAGTCATGACCGCGGTGACCGCGCACATCGACAAGTCTTCATCGATTCCCGGCTCAAGGGTTTCGACAAAGGCCTTGTTTCTGGCGGCATTCCGATAGCGCATCGCGCCCAGCGAGGTGTGCGCCATGCACTCCGCCTGACCGTCCAGCGCCGCCGTCAAGCAGCGGCCGGCGCAGAGCATGTCGGCCACCGCGGCCTCGCCCGCCTTGCTGTCAATCCAGCCGATTTCCCGCCAGATGCGCTGAATGGCCTTCAGGTCCCGTTCGGGTTGGTAAGGTCGAATTTCCATGTTTCCAGCCTGCAACCGGCATACAGCGCTGTCAATGCCCCGCCTACAGCGCTACTAATCCAAAACAACTGCGCTTCCCTTCCAACAGTGCGAGGGCGGGACGCCCTCGAGCCGACCTTCATTCAAAGCCGTTGTCTGGCTTGAGGGCGGGATGACCACGCACTGAAGGACTTGGTCAATGGCCCGGCGGCAGTACCGGCCGGTGCACCGGGAAGTGTCGGTTGCGCGCTGCCGCGTCAATGGCCGCTTCGGCGGAACGATGGCTGGCCAGTCCCTCCAACTGCAGGCGGGTCACGTTCATCAGGCCAAAGTCTCCCTCCCGATGGCGGCTCAAGGCCTCCTCCGGGGCGACCCAGACGCTGTCCACGGTTTCATGCTCATCGTGGCGGCCCGCCTGCCCTTCCGGGGCAGCGGCAATGAAGAAGCGGGTGTCGAATCGCCTCGGGCGGCCCAAGGGCGTGACGAAGCGGCTGTGAAAGTGGACGCGGTCCACCGCCAGCGACAGCCCCTCCCGCTGGCAGATGTCGAACAGCCGCAGGGTACGGCCATGCAAAGGCTGACGATAGGCGTCGAAGCGGCGGCGCTCGTCGGCATTGGCGTAGGAGAGCAGGACCCCGTCCCGATAGGCAAGCAGCAGTCCCGCCTCTTCAAAGCTCTCGCGGATGCCCGCAACCCAATAGCCCCGCCACTGCGCACCCAAGGCTTCGGCCTGCGGGGCTTGCCGCTCATCTGGCCCGGTGCGAACGGCATCGTACTTGTGCAAATGATCGTCGCCATCCACTCGCCCACCGGGGAAAACGTACATCCCACCGGCGAAGGATGCGCGGTTGGTGCGCTTGAGCATGAAGATCTCGAATCCCCGCGCCGCTTCGCGCAGCACAATGACCGTGGCCGCCGGACGAATCGGCTGCACGGGAGGCGCCGGCGCTTTGTTAGCGACCATCTTGAACCAAGCCGACCCGCCGCCGGTAGTGGGACTCGAGCAAATCCAGCTTGGCGGCGATGACCCCGGCCTCGGCACGGTCTTCGTTCGAGAACACCAGCCAGCGATCCCTCTGCCGGTCGTAGCGGGGCCAAGCCACCTCGCCATCGCCGTTGGGGTTGCCGGAGCGGGCGAATTGCACCCAGAACGCCTGCATGCGCGATGCCAACGCCCGTTCGGTTGGATCCCCGGATTGAGCGCCCGCAAAAAGGATGGCGGCATCATAGCCGTGGGGCGTGCCGCGCCACTCGCCGCTCTGCTCGGCAGGCACGAAATCGAGGTAGTAGAGCCACGCCGGGCTATCCACATTGTCCATGCCCGCGCCTGCGACGCGCGCAGCGAGCAGGTAGCGGTTGTCGCCAAACATTCGCGCCACGCCCTGCTCAGGGCCCAGCCGATAGTCTTCGGCGTACAAGCGTTCGACCGCCGCCTGCCCGTCCCGATGGTAGCCGACGAATTCGGCCGCTGATATGCCAGAGGCCGGCATCACCGATCCTTCATTGCTATTGCCGCCCGTGATCAACGGCACGTCGTGCTGGCGTCCCTGGGCAAACATCAAGCCAGGCTCCTCCGGCAAGGTGCCCCCATCGACCAAGGGCAAGTGAAAACCCTCCACCGCTTCGGCCAGCGCCGCGCCGTCCAACGCCCGCAGGCCGCTCTCGGTGGCCGGCCCGTCAGCCACTTGGGCGACCAAGCCTTGGGCGATGCCCTCCGCTGACAGTGGCGGCGCGAAGCCCATGCTCAACACGTCCCCCTGGGGAGCGTGGCGTGTGCGCGGCAGGGCCCAGGTGCCGTAGCCGCTCTGGGCAATGGCGCGGTGGAAGAGACCTTCGGCTTGGGGGCTGACCATCAGCAAGCTCACCGCCATGCCGCCCGCGGAGACGCCGAAGATCGTCACGTTGCCGGGGTCGCCGCCAAACTGCGCGATGTTGGCCTGCACCCACCGCAGCGCCAGAATCATGTCCAGCAGGCCGAAGTTCGCCTCGCGGGATTCAAGCGCCTCGTGGCTGAAGAAACCCAGCGGACCGAGACGGTAGTTGAAGGAGACGGTGACGACGCCGCGGACCGCAAACGTCTCGCCCGCAATCCGCCCCGACCCGGCACGAAATCCGCCACCGTGGATCCAAACCATCACCGGGCGCTTGCCGTCATCAACACCCGGCGTCCAGACGTTCAAGGTCAGGCAGTCTTCGCTGGCAGCGGCAATGCCTCGCTGCCCGGCCCGCGACTGAGGGCACATGGGGCCATATCCCGATGCCGCCTTGACGCCCTCGTGGACCGCTGCCGGCTGCGGTGGCCGCCAACGCAGATCGCCGAGCGGCGGACGGGCGTAGGGCAGCCCGAGGAACGTCCAACCCCAATCCGCCCGGAAGCCGCGAAACTGGCCTTGCTCGGTGGTGACCACTGCCGCCGCGGCGGTGCCGGAGAAAAAGGCCAAAAGCCCAGCATAGACAAAACCGCGGATCAGTTGCTCCAAACGCGACATCAAAACTCCCCTTCCACGAAGCTCCCCTGGCTAAACACGAGGGCGGGATGCCCGGCCGGGGGACCCCGCCTGGCGCTAGGACATCTCGCCCGTGTGCGGAACCGCCTTGATTCAAAACGAAAAATAGACTCGAACAAAGCCCGGCCCGAGGAAATCCCGCCCTTGCTCCGTCGAGAGTTGAAGGCAGCTCCCTGCGCACCTGCGCAGTCAGTGCATTGGCGGTTGTTCCTTGAATGTCGCCAAGACTCCACAAGCGCTGAGAGCATGGCCATTTGCGCGGCGGGATGCAACTCGGTCACGAGGCGATCCCAGTGTCGTTCCAATTGCCTTTCGCGCATTCGCGGGATCTGGCCCTGTAGTTCACCGACATCGGAATCGGCAGCCGGCCCAGCGCCTTCGCCCGGACACGGCACATCGTGGCACATCGGGGCTGGCGCCAGCGGACGTGCGCCGCTAGAGTGGCATTTTTTGGGGGAGCGTTGATTCCATGAAGCTATCGGTTGAGTTTCCGAGCGTCGCCTACCGGGAAGGACCGGCGGCGGTGGCTCGGTTGGCGCGAGCCATCGAGGAGATCGGCTTCGACCAGCTCGACATCTTTGACCATGTGGTGATGGGCTACCCGACACAAGGCCGCGCCGCGCCCATCTACCCGCCGAAAATGCCAATCATGGAAGCGTTGATGACGCTCGCCTACGCCGCCGCGGTCACTGAGCGCATCGGCCTCGGCACGGAAGTGCTGGTGCTGCCCCAGCGGGAACCGGTGCTGGTCGCCAAACAGCTCGCCACCCTGGACACGCTCTCCGGCGGCCGCGCCCGACTGGGTGTGGGGGTCGGCTGGCAGGCATCGGAGTACCAGGCATTGGGGGAGGACTTCAGCAACCGGGGCCGGCGCATGGACGAGGCCATCAAGCTGATTCGCGCCTACTGGACCGAAGGACGGATCGACTTCCAAGGCGAGTTCTACCAAGCCGACGCCATGGCCATGGAGCCCAAGCCTCCCCAAGGCGGCAAGCTGCCCATCTGGGTCGGGGGCGGCGCGCCACAAGCGCTCAAGCGTGTTGGCGAACTGGCGGACGGTTGGCTCGCGCCCGCCATTGAAGCACCCGAACAAGCGGCGCGCATGATCGAGACCATCCGTCGGCACGCCGAGGCGGCGGGCCGCGACCCAGCCGGCATCGGCCGGCAGATGATGCTCGGCATGCCGCCCCGGGACGATGCCGGCAGAGGCTTCTACGGCGATGCCGGTCAAGTCGTGCAACGGGCCAACGTCGTCGCCGAGATGGGCTTCGAGTGGATCGCGCTCAACGCCACGGCCATCTTTCAGGCGGGGTTTCGCAGCGTCGATGCGATGATCGACAAGCTTGGCGAGCTGCATGGCGCCATTCGCGCCGAAGTCGGCACCTCGCCGCAGGCCGCGGCCTGAGATCATGGACGGGCAAAGCAATCCCGACGCCAACCATCAGCGCTATTGGCGCGCCAACCTGAAGCTGATGGGCATCCTGCTGGCGGTCTGGTTCATCGTTTCCTTCGGCTTCGGCATCCTGCTGGTCGAACCCCTCAACCAGATTCAATTCTTCGGCTTCAAGTTCGGCTTCTGGTGGGCCCAGCAAGGCAGCATCTACGTCTTTGTCGCACTGATCTTCATCTACGCCGCGGCCATGCGCCGCATCGACCGCAAGCACGGCGTCAGCGACAACGTCACCGGCGATGCCGGCGACGGCGACCCATCCGGAGCCGACTGACGCCATGGACGTGCAGGCCCTGACCTATCTGTTCGTCATCGGCAGCTTCGCCCTCTACATCGGCATCGCCATCTGGTCGCGGGCCGCCTCCACCGGGGAGTTCTACGTCGCCGGGGGCGGTGTGCATCCCGTCGCCAACGGCATGGCCACCGCCGCCGACTGGATGAGCGCCGCCTCGTTCATCTCCATGGCCGGCATCATCGCCTTCATGGGCTACGACGGCGCGGTTTACCTGATGGGGTGGACCGGGGGCTACGTGCTGCTCGCCCTGCTGCTGGCACCCTATCTGCGCAAGTTCGGCGAGTTCACCGTGCCGGACTTCATCGGCGCCCGCTACTACTCCAACGCCGCCCGGGTGGTGGCGGTGGTTTGCCTGATCGTGGTGTCGTTCACTTACGTCGCCGGACAGATGCGCGGCGTCGGCATCGTCTTCAGCCACTTCCTCAACGTCCACATCGTCTGGGGCGTATTGATCGGCATGGCGGTGGTGTTCTTCTACGCGGTGCTTGGCGGCATGAAAGGCATCACCTACACCCAGGTCGCCCAGTACTGCGTCCTGATCTTCGCCTACCTCGTGCCCGCGATCTTCATCTCGCTGCTGATCACCGGCATCCCCATCCCGCAAATCGGCCTCGGCGCCGCCGTCAACGACGGCAGCGGGCTGATGGTGCTCGAAAGGCTCGACCGCACCTTGGTGGATCTGGGCTTCGGCGCCTACACCGATGGCAGCAAGTCGATGATCGACGTGTTCGCCATCACCTTAGCGCTGATGATCGGCACCGCCGGGCTGCCGCATGTGATCGTGCGCTTCTTCACGGTGCCCAAGGTCTCGGACGCCCGGCGCTCGGCGGGCTATGCCCTGCTGTTCATCGCCCTGCTCTACACCACCGCGCCGGCGGTGGGCGCTTTCGCCCGCCTGAACTTCATCGACACGGTGCAGGACGCGCCCTACGCCGAGGTGGCCGACTGGTTCAAGCGCTGGGAGGACATCGGGCTCGTGGGCTGGCAGGACAAGAACGCCGACGGGGCCATTCAGTACGCGCCCGGCGTGCCCTTCGACGGCCCGCCCGTCTTCACCGGCGAGCGCGGCGAACAAGGCCAACGGGCATTGGCCAACCCACCGAGCGCAAGCGCCAACGAGGTCTATGTGGACCGCGACATCATGGTGCTGGCCAACCCGGAAATCGCCGCCCTGCCGGGTTGGGTGATCGCCCTGGTTGCGGCGGGCGGCTTGGCGGCGGCGCTTTCCACCGCCGCCGGGTTGCTGCTGGTGATCTCCGCCTCGGTCTCCCACGATCTGATGAAGAAAACCTTGGCCCGCGGCATCAGCGACCGCCAGGAGCTGCGCTACGCCCGCATCGCCGCCGCCACCGCCATCGTCATCGCGGGGTATCTAGGCATCAATCCACCGGCCTTCGTCGCCCAGGTGGTGGCCTTCGCCTTCGGCCTGGCCGCGGCCTCGCTGTTTCCAGCCATCCTGCTCGGCATCTTTTCCCTGCGCGCCACCAAGGAAGGCGCCATCGCCGGCATGTTGGCGGGCCTCGTCTTCACCTTCGGCTACATTGCCTACTTCAAGTTCATTGAACCGGGGCAGAACAACGCCGACCACTGGTGGTTCGGCGTCTCTCCGGAGGGCATCGGCGCTCTGGGCGCCGCCCTGAACTTCGCAACCGCCCTGACCGTCAGCCGCTTCGCGCCCGCCGTGCCTGAGCAGGTCAAGGCGTTAGTCGCCTCCATCCGGGTGCCCGCCGGGGTGGAGCGGCCCCACGACCACCCATGAACGCACAGCGCATCAAAGCCCACCTTGAATTGCTGACCCCCTTCGTCGGGCGCGAAATCGGGGTGTCGCCCTGGGTGAGCATCGACCAGGAGCGAATCGATGCGCACGCCCGCAACACTGGCGATGACGCCTGGATCCATACCGACCCGGCCCGAGCGGCCCGGGAAACCCCCTTCGGCTGCACCATTGCGCAGAACTTCCTGCTGATGTCGCTGCTGACCGACATGGCCCAAGCCACCAACCTGCCCATGGACGGCGTGGCCTACCGCACCAGCTACGGCTTCGATCGGCTGCGCATCGTGCAGCCCGTGCCGGTGGGCCGCCGGGTGCGGGGACGGTTTGAATTGAGGAAAGTCGAGGCCAAGGGGCATCATGGCGTCTTGGTTCGCTTGGACGCCTCAATCGAAATCGAGGACGATGATTTGGCGCCCGCGCTGGCCGCGGAGTGGCTGATCTATCGGCGGCTGGAGGATTGAGCATCCCTTGAGCGAACGCATCCTCCAGGCCAACGGCATCACCCTCTGGACGGAGAGCTTCGGCGACCCCAACGGCGTTCCCCTGCTGCTGATCATGGGCGCGAGCGCCCAAGGCCTCTACTGGCCAGACGGCCTTGTTCAGCGGCTGGTGGACCAGGGCCGCTTCGTCATCCGTTACGACAACCGCGACACCGGGCAGTCCACCTGCTTCGACTTCGCCGAAAATCCCTACACGCTGGACGACATGACCAAGGACGCGGTGGGCGTTCTGGACGGCTATGGGCTGGAATCCGCCCATGCGGCGGGCACCTCCATGGGCGGCATGATCGTCCAGCTGCTGGCCATCAATCACCGGCCACGCTTGCGATCAGCCACCATCATCATGTCTACGGCGATGGCCAGCAATCCCGATGAGCCGGACATGGGCGGCGGAGACTTGCCGCCACCTGATCCCAACTGGCTGGCCAGAGTCCTCGACATCATCGCCTCGCCAGCCCAAACCCGGGAGCAGCGAATACAACTGCGCATCGACCTCTTTCGGCAGATGGCCGGCTCCATCGAGCCATTCAATGAGGCGCGCCAACGGGACATCGCCACCCGCGAAGTGGACCGCGCCCTGAACTTTGACGCCATGAACAACCACATCCCCGCCATCATGGCCTCAAGCCCCAGGGATCGGCGCCCGCTGCTGGCCAAGCTCGACATCCCCACTCTGGTCGTGCACGGCACCGAAGACCGCAACCTACCCTACCCCCACGGCGTGGCGCTCGCCGAGGCCATTCCGGGTGCGGAACTGATGGCGCTGGAGGGCGCCGGGCACGAGATGCCGAACTGCTACCTGGACGAGATGGTGTTGCGCATGGTGGCGATGCAGGATGCCGTTGCCCCATGACCGAGCGCCCAAAGCCGCCGCCGCCTCCGCCAGCCGACGCCGAATTCGGCGCGGCCCGACACCGGGCTTGGACCGGGGAGTTGATTTCGTTCAATATCGGTTGCCCATCGACCGATGCGAATGAACCATGGCTGACCTCAATCCCCTAGCCGGAACGCCGTTCGGCGACATGCTGGTGCTCTGCCTGGTGCTGGCGGCGCTGTGCTGGCTTTCCTCCGTGCTGACCCGTGAATACTCTTGGGTGGACCGCGTTTGGTCCATTGCGCCACCCATCTACTGCCTGTGGGTGGCTGGGGCGGCGGACTTCGACTCGGCCAGGCTGAACCTGATGGCCGGGCTCGTCACCCTCTGGGGCGTGCGCCTGACCTTCAACTTCGCTCGCAAGGGCGGCTACCAGAAGGGCGGCGAGGACTACCGCTGGGCGACGGTCAGGGAGCGCGTCGGTCCGGTAGGCATTCAGGTGCTCAACGCCACCTTCATCGCGCCAGGGCAGATGCTCCTGATCTGGCTGTTCTGCGCTCCAATCCACAGCGCCTGGCTGTGGTTGGAGGCACCGTTCACTTGGATGGATGCCGCGTTGGCGGCGCTGTTCCTCGCCTTCCTCATCGGCGAGACCGTTGCCGATGAGCAGATGTGGGCGTTCCAGCAGGACAAGAGGCGCAAACTGCAAAACGGCGAGGAAGCCGAGCCTTTCCTGCGCACCGGCCTGTACCGCTACAGCCGCCACCCCAACTACTTCTGCGAACTCGGCATGTGGTGGACGCTCTACTTCTTCGCCGTCACCGCGTCAGGGGAATGGCTGCACTGGACCGGCTGGGGATTCATATTGCTGACCCTGCTCTTCCACAGCTCAACAAATCTGGCGGAGACCATTTCCAGCGGCAAGTACCCCAGCTACCGGGACTACCAAGCGAACGTGCCGAGGCTGATCCCCATTCGGTTTGGGCGGGCGTCGGCCTCTTAGGGAGCCAGCCGGATCGCCTCCAGCCTGCTCGATGTGACGCGCAGCAACATCGTCTGCGACTGTGACTGATCGAAGAGATGCCGGTTCAGCTCGTAGAGCTCCGGCACGAGCTCGTGAATCTTGAGGAGCAGATCGGGCTCTAAAGCCGCTTCCGCCGCCAGCCCGGGAACGTCCGTGTCCGAGACGTACCAAACGCCTGCCTCGTCGTCACGGGAGATCTCCGCGTAGCACATGTGAGTCATGCTGGCACCCGCCGCCAATCTGCCGTCCGCTGGGAATTGTGCCTTCCCACCTCGGCTGTGGCTATCGTTCCGCAAAACGCCTGCCACCAGCTGCCCCTCCCGGTCGAACCGCAGGGACGCAAGCATGATTCACAACTACCATATTTTGTCGCATTAACATGCCTTTTTCGGTAAGTTATTGCTATGAAATTTTCCGAACTAGTGCATCTGGTCGCCGATGAGCCCGTCTTCGAGACGGGAATGCTGCTTGTCGGCGGCGTTGATGCGGTCAATCTTCGGCGTCAGCTTTCCCGTTGGACGCGCAACGGACGGCTGCTCCAGTTGCGGAGAGGGCTTTATGCGCTCGCGCCCCCTTGGCAAAAGTGCAGGCCGCATCCCTTCCTGGTGGCAAACCGGCTTGCGCCCGGCTCCTACGTCAGCGGCCACTCAGCGCTCGCGCACTGGCAGGTCATTCCAGAGTTCGTCGCCGAAGTCACCAGCTGCGCCGGTGGGCGGCCGCGCCTGTACCACACGCCGCTGGGGCGATTCGGCTTTCGCCACTTGAAGCCCGGACGGCGCTTCGGCTACCAGCGCGTTGCGCTCGGGGACAATCAACATGCCTTTCTTGCGGAACCGGAGAAGGCGCTGCTCGATCTGGTCTACTTCGCACCCGACGGCGACAACCCGGCCTATCTGAAGGAACTGCGCCTCAGTTTCGACGCGTTGAGCCTGGACCGCCTCGAGGCGTTCGCCCAACTCAGCCAATCGCCCAAACTGGTGCGAGCCACCACCCAACTGCACAAGCTGGCCACCAACGCCCCGGCCTACGAAGCCCTATGAAGGAGCATCTCAAGCAGCTGGTGTCCGAAAGCCCGCCCCTGCACGGACGAAACGTGGCGCGTGAATACCTACAAGGCCAAATTCTAGGAGCGCTTCAACATGCTGGGGCCATGAACTCTCTGGCATTTCAAGGCGGAACCTGCTTGCGATTCGTTTTCGCCCTGCCGCGCTATTCCGAAGATCTGGATTTCGCTTTGGAGGGCGATCGCTCGACCTATGACTTGCGAAACTACCTGAAAGCCGTGCGTTCGGTGCTGAATGCCGAGAACTACGACACCGAGCTGCGCGTGTGGGATGAGAAAACGGTGCATCGAGGATTGGTGCGATTTCCCGGCATCCTCCATGAACTTGGCCTGTCACCCCATCGATCGGAGTCGCTGGCCATTCGAATCGAGGTCGATACCCAGCCACCAAAGGGGGCTGGCACGGACGTCCACTTAGTGAGGCGTCACATCGCGCTTCGATTGCACTGCCATGATCGGTCCTCTCTGTTGGCGGGCAAGCTGCACGCGGTGCTGCACAGACCCTATCCCAAGGGGCGCGATTGGTTCGATCTCATCTGGTATCTCAGCGCCCCGGAGTGGCCGGCCCCCAATCTGGCCCTCTTGAACGCTGCGCTGGAACAAACCGGATGGCCGGGCGACGCCCTTGAGCCACAGACCTGGCGGGTGGCGGTTCACCAAAGGCTGGAGTCGCTCGACTGGGCGCCCATTGAAGCCGATGTGCTTCCATTCCTGGAACGGCAGTTCGACGTCGAGTTGGTCAGCAAAGACAACGTGGCGCAGCTGTTGCGGTAGACGGCATCAGGGAAGGCTCAGCGCATGCAGGCGCCCGCTGGCGTTGGCGGTGCATCAAGCCGCCGGCAACTGCTCCCCGTCGAGCTGCAGGCGGGCGAAGCGGGCGTAGAGGTCGTTGCCCCGCACTAGCGCGTCGTGGCCGCCTGCGGCGATGAGGGCGCCTTCCTTCAGCACCAGGATGCGGTCGGCTTGGCGCACCGTGGAGAGGCGGTGGGCGATCACCAGGATGCTGCAGCGGCCTTTCAGTTCCTCGATGCTCAGCCGAATGGCATGTTCGCTTTCCGCATCGAGGGCGGCGGTGGCCTCGTCGAGCAGCAGGATGGCCGGGTTGGTGAGCAGCGCTCTGGCGATGGCGAGGCGTTGCTTCTGGCCGCCGGACAGGCCCACCCCGCCCTCGCCCACCACGGCCTCCAAACCTTCGGGGAGCTGCGCCACAAACTCCGCGGCGTGGGCCAGCCGCAGCGCCTCGTCAATCTCGGCGGCACTGGCATCGGGATTGCCGTACAGAATATTGGTGCGCAGCGAGCCGGCGAACAACACAGGGTCCTGGGGCACGAAACCGATGCGCTCGCGCACATCCTGGCGGCGCAGTTGGCGCAGGCTGCGCCCGTTGAGGAGGATGCTTCCTTCGCTCGGATCGTAAAATCGCTGCAGGAGGTCGAACAAGGTGCTTTTGCCCGCCCCTGACGGGCCCACCACAGCGACCATTTCCCCCGGCTGCACGGTAAAGTCGATGCCGTTGAGCACCTGAACGTCGGGACGGGCGGGATAGGTAAAGCTCAAGCCCTGAACGCTTAGCGCCAGCCCTTCGCCGGCGGGCAGCACTGCGGGCTGTGCGGGCTCCGGCAGGCCATCAGTGGCGTTGAGCAGTTCCACGAGGCGCTCGGTGGCGCCCGCCGCCCGCTGCAGATCGGTGAACACCTCGCTGATGGCCCCCACGGCACCGGCGACGATGAAGGCGTAGAAGATGAAAGCCGCCAAGTCGCCCGGCGTGGAGCGGCCGGACACCACTTCCTGCCCACCCACCCAGAGCATGACGGCGATGGCAGCCAATACCAGCAGCATCACCAAGGCGATCAGCACGGCGCGCTGGCGAATGCGGCTGACCGCGACGCCAAACGCCTCGCCCACACGGTCGGAGAACTCGGCTTCATCCCGGGCTTCGTGGTTGAACGATTGCACGATCTTGACGTGGCGCAGGGATTCCCCGGCATGGGTGCCCACATCGGCCAGCCGATCCTGGCTGCTGCGCGACAGGCGCCGCACCCGGCGGCCGAACAGCAGGATGGGCACGATCACGAAGGGGGCGCTGACCACCACGATCAGGGAGAGCTTCGGGTTGGCCAGCACCAGCAGCACGATGCCGCCGAAAAACATCAGCACGTTGCGCAGCGCGATGGAGACCGACGAGCCGATCACCGTCTGCAGCAGGGTGGTGTCGGTGGTGATGCGGCTTTGGATCTCGGTGGGGCGGTTTTCCTCAAAGAACGCCGGATGCAGTCGGATGAGATGATTGAAGACCGCCAAGCGAATGTCCGCGCTGACCCGTTCGCCGAGCCAGGAGACGAAGTAGAAGCGCACGAAGGTTCCGACGGTGAGGCCCACCACGAGCACGGCGAAGATCAGGATGCTGCGTTCCAGCAGGGCATCGGATTGGCCGGAGAGGCCTTGGTCAATCACCAGGCGCAGGCCCTGGCCTATGGACAGCGTGATGGTGGCGGTGACCACCAAGGCCAGCCCCGCGACCATCACCTGCTTGAGGTAGGGCCGCAGAAACTTCAGCGCCGGAAGCAGTTTGGTCAACTCCCGCGAGGCCTGTCGATCGTATCCGTCGTCCATGGGCGCATTATCACCCAAACCTGGGAGCCTGCGCCGCAGGAAGTCGCGAAAGTGAACTTGCAGCCGTGAATTCCACAGGCGCAGGCTCTTAGCCTCGCAAACCTGTTAATCTCGCCGCCCGTACTTCGCTGCGGCGAAGCGGTCGGATTGCTGTGCAACCCAGCGCCACATTCACCAACTTGGAAAGTCAGGAGGCGGAACATCATGAGCTTGGAATGCGTGACCGTGGAATCAGGCGATACGCCCGTTGGCAGCGTCATCTGGATGCACGGCTTGGGGGCCGATGCGCACGACTTCGAGCCGATCATTCCCATGCTTAACCTGACCGCCCCGCTGCGCTTCGTGTTCCCGAACGCCCCGGTGCGCCCGGTGACCATCAATGGCGGTGCCGAAATGCGTGCTTGGTACGACATCGACCCCGGCGCGCCCTTGACTGGCCAGGCGGACATCATGGCTTCCAAAGCGCAGATCACCGAAATTCTGGAAGGCGAGATCACCGCGGGCACCCCGGCCAGCCAGATTGCTTTGGCCGGCTTCAGCCAGGGCGGCGTCATCGCCTTGGAACTGGGCCTGGCTTACGAGCAACGCTTGGCGGGCATCATGGCCCTGTCCACCTATGTTCACGACCACGAACGCTTGGCCGACCGCATCGGCCTCGCCAACATCGACACGCCCATCTTCATGGCCCATGGCCTGATGGACCCCATGATCCCCCTCACTCGCGCGGTGACCTGCCGGGAAGCCTTGCTCGGCCTCAACTACCAAGTCGAGTGGCGCCAATACGGCATGGGCCACCAAGTCTGCCCGGAGGAAATCACCCACATCAGCGACTGGCTTAACCGAGTCTATGGCTGACCACAAGTGATGGCGCAACTCACACCCACGCCGCCCGGCTGGATCGAGGTTGTGCTCGGCGACTTTGACCGCTTTCTGCAGGACCATGCCTCGTGCGAGAAGAAGGCGGCGGGCATGGCGTTGAAGATCGCCTCCCACTATCCGGACAAGCCGGCGCTGCTGAATGCGATGGCGGACCTCGCCGTGGAGGAGATGTCCCACTACCGGGAGGTCATCCGGCTGCTCACGCGGCGCGGCATCGGGCCCGCCCCGGATGCCAAGGATCCATACATCGCGGCCATGAACCGCCATGTGCGCCAAGGACCGGCCTTCTTCCTGCTCGACCGGCTGTTGATCGCCGCGGTGGTGGAATCACGCGGCTGCGAGCGCTTCGGGCTGATTGCCGAGGCGCTCCCCGGTGGTGCCGAGCAGCGATTCTTCGCCGCCCTCAACGAGAGCGAGCGCCGCCACGGCGAGCTGTTCCTGGAACTCGCGCTGCAACATTGCGACGCGGACGCGGTGACGCCACGCGTCGAAGCCTTGGGCCGCATCGAAGCGGACATCGTCGCCGCCCTGCCCCTGCTGCCCCGCCTGCATTGAAGTCGCGCCAGCCCATCGCCCGCTACCTGGACCGATACGGGGAACCGGAAGCGCTGCAGATTCCGCAATTGGCGGCCCGTTACGATAGTGTCCTCACCATTCCGTGCTACGACGAGTCGCCGGAGTGCATCGACACAGTTCTCGGCCGCCTGCACGCCTCCGCGCTGGTGATCCTTGTGGTCAACGCACCAAGCGACGCCGACGTGGAAGCCCGCCGCCGCACCGAAGCGCTATGGCGCGCGCTCGGCGGCGCCGACGACGAGCCAATCCACTTCAGCCGTCGACGCCACCCGCTCGACGTCCTGGCGGTCAACCGCACTGCGCCAAACCGGCTCATTCCGCGCCGCCAAGGAGTGGGCCTCGCCCGCAAGATCGCCGCCGACATGGCCTGCGCACTGATCTCAGCCGGGCGCATCCACAGCCCTTGGATCCACATGACTGACGCTGATGTCGAACTGCCCGCCAACTACTTCGCTCACACGCCGGTTGGCACGGGCTCCGCCCTCTACCCGTTCCGTCATGAAGCCGTTAGGTCGTCCAAGAGCGACACAATGCGGATGCCGAAGGAGAAACCGTCCAGCGAACGGGCGGTCTCCACTTGTGGTTTAAAAGCCGTTAGCTCGTCCCAGTGCGGCACAACCCCGAT
>JAQAJJ010000027.1:72207-98823 GCA_028278675.1 Candidatus Azophilus lithoversatilis
GGAGAAACCGTCCAGCCAACGGGCGGTCTCCACTTGTGGTTTAAAAGCCGTTAGCTCGTCCCAGTGCGGCACAACCCCGGTGCCGAAGGAGAAACCGTCCAGCCAACGGGTGGTCTCCACTTGTAGTTTAAAAGCCCCGCCGAAACTGGCCGACGCCATGCGGCTCTACGAACTGCACCTGCGCTACTACGTCAATCGTCTGCGCTGGGCGGGTTCGCCCTACGCCTTTCACACGATCGGCAGCACGATCGCCATTCATGCGGACACCTACGCCAAGGTGCGCGGCGCGCCCAAGCGCAACGCCGGCGAGGATTTTCACCTGCTTAACAAGGCCGCCAAGGTGGCGCCCATTCACCGCTTGAGCCGTCCCGAAATACGCATTGAGGCGCGCCGGTCCACGCGGGTGCCATTCGGCACCGGCCCCGCCCTTCGGCGCATGAGGGCGGACGGCCAACCCCTAAGCTATGCGCCTGAATCGTTCAGCCGCTTGGCGGAGGTGATCGCGCACATCGACTGTGGAGTGCCGCTCCCCGGCCAATCGGCGGCGCTGCTCGAGGAGCTGGGCTATCCCCGCTTCCGCACCCAAGCCCTGCGCCAGTACCGCCGCCCTGAAACGCTGCGCAAGGCCACCCATCAGTGGTTTGACGGGCTGCGCACCCTGCGCTTCATCCACTTGGCGCGCCGCTTCCACCCCGACCAGCCATTGATTGAATCCCTCAACAGCCTGTTCGGCCCCATTGATCACCTTGCCCACCTAAAGGCGCTCGAACAGGGCTTCCATCGAACAAATGGAGACAGTCCAGCGGCTGGCGGGTAGTTCCTTCGGCATCAGCGGCGTGCCGCTCTGGGGCAAGCTAAGGGCTTCCATGGAACAAATGGAGACAGCCCCGCGGCTGGCGGGTTGTTCGCGTGCCGCTCTGGGGCAAGCTAAGGGCTTCCATGGAACAAATGGAGACAGCCCCGCGGCTGGCGGGTTGTTCCTTCGGCATCAGCGGCGTGCCGTTCTGGGGCAAGCTAAGGGCTTCCTCGGGTCGCAGGGGCCAAAGCCGGCGCAAGCATTCGCCGAGATCGGCCGCCACCCGCAGTCTGTGCAACGCGGACAAGTCGGCTTGGCCCCGTGGCACGCCTTTCATGCGCGTCATGACCAGATAAGGCCAGGACCGATCGGCGCCCTCCTGCAGCTATCCGGCCGCGAGCAATTCGGGCGCGGCCACGCCGGGAACGCCAGCCACCGCCGCCAAGGCGGCTCGCTCCGCCCGGAAGCTGGCCCGCCATGAACTGTGGCCGCCGAAGAGCTTAATGGCCAGATCGCCATGCAGGAAAGTTGGATAGGTCGCACCCACACCCGCCGTTGTCCGATCGCGGGAACCTGCCCAGGCATGGCGCTCAAGAACCGTGGCGATGCTCCGCGCCCACAATTTGGTGTCGTCCAATCCGGCGCGAAAGGCCTGCCTCGATGCAAAGGCGGGAACCGGAACCGTCACGGGATTGGCGGCAAAGGCGAGCACAAACTCATTGGGGTCCGCCAGTCTGGTAGGCACGCCCGGATTCGAACCGGGGACCTCTACCATGTCAAGGTAGCGCTCTAACCAACTGAGCTACGCGCCTAGCGAGACGAAGCCGACCGCACGAAGGCGGCCATCATAACCAATCGGGCACCAGCAAGGAACGGCGACGCAATCATGTTTCTCCGCAGCTTGGCGGCAAAGCGAGGGCGCGAACCGAAGGTTCGTTATGCCCTCGAGCCAACGGTCGTCACTCAGCGGGAACCGCTTCAGCGGGGCGGTACCAGATCGGCGAGGTCCAGGCCATCTCCACGGTGTTTTCGGGCAGGGTGCCGTCGCTGCACACCGCCGGGCGGGCGGCCTCCTCGATGCGCTGGCAGTCGTAGGCGCTCCAGCGCGGCGTTGGCGCTTCGACGGCCCGCAAGTAGTAGTACGCGGATTGCGCGGGATCGAACGTCTCGTCCTTGACCACGGCGCAGAGGGTATCGGCCCCGGCATCGGCGTTGGCGGCATTGGCGATGGGCCGCACGGCGTAGCGCAGGGCGCCATCGACGTCGATCCAGCCCTTGATGAGCTGCAGTTCCCGCAAGGGCGTTGCATCCTCGGCCGAATCCCGGGCCGCAAACGCAATGAAGGCCGGCTTGGCGTCCGCAGCGGGCACGTCTTCAAGATCCCCGCCCATGGGCACGCCGCCGGCGTAGCCCTCCGCAACCAGGGATTCGCTGCCGCACAGGTTTTCCGAGTAGTTCCAGCCGGCGAAGAAGCGGGGCGTGATGCGCGGGCCGGAGGTGCCGAAGACCTCGCGCCGCTGCATGGCTTCAAAGATGGCGTCGCGGGAGTTCTCCACCGCCCAGACCCCGGCCAATCCACCCGGATTGCCTTCGCGGCCGCTGGTCAAAAGGCCAGGCTCCAGGCGCTCCTCGGGCGTGGCTTCGCCCGTGACCGCCCCTCGAAAGTCCGCTTCGGCAACCGCACCCGGCGTCGCCGTATGGGTGTCGGTGGAGGCGATGATGCCCAGCTTGACCGGATTGAGGCCGATCGCCTGCTCCTCCTGCAAGCCGACCAGCAACGCCGAGCGCACGAAATCGGTCTCGTCCACGCAGCCGGCACCGACCATGCCGTTTTCACCGACCCCATCGCCGCACTCCGTGGTGACCACAACCTCATCGGTGGTCACCAACTCGCCATCCACCGAGGCCATCGCGGTGAAGCTCTCCTCGCGCCCGAGCACCCGAACCGCCTCCACATCGCACAGCTCGTCCGGTGCGCCCATGACGGTGGACAGGCCGTTGATGCACTCCGACCCCCCTTTGTGCTGAAAGATCTCGATGATTGGCTCCCGGTCGAGGCGCACCTCGGCGTAGGCCCGCCGGCTCTCCACGGTGTCCTCCAAGCCCATGTAAGGCGCCATGCGCCCGTTGGCAAGATTGGTGTTGTGCGGAATGGTCAGGTAGCTGCAGCCCGCCTCGGCGCTGCACGCCGCGTCAAGCTGCCGCCACAGTCTGCTGTCAATGGGGGCGTCAACGTAGGACACCGGCAGGTCCGGCACCTCGGCGTTGCGGAAGATGACGTTGCGGTGATAGTTGGAAACGCCCGGCGTGCCCGTGTACTCATAGCCGACGAAACTGGTGAAGGCGCACTCCTCGCTGCGGTCGTAGGCCGCCTCCGCCGCTTCGATCATCCGCTGCCACGGCGCCTTGGCCGCGTCTAGGCAGAGCGTCGAGTCCACCCCGCATACCTCCTCTATTCGGGCCGGCGTCTCGGTGGTGATGACTTGGCCGAGCAGCATCATGCCTTGGCGTTGATCCTCGCGGTACTCGGCGCAAAACGGGGTGTCGTAACTCGGCGAGCCGGGCGTCCGGCACAAAGCCCGCTCACCGAGAAACTCGCCGTGGTCCGTCACCGCCAGGAAGTCCAATGGCCGGTCGATGGCGAACTGGCCAGCCGGCTCGCCGTTCTCATCAAGCGGCCAGAAGTCGATGGCCTCGCCCTTGGCGAAGCGATGGGCGTCCGTCGGCGTCGCGCCAATGCTGTTGGCGGCGGCGTCGAAGGAAAAGCTGGTGTGCACGTGCAAGTCGCCGAACAGGGGTTGGCGCAGCGGTGTGTAATCACGGCAGGGCGCCCGTTCCTCCGTGTAGCGCACCAGGCGGTCGGACGACTCGGCCGAACCGGTAGCAGGTGCACCCGCTGTAGGAAATTCGCCATCCGCACCTGTCTCTTTACGGCTGTCTTCACCGCAGCCATTGACCATCAACAACGTCATCCACAGCACTGTCAAGGCACGAACGATCCGCATTTCACTCTCCCGACCAGGTTCAAACCGCCACACTACCACGGCCAAGCCCCTGTTTCCGATTCCTTCGAACCGTTGCGGACAACGCTGGGACAAGTCCCGAATGGAAATTAATCACTTTTTTATCAATTGGTTGCAGTCAAACCACCGGACTTGGGCAAGCACGGTTTGCAGTTGTGCGAAACCAAGTTCAGCAGTAGAATGCCGCGCTTCGCCGCCAGCCATCGGACACGGCGCCAAACGACGGGGGATTGGCGATGGCAAATAGCCCGCCTGCAGACATGTCTGCACCCTGTTGCAGACGCCGCCAAAGAGGCTGATATTATCGCCCTTGGGATCGATGCGGCCGCCGGGATCGAGTTCGGTGGCGGATCGGCGGATGCTGGCCAGATGGCCCTTGAAGGGCGGGGCATTGGCCGGTTTGAGATTGAACAGCCCAACACACACCGCAAAGGTACTTATGGAGAGCACTCATCAAAAAAGGCGCTAAGCGGGCCGAACGCGCACTTCTGAACGAGGATATCCCCGCACGAACACTAAGGTTGATCGCTGCGGACGGACAGCAAGTGGGCATCGTCTCCCGGGACGACGCCCTCATGGAGGCCAAGCGCTCGGCAATGGACCTCGTACTGATCGCGCCGGACGCCAACCCGCCGGTCGTGAAGGTGATGGACTACGGCAAGCACCTGTTCGAGGCCAAGAAGACCCGGGCAGCGCAACGCCGGAACCAAAAACAGATTCACGTCAAGGAAATGAAGTTCCGGCCCGGCACCGAGGTAGGGGACTATCAAGTCAAGCTCAGAAACCTGATACGCTTTCTTGAAGACGGCGACAAAGCGAAGGTGTCGCTCAGGTTTCGTGGCCGCGAGATGGTGCATCCGGAGATCGGCATGAAGCTGATGTCCCGCATTGAAGAGGACTTGGCCGACTACGGATCGATGGAAACCGAACCCAAGTTCGAAGGCCGTCAGGTGGTGATGGTACTGGCGCCCAAGAAGCGCCAGAAGCACTAGATCGCCCCACGGCAGCATTCGAAGCGGAGGAACACGCCCAATGGAGCAGGAGTCTCGCCGCGGCGAAACTCCAACGCGAACCGCGGGTTCGCGCAGGCCCGACCTGGGGGGCAGGAGTCTCGCCCCGGCGAAACTCCAACGCGAACCGCGGGTTCGCGCAGGCCCGACCTGGGGGGCAGGAGTTTCGCCCCGGCGAAACTCCAACGCGAACCGGAGGTTCGCGCAGGTTCGCGCCAGCGCGGCTCAAATTGAAAAATTACGGAGTGGATCATGCCCAAGCAAAAAACCCATCGCGGCGCCGCCAAGCGCTTTCGCCGCACGGCCACTGGCTTCAAGCACCGGCGCACCAACAGGAACCACATCCTGACCAAGAAGTCGTCCAAACGAAAGCGGCAGTTGCGTGGCCTTGAGCCCGTCGCGGCCGCCGATACCGCAGCCCTCAAGCGCATGACGCCAAAGAAGGCGCGCTAGCCAAACGCCTCACGGGACGGGGCTTTGGCGGCCCACCGGACCCAAGGTCCGCGGGCGCATCGCCCCGCTGATCCAGCAAAACCAGGAGAAAGCCCCATGCCAAGACCCAAACGCAGCGTCGCTTCCCGAGCGAGGCGCAAGAAGGTGCTCAAGCAGGCCAAAGGCTACTACGGCGCCCGCAGCCGCTCATTCAAAGTCGCCAAGCAGGCGGTGATCCGCGCCGGCCAGTACGCCTACCGCGACCGCCGCCAACGCAAGCGCCAATTCCGCTCGCTGTGGATCATGCGCATCAATGCCGCCGCCCGCCAGCACGGGCTGTCCTACAGCCGCTTCATCGCCGGCTTGAAGCAAGCGGAAATCGACATGGACCGCCGGGTGCTCGCCGACCTAGCCCTGCAGGAGCCCGACGCCTTCGGCGCATTGGCGGAAAAAGCCAAGGTCGCCCTGGCTGCGTGAACGCAATCGCGGGGCAACCCAAACGCTGTCCATGCCATGCTCAACATGAATGTTGACGAGGTGCTCACAGATGCCGAAGCGGCCGTTCGGGGTGCCGTTGACGGCGGCGGCTTGGAACGGGTGCGCGTTCGCTACCTCGGTCGCAAGGGGGAAGTCACCGCACTGCTCAAGGGCCTCGGCAAGCTGACGCCCGAGGAGCGTCCCCAAGCCGGCGCCGCCATCAACGCCGCCAAGCGCCGCCTCAGGGCCCTGATCGCCGAGCGCAAGGATCAGATCGCCGCCGATCAGTTGGCCGCGGCCCTAGCCGAGGACGCCGTTGACGTGACCCTGCCGGGACGCCGCCCAAGCAGCGGCGGGCTGCACCCGGTCACCCAAACCATAGCCCGCGTCGAGGACATCTTCATCGGCGCCGGCTACGACGCGGTCGCGGGCTTGGAGGTCGAGGACGACTACCACAACTTCGAAGCGCTCAACATCCCGCCCTACCATCCGGCCCGGTCCATGCACGACACCTTCTACTTCGGCGACGGCACCTTGCTGCGCACCCACACCTCGCCCGCTCAGGTGCATGTCATGGAGCGCCAGGAACCACCGATTCGCGTCATCTGTCCGGGACGGGTGTACCGCCGGGAAAGCGACCTGTCGCATACACCGATGTTTCACCAGATCGAGGGATTGGTGATCGACCGGGACATCAGCTTCGCCCACCTGAAGGGCACGGTGACGGCGTTCACGCGGCAGTTCTTCGAACGCGACCTTGAGTTGCGCTTCCGCCCTTCCTACTTTCCCTTCACCGAACCCTCCGCCGAGGTGGACGTGCAGTGCGTCAAGTGCTGGGGACGAGGCTGCCGGGTTTGCAGCCACACGGGCTGGCTGGAGATCATGGGCTGCGGCCTTGTGCATCCAAACGCACTCCAGTTGTCGGGCATCGACCCGGAGGTATGGTCGGGATTCGCGTTCGGAATGGGCGGCGACCGGCTGACCATGCTGCTTCACGAAGTCAACGACTGCCGCCTGTTCTTCGAGAACGACCTGCGCTTCCTCGAGCAGTTCCGATGAAATTCAGCGAAGCCTGGCTGCGCGAATGGGTCGATCCGGACATCGACTGCCAAACGCTGCTCGATCAACTCACCATGGCGGGCCTCGAAGTTGAGATCGTGGAATCGGTCGCTCCGCCCCTGCCGAACGTGGTGGTGGGGCGCATCGAAGTCTGCGATGGCCATCCCGGCGGTGGCCACCTGTCCATTTGCCAGGTGGCGGACGGGGCCGGCAGCCGCCAAATCGTCTGCGGCGCACCAAATGCCCGCGCCGGACTACTCTCAGCACTGGCACTGCCCGGCTCGGAACTGCCCGGCGGCATCACCGTCAAAGAAGCGCAAATTCGCGGCGTCGCTTCAGCGGGCATGTTGTGCAGTGCCGCCGAACTGGGGTTGGGCGACGATGCGGCCGGCATCCTGGAACTGGACGGTGGCACCTGCGGAACGGCCTTGGCCGAGACCCTCGCACTCGACGACGTCAGCATCGAAGTCAAGCTCACCCCCAATCGCGGCGACTGCCTGAGCCTGCGCGGGTTGGCGCGTGAGGTCGGGGTGCTGAACGGCCTGCCGGTGCGCCACCAAGACAGCCCACCCACAGCCGCCGAAACCGAAGCCGCCTTCCCCGTCACCTTGGCCGACCCGACGGGCTGCCCGCGCTACTTGGGCCGCGTGATCAAAGGCATCGACCTCAGCGCCCAAGCCCCGTTGTGGATGAAGGAGCGGCTGCGCCGGTGCGGACTGCGCAGCATCAACGCCGTGGTGGATGTCACCAACTACGTCATGCTCGAGCTCGGCCAACCCATGCACGCCTTCGACCTGAACGCCCTGTCGAAGCGGATCATCGTCCGCCGCGCCGATCGCGGCGAAACGCTGAAGATGCTCGACGGGCGCCCAATCAGCCTCGGTTCCTCGGATCTGGTCATCGCTGACGAAGCCGGGCCTGTGGCCATCGCCGGCGTCATGGGCGGCGAGCGCAGCGGTGTGCAAGCCACCACCCAGGACGTCTTTCTGGAATGCGCCTGGTTCGACCCCCTGACCGTGGCGGAGACCGCACGCCGCTTCGGGCTGCACACCGACGCGTCGCATCGCTACGAACGCGGGGTGGACCACCAACTGCAGCGTAAGGCCACGGAACGGGCAACGGCTCTGCTGCTCGCCATCACCGGCGGACGCGCCGGACCGGTTGAGGAGGCCCTGGTCGCCGAATGCCTGCCGAGTGCCGCGGTGGTGTCATTGCGGCAGCGGCGCCTTCATCAACTGGCGGGCATGGCCATGGACGCCGACGAGGTCGATGCGCTGCTGGCCCGGCTGGACTTCCACTTGCGCGATCGCCGCGAGACCGACGACGACGGCGTGGTCTGGACCATCGCAGCGCCCAGCCACCGCTTTGACATCGGCATCGAAGCCGACCTCGTGGAGGAAGTGTGCCGCATCCACGGCTACGACAACATCCCCAGCCAAACGCCGAAGGCGGCACTCCACCCGCGGCACAAGCCCTTGGAGCAAAGCGGCGAGCGCGAGTTGAAGGCGCAACTCGCCGCGCTCGGCTTTCAGGAGGTCATCACCTACAGCTTCGTCGATCCAGCTCGCCAAGCTCTGCTCGACCCCGGCGGCGAAGTTCTGGCCCTGGCCAACCCGATGTCTTCCGACCAATCGGTGATGCGCGCCAATCTGCTGCCCGGCTTGGTCGAGTCCTTGCGCTTCAACCAAAACCGCCAGCAACGGCGCGCCCAGCTATTCGAACTCGGCTTGTGCTTCAGGCCTGCCCAACGCTCCGCCGAACCGCGTAACGAAGGGCCCGGTCAGCCGCTGGACCAAGTGCTGCTGCTGGGTGGCCTGATGTGGGGGGAACGGGCACCGGAATCCTGGCATGGCGAACCCGTGGCGGCCGACTTTTTCGATCTCAAGGGCGCAATTGAGCGCCTGCTCGAATGGACCGGTGCCAAAAACCCCAAGTTCGCGCCATCCAACGACCCCGTGCTGCATCCCGGACAGCAGGCCAGCCTGCTCAGCGAGGGCCGGCCCATCGGGCGCATTGGGCGCCTGCACCCCCGAATTGAGAGCAAGTTGGAACTCGCCTCCGGCGTCCTGGTCTTCGAAGTCGAGGGCGACGCGGCGCTCTCGCGTCCTCTGCGCCGCTTCGTGGAAATCCCCAACACGCCGCGCGCGCGCCGCGACCTAGCGCTGCTCGTGGACGAGTCCGTGACGGCCGACAGCGTTAGGGAAACGCTTTCCAAGGCCCTCGGGGCCACCCTTCGCGATCTGACTCTATTTGATGTTTATAGAAGCAAGCACATTGATTCCAATAAAAAAAGTCTGGCCGTAGGGTTGACCTTCCAAGGCGCATCGTCCACTCTTACCGACCAAGACATTGCCGTCTGGATGAGCCGCGGCATCGAAGCACTGCAGTCGGAGCTCGGTGCCCAACTGCGGTAAGCAGCGGCAGGCGACGACGGCACGGGTGCGGCAGCGGCAAGGCAACACCTATTCGGAGGGAGGCTCGGCACTTTGGGTGCGCTGACAAAAGCGCAGATGGCCGAAAGGCTGTTTGAGGAATTCGGGCTCAACAAGCGCGAGGCAAAGGAGATTGTCGAAACCTTCTTCGAGGAGCTCGCGCAATGCCTTGAGCGGAATGAGCAGGTCAAGCTGTCCAGCTTCGGCAACTTCGACCTGCGTGACAAGCGGTCCCGACCCGGCCGGAACCCCAAGTCCGGCCAGGAAATTCCGGTTTCCGCACG
This sequence comes from Candidatus Azophilus lithoversatilis, assembly GCA_028278675.1. Lineage (GTDB taxonomy): Bacteria > Pseudomonadota > Gammaproteobacteria > Pseudomonadales > Azotimanducaceae > Azophilus > Azophilus lithoversatilis. The sequence continues at coordinate 81,721 of JAQAJJ010000027.1, forward strand.
GCGCGTCGTCACCTTCCATCCGGGCCAGAAACTGAAGGCCAGAGTGGGCGCCCATGTCGGTCCCGAATCCAAGCCCTGAATCGCCCGCCCTTCCCAACAAGCGCTATCTGGGCATCGGCGAAGTCAGCAAGCACTTCAAGGTGGCGCCCCATGTGCTGCGCTATTGGGAGAAGGAGTTCCCCCAACTCGGCCCCATCAAGCGGCGCGGCAACCGGCGCTGCTATGAACAGCGGGACATTCTCCTGATCAAGCGCATCAACTCGCTGCTCAAGGAGCAGGGGCTCACGATCACCGGTGCCAGGAAGGTGCTGGACAGCGACGACGCCAAGCAGGATCAAGCGCAGTCGAAGGCAATGGCGCAGCAGTTGATTGCGGAACTACAGGATCTGCTGCAGGCGCTCAAGGGCTAACGAGGCGATGCCTCAGACCAACGAGAACGCGCAACGCCTCGGCAGCGGCGCAACCGAGTTGCTATGCCACTCAGCGGTCTCCGGGCGCACCAGTTGACTCATTTGGCAACCTTTTCCAATGATCAAGAAAAGTACCGCCCCTTACGCGGCGGGCTGATGCGTCCCATGATGCGTGACACGACACCAGCGGGTTACAATGGCCCCAGCGCCGGGGCGTAGCGCAGTCTGGTAGCGCACTTGACTGGGGGTCAAGTGGTCGCAGGTTCAAATCCTGCCGTCCCGACCAACCAAACCATTTCCCTTCATTAAGCAAAGGGAGACGGCTTCACGACGGACACATTGTTCCTTCGGCACCGGCGGCGCACCGCATTGGGACAAGCTGAAGGCTCATTTGGCACACCTTGGAGGACAAGCCCATGGCGGATCGACTGCCCCTATTCATCGGCGGCAAATTCATAGACAGTGAAAGCAACGAGACCTTGGCCGTCACCAATCCGGCCACCCAGGAGACGCTCACGGAACTGCCTTTCGCCACCCAAGCCGAAGTCGATCGCGCCGTGGCCAGCGCCAAGGACACTTTCAGTACTTGGCGCGAGACCCCCACGCCGGAGCGGGCACGGCTGATGCTGCGCTACCAGGACCTGCTCAAGCAGCACCAGAACGACATCGCCCGCATTCTGAGCCAGGAGACCGGCAAGACCTTTGCCGACGCCCAGGGCGACGTCTGGCGCGGCATCGAGGTGGTGGAGCACGCCTGCAACATCGCCAGCCTCATGATGGGCGAGACCGTGGAGAACGTGGCGGGCCGCATCGACTCCTACAGCTACACCCAACCGATCGGCGTCTGCGCCGGCATCACGCCCTTCAACTTCCCGGCGATGATTCCGCTGTGGATGTTTCCCTTGGCCATCGCCTGCGGCAACACCTTCGTCCTCAAGCCCTCCGAACAGGATCCGATGACGCCCAATCGGCTGACCGAGCTGTTTGTTGAGGCCGGCGCCCCCGAAGGCGTGCTGCAGGTCATTCACGGCGGCAAGGACCAGGTCAACGCCCTGCTCACCCACCCGGACATCCGCGCCATCTCCTTTGTCGGCTCCGTGCCGGTGGCACAGCACGTTTACCGCACCGGCACCCAGCACCTCAAGCGCGTCCAGGCCATGGCCGGGGCCAAGAACCACATGGTGGTAATGCCGGACGCCAACAAGGATCAGGTCATCAACAATTTGATCGGCTCCTCCTGCGGCGCCGCCGGCCAGCGCTGCATGGCCATCAGCGTGGCCGTCTTCGTCGGCGAGGCCGCCGGCTGGATTCCCGAAGTGCGTGAGGCCATGGCCGCGATCAACCCCGGCCCTTGGGACGATGAGAATTCCGCCTACGGGCCGCAAATCACGCCCGAGGCGAAGGAGCGCATCCTGGGCTTTATCGCGGCCGGCAAGGAGGAAGGCGCGGACTGCCTGCTCGACGGCTCCGAGTGCACGGTGGAAGGCTACCCGGACGGCAACTGGGTGGGGCCGACGCTGTTCAGCAACGTCTCCACGGACATGAGCATCTATCAGGAGGAGATCTTCGGTCCAGTGCTGCTGTGTGCCGAATCCCCCGACCTCGACTCGGCAATCGGCCTGATCAACGCCAATCCCTACGGCAACGGCACCTCCATCTTCACCTCATCCGGCGGCGCGGCGCGCAAATTCCAGCACGAGATCGACGTCGGCCAAGTGGGCATCAACATCCCGATCCCGGTGCCCCTGCCGTTCTTCTCGTTCACCGGCTGGAAGGACTCGTTCTTCGGCGACCAGCACGTCTACGGCAAGCAGGCGGTCCGCTTCTACACGGAGACGAAGACCGTGACGGCACGCTGGTTCGACGACGCGCCGGTCGAAGGCCCCAACATGACGATCCGGCTGCGTTGAGCCGGCGGAGACTGCTTGTCCCCGGACCCGCGCCGGCGGCCTCGCGGTGGCTACGGCTCGACGAAGTGGAAGTCGGCCGGGCCGTCGCGGCGCGCCAGCAGCACGGCGTCGGCGTCCGCGTGGGTGTGCCACGCGTGGTGCGCCTTCCCCGGAATGATCACGTAGCTCCCCGCGGTGGCCGTGTGGCGGGTGCCGTTCATCACGATGTCGACCGCCCCTTCGAGCACGACCACCGTCTCGGTGTACGTGTGCCAGTGCATGGCGAACGCCGATCCCGCGGGGAACCGCGCGAGGTAGGTGGGACCGCCCGTGGCGGGATCGGTTGCGATCGGCGCATTGCGCAGGCCGGCCGGGAAGCCGGGGCGGTCTGACGGCGGCCCCCAGTCGGCCGCCTCCCACTGGAGGACGAGCGGCGACACGCCGTGCTCGACCTCCTGCGCCGCGGCGGCCGGCGGCGACGCGGCCGCGAGGGCGAGCGCCGCCGCGCATGCGAAGAGACGAATCGCGTTCACGGCTCTCCCCCTTCCGCCCCAAGGCGCAACGCGGCTACTTCGACCCCGACTCCGGCGCTTCCGCCTCGGCCGCCTGCCGCTCCAGGTTGCGGTAGATCTCGAGGATGTGGCGGATGTCGTGGTTGCCCTCGTGGCAGGCGTACTCGAACATCGGGCCCTCGGTGGTCACCATCGGGACCTCGGCGCTCCACGGGAGGGTCCAGGTGTTCGGATCCTCGACAGTGAACTCGTAGGTGATCCGGTCGTCGGCGACGCGCGTGAAGCGCTCCACCACCCGCATGGCCTCGGTCGCCCCCTGGAAGCGCCGCCGCTCGTTGAAGTTCGTGGTCTCGACGACCAGGGTGTCGCCCTCCCACCGGCCGCGCGAATCGCCTGCGAAGTGGCGCACCGCTTCGGGGACGTGCGGCCGCCCGTCGAGCGGGATGATGCGCGGCGGATTGGTGGTCAGCTCGGTGAAGACCACGACGTAATCCGGGGTCTGGAAGATCTGGTGGATGTCGTTGTAGGCCGGCGGCAGGTTCGGCGGGCCCTCGTGGCGCCACACGATGCAGCGCTCGGGCAGGGGCCGCGTCAGGTGGCTGTCGAACGCGCTCGGCGAGCTCCGCGCCTCGGCCTCGGCGGCCCGACGCGCCTCGGCCTCCGGCGTCAGCGGCGGGATGCGCCCGTTCGGCGGATCCGTGATCAGCGAGGTCCGGCGGCTCGACAAGCCCTTCGGCACCGGGGTGCGGAGCCAGATCTCGTTGTCGTAGTGGACGTACGTTCGGTCGCGGTTCACCTGGTACAGGCGCCGCTCGCGCGCCTCCGGGTCCTCGATGGCGACCGCGTCGCGCGCCGACGGGTCCACCCCCTCCGCCGTGAGCTGCGCGTTCAGCTCGGCGGCCTCCTCCTCCGTGAAGAACTCGCGGTCCGCGAGGTGCTCGGGGCGCTCCAGCGGCGTGAAGGTCTGGGTGGTCCAGTAGCCCTGGAGATCGGGCTGGCCGTCCGGCAGCCGCGGCATCGTCCACGCCGCCGCGGCGTCCGCGGCCTCCCCCGCCTGTCCCTGTCCGAACGACGAGACGGGCGCCAACCCGACGATCACGGTGACCGCCGCCAGCGCGGCAACACTGCGATGGCTCATCTTCGACTCTCCTGGCAATCGACCCCGGCCCGGATGGCCTCCAGGCCGACAGGCTCACGGCTGCCGGTCGGGGTCGTAGAACGGCGCGTCGCCCTGGATCGTCACGCGGTAGCCGTGGCGCGTCTCCGGATAGTAGTCCCAGATCGCGAGGTGCTGCGCGCAGCGGTTGTCCCAGAAGGCGACGGAGTTCACGCGCCACTGGAAGCGGCAGTGGTAGTCGGGCCGCGCGCAGTGGCGGAACAGGAACGCCAGCAGCGCATCGCTCTCCGCCAGCGGCAGCTCCTTGATGCGCGTGGTGAAGCCCTCGTTCACGTAGAGCGCGGGCCGCCCGGTGACCGGATGGGTGCGGACGACCGGGTGCTCGGCCGAGGGATAGCGGTCGTCCCGGAGGTCGCCGGCGCCGTAGCGCCCGCGGTAGTACTGCTCTCCTTCGTGGACTGCCGTCAGCCCGCACAGCAGCCGCTGCATGCGGTCCGACAGCCCCTCGTACGCCGCGTACATGCTGGCGAAGAGCGTGTCGCCGCCGCAGGACGGCACCTGCACGATGCGCAGGATGCTCGCCGCGGGCGGCTCGACGTCGCACGAGACGTCGGAGTGCCACAGGCTCCCGGCCACGAACTCGACCTTGTCGTCGCCGTGCACGACGAGGATCTCGGGGTGCTCGGCGTCCTTCGGAGCGGCCGGATGGATGTGCAGCTCGCCGAAACGGCGGCCGAGCGCCTTGTGCTGCTCGAAGGTCAGCTCCTGATCGCGAAAGAACAGGACCAGGTGCCGCGACCAGGCGTCCCGCAACGCGCCCAGCGTCGCATCGTCGAGCGGGCGCGCAAGGTCGACGCCCGAAACCTCCGCGCCGATGGCCGGCGTGAGGGGCGCGATCCGCAGCGCGGTGGGCGCCGCGGCGGGCGGAAAGGGGCTCGACACGGACACGATCGAATTATAGTCGGTCGCGCCGGGCCTTCGCGAGCGGTTGCCGCTATCGGACCGTCGCGGGGACGACATCGGTCCTCGGGAGCCGCGACCTGGATGCCGCGGCCGCCGAGCGCCGCTGATATCGGCGGACCGGCCCCCGAGGTCCGGGTCGGACGTCCTACCCTGGAGGCCAGAGCCAGCGCCTTTCGGGCGCGACGTCAGGAGCGCGGCCGCCCGCCGGGCGCCGGGGGCCCTCCGTCCGCCCGCGACGTGACGGGGCGCGGGATGTCGGCGGGCCACTCGACCGGCTCCGGCCAGTGATCGGAGAGAAACTGGAAGGCGCGCTCCGCGCGGCGAGTGGTGATCGCGCGACCACGACGCAACCGGGCGATTGTGTCGCCGCTGCCGGTGGCCTGACGGGACACCGTGGATACGCTTCGCCCAGTCCGTTCGGCGAAAAGGTCGCAGAGCGCGACCAGTTGCCTTGCCGTGTCGCCCATGACGCACTAGAATGCCACAAGTAACACGGATGAGCAATGGTGATTTTCGCACCGCGACATTTTCATGTATCGTGTCGCCGGTGACACGTTACGGCGTCGACTACTTGCGGCGAGCTGTGCGGGAGCGCGTGGAGAAGGAGGGGCTCCGACCCTTCTCCGCCCGGACCGGGATTCCCCTCGGTCAGCTCCGAAGCCTGCTCCAGGGGCGCGCGGCGCGGAGCACGACCCTCGAGCTGATGTCGTCGGTCCTGGGGCTGGAGTTCTACATCGGTCCCACCCGCCGCCGCAGGCTGGGCCGGCCGAGCCTCCCGCCGGAGATCGCCAAGGCGCTCCACCTCCCGAAGGAGGCCGACGTAGCGGACGCGATCCGTGTCATCGACAAGGACACGATGGCGTCGAAGCTCCGCGAGGGGGTCGGCGTCGTACAGGGCCTCGTGGAGCAGGCGGCGTCGGCCGCGGCCCTGCTTCCCGAGCTGGTCTCGGGGGAGTACTCGTCGGGAGAGGGCGTGGGCCCCGAGGAACCGGTCGTGGTGATCCCGCTGGTCGCCGACGCTCCGCAGGAACCCTCGGCGGCCGGGGTGACCCTGAACAAGTCGTCCGAGGTCTCGATTGCGGTCGCGACGGAGGCGCTGGCTGACTGGGCCCAGCCGGAGCGGCTGATGTGCTTCCGGGCCGCAGGGGACGCCATGGAGCCGACGATCCAGAGCGGCGACCTGGTCGCTGTCGATACCGGCCGCAGGACACCCGAGGATGACGAGCTCTTCGTCCTCCGGATCGAATCCGGACTCGTCGTGCGGCGCCTGCACCAGACCGGCCGCCACTGGTTCGTGACGAGCGACAACCCGGCGTTCCTGTCCCACCCGCTGGCCGACCGCGATGACATCGTCGGGCAGGTTGCCTGGTGCGAGCCGCACGGGAACTCCTAGCTACGGCGCGGACTCCTACGCCCGGAAACCGTCGCCTGCGGATCCGGTTCCCCCAGTCAGCCTACAGGAATCCGCGGCTTTACGGCACGGACTCCCGATCGGGCAGCGCGAACACGAAGATGTTGTTGCCGTCGCTCGGCCGGATCTCGGGCGTCATCGCGGTCCAGCGCGAGGCGTTGCCGCCGGTGCCGGTGCCGGCCACCACGTACTGGCGTCCGTCGACCGCGTAGGTCACCGGGAAGCCGCTGACCGACGACCCGAGGTTGACCTCCCACAGCACCTCGCCGGTCTCGTCGTCGAGGGCCTTGAACCGGCCGTTGACGTCGCCGACGAAGACGAGACCCCCGGCCGTCGCCGCGAGCGACATCGTGGCGGAGCGTTGCTGGTGGGTCCATGCCGTCACGCCGGTCTCCGCCGAGATCGCCCACACCGAGCCGAGCTGGTCGGTGCCCGGCGCCAGCTCGTTGCGCATGCTGAGGCTGTAGAGCGAGCGGGCGCCGTCGTCGAGCGCCGCCATCCGGGCGCAGGCGTTGCGCAACGGCATGTACATCGTGTTGGTCCGGGGGCTGTAGGCGCCCGCCTCCCAGTCCTTGCCCCCCATCGCCGTCGGGCAGGCGAGCACCTCCTGCCCGAACGAGCCGAAGACGAGCTCCGGGTTCTCCGAGACCGCGCCGGTCGCCCCGTCGATGCTGCTGACGACGTTCTGGGCCACGGTGGGCGTCGCCCACAGGAACTCGCCGGTGGCGCGGTCGAGGGTGTAGACGATGCCGGTCTTGCCCGGTATTCCGGTCATCACCTGCCGCTCCTCGCCGGGCCGGAGGTTCGGGTTGATCCAGCTCACGGCGGTCGGATCGGGCCGCACCACGGTGTCGACGAGCAGGCGCTCGAACGGATGGTCGAGGTCCCAATGGTCGTTCAGGTGCTGGTAGTACCAGACGATCTCGCCGGTGTCGGCATCGAGGGCCAGCGTCGAGTTGTGGTAGAGGTGCCGGTTGTCGGCGCCGCCCACCATGAACTTGGGAGCCGGGGAGGTGACCGACGTGCCGACGAAGAGCAGGTTCAGCGCCGGGTCGTAGCTCGGGGCCATCCACGTCCCCACGTGGCGGCGCTCGGCGTCGGGCACGCCGCCCCATGTCTCGTCGCCCGGCTCGCCGGGCCGCGGGATCGTGCGGCGACGCCACAGCTCCTCTCCCGTGCGCGCGTCGTGCGCGGTGACGACGCAGGCGTCCGGGCCGCCGGCGGGCATGCAGCTCCGGCCGGAGATGGCCTTGCCGTTCACGATGATCGGCCCCGTGCTCTGGTTGGCGGGGTGCACCGTGTAGTCGAGGACCTCCGTCTCCCACACCAGCTCGCCGGTTCGGGCGTCGAGGGCGAAGATGAACTCGTCGACGCTGGTGTCGATGATCAGGTTCTCGTAGATCGCCAGGTTGCGGTTCGTGGTGCAGACGCCGGGCAGGATGCGCTCGCACGCGTCGTCGGGCAGCGAGCGCCGGTACTCCCAGAGGAGGTCGCCGGTCACGGCGTCGATGGCCTGGATGACGTCGCTCGGGTTGGGCATGTAGAGCACGCCGTCGTAGACCAGCGGCGTCCCCTGCTGCCGGCCGCCCGCGCTCAGGGCCCGCGACCAGACCAGCCGCAGGTCGCCCACGTTGCCGCGGTCGATCTGGTCGAGCGGGCTGTAGCCCCAGCCGTCGAGCGTGCGGCGCCACATCAGCCAGTCGTCGTCGGACGGCGCCTGGAGCATCGCATCGGTCACCGGCACGAACTCGCGCGGGGCCTGCGCGTGCAGCGCGGGCGGAGCGGCGGCGCCGGCGGCAACGGCGAGAAGGCCCAGGACGCCGACCGGGAACCCACGGCGTGAACGATCCGCTCGCGTTCGCATGCTCTCCTCCTGCCCCGGCGCGGCACCCGGATCCGCGGGTGCGGCCCTCGCCGCCCGCGGCGCCGGTCGGTCGGCGCCCTCGGTTGGCGCTTCGGTCGCACCATCGCCTGCCGACGTAGTCTACGCCGGTCGCCGCGGATTCTCGTTCCCGGGAGACGACGCGGTGTCCCGCAGGAACCCGCGCCAGGCCTCGGCGTAGGGTTCGCCGCCGACCAGGTACGTGTCGTTGTGGCCGGCGCCGGCGATGACGTGCCAGCGGGCCGGCCCGCCCGCCTGCGCGAACAGCTCCCGGCCGTGGGCGAGCGGGACGATGGAGTCGCGGTCGCCGTGGAGCACGAGGACGGGCGCCTCCACGCGGGCGACCTTCGCCACGTTGTCCATCCGCGTGCGGACCAGGAAGCCGGGCACGAACCAGTAGTGCTCGCGGGCCAGCGCGGGCACGGAGCGGAACACGGACTCGAGCACGACCGCCCCGGCGGGACGCTGGAGTGCGACCTCGAGCGCGACCGCGCCGCCGAGCGAGCGGCCGAACAGCACGATGTTCTCCGGCCGCACGCCGCGGGCCGCCACCGCGTCGTAGACGGCGAGTCCGTCGGCGTAGACGCCCGTCTCGTCCGGCGTCCCGGCGCTCCGCCCGTAGCCGCGGTAGTCGACCAGGACGATGGCCACCCCGAGCCGGTCCACGAACCAGCGGGCGTTGTGCAGCCGGTCGCCGATGTTCCCCGCGTTGCCGTGGTACCAGATGAGCACCCGGTCGCCCGGGCCCTCGATCCACCAGCCGTGGAGCGTCACGCCGTCCGGCGTCCGGATCGCCAGTTCCTCCGCGGCGAGCCCGAAGTCGGCCGGCGCCGCGGCCAGGGCCCGCGCCGGGAAGAAGATCAGCCGGCGCTCCTGCAGCACGAGCAGCGCCACGAGCGCCAGCCACCCGAGCGCCGCCAAGCCAGCCAGCCACGACAGCGTGCCGAGCATCGTCCTCGAGGTCACCTCCCGCCGATTCTATGGGCGCACAGGAGTCTGCGCCGTGGAAGGGCGCGGACTGCTGCAGGCTCGGCTGGGCGCCGGGCGGAGCCGTCAGGCAACGACTGGCGGGCTAGAATGGCGTGCGGCCGACACCGTTCACGAGACGAGGAGGGGGCCATGAGCACGAAGCGATGGGTGCGGGCAGCGGTCGTCGTCGCGGTGGCGGTCACGCTCCCGGCAGGGCTCCGCGTGGCGCACGCCGGGCAGCTCCCCGACGACGTCAATCCCGAGTCGCGCAGCCGCCTGCCGCCGATCGACCGCGAGGAGCTCGACCCGGCGCGGCGCGCGGCGTTCGACGCCGCCGTCGCCAGCCCGGACGCCGCGCCCGCGGGGGCGGCGGCGCTGCGGCTGCACGGCTCCGGCGCCAGCCTGCGCTTCGAGGCCCCGATGGGCCGCCGGCTGACCGAGCTGACGGTGCTGGCGACGGCGCGCGAGTACGATCAGCCCTACGAGTGGGCGCTGCACGAGCTCGAGGCGCTCGCCGTGGGCCTCGACGACGAGGTCATCGACGTCGTGCGACCGGGCTGCCGGCCCGGCAGGCGATCATCATCGAGCTCGGGCGCGAGCTGTTCGGCACCCGCGCCCTCGGGTCCGACACCTACGCGCGGGCCCTGGCGCTCCTCGGCAAGACCAACCTCGTCGACGTCGTCGACGTCATGGGCCGCTACGCCTCGACGGCGGCTACGCTCACGGCGTTCAACCAGCGGATGCCGGAGGGCTGGCGGCAGTCGCTGCCGCTGCCGTTCACGCACCCGGACGACATCCACCCCGAGCCCGGCGAGCCGGACGGCGGTGGCCGAGCTCTACGGCCGCATGCTCTCCCCCTCCGGGATCGGCCCGGGCGTCATCCGCAGCTACGGGGCGGGGCAGGAGACGCTGGAGGCGCGGGTCGGGCGCCGGCTGATGCAGCTCGCCATCCTGGTTACGGCGCGCGCGCACGACTCGCAGTACGACTGGACCGTGAACGAGCCGCGGGCCCGCGAGGCGGGCCTGGAGACCGAGATCATCGACCTCGTCCGCGACGGCGGGGCGCTGGAGGGCGTCGGCGAGAAGGACGCCGCGCTCATCGCCTTCGGCCGCGAGCTCTTCGGCGACCACAACGTCCGCGCGGAGACCTACTCCCGCGCCGAGCGCGCGTTCGGCGTCGAGAACCTCGTGGACATCGTCGCCCTGATGGGCGCGCACGCCGCGGACGCCGCGGTACTGGCGGCCTTCGACCAGCACCTGCCGGAGGGCGTCGAGCCGCTCCTGCCGCTCCCGCAGGAGGCTCACCCGTAGGAGGAATCCCCCATGATGCTCAGAATGATGCTCGGACCGAGCGCGATCCTGGCCGCGGCCCTCCTGCTCGCGGCGCCGGCGGCCACCCACGCCCAGGAGGAAGCACCCATCGGCGTCCCCGTGCCGCCGCTCGGCGACGGCCCCTGGGTGATCGACACCGCCGAGCAGCACGAGATCCGCGTCAGCGTGGTGGCCCGCGGGCTGGAGCACCCCTGGGCGATCGCGTTCCTGCCGGACGGCGGAATGCTGATCACCGAGCGGGACGGCCGGCTGCGCGTGCTGCGCGACGACCGGCTCGACCCGCAGCCCATCTCCGGCGTGCCGGAGGTGCGGACAGACGGCAACGGCGGCCTGATGGACGTCGCCGTGCACCCCGAGTTCGCCGCCAACGGACTGGTCTACCTGACCTACACGAAGGGCCACGACGACGGCCGCGGCTCGCCGGCCCTCGCGCGCGGCCGTCTGGAGGGAACCGCGCTCCACGACGTCCGCGACCTCGTCGTCACCGCGCCCTTTCACACCAACTCGGGGCTCAACGGACGCGTCGCCTTCGGCCGCGACGGCAAGGTCTACATGTCGACCGGAGGCCGGATCCGCTCGCTGGACGGGGACCTTCTCGACGCCCCGCAGGACCCCGCGAGCCTGCGCGGGAAAGTGCTGCGCCTCAACGACGACGGCTCCGTGCCGGACGACAACCCGTTCGTGGACGAGCCCGGCCACCGGCCGGAGATCTACACCATCGGGCATCGCAACACGCTGGGCCTGATGCTGCACCCCGGGACGGGCGACGTCTGGCAGCACGAGAACGGCCCCAACGGCGGCGACGAGCTCAACGTGCTCCTGTCGGGCCGTAACTACGGCTGGCCCCTGATGAGCTTCGGGCGCCTCTATCCGGGCGCGCGGGTGTCGCAACACCCCACCCGCGACGGGTACGAGTCGCCGCTTATCGTCTGGCTGCCCGCGATTGCCGCGGCCGGCCTGGCGGTCTACAGCGGGGATCGGTTCCCGGCGTGGCAGGGCAACGTCTTCGTCGGGTCGCTCCAGATGGGAGGCATCCCGGGCACCGGCCACCTGCAGCGCATCGTGCTGAACGAACAGATGGAAGAGCTGCGGCGCGAGCTGCTGCTGCAGGAGCTCCGGCAGCGGGTTCGCGAGGTGCGCCAGGGGCCCGACGGCCTTCTCTACGTGCTGACCGACGACCCGGAGGACGGCGCGCTTCTGCGCATCGAGCCCGCCGGCTGAAAGAGCCGGTTCGCTGATTCGGATGCGCAGCGCTCGCCCGCGCGCCGGCTGGTTGCCCGGTGCCTGACGGGCCACTAGAATCACTGGGTGCCCGCAGCGCCGTCCCCCCGCCCGGGGCAGAAGATCGACCGCGAGGAGTTGCGCCGGCGCCGCGAGGAGAAGCTCGCGGAGCTGCTGGCGTCGGCCACCCGCGCCCTCGACGGGAACGAGAAGGCAGACAAGGTCGAGCAGGGCCAGGATCTGCTCGACGAGGCGACGCTGCTCAGCCCGGACGACCCCCGGGTACTGGCGCTCTGGAAGCGTTTCGACACGGAGCGGCCGGCACGGGTCGAGGCGCTCCTCAAGGAGGCCCGCACCCTCCTGGAGGCGCGCTCGCTCGCGGCCGCTTCCGCGGCCGTCGACCGGGCCGTAGACCTGCAGCCGGACTCCACCGCCGCCCTGGAGCTTGGGACCGCGGTACGCGCGCGCCTGAACGCCGGCAGCCGGCGGGCGCAGGCGGGCTGGCGCATAGCCGCCGGCGTCGTCGTCGGGGTCGGCTCCCTGGCGGCCGCAACGCTGGCGCTGCTCCCGGAGACAGGCCCCCAGGAGGCAACGGGCGAGCTGGTCGCGAGCGGTGGCGACGCGTTGGACGCCGGTGGGCTGGCGTCCGACTCGGCGCTCGAGGGCGGGCCGGACCCCGTGACCACCGCCTTCGGCCTGGCCGATTCGTCGGACGCCTCCGACGACGATGGCTCGGAGCTCGGTCGGCTGCCCGGCGACGCCGTCGACGAGCGGGATTCCCTCTTCTTCGAGACCGGGCGGGTCGACGGGACATCGCTGAACGACATTGCGGGCGCGGCCTTCCCGGAGGAACGTCCGGCTGCGCCCGAGGCGGGGGCCCGACCGGCCGCGCCCCCGGCCGGAATCCGCGCCGCGGCCCCCTCCGCGCGCGACCTCGTGCAGCCGGAGCCGCCGACCGCCGCCGAGACGTCCCCGGCCGCGCCCATCGTGGTGGCCCGGCTCTGCGACGAGGACGTCGCCTGCGGCGCGCTGCGCGTCCGCGTGCAGCCGGCGGCCGCCATGCTCTTCAACGGCGTGCAGGTGGGGAGCGGAGCCCAGGGGATGCTCCGGTTGCCGGCGGGGCGCCACCAGATCCGGCTGCGATCGGACGAGCACGAGTTCCGCCGCATGGTCAGCATCGCCCGCGGCGCCCCGGCGACCCTGGAGGTCGACCTCGCGGACGAAGGGCTGCCTCTGCTGGCGCAGTAGCCACGGTTCCCGCGATGGCCAAGATGTCCGGGCGCGCCAGCGCCACCGTCCTCTCGCTCGCCCTCGCCGCCACCGGCGCCGAGGCTGCGGCCGGCCCCGCCGCCGGAGCCGGCACGGCGGGCCAGACCCAGCCCGCGGGCCCGACCAACGACCTCGAGGTGGGGGTGGCGTTCATCTCCGAAGGGGACTTCGAGGCCGCGGCCGAGACCCTCGAGGCGGTGACGTTCATCCTCGACGGCCAGCCGGCCAGCCGCTCGGACCTCGCGCGCGCCTCCGTGTATCTCGGCTGGGCGCTGCTCTACACGGACAGCGAGGCGGCCGCGATGCAGCGCTTCTACGATGCGCAGCGGAGCGATCCGCAGTTCGTGCCGCCGCGCACCCAGTTCCCGCGCCGCGTGATCCGCCTCTGGAACGCGGCGGGCAACCGGGCCGCCAGACCGACGCTGCCACCACCCGCGCCCGTAGAGGCGGCGGACCCGCGGGCGGACCTGTCGGAGTTCCGCGGCGCTCCCGTCGACACCGCCGAGTGGCTGTCGCGGCGCGGCGACCGGCTGGTGCTTCAGCTTGCGCTCGCCGGCGCGGAGCAGCCCTGTCCGGGCGAGATGCTCGTCGACGCCGCGCGGGAACGGCTGACCTGGACGCCGTCCGGGACGGCAGGGACTTGTCCCGCGAGTTTCACCGAGCCGTTCGAGCGGGTGGAGTCGGTCGGCGCCGCCGGCGAGGGGGGCGTGGCCATCCACGTCGGCGCCGGCGATCGGTCGCGGCGTCTGTTCATCGCGCGGCCTTTCGCGGCGTGGTACGACCGGGGCGCAAGCGGGCGCAGCCACCTCGATCTCCCGCCCGAGGCGACGGTGGCGAACCGCCTCGCGGTCCGCGAGGTGCTCCGGTCCCTCGGCCGCCCGGCGTCGAGCGCATGGTCGTTCTACGGCTCGCCGGTCGACGTCCCCGCCGCCGTCCTTCTCGCCGCCCCGTCCACCTACGACGGACGCGCGGTCAGCACCCGCGGCCGCTTCGCCCGCGGGGGGTCGCGCGACACCCCGACCTTCTCGCTCGTCGCGCCGGGCGCGGTCATCGCCCTTGCGCCGGGGCCGGAGACCCAGGCCCTGATTGCGGACAACGCGGCCGCCCTCGCGGGAACCGCGATCACGGTTACCGGCGTGTTCCGCCGGCAGCGCACGGCGGAACTCTCCGGAGGCGCACCGTCGTACTCCATCTCGTTCTGGGCCGCGCAGTCCGACGAGCTCGCCGCGACGAGCGACGGGGCGCGCGCCCTGGGCGCGGGCCTCGGTTCCGCCCGCGACGTCGACGTCATCGGCCAGTTCCGCGCGAGCAACCTCTTCGGCGACGTCCCGCCGCGTTCGCGCCGGAGCGGCGGGCGCGAGCACTGGGTGCTGCGCGACGGCGACGTCGCCGCCTGGGTGACGGGCTCGCGGCCCCAGGGCGACGGCTGGGAGCTCGACATGCGCAGCAAGCGCGACAGCGCCACGTGGATGCGCGTGCGGGGCCGCGTCTCCGAGGACGACGGCGTCTACTACCTGGATCCGGAGGAGATCGCGCCCACGCAGCCGCTCTGGTCGCAGCGCTCCGCGTCGCCCGGCATGCTCGGCTGGGGCTCGCTCCCGCCGGACGTCCAGTTCGCGCTGCCGATGGAGTTCGAGGGCGCCCGGCCGGACAGCCTGTTCGAGGTGCAGTTCACGAAGCCGGTCGACCCGGCGACCCTGGAAGGCAACGTCGAGCTGCGCTACCGCGGCGCCGGTGGCGGCGACTTCGCCTGGGCGAGCCTCGAGTACGCCGAGGAACGGCGCTCGCTGCACATCGATCCCGGCGCCGCCCTCCGCAACGGAAGGACTTTCGAGATCGTCCTCCGCCCCGGCATCACGGACCAGAGCGGCGCGCCGCTGGAAGGGGTCCGGACGCTCGCTTGGCGCGTCACCGGCGGCTAGTTGGGCTCTTGGGAGGCTCGCCACTCCCGACGCGCCCGTCAGGGCGCTAGCTGCCCGCGTAGTAGCCCTCGCGGTGACGGACGCTCAGGTCGGGTCGATTGCGCACCCGCAGCTCGATCCGCCGCCAGCGGCCGTCGCGGCGGACGTTGTCGGAGACGTAGGCCAGGCCGTACTGGTGCCGCAGCTCCTCGGCCACCTGGGCGAAAGCGGCCTGCAGCTCGTCGGCCGAGGCCGGCACGATGACCCGCCCCCCCGTCGTCCGGCCCAGCTCCTCGAGCAGGGCCGCCCCGCGGGCACCGCGCGCCCCGGCCGTGAGCCGTGCGCTCAGGTTCTGCCCGAGCCCGACCGAGTAGACGCTGGCCCGGCTGCGGCGGGCCTCCGACAGCACGACGTCCTCGCTGATCAGCGAGGACGAGTCGACGCCGTCCGACAACAGGACGACGGCCCGGCGCCGCGACTCGTCGCGCTCTTCGCGCGCCCGCGCCTCGATCTCCCGAAGCCCGCGGTAGACGGCATTCAGGACCGCCGTCCCGCCGGCGGCCGAGAAGCTGTCGATGGCCGCCTCGAGGGCGTCGCGCCGCGTGCTGAAGCTCTCGAGCACCGACACGCGCTCGTTGAACTGGACCATCTGCACGGCGTCGCGCGGACCGAGGTTCCGCAGGAGCTCGCGGACCGACAGCCGCACGGTGGGCAGCCGGCTGGCGATCGAGACCGACCCGTCGACCAGGACGGCGAACGTGATGGGACTGTCCGGCGCGTTGAAGATCTGGATCTGCTGCTCGACGCCGTCCTCGAAGACCTGGAAGTCCGCCGTGTCGAGCCCGGACACGTAGAGTCCGTCGCTGTCGGTCACGACCGCGCTCAGCCGGACCATGTCGAAGATGACCGCCTGCCGGATCCGCTGCTGCGCGGAGACGCCCGCCAGCAGCGCCGTGGCGACCACCGCCGCGGTCACCGCGCCGACCGCCATCCGCACCCGCCGCATCCGCCGCATCCGCCGCATCCGCCGCATCTTCATGTGGTGCTACCGGAAATCGCAGGTGCTCTATCGGAAGTCAAACGTGATCGACACGTTGAAGACCGACGGCACCCGGAAGCCGTTGCGCAGGGCGGGGCGGTACTCCCACTGCTCGGCGGCGGCCTGGGCGGCCGCGTTCAGCAGCGGCAGCCCCTCGACGACGCTGGTCCGCTCGACGATGCCCTCGCGGTTGACGACCACCTGCAGGACGACGACGACGATGCCCTCGAACCCCTGATCGAAAGCCGCGCGCGGGTAGACCGGGGGCACGGCGCGGACGAGTTGCGGCGGCCGGTCGGCCTCGGTCACCTGCCACGGGCTCCGTCCCCGCACCAGGCCCGAGCCGAACGGCGACCCGCCCGGCACGCCCAGACGGCCCGGCCGCGACCGGGCGCTGGGGAGCGCGACGGACGTCGAGACCGCGCGCCGGCGTATCGGCTGGATGTCGTACAGATCGGCCAGCGGCGTCGTGGCCATGATCGTCGGAGGCTGATCGATGTCCTCCTCCGAACTCTCCACCGTCTCCTCGGGCACGTCGGGGTCCAGGACCTCGGGCGGCGCGGCGCTCGTCCCCAGCGCGGCGGGGAACTCCAGGAGCGCCATCGGGGTGATCTCGACCGCGGGCACGATCCGGATAAGGGCGATGACCACCACCGCCGCGACCACGACGTGCCCGACGATCGACACGGTGACCGACAGCGTGCTCGTGGTGCGGCGGGGGGTGCCCGCGAACGCTGTCCCCAGCAACCAGGAAGCCGGTGCGATCGGCTCGCCCGCCGCCTTCGCCTTGCCCTTCCCGGATGCGCCGGCCGGCGCCGCGTCCCGCGCCCGCTGGGCCTTGTCGAGGATCGCCAGCACGCGTGCGTCATCCGGATCGAGGATGCCGGCCTCCGCCGCCGCCTGCACGGCGCGGTCGTAGTTGCCGCGCGCCAGCGCGGCCTCCGCGGAGAGCAACTGCCGCCGGAACCGGACGCTGCGCCGCGCCAGAACCGCGTCCCGCCGTCCGACCGGCGTCGGGGTGAGGTCGCCGAGGCCGGAGTCGTCGCCACCGTAGTCGATTGTCATGAAATCGGCACGTCCTTGGGACCGACGGGTGACCGGGCGAATCCCGAATCCTACCGGGGCGTGGCGACCGTTGCAAGCGCAGCGCCGCGGGCGAAGCGAGCCTCCATCGCGCGGCGCGCCCGC
>JAQAJJ010000027.1:98913-100085 GCA_028278675.1 Candidatus Azophilus lithoversatilis
CGCGCGAGCGATGCCGCGGCCGGAAGCAGCCGGCCGTAGACGGTGTAGCCCCCCTCGCCGTCGAGCACCTCGCCGGCCGCGAGGTCGCGCTTGGCGGTGGCGGCCACGTCGCCGACGAAGCCCTGCGCCGCGCCGGTCGGGGAGCCCAGCAGGGCTGCGGCCAGGACCGACACGTTCAACTCGAGCCCGATGAGGTGGAACGGCTTGTACATCGCCGAGTAGCGCCCCGAGGCGTCGGTGTTCATGCCGTACTGCCGGAAGCAGGCGGCGGAGTAGTCGTTGGGCGCCTCGACGACGACGTAGACCCCCCAGCGCAGGTCGCCCGGCACGGGCCGCCCGTCGCGCTCGAGTGAAGACACCACCTCCACCTGCCCCTTGTGGTGGAGCTGCCCGCCCGCCTCGGCCGGCCGCAGCACGTGCGCCAGGTCGTCCCGTCCGCACGGCGGGAAGCGCAACCCGTCGGGCGGCGGCGTGAGACCGGTCGCGTTGGCGATCGCCGCCATCTCGATGGCCGACTTCGTGCCGTCGAGGAACGAGTTGAACATCCGGCTGTTCATGCCCGCCGCCGCGGCTTCGTCCGCGGTCAACCCGTAGTGCTCCCACACCGTGTCGGGCGTCGAGGCGTGGTACGACGGCAGGTACTTCGTCCCCTTGCCCGCCGCCACCACGTCGAAGCCGCACGCGCGCGCCCACTCCACCAGCTCGCAGGTCAGCGCCGGCTGATCGCCGTAGGCCAGCGTGTAGACGACGCCCGCCTCGCGCGCCTCCGCGGCCAGGAGCGGCCCCGCGAGCACGTCGGCCTCGACGTTCACCATCACGATGGAGGTCCCGGCCGCGAACGCCGCGCGCGCGTGCGCGATGCCCGCCGCAGGGTCGCCGGTCGCCTCGACCGCAACGTCGATGTCCTTGTCGCCGGCGCCGGCAGGCGCGCTGGCGCCTGCGCCGGGTCCGGATCTGGCTCCGCGAGCGCCGACCGCCTCGCGCGCGTCGTCGGTGAACCGCGTGGCGGCGATCTGCGCGTCGCTCCAGCCGACGGCGCGGCAGGCGGCGCGGGCGCGGTCCGGGTCGAGGTCGGCGATGACGCGCACCTCGAGGCCCGGCGTCGCCGGCGCCTGGCTCAGGAACATCGAGCCGAACTTGCCGGCCCCGATGAGGCCCACCCGCACCGGCCG
>JAQAJJ010000028.1:0-27044 GCA_028278675.1 Candidatus Azophilus lithoversatilis
CCATGAGGAAAGCCTCAGCCGGGGAGCGCGAGGGACTTGCTCCTCGCGTAAATAGGTGTGTGGCAGGCCCCACACAACGTCCAGCGAGGGGCCCGCCCCTCGCGCTCCCTAGAGGTCACTGCGCCGCAACTGACCCCACTCATCTTCCAGGCTCGCAATTGGCATCTTCGCCTTGCAGTGGCGCAACAGCAGGCGCTCCAGGGACAGCCAGGGGTCGCCGAGCACGGTGCCCTTGACCTGTTGGTCGATGATGGCCAGTTCCGCCAGCACGGATTCAACGCCGCCGGTTCGGCGCTTGAAGTCAGCGGCCGGGCGTTGTCGGTGGGCAGGCATCCAAGCACCTGATTCGAGGCGGCGCAGTTGGCTGGCGAAGGCGCCGAGCAGAGCCATGATGGCCACGCCCTCCTCGCGCAGGGTGCGCTGCACCCGTCGCACCCGCTTGGCGTCGCCGGCGAAGGCCGCGTCGATCAATTCGTAGGCGTCGTAGTGGGCGGTATCCTCGACGGCGGCGGCGATGCTGCGGGCGTCGATGGGTTGGCGCAGGTCCAAGAGCTTGAGCTTTTCGATTTCCTGCACCGCCGCCAACAGGTTGCCTTCCACCCGTTCGGCGAGATAGGCAAAGGCCTCGCGGCTGAGTTCAAGCCCAGCATCGCGCAAGCGCGCCGCCAGCCAACGGGGCAGCTCGCGGACCCCGATCGGCCAGATCAGGACGATGGCGCCAGCCTTGTCCAGCGCCTTGAACCAGGCGCTTGATCGCTGCCGTCCCTCAAGGCGTCCCGTGCGGATCAGCAGCAGCACGTCCTCGTGCTGGGCAGCGGCGTACTCGCGCAGGATGTCTGATGCCTTGCGGTCGAACTTGTTGGCGGGCGGGCGCAGGTCGATCACCTTGCGCTCAGCAAACAGCGACTGGCTGGCGGCCTCAGCAATGAGTTCGCTCCAGTTGAAGCCGGCTTCAACATGCACAACCCGGCGTTCGGAGTAGCCTTGGCGGCGGGCGGCGGCGAGGATGGCGTCGCAGGCCTCCTCGACCAACAGGGTTTCGTCGCCCGAGACCAAGTAGATGGGCGCAAGCCCCTCCTCCAAGCGCCTCCCTAAGGCTTCAGGTTTGATCTGCATCGGTTTTGGCGCTGGCGAGCGTTGCGGCTACTGCGTTCAAACTGCGCAGAATTTGCTGTGAGAGGGCGGCTTTCAGCTCATGCTCGATCAAGGCTTCCTCCTCGCTGCTGCCGGCCAGGTTGTCGCGGTCGATGCTGAAGGTTCTTGATGCCCGGATCCAAGCGGGTCTGGTCAAGCTCTTCTCTGCGGCGCGGATGCCGAACTGCACGCCCATCGTCAGTTCGAACTCCGCCGCCCGCGCCCCGGCGGTCAACGAGGCCACGCGTCGGTTGCGGTTCTCGTTGACGATCTGGACCACGAGGTCGGCATCGTCGGCGCTGGCGCTCGCCTTGACACCGGCTTGGCGCAAGGCGTCCCGCAGCGGCGCGGCCATGCGGCTCATGCGGTGGGCTTGGACGTGGATGCTGAGATCGGCGTCCGAGAAGTCCCAGGAACGCAGGTGAAAGCCGCAACCTGTGGCCAGCAGCGCCGCCCCGATCAACAGCGACACTTTGAGCGCCCGTTGCGAAGTCAGCCGCTGTGAAGTCTGCGCCCGTATAGGCCGGACAGTCATGCGGCGACTAGGTTAATGAGCTTATTGGGCACGTAGATCACTTTGCGCACCCGCTTGCCGGCCAGATGGCGGGCCACGTTGCCGTCGAGTTCGGCCGCTTCGCGGACCCTGTCCTCACCCGCTTCGGCGGGTACCGTCACCGCGCCGCGCAGCTTGCCATTGACCTGCACCGCGATGTTCAGGGTCTCATCGACCACCTTGGCCGCATCGTAGGCGGGCCAACGCGCGCCGGCGAACAGGCCGCCTTCGAATCCCATCCGTTCGTAGAGTTCCTCGCCGACATGGGGCGCAAACGGCGCCACCATGACCACCAAGGGTGCGAGCTCGGCGATGCGCGGAGTGCGGCCTCCGGCCCGGACCACGTTCATGTATTCCATCATGGCGGCGATGGCGGTGTTGAACTGCAGTTCCGGAAGCTGCTCGGTGACCTGCCGGATGGTGCGGTGCAACGCCCGTTCGACAACCGGTTCCGGCGGCAAGTCCGGGTCGTCATCGGCTTCGGAGACGCTCTGCCAGAGCCGGTTCAGAAAGCTGAACGGACCTTGGATGCCCCCGCCCCGGTAGTCGCCGCCCTGTTCATAGGCGCCCAGGAACATGAGGTAGAGGCGCAGGGTGTCGGCACCATAGTCGTTGATGATGTCGTCCGGTGAGATGACGTTGCCCTTGCTCTTGGACATCTTGCGCCCTTCGCGAATCAACAGGCCGTGGGCGCGGAATCGCTTGAAGGGCTCGCCGAAGCCGATGAGGCCGAGCTCATGCAGGGCCATGGTGAGGAAACGGGCATACATCAGGTGCAGCACGGCGTGCTCGTTGCCGCCGATGTAGCAGTCCACCGGCAGCCACTTCGCCGTCAATTGCGGCTCGATGGCGAGGTCGTCGCGGCCGGTGGAGGGGTAGCGCAGGAAGTACCAGCCGCTGCAAAGAAAGTTGTCGGTGACGTCGGTGTCGCGGTTGGCGTCCTTGCCGCAGGCCGGGCAGGGGGCGTTGAACCAGTCCTTGGCCCGCGCCAAGGGGCTTTGGCCGCTGTCGTCGGGGCGGAAGTCCTGGAGATAGGGCAAGGCCACGGGCAGCTCGCCTTCCGGCACCGGCACCGCGCCGCAGTCGGCGCAATGGACGATGGGAATGGGCGGTCCCCAGTACCGTTGCCGGGACACGCACCAGTCGTGCAGCCGGTAGTTGGTCTGCGCCTTGGCGCTGCCTTGGGCTTCGAGCCTTTCGACAATGGCCCGCTTGGCATCCGCCACCTCCAAGCCGTCAAAGTCTCCGGAGTTCACCAGTGTGCCGTCGCCTGGGCAGGCCTGGGTCAGGGGCGTTTCGGCATCCTCTCCGGGTGCGGCGATCACGCGCACGATCGGCAGGCCGAAGGCTTGGGCGAATTCGAAGTCACGGGCGTCGTGGCCGGGCACCGCCATGATCGCGCCGGTGCCGTAGCCCATGAGCACGTAATCGGCGATCCAAATGGGGATCCGAGCCCCGTTTGCCGGGTTGATGGCGTAGCCGCCGGTGAAAACGCCCGTCTTTTCCTTGTCGGTCTTCTGCCGTTCCACGAGGTCGCGGTGTGCGACCTCGGCCCGATAGGCATTCACCGCCGGTTGCGCGTCTGGAGCGGTGATGGCGTCCACCAGCGGATGCTCCGGGGCCAGCACCATGTAGGTGGCCCCGAACAGGGTGTCGGGCCGGGTGGTGAAAACGCGGATGCGAACGCCCCGGCCTGCTTCGGCATCCACGGCGCCTTCAGCGCCGTCGCCGCGTCCAGCAATGGCGAAGCTGACATCGGCGCCTTGGCTGCGGCCGATCCAGGCGGCTTGCGCCTTCTTGGTGTTGTCCGACCAGTCGATGTTCGCCAAGTTGTCGAGTAGCTGGCCCGCATAGTCGGTGATGCGGAAGAACCACTGCGGCAATTGGCGCTGCCCGACCGTTGATTCGCAGCGTTCGCACAACCCGTTCAGCACCTGCTCATTGGCCAGCACCGTCATGCACGACGGGCACCAGTTGACCGGCGCCTCCCGGCGCTCCACGAGGCCGGCCTTGTAGAGCTTGAGAAACACCCATTGGGTCCAGCGGTAGTAGCTGACGTGGGTGGTGTCCACGGTGTGGTTCCAGTCGAACATGCCCCCGAATCGCTTCAGGGTCCGGGTGAAGTTCTCGATGTTCTTGGGGATCAGGTCGTAGGGGTTGCCCCCGACCTTCAGCGCATGGTTTTCGGAATGGATGCCGAAGGCGTCAAAGCCGATGGGCTGGAAGACGTCCTTGCCGTTCAGCCTCTGGAAGCGTCCGTTCACGTCGGCGCCGGTGTAGGCGTAGATGTTGCCGATGTGCAGCCCTTCCGCGGAAGGGTAGGGGAACATCATCAGGTTGTAGTAGGGGTTCTCGGCGTTCGCCAATTGCGCGTCGGTCAGGCGGTTGACGCCATCGCGCTCCCATCGCTCCTGCCACTTGCGCTCCACGGCTTGGGGCGAATAGCGCTCCTGTTCGTTGGTCATTCTTGGGCTGGCAGTTAAACAAGTAACGATAACATCTTCAGTGCCACCGGCGGGACATCGAATTGCTCATGAACGCGGCCAACGCCTCCTTCGGGCGTCCCATGCGAAGGCCAGCAGGCTGCCTAGGCAAGCCGCCGCCAGCCAGCCGTCGCCGAAGCGGCTGTAGGGTGTGCGTCCGGCCATGATCTGGAACTCGCCGACCAGCACCCCCCGCTCAAATTGAGGGAGCTGCTCGCGCACCTGTCCGCGATGATCGATGAAGGCCGTGACGCCGTTGTTGGCCGCCCGCAGCAGCCAGCGGCCGTTCTCCAGTGCTCGGGCTTGGGCGATTTGCAGATGCTGCAGGGGGCCGATGCTGCGCCCAAACCAGGTGTCGTTGGTGATGGTCAGGATCAGGCCGGCTTCGGCGGCGGTGGTCCGCGTTAGGTTGGCGTAGGCAATTTCGTAGCAGATGGCCATCGCCGCCCGATCTTCGCCCACGGTCAGCGGCTGCTGGATCCAGGGTCCCGGCGCGGCCCGGGACATGGGTAGGTCAAAGAACTCGATCAAGCCGCGCAGGATGCCCTGGAAGGGAACGTAGTCACCGAACGGCACCAGACGCCGCTTGACGTAACGGCCGTCGCCCTGGCCGATGGCGACAGCCGCGTTTTGGAATTGGTAGTTCCCATCCGCGTCCGGTTCCACGCGGGGAATGCCCAGCACTAGGCTGGTGCCGGAGGCCTGGCCGCGCTCGTCCCAGCGTTGCAGCCAAGGCGCTGCCTCATGCTCGAACAGGGTGATGGCAGCCTCCGGCCAGAGGATCAGGTCCCGGCCCCAGTGGGGCTCGGTCAAGTCGCGGTAACGGTTGATGATGGGCATTCGGTTTTCGCGATCCCACTTCACCGCCTGATCAACGTTGCCCTGCACCAAGGCGGCGGAGCGCGTCGCCGCTGGTTCGACCCACTGCGCTCCCGAGAAGAGGAGACCGACCAGCCAGGGTGTGGCAGCGATGGCAGTGGCCGCGGTGCGCGTGGCGGGAGGATGTTTGTCGAACAGGGCTGAGACGCCGAAGCAGGCCGTCACCACGATGCCGAGGCTCGCCAAGCTGACGCCGCCGATCGGCAGCAGATTCGCCAGCGGCGTCTGCAAGTGGCCATAGCCGGGATAGAGCCAGGGAAAGCCGGTGAGAAACCACGTCAGAACCCATTCGAACGCGACCCAGCAGGCGGCAAAACGCCAGGCATTCGACAGCGCTGCGGCTTGCGCGCTTGTGTTGGGCTGGCGTTTGATGCGCAGCCAAGCGTACAGCCGGGCATGGGCCAGAGCGAACAAGGACAGTCCGGCCACGAAGATGAGCACCAGCGAGGTGGCCAAGGGCGGCGATGCATTGCCGTAGGTGTGAATGCTCACGTACACCCAACTGACGCCGACGCCGAACTTGCCAAGGCCATAGGCGAACCCCAGCGCCCAGGCCGGTGCCGTGGAGCGGTTGAGCAACCAGAACCAGCCACCAATCGAGACCAGGGCCAACGGCCACCAGTCGAAGGGTGCCAAGGTCAAGGGCAGCAGCGCCCCGCAGGCCAAGGCCGCGAGTAGCCCGGCTAATTCACCAAGGGTCTTCGGCAAGCGGTTCGCTCAACGCCGCCAAGGCGGCACGCCGTCCCAATCGAAGGGCTCCATGCCGTCATCGCAGAGTTGCCAGACGCTGGCGGAGGCGGAGCCGTCGTTGAGATCAAGAAAGCCGATGGTGCCGAACTGGGTGTCGTAGTTGTGCGGATAGGTGGCCGAGCCGGGATTGACGCAGAGCACCCCGTCTATGGTGGCGATGCGCTCCACGTGCGTGTCGCCGGAAACGATGACGTCGGGCTTGCGCTCGGGAAAGAAGCGGTCAATCCAACGGGCCAGAGTGAAATTGGGGGGGCGCTCCGGAACGGGGACATAGTGGGTTAGGCCAATCCACAAGCCTTCCAGCTCCAGCAGCCAGGCGGGCTTCACCCGGGCGTCCTCCGGTTGCACTGGACGGCCGCCGCTGCCGTCCTCGCCGTTGCCCCGGGCGGCATAGACCGGGGCCACGCGCTCCAGTTCGTCGAGCACCCAGAATTCGTGGATGTCACCGCCATGAAAGATGGCGTCAACGCCGGCAAAGGCGTCGAACACCTGGGGCCAGAGGAATTTGGCGGCTTCCGGCAAATGGGTGTCGGAGATCAAGCCGATTTTGATGGGCGTGCTCCTTCAAAAAAGCGGTTGTCGGAAATCAGGCCGATTTTAATGGGCGTGCTCCTTTATGAAGGCGATCACTTGCTGCCGGGCGCTGTCCGCTGCATCACCCTCCTTCCAGTCCTCGATGAGTTCCGCGTTGGTCGCCAAAGCGGCGACTTCGCGGGAAATGGCTTCGGGATGGTAGATGTCGTTGCCTTTGAGGACCAGCAACGGGGTGGTTACGCCAGCGGTGAACTCCCTGGAGACGTTGAACAGGAAGTCGCCGCCGTACATGTTCTCCCGAACGGCGGCCCAAGCGCTCTCATCCACCTCCGGGCGCTGCGGGCGCAGCTCGGCCGCCCAACCATCGTACATTTGATGGAAGGCGTCCCGGTTGTCCGCAAGGCCGATGGGCTGAAGGAGCACCGCGGCGGCCACCCGTTTCGGTGCCGCCTCGACCAGCCCCATGGCGTATGAGCCGCCGATGCACATGCCGACGACCAGGAAGCGCTCCGCGCCCAAATGCGCCATCAACCCGAGTTGGTCCTCGGTGTAGCTCGCCCAGGAGTCCTCTGCGGTTACCGGGGCGCTGGACTGCCCGGCATTGCGCTGGTCCATGGCGATGACCCGAAAGTCTCCGGACAAGTGCTCAACCGGATTCCAGGGCGCATTGGCCCAGAACGGAACGGCGGATTTCATGCCGCCCGGGGCGATGAGCAGTATGGGGAAGCCGTCCTCTGGCCCGGACTCCTCGTAGTGGATGTTGATGGCGCCGGTCTGAAAGCTGGGCATGCGCGGATTCCTTTTTTCTGGCGACCGTTCAGTTCGGCCGCCTTTTCGGCTATGTTGGCGCCAGTTTAACGCTCGAAGGCAAGTGATTCGACCATGCTGGATTGGGAAGAGCTAAAGGACTGCGCCAATGCCGACGGCGAGTTCCGGTTGCATGCGCGCTTTTGGACGGGAACGCTAAAGGTTGCGAACGGGCCGCACCGCACCCGCATCGACTTGCGGGACGGGGCGATCAGCGCCGTCGAACCCTGGTCCGCCAGCTTGGCGGGCGACCTGTCGATCACCGCTTCCGCCGCCGAATGGGACGCTTTGCTGGCCCCGACGCCGAAGCCCTTCTACCAGGATCTCTACGCGGCGACGGTCCACCATGGCTTCACCGCCACAGGCAATCGAACCCATTTCTGCGCCTACTATCCCGCTTTGCGGCGCCTGGTCGAACTAATGCGGGAAGTGAAGAACAACGGGGGAGCTTAAGCCATGCAGGCAAGACTTGAATCCATCGTCGGCCGCTACCTGAATGCGCCGATCAACGGCGACGAATACCGCATCTACTTCGAGGAGGCGGGCAACGGCATTCCGCTGCTGCTGCAGCACACGGCCGGGGCCGATGGCCGGCAATGGCGCTTCGTGCTGGAGGATGAGGAGCTTCAATCCCGCTTCCGCATGATCGCCTACGACTTGCCCTTTCACGGCAAATCCGTGCCTCCTACCGGCAAGGCTTGGTGGCGCGAGGAGTACCGTCTGACCAAGGACTTCTTCATGAGCGTTCCGGTCGTGCTGGCCGACGCCCTTGGCTGTGACAGCCCGGCTTACATGGGCAGCTCAATTGGCGGCCACCTGGCCGTGGACCTCGCCCTGCACCACGGCGACCGTTTCCGCGCCGTCGTCGGCCTTGAAGCCTCGGCCTACACGCCCGGCGGCTTCATTGATGAGTTTTACCATCCGGAGATTTCCAACGACTTCAAGGCCAGCCTGATGTACGGCCTGATGGCGCCGATGAGTCCGGAGGCCCTGCGCCACGAGACCCGATGGGTGTACAGCCAGGGTGCGCCGGCCGTCTTCAAGGGCGATCTCTACTACTACTCGATCGACCACGACCTGCGCGAGGACGCGGCCCGCATCGACACCAACCGTTGCTCGGTGGACATCCTGAACGGCGAGTACGACTGGAGCGGCACCCCGGAACTTGGCGCCGAA
Source organism: Candidatus Azophilus lithoversatilis (assembly GCA_028278675.1). Classification (GTDB taxonomy): domain Bacteria; phylum Pseudomonadota; class Gammaproteobacteria; order Pseudomonadales; family Azotimanducaceae; genus Azophilus; species Azophilus lithoversatilis. The sequence continues at coordinate 8,317 of JAQAJJ010000028.1, forward strand.
CTGGCGGGCATGATCCCCGGCGCCCGCTACCGCACCATGAAAGGCCTTGGCCACTTTCCCATGAGCGAGAACCCCGAAGCCTTTCTGCGCGAGATCAAGCCGGTGCTCGGGCGCATTGCTGACCGATATGGGAGCTAGGGAGCCTCTGATCAAGCCCCACACGCCGGGCGCATTCCACTGCGCCAACGAAGTATGGCGTAGAGCAGCCAAACTGGCAGGCTGAGTGCGATTGCTTAGAGAGCAATGCCGATTGGGCTGACCCGGAATTGGCCGGGATCTGAACAGGCCCCAACTCCCTTGGAACAACTCGACCGGCCCGATCCAACTCAAGCCAGGCTGCGCACTGCCTTTGACGTTCCCAGCAGCGCCACCACCGCCAGCGCGAACACTCCGCCTGCCACTTGCAGCGCCACGGCTACGTCCACCTGCTCGGCGATGAGGCTGATCGGGATCACGCCCAAGGGCATCAATCCATGGGACATCATGTCGATGCTGAGAACTCGCCCGCGCATGGCCGGGATGATGCGCGTTTGCAGAAGGCCGCGGTTGAGGGACATGTTCCAGGAACTGAGCCATCCGAACAGGGTGACTGCAGCTACCGCCCAAAGTTGGCTGTCGGCTGCCCCCACCAAGGCGGTGGCTCCGCCCCAGGCGATGCTGGTGCCGATCAGCCACAGGCCCTTGCCGCGCAGTTCGCCCATGGTTGCCATCATCAGCGAGCCGACGATGGCGCCGATGCCCATGGCCGACATCAGCAGGCCCAGGTCGTCCGCGCCACCGCTCAAGATGTCCTCGTTGAAGGCGGGCAGCAGCGTGTTCAGGGGCATGCCGAACAGGAAGGGCACGATGGACAGCAGGATGAGGCCGAGCACCGGCGGGTTCGCCCACAGGTAGCGCACTCCGTCGGCGATGTCGCGCAGTGGGTGCTGGTCGTCGGTCCGCTGGCGCGGAAGGGATGGCGTGACGCGCCACATCGCCACGGAGGACGCGAGGTATAGGCCTGCGATCATGAAGTAAACGATGCCAACGCCGAAATGGGAGGTGGTGTCGCCGCCGGCGATCCAGGCGATCAGAAATCCGGCCATGGCGGGGCCGAGTATGCGGGACAGATTCCAACTCGTGGTCGTCAGGCCCATCGCCGTGAAGATCAGCCGCTCCGGCACCAGCTCCGGCACCATGGCCTGGCGGGCCGGCATCGAAAGCGCCAGCACGGTGCCGTTGAAGAAGCCGAACCAGATGAAGTCCCAAAAATCCACTTGGCCAGCCAGGATGATGACGCCGAGCAGGATTGTCGCCACGCTGTTCAAGCCTTGGGCCATCATGATGATGCCGCGCTTGGGCACCCGGTCGGCCATGACCCCGCCGACGAGGGCGAAAGCCACCATCGGAATCATGAACGACAGCGTCACCCAGGCGAGGTCCAGGGCGGAGGATGTCAGCGTGTAGACCAGCCACCCCCGGGCAACGATCTGCATGTTCATGGCGAACGACGAGGCAAGGCTGCCTATCCAGAGCCAGCGAAAGTCCGCCAGCGCCAGCGTTGTGCCCAAGTCACGGGTGGCCAAGAAAAGCGACTAGGCGTTGCGGATGGTCAGTCCTCCATCCACCGGCAGGGCCACGCCGGTGATGAAGCTGGATGCGGGCAGCACCAGGCTGAGTGTGCCGTGAGCCACTTCCTCCGGCTCTGCGTAGCGCTTCAGCGCCACCCGGCGGCGGGCGAATTCGCGCTTGTCCGCTTCCGCGATGGCCTGCGTCATGCCAGTGCGAATGGGGCCGGGGCAGATGCAGTTGACGGTGATGCCCTCACCACCGAGTTCTACCGCCAAGGATCGGGTTAATCCTATCACCCCCGTCTTGGCCGCCGTGTAGGGGCTGCCATACTTGGTGGCGCCCAATCCTTCGGTGGAGGCGATGTTAACGATGCGCGGATGTTCCGCTTGGCGCAAATGCGGCAGGGCGGCGCGGATGGTGCGGGTGTGGGCGGTCAGCAGCACGGTGAGGGTCTTGCTCCAAGCGGCTTCGTAGTCTTCGCCGTCAATGGGCGAGAAGATCGAGATGCCGGCATTGTTCACCAGGATGTCGATGCCGCCGAAGTGGGCGGCTATCTCAGCGAAAACCGTTTCGATGGCGTGGGCATCCGCCAGGTCAAGCGCCCAGCCGCGCACCGGCTTGCCAGCGGCTTCGATCTCTCCCACCACCCGGGCCAACGACTCTCCGTTCAGGTCGATGGCCGCCACTCGTGCACCTTCATCGGCAAAGAGCTTTGCAGTCGCCTCGCCCATGCCGCTTGCGGCGCCGGTGACGACCGCGACCTTGCCGCTAATGGAGCGGCTGAGTTCGGTCAGTGCCATGCAGTTCTCCTGAGCAAAAGAGCCAATTTAGGGAGGCTTTGGCAGGAATGCAATTGCCATGACCCCGCCTTGGGTTGGAGGGTCGGCAGTCAGTCTTGCTCGGCCATGGCTTGTGTAGTTGCATGACGTCTATGAGAAGCGGGCCGGGAAGTGGCCCATTCTCGAGCGGGTGTGCGTTCACGAATGCACCACCAGCGCCCCAGTGTCGCCCATGGAAGTCGACGCGCTCAAGTTCCGCCAAGGCAGCTTCGACCGGCCTTCCAGCAACCGTCGATTGTGCCCTTAAGGCCGCCTTGCGTTGGAGGATGTGCGACGGGCCATTGCCGATTGGGCGTGCGACCAGTAATCTCAGGCCCATGGACAGCATCGCCAAGAACCCCGAACTGCTCAAGCGCTACCTCAAGGATCCCTATCCTCTGCACGAGATGGTCCGCCAGCAGCGCCTCATTCAGGATGGCCAAGGCATCTGGTATGTGGGGCGCTATCAGGATGTGGACGCCATCCTCAAGGACAAGCGCTTCGGCAAGCAGCCGCTGCCCGGCACCGAGCATCGCATGCCGCCCTCGGTTCCCGATGATGACGATCGTCGGTCGATGCTGGTGATCGACCCGCCGGACCATGGCCGCATCCGGGGCCGCTTCGCCAAGGCCTTCAACGCACGCCGCATAGAGGCGATGCGCCCGCCCATTCAAGCCTTGGTGGATGGACTGCTCGACCGCATCGAGCCTCGTGGCCGCATGGAGGCAATGCGTGAGTACGCCCATCCCATTCCGTCCACCATCATCAGCGAAATGCTGGGCATTCCAGCGGCCGACCGTGCCCGATTCGCCCGGATGTCCAACGATCTGATTGAAACCGGCACTGGCATCGACCCTGCCACCAGCGGCGCCGAGAAGCGCCGCCGCAGCGAGGAGGTCACGGCGCTGTTTGACGCCTATCTAGACGACCTGTTTGAGGAAAAGCGCCAAGCGCCGGGGGATGACCTGACCAGCGGCTTGTTGCTGCGCAACGAGGAGGAGGAAAACCTCTCGCCGGTGGAGCTCACCCACAACGTGCGTCTGTTGTTCATGGCTGGCCACGAAACCACCGTGAACCTGATCGGCAATGCGCTGGTCGCGCTGGCCAGGCATCCGGCTGAGCTCGAAAAGCTGCGCCAGCGCCCAGAGCTGATGCCACGGGCTGTCGAGGAGTTTCTGCGCTTCGATTCCTCGGTGCAGCAGTTGCCCCGGGTGGCCCAAGCCGACGTGGAAATCGACGGCCATCAAATTCTCGCCGGGCAGATGGTCGTGCTGCTGCTCGGGTCGGCCAATCGGGACGGTGAGGCCTACGAGAATGCCCAGGAATTGGACATCGAACGGCCTTTCAAGCGCTCCAAGAGTTTTGGCGGCGGCGCTCATTTCTGCCTCGGTGCCCAACTGGCCCGCATCGAAACCGAAATCGCGCTCGGCTGCCTGCTGGCCCGAATTCCCCACTTCGAGATCGACAACCTCGACGGCTTGGACTACCCCTTCAACCTATTCTTCCGCGGCCCGCAGGCGCTGCATTTATCCTGGAATCCCAACTAGCCTCCCGCCACCCGCAGCAGCCGCAGGCGCCGCGACTCGGCAGACAGCACTTCGAAGTTAAAGCCGTCGATCGCCACTTTTTCGCCCCGGTCCGGCATGTGGCCGAAAGCGCGCAGAACAATGCCGCCGATGGTGTCGAATTCATCGTCCTTGAAACCAGCGCCGAAGTGTTCATTGAAGTCGGCAATGGGCGTCACGGCCTTGACGTTGCAGGCGCCGTCGTGCAGTTCACTGATGAGGCCCTCTTCGTCGGTGTCGTGTTCGTCTTCGATGTCGCCGACGATTTGTTCAAGCACGTCCTCGATGGTGGCCACGCCGCTGGCGTGCCCGTATTCGTCCACCACCACGGCCATGTGGTAGCGCTTGGTGCGAAACTCCTGCAGCAGCACGTTCAGCGGCTTGCATTCGGGAATGATCTGGGCGGTGCGGATGCAGTCCTTGAGGTCGAACTCGCCGTTGCCCGCTTCTCCAAGGCCCGCGCTCCGCAGCATCGGCAACAGGTCCTTGGCGTGCAGGATGCCCTTGATGTCGTCGAGATCATCGCCAATGACCGGGAAGCGGGAATGCCGCGACGCCACGACCACCGCCAGCAATTCGTCAAGGGGCATGGCGGCTTGCAGGCAAACGATTTGCGAACGTGGGATCATGATGTCCCGGGCCTGCATGTCCGCCACCTGCAGTGCGCCGAGGCTGATGTTGAGCGCTTCGTCATCCATGAGATTGCGCTTGGCGGCGGTGCGCAGCATCTCCTTCAGTTCCGCCCGGTCCTCCGGCTTGGCGCTGAACAGGTCGTTCAGCCATTCGCGCAGGCGCGCCCGGGGTTCAGCGGAAGGGGGTCGGGGAGCGTTCATGTTGAGTGGGGGTCGGCCATGCCGAGTTCTTTGAGGATGGCCGTTTCCAGCTTCTCCATGGCCTGGGCCTCCGCTGCGGCCTCGTGGTCGTGGCCGCGCAGGTGCAATACCCCATGCACGACCATGTGCGCGAAATGCTCGACTGGGGCCTTCTCCCGAAGCGCCGCTTCCGCCTCCACGACGGGGGCGCAGACCACGATATCCCCCAACAGCCCCGCCTCGCTCGGCTGAACTGCCGCGGCCGGGAAGCTTAGGACGTTGGTGGGCGCGTCAACGCCCCGGTAGCGGCCGTTGAGGGCCTGGGATTCGTCGGCGTCCACCACCCGCACACAGAGGTCGCCGCGCTTGCCCTGCAGCGCCTGCGTAGCCCAATGGCGAAAGTCGCTGGCCGGCGGCAAGCGGTGCGCCGCGACGGCCAACTGAACCTCAACGGACACTGCGCTCCCGTTCGTTGGCCTCGGACTGATGCGCTGCATAGGCATCGACGATCTTCTTGACCAAGGGGTGGCGAACCACGTCCTTGGAGCCGAAGTGGGTGAAGGTCACACCCTCGACGTCGCGCAACACGTTGCGCACATTGACCAGTCCGGATTGCTGCCCCGGCGGCAGGTCGATCTGCGTGATGTCGCCGGTGATTACCGCGGTGGAGCTGAAGCCGATGCGCGTCAGGAACATCTTCATTTGCGCCACGGTGGTGTTTTGGCTCTCATCAAGAATGATGAAGGCGTTGTTGAGGGTGCGCCCGCGCATGTAGGCCAAGGGGGCGACCTCGATGATGTTGCGTTCGATGGCCTTGTTGACGCGCTCGACCCCCATCATTTCATACAGGGCGTCGTAGAGGGGGCGCAGGTAGGGATCGATCTTCTGCGCTAGGTCGCCGGGCAGGAAGCCGAGCTTTTCGCCCGCTTCCACCGCTGGCCGCACCAGCAGCAGGCGCGCCACGCGATTGCTTTCCAAGGCTTCGACGGCGCAGGCCACCGCCAAGTAGGTCTTGCCGGTGCCGGCGGGACCGATGCCGAAGTTGACGTCGTGGCTGCGCACGAGGCGCACGTAGTCGATTTGGTTGTCCCCCCGGGGCTTGATGGTCTTGCGGCGGGCGCGGATGACCGTTGCGTCGGCCTTGCTCGGTCCTGCGCCCTCGCCGGTCCGGCTGGCAACTAGTGTCTCGACGCCCGATTCCTGAAGGAACAGATGCACCAGCTCCGCTTCGATGGCTTTGCGCTGCTCGGTTTCCTCGTAAAGCCGTTCGAGCACGGCGCTCGCGGCATGCACGCGCCGTTCGGGACCGCTGACCTGGAAGAGGTTGCCGCGGCTGCGGATGTGAACGCCGAGACGCCCCTCAAGTTGCTTCAGGTTCTGGTCGAATGGCCCGCACAACGCCGCCACGCGGATAGGATCGTCGGGTTCCAAGTTTAGATTGGTGGTGAGCTGCACCACCCTCTGTTCCCAAGCCGCCGCTGCGGCTTGGGATGAGTCCTCGCTCAAGTGCCTAACGTGTGCCCCGTGTCTGATCGCTTCCGAAACGGAAGATTAGCATAGCGAAGGGTTGCGCACAGCTAAACATTGGTGACTGTGGTTTCCGGGACTAACTCGCCGCGCAGGGAGTTGGGCAGCGCTTCGGTGATTCGCACCTCCGCAAATTTGCCGACCGGCCGGTCCTGCTGAGTGGCGGCAAAGTTGACCACCCGATTGTTCTCGGTTCGGCCTTGAAGTTCATTGGGGCTCTTACGAGCAGGGCCGGTCACCAGCACCCGCTGCCGGCTGCCAACCATCGCAGCGGCGATGGCGGATGCGCTTTGCCGCAGACGGTCCTGGAGGATGGCGAGGCGGTGCCGCTTGACTTCCATCGGCGTTTCGTCCCGGAGGTTGGCCGCGGGAGTCCCGGGACGGGCGCTGTAGATGAACGAGAAGGAGGTGTCGAAGCCGATCTCGTCGATCAACTGCAGCGTGGCTTCAAAGTCCGCGTCGGTTTCGCCTGGAAAGCCGACGATGAAGTCCGACGACAGGGAAACGTTGGGCCGGACGCCGCGCAGCTTGCGGATCTTTGATTTGTACTCGAGGGCGGTATGGCCGCGTTTCATGGCCGCCAGCATCCGGTCGGAACCGGACTGCACCGGCAGGTGCAGATGGTCTACGAGTTCCGGCACTTGGGCGTAGGCTTCGATCAGGCTTCGGCCGAACTCGACCGGGTGGGAGGTGGTGTAGCGGATGCGGTCGATGCCCTCGACTTCGGCCACGTAGTGGATCAGCTCGGCGAGGTCCGCCTGGTCGTTGTCGATCGGCCCGCGGTAGGCGTTGACATTCTGGCCGAGCAGGTTGACCTCGCGCACGCCCTGGCGCGCCAGCTCGGTGATCTCGCGCATGACGTCGGCGACCGGCCGGCTCACTTCCTCGCCCCGGGTGTAGGGCACGACGCAGAAGGTGCAGTAGCGACTGCACCCCTCCATCACCGAGACGAACGCGGTGGGGCCCTCCGCGCGTGGCTTGGGCAGGTGATCGAACTTCTCGATTTCGGGAAAGCTGACATCCACCACGGCGCCGGCCACCCGCGCCTTGGCTTGATCGACGAGCTGCGGCAGCCGATGCAGGGTTTGCGGGCCGAAGACGATGTCCACAATGGGCGCCCGCTTGGCCACTGCCGCGCCTTCCTGGCTGGCCACGCAGCCGCCGACGCCGATCAGCAAGTTCGGGTTGAGCGCCTTCAGCCGCTTCCAGCGGCCGAGTTGATGAAACACCTTTTCCTGGGCTTTCTCGCGAATGGAACAGGTGTTGAGCAGGATCAGGTCGGCCTCTTCCGCCGCAGCCACCGGCCGATAGCCGTGGCTTTCCCGCAGCGCGTCCGCCATCCGTGACGAGTCGTACTCGTTCATCTGGCAGCCCTGAGTCTTGACGAAGAGCTTCGGCGGATCGTTTGGGGTTTTGGGCTCAGCAATCATGCGCAGAGTTTGACGTTGAATGACCGGAGGACGATTCTATTGGCAATGCTGGCCGCGACAAAGGAAAATGTGCACTCGGCGTCTTTCCAAGCGGCTTGGATTTCCATGAGCGACGAACAATCCCATATCTACAAGGTCCTGTTTCACAGCATGGGGCAGATCTACGAAGTCTATGCCCACAACATATACAGCAGCGACCTGTACGGCTTCATCGAGGTGGAGGACTACATCTTCGGCAAGCGCTCGAAAGTGGTCATCGACCCGGCGGAGGATAAGCTGCGCACGGAGTTCGAAAGCGTCCAGCGCAGCTTCATTCCCATGCACGCGGTCATCCGCATCGACGAAGTGGAGAAGGAGGGCGTCGCCAAGGTGACCGAAACCACCACCGGCAACGTCACGCCCTTCCCGATGCCGGTGCCCGGCGACGGCGGCCGCAAAGCCTGAACACTCGAACTCGGTCCGACTAGTTGGAGTTTCGCGCCAGCGAATTCCCACCAACCCAGCCACCAAGCGCGTGGTTTCGCGCCAGCGAATTCCCGCCAGCCCAGCCACCAAGCGCGTAGTTTCGCGCCAGCAAACGCCCACCAGCCCAGCCACCAAGCGCGTAGTTTCGCGCCCAGCAAACGCCCGCCAACCCCGCGTCCGAGCGCGTAGTTTCGCGCCAGCGAAACTACAACGCGAACCGCAGGTTCGCGCATTCAGTCGACGAGCGCCAGCATTTCCTGCCGGGAAGGCCCCTGTTGCCGGCGGGCGCCCGCGTTGCGTCGGCGTCCGCGCAGCATGTAGAGCGTGACGATCAGGCGGGTGCGCCGGTCCTTGAGGAAGTGGCCGGGCGCCTCCAACAGGTTGACGGTGCGCAGCAGGCCGCGCAGGACGTGCAGGCTGTTTCCTGAGGCGGCAGCCAAAGCATCGCCGAAGGCCAGCGCCGTCGAATCGGCATCGTCGAGCACGCGTCCGGCCCGGGCGGCTTTGGAACGCCGGATGCCGTTGCGGTCTTCGCTGCCGCTAGCCCTGAATATGGGGCCGAGTTTGGTTTTGGTGCGTTGTTCGAAGGCCAGCGCCCGCTCGTGGGGGTCGGTGGTTTCCGCCAAGGTCTCGGCCAGCAGCTCGGCATGGAGGATGCCGGTGGAGCAGCCCCGCCCGTAAAGCGGATTGGTGCGCAGTGCGGCGTCGCCCACTGCGAAGAAGTTGAGCGTTTGGGGCTCGCCGGCCTTGACGTAGCGCCGCCACACCCCGCGGATGTCGCCGATTCCGAACGGCGGCGTGGTCGGTTCAGCGCCGTCGGCGAGCCAGGGCGCGAGGCCGGGAATGCTGCGGCAGATGGCATCGAACTTGGCGCCGTCTTTGACTGCGGCGCGTAGCCGCGTCTCGTCGTAGTGCAGGCAAACAATGATGGCGAAGTGGCGATTGTCGCCTGGAAAGACGCCGTACTTGATGTAGCCCAAGTCCCCGTTACCGCGGTGCTTGCCACCGCGCGGCGGCTCTTCGATTCCGGGCTGGCGGCGGTAGTGGCGGGTGTAGTACAGGATTTCGGCGTCTTGGTTCTCCTCCTCGATTACCGCTCCTGAGGCGGCCAGCCAACGGGGAAACTTGCTGGTGCGGCCGCTGGCGTCGATGATTAGGTCGGCGCGCAGTTCGGGGCCGTGAGCAGCAGCGCAGTCGCGGCGCACTTGAACGCCCTGAACATTAATCGGACCACCTGTGGAGTCGGCGATCAGCCCGCTGATCGTGATGTTGTTGATGATTCTGATGTTGTCCGTGTTCTCGACGTAGCTTCGCAATTCCGTCTCAAACACCGCTCGCCGGGCCAGCAGGCACCACATCGCCTCGTCACCCGGCCTTGGTCGATAGCGGCGTGCGAGGTTAGGCGGCAGCATGGCCTTGAAGTCGAGTTTGCGGGCGCCGGCGGCGTAGAGGTCTTCAAGCAGGTCGGGGTAGTTGTCCGCCAGCAGGTTGCACATCAGGCCCAGGAAGGCATGGGGATGGCGGAACTGCAGGGCGCCGCGCCGCGGCCAGTCGAAAAAGGCTGCGTCGGCATCACCGGGTGGCGGCTCGGCATCCCGTTCGAGCAGCGTCACCGATGCGCCGCGCTTGGCCAACGCCAAGGCGGCGCACATCCCGGCGACGCCGCAGCCGACGATGAGAATGCGTTCGTTCACGTCGCCGGGAACCAGCGGCGATCAGGCGTCCAGGCCGTCCAGGAAGTCGAGCAGCAGCCGGTTCACCGTCTCCGGCGCTTCCTGTTGGGTCCAGTGGCCGATGTCGGGGATGCGGGCGTCAACGCGCAGGTTGGGCACGTGCTCGGGCATCTTGCGCAACGCCTCCGCGGCCATGATGATGACGCCGTCTTTCTCGCCCGCCGCGAACAGGGCGGGCTGCTCGATCACGGTGGGCGCGCCTTCGGTGAGCCGCCAAGTGAGGTTGTGGTTGCGGTAGTAGTTCAGGGGGCCGCGAAAGCCGGACCGCTCGAACTCGCCGACGTAGAAGTCCAGGTCCGCCTCCGTCAGCCAAGGGGGGAGGGACTCCGGGTCCGGCAGGTTGGAGAGCAGGTCGTCGTCGGGCCCCTTGGCCGCCATGGCGCCAAGGTCGGATTGTCCGGAGGCGAGAAACAGGAACTTGCGCAGGGCCGTGCGGATGTCGGCCTCGAACTCCGCCTCGGCGACGCCTGGCTCCTGGAAGTAAAGCTGGTAGAAGAACTGGCCCTTGAAGAGCGTGCGCAGGGTGTCCAGCGGCGGCGCGTCAGGGCGCGGGCTGTAGGGCACTGAGAGGGTGCCGACGGCGCGCACCTGCTGCGGGTGCTGGGCAGCGGCGCTCCACGCCGTGGGCGCTCCCCAGTCGTGGCCGATGACCACCGCCGATTCGGCGCCGAGCGCCGCAATCAGGCCGATGATGTCGGCCACCACCTCGACTTGGTTGTAGGCGCTGATGTCACGGGGTTTGTCGCTAGCGCCGTAGCCGCGCATGTCCGGAGCCACCGCGTGGAACCCGGCTGCCGCCAGCGGCGCAAACTGGTGCCGCCAGGAGTACCAGGACTCGGGAAAGCCGTGCAGCAGCAGCACTAACGGCCCCTCGCCCTGCTCGGCGATGTTCAGTGAAATGCCGTTGGTGGCGACCCGGCGCTGCTGGATGTGACTGAAGCTCACGGCGTGGCGCCCGGCAGCAGTGCGCCGCGGCGGGCATCGGTGTAGCCGTCGGCCGCCGACCAAGCCACCGCACCGCCAACGATCACCGTGTCTATGCCCTCGGCGTCGCGCACGTAGCGGCGACCGTCTCCGGGCACATCGCGGGCGGCGTACTCCTCGCCCCGGTCGATCGCAGCCGGGTCGAAGATGGCAATGTCGGCAACGCAGCCGCTTTGCAGCAGGCCGCGGTCGCCAAGGCCCCAGATGCTGGCGGTGTCGCTGGTGATTTTCTTCACCGCGCCTTCCAAACTCAACGCGCCGGTTTGCCGCACGAAGCGGCTGAACAGGTAGCCCGTGTCGCCGTAAGTGGAAAACGACAGGATGTGGGCGCCGCCGTCGCTGGCGCCGACGTGAACCTGGGGATGGGCCAGCAGCGCGCCAACCCGGTCATCGTCGTTGTGGGCCATGTTGGCGGACAGGAAGTGGGCGTCGAGGTCCTCTTCCAAGGAGAGGTCGATCATCGCCTCAATCGGCGTGGACTGGCGCAGTTCGGCGATTTCAGCCAGGGTCTTGCCCACCAGTGACTGATTCGCTTCGGATTGCACATGGCGCAGCCGCAGCCCCGGCCATAGATCGGGCATCGACGCCGCTTCCGCCACCATTTGGCGGCGCGAATCGGGATTCGTGAAGGCGGCGACGATCTCCTCGTGGCTGCCGAAGCGCATGACGCGGTACCAGCTTGGGAAGCGGATGAACAGCAGGCTTGGCACCGCGAAACAGAAGCTGATGTCGATCGGCCGGGTCTGCACCTGCGGCCAAACGCGGGCGCCGCGGGCGAACTGCTCGCCGACCCGGGCCATGACCCGGTCCGCGTCGATGCCTTGGTCAGTGCCGACGAACAGAGGCGAGAAAGTGGTGGGGATGCCGTGCTTGAGGGACAATTCGGCCAGCTGGTCGACGCGGGCGATGTTCAGGTCGGTGTCATAGAATTCGGGCACCACCTGCAGCACGCGCCCGAACTCGCTGAGCACCGACGCCAAGGCGTCGAGTTCGTGAACGTCCGCGAAGCGGCTCGGCACCGGCAGCAGCCGCTCGTCGATATCGACGAAGCTGGTGGACAGCCCCACCGCGCCTGCTTGCAGGCAGCGCCGCAACAGGGCTTGCATGGCGCTGACTTCGTCGGCGGTGGCGGTGCGCTTGGCGGCTTCATGGTCCATGACCCACAGGCGCAGCAGGCTGTGGCCGACCAGCGGCGCGACGTTGATGGCCAAGTCTTCGGAAAGCCGCGCCAGGTAGTCTTCGAAGGACTCCCAATTCCACTTCACGCCCACCTCGAAGGCCTTGAGGGGCATCTCCTCGATTTGGTTGAACATGCCCACCAGCTTGTTCCGGTGTTCGGCCTTGAGCGGCGCCAGCGACAGCGAGCAATTGCCGGGAATGATGGTGGTGACGCCGTGGGCGAGGGCGGGCTTGGCGTGGGCGTCCCACAGGATTTGCGCGTCGAAATGGGTGTGCGGGTCGATGAAGCCGGGGGCGACCGCCAAGCCTGCTGCGTCGATCTCCTGACGCGCGGGTTGATTGATCTGGCCAATGCGGCGGATTCGGCCACCTTCCACCGCCACGTCGGCACGGTAGGCCGGCAGCCCCGTTCCGTCCACGACCAAGCCGTTTCGAATCAGCAAATCAAGCATGATGGTCAGACCTCCTGTTGTTGGGTGTCGTTGTTCCGCAGGGCCATTCCGTGCGGCTGCTCGGCGTTGTCAATTGGCGCCGCCATTCGGTTCCACGAGACCCGCAAGGCGTCGCGGACCCGTTCCCAGCCCGCGCCGGCCAGCTCCTCCGGCCCAGCCGCGCCGCAGGCGTCGAGCAGTGCCGCCGCTGCGGGCTCATCGAGGCGCACCTCCGACTGCCCGCCGCCGGCATGGCGCAAGGTCACCACCAATTCGGCCGCGCCGTCGTGGGCGGCGCCGAGTCGGGTGGCGGCGATAACAGCGGTGCTCACGACCGCTCGGCCACCGGCGGCTCCACGAAGATGATGTCGCTCGGCAGAATCGGATTGCCTTGGCCCGCCGAGTCCGCCGCTGCTGCCGGCCGCATGAAGACATGCAGATTCCAGCTTTGCAGCAGGTTCCGCGCTTCCTGCGCTGGGGAATCAGGCAGTTCCCGCTCGGCGATGCTCGCCCAGTCGTCGCCGCTGTGCGGGTGTATCGACCGGCGCACGCGCGTGGGTTCGGAACTGGTTGAGCGGTTGATGGGCATGGGCTTCCGACTTCCGGTGCCGGGCTAAATCGCCGAGAGACTACCTCAATCAAGTCAGCCGGGACAGGGGGGGCGCGGGACTGGGGGCAGAGTTGACCCCAAGCCGCGGGGAGAAGAAACTACTTGCTGATCCGCGCTTCCGGGTTTGATGGTGGGGAGCGGCAACTGAATCGACCGGCGGGCAGCTCCCGCCGAGGAAGGAGAAGACCATGAGTGACGCCAAAACGGGCATCGAAGACTACGTGCAAATGGACTCGGTGGATTGGGCGCCGTTTCCCGAAGGACTCTGCCAAGGGCCGATTCGCTGGAAGCTGCTTCATGTTTCGCCGGAATCCGGTGCCTGGACGGCGATCTTCGATTGCCCGGCGGGCTCGTCGTTCGCCAAGCACATCCACATGGGACCCGGTGAGTATTTCCTCACCAAGGGCCGGATGCACGTGCGCGGGGGCACTGTGGAGGGCGGCGCTACCGCCGTGGCGCCGGGCTACGGCTACGAGGCCTGCAACGCCCAGCATGATCACACCGAGTTCCCTGAGGACAGCGAGTTCTACATGACGTTCCTCGGCCCCCTGAACTTCATCGACGACGACGGCAACACCATTGCCTTGGTTGGATGCGAGCAGGTTCACGCGGCTTGGAACGCCGCATAGCTGGTGAATCCAGAGTCGCTCGGTGCGGGGCAACGCCCGGACCGAGCGCTCGTCCACTTGGAAGAACAGGCTCAGGTTGGCGGTGATCAGCCCGGGTTGGCCCGGGGTGCCGATCACCACGTTACCGCCTCCGTCGAGCATGTGGAAGTTTGTGAAGCGCTGCACGTCGTTGTAGTAGTCCTTGTCGAACAGGTTCTTGGCGTTCACCGTCAACTCCCAGCTTTCGCCGGCCACTCCCACTTGGGCGTGAACCAAGGTGTGGCTGGGGTTGGTGACCGGATTACCGGTCTGCAGCCCTTCATGCTTGCCGGTGCGGCTCACCTGCACGTCGGCGAGCAATTCCAGGTCGCCCTGCAGCCGCTGGCGGTGGTCGGCGTTGACTGGACCGAGGCGGGATATCGCGATAGGCTGGCGGCGAGTGTCGGCAAAGGGAACACATAAGGGGGGGCATGGCCAAAGCGATACACACGATGGTCCGGGTGCTGGACCTTGACCGGTCCATCGACTTTTACCAGCGGGCCTTTGGCCTTGAGGTTGCCGAGCGTTTCGACTTTGACGACTTCGTCCTCGCCTACCTGCGCAACGACCAAAGCGACTTTGAGATCGAACTGACTTGGAACAAGGACCAGGCCGAACCCTATTCCCACGGCAGCGGCTACGGGCACCTTGCGGTCAGCGTGGACGATCTCGACGCGGAACACAGCCGTTTCGAGGCAGAAGGCCTTGAGCCCAATCCGGTCAAGGAGATGTTCCGTGACGGGGATTTGCTGGCGCGTTTCTTCTTTGTGCAGGATCCGGATGGATACAAGATCGAGGTCCTGCAGCAGCGGGGGCGCTACCTTTAGCGGGATTCCCTATTGCGGTTTCACGCATCCCATGGCGCATCAGCCAAGTGCGGGAACGCGCTCAGTGCGTGGGGTTCCACCATGGGCGTCACACGCTCCAGCAGGCCGGGGTTGAGGCCGCTTACATCGCGCGCGCCGAGCAGCGCCAGGGTGATCTGGATCTCGTTTTCGAGCAGTTCGAGCATCCGCAGCACCCCCGCCGCGCCGTCCGCGGCGAGAGCCAGGGCCTCCAAGCGCCCTAGGCCGACTGCGGTAGCGCCCAGGCAGAGGGCCTTGACGATATCGGCCCCGCGCATGAAGCCGCCATCGACCAGCACGGGCACGGCGCCTTCGACCGCGGCGGCCACCTCCGGCAGCGCATCGATGCAGGCCCGGGTGTGGTCCAACTGGCGCCCGCCGTGGTTGGAGACGTAGACGCAATCGACGCCCAACTCGACGCAGCGGGCGGCGTCCTCGGCCACCGCCACGCCCTTGATGATGAGGGGAATGTCGAACTTGCCCTTGATGTGCGCCACGGTGTCCCAGGTCATGCTCGCCTGGTGGCTGAATCCGGAGACGCCGACCTGGCGCCCGGAGCCGGGCACGTGGCGCTTGAGAATGTCCCTTTCGCGCCGGGAATAGACCTGGGTGTCAGCGGTCAGGCAGAAGCCGGTGTAGCCTGCTTCGATGGCGCGGGCGATGATGTCGTCCATCCACTCGTGGTCGCCCATCAGGTAGAGCTGGTAGATGCGCGGACCGGGCACTTGAGCGGCTAGGTCCTCGAAGTTCGGCAGGCACACGGAACTCAAGATCTGCAGGATGCCGAAGTCCCGCACTGCCGCTGCGACGGCGGCGGCGCCCTCCGGGTCGAAGACCTGAATGGAGCCGATTGGTGCCAGCAGCACGGGAATGCGCAGCCGTGAGCCGAACAGGTCCGTCTGCGCACTAACCTCGGATACGTCGTTGAGAATGCGTGGCCGGAAAGCCAAGGCGTCAAGCCCGAAGCGGTTCCGCTTCAAGGCGGACTCCGTATCCGAACCGCCGATCAGATAGTCCCAAGTGTTCCGGTCCAGCTTCCGCTGCGCTTCGGCGACCAGTTCCTGCAAGGTAAGAAACGCCATGACGCTGTCCTCGTTTCGCCTGAAGTTTACCCGCACTTCGCTACAATGGGCCTTTTGCCTTGGAGGCTCAAATTGTCGGACATCATCATCGTCGGCGCCGGCCATGCCGCCGGGCAGGCCGCCGCCAGCCTGCGTCAGGAGGGCTTTGCCGGCACCATCACCATCATTGGCGATGAGCCGCACATCCCCTATCAACGGCCGCCGCTGTCCAAACAGTACTTGGCGGGGGAGCAGGGGCTCGACCGCGTTTACCTGCGCCCAGAGAAGTTCTATGCCGGCAAGGACGTCGCCATTCGCGCCGGAGTACGCGTCGAGCGCATTGATCGGGCGGCGCGCGCCCTAACGACGGCATCGGGCGAGACCTTGGCTTACGAGCAGCTCCTGCTCGCTACAGGCAGCCGTCCGCGGCGGCTTGAGCTGCCCGGCAGCGAACTTGAGGGCGTCCACTACCTGCGCACCATTGCCGACGTGGATGCCATCAAGGCCGACATGGCTCCCGGCAAGCGGGTGGTGGTGGTCGGCGGCGGCTACATCGGCCTTGAAGTGGCAGCGGTTTGCGCCGAGGCGGGGCTTGAGGTCCATGTGCTGGAAATGGAGCAGCGCATCCTGGCGCGCGTGACCACCCCGGCCATGTCCGACTTCTACCATCGCCTGCACGAAGGGCGCGGCGTGCGGGTTCACACGGATGCGCGGGTGACCGGCTTCAGCGGCAATGGCCGCATCTCGGCGGTGCAGTGCGGCGATGAGTCCTTCGCCGCCGACTTTGCGGTGGTGGGCATCGGCATCGTGCCCAACGTCGAACTCGCCCAGGCCGCCGGGCTCGAATGCGACGACGGCATCCTGGTGGACGAGCGCTGCCGCACATCGGACCCGGCCATCTACGCGGCGGGTGACTGCACCAACCACCCCAACCCCTTGCTTGGACGGCGCCTGCGCCTCGAATCGGTGCCCAACGCCATGGAGCAGGCCCGGGTCGCCGCCGCCAACCTCTGCGGCAAGGACCGGGAATACGCCTCGGTGCCTTGGTTCTGGTCGGACCAATACGAATTGAAGCTGCAGATGGTCGGATTCTCCGGCGATGGCGACACCGAAGTGGTGCGCGGCGAGATGGCTGCCAATCGATTCGCCGTGTTTTATCTGAAGGACGGTGCAATTGTCGCTGCCGATGCGGTCAACAGCCCCAAGGAGTTCATGCTCTGCCGGCGCTTGGTGGGGCATAGAGCCGACCCGGCGGTACTGGCCGACCCAAGCGCCGATTTGAAGTCCCTGTTGGCGGGCTGACCCGATGTGTAAGAACCCCTCTCGCGCAAGCGAATGGAATCGAGCCGTCCCGGATGTCGGTGTTGATTGCTATATGCCTTGATGTATTTCATCCAACAAATGCCATGGCCCGATCTATCCTGAGGATTGCAACATGAGCAAGGTGCCCGACTTCAGGGGTGTCGCCAAAGTGTTCTGGAGCGGACGCAGCCAAGCGGTGCGGCTGCCGGCGGCATGCCGGTTCAATACATCACAGGTCGAGGTCATCAAGGAAGGCGATCAACTGACACTACGGCCGCGGGGCAAGGATTGGGGTGCTTATTTTGACGCCAAGACCCGCGGCAGCCTGCCTCCCCGTGACCAGCCGTTCCTTGATGAGCGCGACGAGATGCCCTGATGTTCATGCTGGATACGGACCTGTGCATTTATCTCATCAATGAACGCGATGTGGCCCTTAAGGATAAGTTCGAAGCGAATGCAGGGGATACCTGCATATCCTCGATCACCTATGCGGAACTGTGTTTCGGTGTCGCGCATTCGACGCGGATCGAGGTTGCGGCTCAGAGCCTTCAGCCGGGGAGCGCGAGGGGCCTGCCCCACGCTGGACATTGTGTGGGGCCTGCCACCCGGCTTCGCCGCGCCTTGCCGGGAACCCAAACGGCCTAGCGCCTAAAACCCACTTATTTGCGGGACAGCACACTAGAACCAGCGGTCGTGGATGGCTTGGTGCAGGCCGTTTTCGCGCAGCTCCAGAATGGCCCTGTTGATCGGCTCGCGCCACGGCGAATTCTGCGGCAGGGCAAATCCGAGATGATGAAAGTTGAATGCCGGCCCCGCTTGAGTGAGGTCGGTGTTCTTCTGGACCAGATACTTGATGGCCACGGCATCGTGAACCACCACGTCAGTTGCGCCTTCACGAAGTGCGGCAACCGCTTCAGCCAAGATTGGGAACTCCGCGGCTTGGATGCCTTGGGCCTTCAGGAAACTGGCGCTGGCCGTGTCCGCCTTGGTGGCGACCCGGTAGCCGCGCAGGTCGGACAGCGAGGCGACCGGGTGGGTGGCGGAGGAGCGCTCCGCGTCGGCGACGAATTGACCGAAGATGACCCCAAAGGCGGTGACGCCCAACAGGATGACCAGCGCCGCGGCGATGCGCCCGAGCCACTTGATCGGCGTAACGTCGCCGTAGCCCACGGTGGACATGGTGACCACGCAAAACCAAAGGGACTGGAAAATGCCAGGGAAGTAGCGGTCGTTGATCGCGTCCCTTCCGCGCTCGGACCACCACATCAGATGGGCGAAAAAGACCAGCAAGCCGAGCAGTGTCCACAGCATGGCCTCGCTGCGGGCGCTGAACTGGGGAATGAGGCCTTGGTCAATGAGGCTGGCCGCGAGCAGACCCCCGTCGCCAATGGGGTGGGTGAAGTCCAAGGCGGCTTCGCGTTCATTGATGATGCTGACGCAGCCGATGGCCACATCGGCTTGCCCGCTGCCCACCAACGCCATCATCTCGGCAAAGGGGCGCATCGAAATCTCGTAGTCAAAGCCGGCCCGTTGGGCTGCGGCCTGCCAGATTTCAATCGAAAAACCGCCGAGCTGACCGTCGGACTCGATGACGCAAGGCTCCAGGGTGCTGGCAACCGCGGTCAGGGGCGCATCGGCCGCCGTTTCGCCCGCCGCCCACAAGAATGGGGAGAGCAGGAGTCCTCTAACGAAGCCCTTAGCTTGCCCCAGAACGGCACGCCGCCGACACCGAAGGAACGACCCGCCAGCCGCTGGGCTGTCTCCATTT
>JAQAJJ010000028.1:27114-50056 GCA_028278675.1 Candidatus Azophilus lithoversatilis
ATGGAAGCCCTTAGCTTGCCCCCGAACGGCACGCCGTTGATACCGAAGGAACAACCGGCCAGCCACTGGGCTGTCTCCAATTGTTCCATGGAAGCGTTGCCGTTGCACGATTTGCGGCTAGCGCCCCTTGACGAAGATGAAGTAGCCGATGGCACCGGCCAGCAGCAGGATCAGGGCCGCTGAGAAGATCCAGGAAAGCAGCCAGTAGGCGACGAATGCCAGCGCGATCACCAGCGCCGCGGAAATCAGGAAGCGCATCGGGAACTCCAGTTTCCCGAAGTCATAACTTGTCGGGCAGCGGCGGCGGGGCGGGCTTGTCCGCCTGATCCACGCTCTGCAGGATTGAGGCCACATCCGCATCCGCATAGACCTCGTCCTCCTTGTCCGTGGTGTCGCTGAGCAACTCAGACCGGCGATTGGCGGCATTGGCGCTGAGCCGGGACTGCTCGGCCTGCTCGAGCATCACCTTGGAGGCCACGCCGACGCCGCCGTCGCCACTGCGAATGCCTGCAAGGCGCTCTTGGTGCTGGGCGCGCTTTTTGGCCCGGTTTTCAGCGCGCTTGGCGCGCTCCATCTCTGCTTGGGCCTTCTGCAGGGTGGATTCCAGCACTTTGATGGTCTGCGCCATCTCCGCCTGAATGGCCTCCACCTCATCCAGATCCTGCTTGGCGATTTCCGCCTCCTCGATTTCGGTTCGGGCGACTTGCAGAAGTTCGGCGGCTTCTGACTTCAGCTTGTCGGCCGCTGCCCGCAGCTTCTCGGCTTTGTCTGGATTGCCGGCGGCGGCCGCTTCCAGGGCGCGGATTTGGTCCATTCTCTTGTTGTAGGCGTTGCGCGCCGCCTCCGCTTCAGCGGCTTCGCGCTTGTGGGCGGCGCGATAGTCCTCGACCTCCAGGCTGAATTTCTCGAACTTCTCCCGTTCGGCGGCGATCTCCGCCTTGGACATGCCCTCCGGGTCGATCTTGACCATGCCGGCGAGGATCGTATCGCCCGCCTGGGCCAGTTTGCCTTCGCCGTAGTTCTTCCAGAACGTCAGTTTGCTCAACATGTGGGTCTCCAAAGTCTCAATACAAACAGTTTAGCGGGATATGGCGAGATCCGGCCATTGCCCGCGCCAATATCGTCATAGGGCATCCGGGAATGAAAGGTCTGTTGGCGCAAGCGCCATGCCCACCCAGACCCGTACCCGAAAGCCCTCGTCGTCCCGTTCGACGGCAGGCAGCAGGTACTCGTCGAGCGCACCGCCGGTGCCCTCCACCGTTCGGGCATAGAGCATCTCGCCGAGATGCTCCACGGTTGCCGTCCGCTCCCCGTAGGCGTCCCAGTGGGTTTTCTCGCGGAACGCCACCGGCGGGATGCGGGCGTCGTTGTCGCCGTCCCATAGGCGGTGGTAGGTCAACTCGTCGGGTGTGTGGAACAGCGGCATGCCGATGATGCCCTCGGACTCGCCGATCCAGAAATCCACGGCGTTGACCGCATCGCCGTCTTCGGGCACCTCCTCCAAGCCGACGTGGTGCAGGGGCACTTCGGTTTGTTCCGTAAACAGGTACACCTCCTCCGCTGCGCCATCTTCCATCACGAACACAAGCAGGCATTGGCTGCCCGTGGCCCGGTCCTGGGTGTGAATGCGGAAGGTTTCAAGGCCCGCCCACTCGGTTTCACTGTAGCCCGCCACCAACGACTCATCCCCCGGATGGGCGACGCCGAACTCCTCGCCCGCCAGCAGGAAGGGCGCGGGGGAGAATCCGATGCGGGACCCCACGCGGAGATTGAACGGCAGGCCGGCGTCGATGCGAACCTTGTCCTTCCGGCCGCCCTTCAACCGCTCCTTGAGCGCATTGGCCTTCATGCCGATGTAGGTCTTCATGGGCGAGCGTTGCGCGTCCTATCTTGGCCGTTGTGCTGGGCTACCGGGCATGGGTGGCATCGGCGATGCGGCTTTGGGACTCCAGAACGGCGCCGATCAGCGCATCGTAAGCCGAGCCGTTGCGTTCGCCCCAGCTCAAGCTGGCCACCATGTCCACAGGCACGGACAGGGTCTCCACCGCCGATGAGAACAGGCCGTCCTGGATGTTGCCGTATTGGCCGCTGGGCAGGTCGCGGAACACATAGACCGGTTCGCCGGACTGGTCGAGGTGACCCTTGAAGAGCTTGCCGCTGCCGTACTTGCGGTCGTTGAAGTCCCAGTCGTTGACCGGCACCATCACTAGTTGATCGCCCTGTTCGTTGGCCCGCTGCATGATGCCGGTGTTCAGGGAGGCGACGTAGAGTAGGCAATCGGCCTCGCCCATGGCCACCTCGTTGAGGCCCCTCAAGCCACCCAGATTGCGGGTGCTGACCCCGGCGTAGCGATCGTCCATGCCCACAAAGTCCGCCCAGGTGAGCTCGGTGCCGGAACCCGTCTCGCCGATGAGCAGGGTCTTGCCGATCAGGTCGCCCACGTCGTCAACGCCGCTGGCTCGATTGCACACCATATGGGCGTACTCGAGCGCGGGCGATGCGATGCGCTCGAAATCGTAGCTGCCGCTCGGATTGCGGTCGGCGTAAGCGGTAAAGGCGTTGCGCTGCACGTAGGCGCCGTCGCAGCGGTCGCTTTCCAAGTATTCGAGGTTTTCCATGGATCCGGCGGTGTTGAGGATCTCGACGTTGATCGAGCTGGCTGCGGCGCTGCGCACAAATTCCCCGAACCGGTGGTAGTTGCCGTTTGCGTCGGCGGTGCATAGGCGGAAGTTCGGCCTTAGGTTGGCGACCACCGCTGGCGCCATGACCAGATCGGGATCGACCCCCTCGGGCAGGTAGGACGGATCGATGGGAACCCCACTCAGCTTGGCCATCTCCGCCTTCAGCGCGTCGAGCTGTCCGCGAACTTCGACGTTTTCGGCCGCCAAGGTCTCCATCTCCCCCATCCACTCCTGCATGCCGGGGTCGTTTTGGTGATGGTGGGCCATGCGGGCGTAGGGGGGCGAGAACGCGTTGCTCAGCATGTAGCCGAGAAACAGCCCGTCCCACATGCCGTAGCTCGGCGCACCGCCGTAGATGGCTCCCGGCGCATTCCAGCCGCCATAGAAGCGGTCACGCCGGTCCCAATAGCTGCCGGACCGGGCGCCTATGCCGTTCGAGGCCTTCTTGTACAACGGACTCGATCTCGTTTGGGCGTTGTTGGCGCCAACCGAACTGGCCTTGCCCTTGAACTTGGACTGCTGCCGGTCCTGGTAGCGCTGGTAGGCATTCTTCTGCTTGGCGCTTGAGAAGTGGTTGGTGGGGGTTTTGGCCAGCCGCCGTTGCCTGGCCTCGGCGCTGGGCGCTGCCGGTCGCCGAGCCGCTGCCTGGCCAGCCGCGGGCTTTGCCGGCTTGGCGGTTCGGCTGGCTGGCTTGCTCGCAGGCCGGCTGCGCGAGCCACCCCAGACCGGCTTCTTGTAGCTCTTGGCGGAACTGAACTTGAAGGAGCCGCCGAATCGCTTGGCCGACAGATCTGGGGCGTAGGCGAACACCAGCGCCAAGGCGACCGCTGCGCAGGTGAGGAGTTTTGTTGACTTGCTCATGGTTTGCATTCCGGTTGGCGCAGCAAGCCTCCGGCTCGCTCAAGAACGCCGGGCTGCTGACAGGAAAAAATCGGGCCGATTATACGAGGATTTTCGTACGGCGCAGGCTCCTAGCCTCGCGTTTGTCTCTCTGGGGCTTGCGGCTTCCAAGTTGTATTGCGCTATGGTGCTGATGGTTGGGCATTCGGACGTGATGGACGTTCGGATTGTTCCTGGTAAACGCGGAGGGAAGGATGGTCAGGTTCTACGCTCTCATGTGCCTCCTCGGCACCGTTCTGCCCTACGGCGCACTCGTGGCCTACGGTGTCGAGAATGGCGGCCTGGATGTCGCCGCTATGCTGGCGGAGATCGCGGGGTCGCGAATGTCGCTGTTCGCGTGGGCGGACGTTCTTGTATCGGCCGTTGTGCTGATCGCCTTCATTCGCCACGAGGGTCGGCGGGCATCGGTTCCCAGCCTCTGGTTGCCCATTGCCGGCACCTGCGCCGTTGGCGTCTCGCTCGGCCTGCCGCTGTTCCTCCTGATGCGGGAGCGTGAGCTGCGCCGCGGGCGCGTCTGACACGACATCGAAACGACAGCGCCCCCTTTCGGCGAGTGGCAGTAGACCAGCTCTGCGTCCACGGCAAGCCTAACAATCACTCGCCGTGATTGTGTTGAGAGCGGCGGGAAGTGGTGGCCAGGGGCAGAATCGAACTGCCGACACGAGGATTTTCAGTCCACTGCTCTACCGACTGAGCTACCTGGCCAAGCGCTTGCCTTTGGGCGGCGGGCGGCCATTAAAACGGTCTGCCTGGATAGGGTCAAGCGTTTGCCGAGGCGCAACGGGCCAGTCAACACCTCTGGCCATGGGCTTGGTTCAACCTTTGGCGGCGCCTCGCCGAAGGCCGGGCATCATCGTGGCGTACAACTGGTATAGTGACAGGTGTAGCTAACAGACTAGGTTGAATAATAGCTATGAAAACCATACAGATGACGGTGGAAGACGACCTGCTAGCACGGGTCGATGCTCGGGTCAAAGACCTTGGCCTCACCCGTTCCGCTTTTGCAAGGGACGCCTTTCGGCAGGCATTGAGGCGGCTCGATGAATTGGAGCTAGAGCAGCGGCAGATCGCCGGTTACCGCAAAACTCCTCCCAAACCCACGGAATTTGACATTCCGGAAACCGATCATGCGTGGGGTGATAGTCCTTGGAGCACCGCGTAGTGCGTCGAGGCGAGGTTCGCTGGTACCGATTCGCGGCGCCGGATAAGCGCCGCCCTGTCCTCATACTTACCCGCAACTCCATTATTTCCAGCCTGGGAGAGGTGACTGTTGCGCCGATAACGACTAGTGTTCGCGGGATTCCGAGCGAGGTGGCCTTGTCAGTTGATGACGGTTTGCCACGGGATTGCGCGGTCAATTGCGATCATATCCAGACGATTTCAAAGCGGCGGTTGGGCGCCACGGTAGCGACCCTTGCGCCTGAGAAGATGAGCGATGTTGCCGCAGCGCTCCGTTTTGCGTTGGAATTGGGCTGAAGCCCCCGTTCCTCGGTGTACCCTCGGTCGATGAGCGGCCCTAGGATTCAGGCGGACGATAGCCTTCGATTTTGTCGATCGGCTCGTTGTCGAGAAACCGCTCCATCTGGGCCGCTAGGTACTGGCGCGCCTCGGGTTCGATCAGGCGCAGGTTCCTTTCGTTGATCAGCATGGTTTGCACGGCCTGCCACTCCGCCCAGGCCTTGCTGGAGACCGTCTCGAAGATCAGTTCGCCCCTGGCGCCGGGCAGTGGCGGCTGGGCGAGCCCCTCAAGCTCGGTTTGGTACTTTCGGCAAAAGACGGTGCGGGTCATGGGTCTAATTTTGCTGATCGCGGGATAGGGTTGCCACCTTTGTCAAACTTGCGCCCGGCGACCATCCACTTGTTGGTCCAAGGTGACGCCTCGTTAGTCTAACCGGTTGGCGGTGCCTCGTCGAAGACGCGATCCAAGCTGGCGAGCAGCTTGGCGGCGGGTGCCGACAGGCCGACCGGCGCGGGGCCTTCCGGCGTGTACCACATCAAGCCGCTGCCCTCCGCCACTTGTCTCGGCTGCCGTTTGATGAGCAGGTAGTGAGGCTCGATGTCGAGGTGAAAGTGGCTGAAAGTGTGCCGGAAGATCGGCGTGGTTCGGTGTTCCAGGATGGCTGAGGGGGCGATGCCGAACTCCGCGCAGACGGCTTCAACGGAGCGTTCGGGCGGGCGCTGCGGCGGCGACCAGAGGCCGCCCCAAATGCCTTGGTCGGGACGCCGCTGCAGCAGGCAGGCACGGTTCGGCGCGATGATGACGTACAGGCGCGCCCGGCGCACGGGCTTGGCCTTCGACGGCTTGCCCCTGGGGATCTCGTCCACCTGCTGGGTGGCCAAGGCGGCACACCGTTCGGCCAGGGGGCAGCTTGGGCATCGAGGTGCGCGGCGGACGCAGACCAAGGCGCCCAGGTCCATGATCGCTTGGGTGTAGGACGCCGTTCGCTGCGCTGGGGTGTGCGCCTCGGCGTGACCCCAGAGTTCGCGCAAGGTGGCGGTGCTGGCCAGGGGAGTGGAGATGCCATGAAAACGGGCCAGCACCCGCTTGACGTTGCCGTCCAGGATGGCGGCGCTTTGGCCCATCGCCAAGGCGCGGATGGCGCCGGCGGTGGAGCGGCCGATGCCGGGCAGGGCTTCGAGCGACGCCGCCTCCGTGGGGAACTCGCCCCCGGAATTCGCCACCAGCGTGGCCGTCTTGTGCAGGTTGCGGGCCCTCGCGTAGTAGCCAAGGCCCGACCACAGGTGCAGAACCTCGTCGAGTTCCGCCGCCGCCAGGGCTTGTACGTCGGGAAAGCGCGCCATGAAGCGCTCAAAGTAGGGGATCACGGTCTGCACTTGGGTCTGCTGCAGCATGATTTCGGAGACCCACACTCGGTAGGGGGTGGCGTTGTGCTGCCAGGGCAGGGCCTTCCTGCCGCACTCATCGAACCAGGCAAGCAGTTTGCCGGCCAGCCAGTCCATGGGTTTAGGGCGGCTCTTCTTCGATGCTGCCGCCGAGCAGCCGAAGCACCGCACGGGCGGCATTGCGTTGCTTGGGAGGGAGCTTCTCTTCGATGATGGCATCCACCTTGCGCTGCATCTCCGAACCGTCCTTGGCGGCTTCGGCCAGCAATCGGCGCACGGCCTTGCTGTCCAGTTCGCAGCCCGGTTCGGCGAGCGTGCCCGCGCAGCGCAGCGGGATGCTGATGCCGGTCAGCAGTGGATTGGCCTCGAAGGCCGAGTCGGCGCTTCCCGCCTCGATGGCGACCTTGGCGGTCATGTCGAGGCGGTCATCGGCAAGCAGATACTCCCCCTTGGCTTTCAGGACCAGGTTGTCGAGCGCGACGTTCAATCGCTGGGCGGCGCCTTGAATTGACCAAGTCCCGGCTAGGCTCTTATAACGGACTGGCCCAGGCGCCGCCTTTCCAGCGCCACGGGCAAAGGGGGAGGTGGCCTTCTTGATTTGGTCGAGGAACGGCGCTCCCATTTGCCCGGGACCGCCGCTAAGGCGGGATTCGCCGACGATGCTGGCGGCCAGTTCCCCAACGCTGTTGCCCTGCATCTTGAATTCGCCTTCGTAGGCGAGCTCCGCTTGCCAGACCACGGCTTCGGTGAGCCAAGGCTGCAGTTCCTGCGCCTGCAAGCCGCTGGCGTTGAAGCTGACGCGCCAATCGAGGGGCTCAGCCCGTGCGTTGGCCTCGACTCGGACCGATGCACTGCCGCCGTAAACGTAGGGGGCTTGCAGGTCGAGGCGGGCGGCGCCTTCCGCCACCTCAAATTCGGCGGTGATGTCCTCGAAGTGCTGGTCGGAGAAGACAAGGCGAACATCGAGGCAGCGGCCGCTGCCGTCAACGTGATGAAGCGCCTGGATAGGAACGAGCCCCGGGGCATCGGCACCGGACGCGGCTGAGGTGTTGTGACGCGGCGTGAATTCAAGATCGCAGCGGCCATTGGCGCCCAGCGCTTGGAATTGAAGGCCGCGCAAGGCATGGCGCTCGCCGATGGGGCTGTAACGCCACTCATCGACCCGCCACTCGCCGCCGACGGTTTGGATGTGTTGCGCTGTGACCGCAGGCGTGGGGAGCAGTTGCCAACCCAAGTCGCCGCGGATTTCGATATCGAGCCCCGCCTGTTCTGCGATCAGCGCTTCAACTTGGGGCCGAAAGCGATTCGGGTCGATTAGCAACCAGGCGCCCGCCGCCAGGGCGAGCAGCGCGATGATGCCAATGCCGAGCGCAGCCTTGCGCATAGTTGGGGCGGTTCCCAGTCGGGGGCGGGCGGATTATAGAAGATTCGCTTGACCCCGCGTTTGCGCCATTGCGGTAAGCTTGGGCGTTCAGGCGGATTCATGGGGAGCGAAACTTGAGCGTTGGTGCTTGGGACCCGGCGGAACAGATTGCCGAACTGAGTGATTCGATTCTCGCCGAACTGCTCGCCGCGGCCGATTGCCTCGATCAGGAGGACTTTGGCCTGTCGGCGGCAGCGGTCAACCGTTTGGCGGCGACTGCCCGGCTCGGAACCGAGGCTTGGCAGGCCGCGGCGGCGCTGGGCGATGAGCAGTTGATACGGCTGGTCCGACTCTACACGCTGGCGGAGGGACGATTCCCAGAGTGGCAGGCCGGCTCGGCCTCGCCAGTGATCGATTTGTGCCGCCTGCTGCGTCGTCGCCGCGCCTGGCCGGCCGACCTGACCGATTGGCTCAAGGTGCGCACCGAAAACAAGTTCCTGCCCTACGGCAGCTTGGCCGACCGGCTGTAGCGGCTTTGCGGGCTTCAAGTCCCCTGGAACCGCGCTTGGCAGATGGCGATGAAGCGTTTGGCCCCTTCTGACAGGGCTTTGTGCTTGTTGTAGTAGAGCCCGACCTGACGCGGCAGGCGGGAGATTTCCAGCCCGTCGATGAGATGGAAGCCAGTTAGCGCCTGGTGCAGCCGGTCGGAAAGGTAGAGGACGCCTTGGCCGGCCTCGGCCAACGACAGGCGCAGTTCCGAGTCGCTGATTTCCCAAACGCTGGCCACTCGATTGCGGATGCGGTCCCGCCCGGGACGCTTGGTGGCCTCATCGAGGTAGCTGGTTAGGAGCGTGGCGCGCGCCAATTCCGCGGACGGGTCGTTGCGGAAGGCATGGAAGCGTGGATGGCTTTCATGCACCGCCAGCAGGCGCTCCTCCGCAGTCAGGGGCAGCAGTCGGAAGTGCCCGGGCATCTGCGTCTGGAAGGGGCCAAGCCCGAGTTCCCAACGGCCTTCATCGACCCCGTAAACGATCTCCCGGCCCGGCGCCACGTCGAGCTTTAAGCGGGTGAGGGGATTGCGCTGGCAAAACTCCAACAGCAACGGCTTGCCGAAGAAGCGCTTGAACAGGCTGTTCATCGCCAATGAGAGCGTGGAGAGCGCGCCGCTGCGGATGCGGGTCAAGTCCTCGAGCGCGCTGCGCTCCTCCTGGATGACGGTGCGGGTGAAGGCGAACAGGCGTTTGCCGGCTTCGGTCAGGTTCAGCTTGCCGCGACGTTCGATGAGCATGGCATCGAGCTTGTGCTCGAGGTTGGCAATGGTTTGGCTGACCGCCGATTGGGAGACGTTCAGCCGCTCGGCCGCACGGCTGAAGGTGCCTTCCTCCACCACCGCGCTGAACACGCGGATCTCATGGCGCTCAATCTGCATGGGGAGAGCGTAGCAGGTCGCTGCCGTCATTGGGGTGGGACGGTGCTTATGAAACCATCACTGGGACTGATGATGAGCGAGGCTTAACCGACCGCAAGCCGCACGGCGTGGGTGCGGCGTCCACGTTCGGCTACCTTAACGGCATGTTGGTCAAGGAAGCCCTTAGCTTGCCCCAGTACGGTACGCCGCCGACGCCGAAGGAACAACCCGCCAGCCGCCGGGTTGTCTCCATTTGTTCCATTGAAGATCAAGGTGGATAAGGACTGTGCCAATGCTGCAAGCGAGGACGGGACGCCCTCAAGCGGGAGGGCTGCGATGATTGAGGTGGATAGGGGATTGGCCGACGTGGTGGTCGGCGAAACGGCGGTTTCGCTGGTGGACGGCGCCAATGGCGCGCTCTACTACCGGGGGCGCCATGTCGATGAATTGGTGGACTGGCCGTTTGCCGAGGTGGCCGCATGGGTGTTGAGCGGACGGCGCCACATCGGTCTCGAATCGGAACTGGTCGCCTCGGCTGCGCTCTCGGACCGGGAGGCGCGGCTGGTGCTTGATCTTCCACGAACCGTGCATCCGATGCAGGCGCTTCAATGCGCCGCCGTCGGCCTGGATGGCACCGAGCGCTTCTCCGACTATGGCGAGGCGGCCCAAGGCCTGGCCATTGCCGCCAAGCTGCCGGCGCTCATTGCCACCCATCTGGCGGGCGAGATCCTGCCGCCGGGCCATGAGCGCAACCCCATCGACCGCTTTCTATCGCAAATCGGCGCGTCTGGGGTCAACGCGGCCCGGCGCGCCTTCGAGACCATGCAAATCCTGCAGATCGAGCATGGGTTCAACGCCAGCACCTTCGCCGCCCGCGTTATCGCCAGCACCTTGGCACCGGTCCAAAACGTGATTGCCGGCGCCATAGGCACCCTGCACGGCCGACTCCACGGCGGCGCCGACCAAGCCGCCTTGGAAGCCGCCGACCGGGTGGGCAGCCCGGCCAAGGCGGCGCGCTTCGTGGACGACTGCATCGCTCGCAAGGAGCGGGTGATGGGCATGGGGCACCGGGAGTACCGCACGTTGGACCCCCGCGCCAAGCACGCTCGGCGCTGGGCGCAGGCGCTCACCCAAGGCAGTGAGCATGAAGCCACGTTTGAGACGCTCGCCGCCATCGAGCGGCGCTTCAATGAGCGCATGGCGGAGCGGGGCAAGGCCATGCACGCCAACATCGAGTTCTACAAGGGCCTGATCTATCGCGCCTTGGGCCTGCCCGCCCAATACTTCACGGCCTGCTTTGCCATGGCCCGGGTGTTCGGCTATCTCGCCCACTTCATGGAAAGCCGCCAGGACAACCGCCTGATCCGGCCGGCGGTTCGCTACGTCGGCCCTCCCGTTGCGGCCAGCGAAGCTCGGCTTGGCGTTGCCGGCGGCGCCAGCGCCCACTCAGTCGCTTGAATGCAAAACCTGCGCGGGTCGCCCTCGATCCGGGGCTGGCCCGTTTGATTCACGGGGTGTCAGTCAGTATCGTGGCGTGCCGTTTCGGGCCTTGTTGAGCTTCACACCTATGGGCATCCGGATTCCCCTCCAGTGACGATCGCATCCATGCCCCCGCTCGATGGGCCTGCACCGGCTTCGGCCAGTCCTTGGCCAGCCGAAGACTGGCGCCGTGAACTGGCTCGTGCGGTGACTGATCTTGAGGAGCTGCTGAGCCTCGTGGCGCTGTCCGCAGATCGGGTCGATGCCATTCGGGAGACTGATTTCGCGCTGCGGGCGCCGCGGCCCTACATCGCCCGCATGCGCCTCGGCGACCCCGATGATCCGCTGCTGCGACAGGTGCTGCCGAGTGCTCAAGAGTCCGCAAGCGTAGGGGGCTATGGGATGGATCCGCTGCGCGAGTCCTCTGCGGTTGTCGATGCCGGGCTCCTGCGGAAATATCAGGGCCGGGTGCTGTTGATCGCTGCCGGCGCCTGCGCAGTTAACTGCCGCTACTGCTTTCGCCGCCACTTTCCTTATACGGAACATCGCCAGGACTCAAACTTCCCCGCCTTGGAGGCCATTCGCGGAGATTCCACCATCAGGGAGGTCATTCTCTCCGGCGGCGACCCGCTGATGCTCAAGGATTCGCACTTCGCGGCCTTGGTCCGGCGCATCGGCGAAATCGACCATGTGCGCCGCGTTCGCATTCACACCCGCCTGCCGGTGGTCATTCCGCAACGGGTGACTGCGGCGTTGATCGACGTTCTGGCCAGCCTCCGCCAACAGGTCGTGATCGTCCTGCACTTCAATCACGGCAACGAGCTCGACCGCGACTGCATTCGGGCGCTGGCCGCACTCGGCCGCTTCACGTTGCTCAACCAGAGCGTGCTGCTGCGCGGGGTCAATGACGACGCGGATGCGCTGGTCGAGCTTTCAGAGCGACTGTTTGCGGCGGGTATCCTGCCCTACTACCTGCACATGCCCGATGCAGTTGCGGGCACCGCCCACTTCGATGTGAGCGAAGCCGAAGCCAAGGCCCTGCATCGCCGGATGGCCGCCCGACTGCCCGGTTACTTGATGCCGCGGCTGGTTCGAGAGACCCCGGGCAAGCCCGCCAAGGAGATGTTGGACAGCCTGTCGAACTTCATCTGAGGTCTCACGCGCACGCTCGCGCTGGCGTGAGGTGTCGCGAAATGGACAGTCTCCGGGATTCCAACGAGGCGATGCCTCAGACCAATGAGTGGGCGGCCGCCGGGCGCAAGAGTTTCTCGCGCGGCAGCCTTATCCCGCGATCAAGGAATTCCCCCGCCGCAGGTCACTCCGGCGACAGCGCCAGTTGATAGCCGTCCGCAGTCGGCTGGAAGCCGAGTTGGACGAACAGCTTTGAGGCCGTGGGCGGTGCGCTGATCAGCCGAGCGCCCTTGGACTCGCAGATGCCGATGGCGTGGCCGGCCAGCCAACGCCCGAGACCTTGGCCGCGATGGCGTCGCGCCACCGCCAGCGCCTGAATGCGGTGGTGCAGGGCGCTCACCTTTTCCACCGAGTAAACACCGATGACCTCGCCGTCGATCTTGGCGACCCGCATCAGGTTGAGGTCTGAAGCGGCGAAGCCGTCGGGAAGCAGTGACCAAGGCACCTCGTCGGGATAGGGTCGGTAGATGGGCACTTGGCGGGGGTCCATGGCCGGCGCTAGTGTCCTGTCCGGTTAATTCGTGGGTTTTAGGCGCTAGGCCCTTTCGTCGCTTGGCAAGGCGCGACAACGCCGTGTGGCAGGCCCCACACAAGGCGGAGCAACGCGGCCAAGGGGCGAAAGGGCCACGAACTAGTCCCAAACTCGCCACCAAGCGCGCCGTCCCTTGCGGCCCCGGCTTGGCCACCGCTTGTAGTATTTCGCAGTGAGCATCTTGGCCACTTGGTCGTAGTGGGGCCAGTCGTCGGTCATGGCGTAGGGGTCGCCGCCGACCAGCGAACGCAAGTCGTCCAAGTAGTGGGGGTAGTACGCTTGGGTAAACTGGCGACCTGCAGCATTGAGGTCGTCGCTGTCGAGGACGCCGCCACACACCGCCACGAGCAGCTCGCTGCCGCGCAGTTCGCGCACCCGCAGCCGCAGCAGCGCCTGGTCGGCGCGCTCGCGCAACGGCTCGCTGACCAACTGCAGATTGACGCACCAGGCCAAGTACATGCCCATCGGCACCGCTGCCCTCTCGACGCCTCCGGCGGCAGGCAGGTGGCAGTCGAGGTCGTCGACGATCAAGGCGGACTCATTGCGGGCGATCTCCGGCGAGGGTCACCCGGTGGTGCTTGCGATGCTGGGGAAAGTAGTCATTGATCGGGCGGTGCAGCGTGGATCGGTTGTCCCACATGACCAGCGTGAACGGCGCCCAGTTCAGGCGCACCGTGAATTCATCGGTGGCCAGATGGTCGAACAAGAAGGGCAGAATCTCTCGGCTTTCGGCGGCGGTCATACCCAGAATTCGAGTGGTGAACAGTGAGTTGACGTAGATCGCCTTGCGGCCCGTTTCCGGGTGGGTGCGGATCACCGGATGGCGCACCGGCGGATTGGCGGCGATGGCCGGCGCGAGCCGTTCCGCACCACCGGGTTCAGCTAGGCTTTCGCGGAAGCCGTGGCGGAAGTCGTGTTCGGCGCTCAAGCCATCAAGCAGCGTCTTGAACGGCGCGGACAAGGCCTCATAGGCGGCGGTGGCGCTCGCCCACAGCGTGTCGCCGCCGTATTCGGGGATGATCTGGCCGTGCAGCAAGGTGTAGGAGGGCGGCGTGGCGCTGAAGGTCATGTCGGAGTGCCACTTTTCGATTTTCGATGGAGCCTCCGACGTGCTTTCCAGGACATGGACGTCATCGGCACCCGGTGCGACCGGATAGGCTGGATGGTGAAGTGGGGTGCCGAAACGGCGCGCCAAAGCCTGGAATTGGGCGGCGCTGAGCGGCTGGTCGCGAAGGAAGAGCACGCCATGTTCGAGCAGCAGCTCGCGCAATTCGCGGCCTAGATTCCTTGATCGCGGGTCAAGATTGCCACATGAGCTAACTTTTGCGCCCGGCGACCGCCCACTCGTCGGTCTGAGGCATCGCCTCGTTAGGCTTTCGTCGTCCACAAGGGCCTCAAGCGACAGTCCGGTGACGTAGGCGCCGATGGCCGCGGCGGCTTTTCTAACTTGAACCATGGGCTCGGAACTGCTATTTGCTGGCCTATGGAGAGTTTAGCGCATGGCTGAGACCGAGGGGGTCATTCAGTTCAACTGCCGTCTTGCGACACCCAACGCCGAACTGCACGACGATTTGGCGGGGCCGCTGCTCGCTTGGCGAGCGGTGCTGCGCCGCCTCAAGCTGATCGGACAGTCTGATGAACGCTACGATGGCTTGGGCTTCGGCAACATCAGCCGCCGTGTCCCCGGCTCGGCCCAGCGCTTCGTCATCACCGCCAGCCAGACCAGCGGCATCGCCAATGCGGGTGTCGAGCATTTGGTTTGCATCGAGAGTTGCGATTTGGGCCGTTTCCAAGTGGAAGCTGCGGGTGCGCTGCCGCCTTCCTCGGAAACCCTGACACACGCGATGCTGTACGCGAACGACCCGGAGTTGAATTGGGTGCTGCATGGCCACTGCCCGGAAATCTGGCAACACGCCGAAGCGACGGGCTTGGCGACAGTCGGCGCGGATGTCGGCTACGGCTCGCCGCAGATGGCAGCAGCGGTGGCTGATCTGTTGGGTGCCGAACGCGCTCGGCCCTTGGTGTTCGTGACCTTGGGCCACGAGGATGGGGTGTTCGCCTGCGGGGGCTGCGCCGGGGAGACGGGCGGCGCAATGGTCAGCGCTCTGGCTCATGCCCTGATGTTTGCTTCGGGACGTGACCGCTGATGAGCACGCCGCCCGCCATACGTTGGGAAGCAGGCGAACTGCGGCTGCTTGATCAGCGTCAATTGCCCCACCGCCTCGAATACCTGCGCATTGATGGCATTCCGGCGGCGGTGGATGCGATCGCCAGCTTGGCGGTGCGGGGCGCGCCGGCCATTGGCATGGCGGCTGCCTACGCCTTGGCCGTGGCGGCGCGGCGTTCGGGTGATGTAGCAAAGGTTCTCGATGAAGGTGGCGACGCGCTGATCGCCGCCCGGCCCACGGCGGTCAATCTGCGCTGGGCGGTGGAGCGCTTGCGGCGGCGCGGCGCGGCGGACGGATCAGCGGCGGCGTTGGCGGAGGAAGCGGAGGCGATCCACCGGGAGGATGCCGCCGCCTGCCGAGGCATCGGGGAGCAGGGGCTTGACCTCATTCAGCCGGGCGACAACCTGCTCACCCACTGCAACGCCGGCGCTTTGGCGGTCTCCGAGTTGGGCACCGCCACGGCGCCGATGTACTTAAGCCACCAAGCTGGCGTGCCCTTCCATGTCTATGTCGATGAAACCCGGCCCCTCTTCCAGGGCGCCCGCCTCACCGCCTGGGAACTCGGCGCGGCGGGCATCGACCTCACCCTCATCTGCGACAGTGCCGCCGCCAGCCTGATGGCGGCGGGCAAGATTGATCTCATCATCGTCGGCACCGACCGCATCGCCCGCAACGGCGATGTGGTCAACAAGATCGGCACGCTCAACCTGGCCGTGCTGGCCAGTCATTTTGGCGTACCCTTCTATGTGGCCTGCCCGTCCTCCACCTTCGATCCGACTACCGAAACCGGAGGGGAGGTCAACATCGAGGAACGCGGCGAGGAGGAGGTGCGCCAAGACCATGCCGCCGCCGTGGCCGCCTTCAACCCCGCCTTCGATGTAACCCCGGCGAACTTGGTCACTGGAGTCATCACCGAGCGAGGCATCGCCCGTCCGCCCTTGGGGCGTTCGCTGCTTGAACTTTTGGAGTAATCGAACGCATGAACACGCATTGCCGCGCCGAGTCGCGGATTGGATGGACCGTCACGGGCTTGGCCATAGCGGGCGTGATGGTCCTTGCCGGGTGTTCGCCGGCAATGCCGCCGTTGCAGGCCGACCGGCTTTGGGTCGGCGAGCACATCATCACCTTCGATGATGCCCATGCCGATGCCACTGCGGTGGCCATTCAAGGGGAGCGGATCATCTGGGTGGGGCGCCAGGAGGATTGGCGCGGCGAAGCGCGGGAGACCGTCGAGCTCGGCGGGCGGGCGTTGCTGCCAGGCTTCATTGACGCTCACGGCCACCTCTCCTTCTCGGCCCGCACGGCGAATCTTGCCAACGTCGCCTCGCCGCCGGTGGGGGTCGTGGGGGACATCGCCTCATTGCAGGCGGTGTTGCGCAGCTACATTGCCGAGCGCGGCATTGCGCCTGGGGAGTGGGTGGTGGGCATGGGCTACGACGACTCCCTGATCGAGGAGCAGCGCCACCCGGACCGCGACGACCTTGATGCGGTTTCCGACGCGCATCCCATCGCCTTGATCCACGTGTCGGGCCACCTGGCCACCGCCAACAGCACCGCCTTGGAGCGGGCAGGCATCAGCAAGGACACACCCGATCCACCGGGCGGCGTCATTCGCCGCCGGGCGGGAGGCGAGCCCAACGGCGTGCTTGAGGAAACCGCCACCGAAGCGTTGCGCTCCAAGGTGATGGGCGGCGGCGACCTTGCCGCAGCGGACCTCCACGCAGCGCTCGGCATCTACGCCAGCCATGGCATCACCACGGTTCAGGACGGGGCGTCGTCGCTGGCGGAGTTCGAGCGCTTTCGGGAGGTGGCCGGCGCCGATGGCTTGGCACTCGACGTTGAGGTTTATCTCATGGCCATGGAACCCGACTTTCGCATGCCGGAGGGCCTGACGGTCGGTGAAACCGAAAATCGCGTCAAGCTCAGCGGCATCAAGCTGGTCCTGGACGGTTCCCCCCAGGGCAAGACCGCCTACCTCAGCGAGCCTTACTTCGTTCCGCCGCCGGGTTTGGACGCGGACTATCGAGGCTATTCCATGGTGCCGCAGGACTTCGTGGATGGCCAGGTGGCGCGCTTCGCCGCGGCCAAGGTGCCGATGCTGGTGCATTGCAACGGCGATGCCGCCGCCGAGATGCTGCTCGACGCCCTGGACAGAGCGCACGAAAACGTCCCGCTCGGCGACCACCGCACCGTCATGATCCACGCCCAGACCGTGCGCGAGGACCAGATTGACCGAATGGCGAAAATCGGCGTGGTGCCGTCGTACTTTTCGGCGCACACCTTCTATTGGGGCGACTGGCATCGGGACTCCGTGCTCGGACCGGAACGGGCGCGGCGCATCAGCCCCACCCGCTCGACCTTGGCGCGGAACATGCCGTTCACGGTTCACAACGACGCGCCGGTAGTGCCACCGGACATGATTCGCCTGATTTGGGCGACGGCCAACCGAGTGACCCGCAGCGGACAGGTGCTCGGCGAGGCGCAGCGCCTCGACGTCCTTGAAGCGCTGCGGGCGGTCACCGCCAATGCCGCCTACCAATCGTTTGAGGAATGCTGCAAAGGCACCCTGACGCCCGGCAAGCAGGCGGACTTGGTGTTGCTGTCGCGCGACCCGCTGTCGATGCCCGCTGCGGACCTGCTCGATCTTGAAGTGGTGGAGACGGTCGCACGCGGTACGACGGTGTTCCTCACGGAAGGCCGCTGACTGTCAGGCGCTGAACTCGGCCCGCAGGCGCGGCGCGACCTCGGTGGCGAACCGCTCCAGGCTGACGGCCATGGCCTCCGGCGCCAAGCCCGGCGGAATGCCCCAGGTCACCAAGTCGGTCATGCCGTAAGTGCGGATGAACTGGCCGAGCTCGGCCACGCAGTGGTCCGCATCGCCCACCACCCAAGTCTGTGGAATGTGTTCGCCAGCGCCGAAATCGGTGTTGGATTCGGCGAAGAAGCGGTTGTAAAGCCGCATGCGGTAGCGCTCCGCCTGGCGAACCGCAGGCCAATCCCGCTCAGGGTCGTCGGTTACCAAGACGCCCTTGATGATGCCCACGCGATGGGCGTCGGGACTGCGGCCGGCGTTCGCCAGTTCCCGGCGCCAGACATCCAGGGTGGCGCTGCGGTCGCCTTGCGGCAGCAGATGGCAGTCGAAGCGGGCAGCGCGGCGGGCGCCGGCGGCCGACATGGCGGCCACCCAGAGCGGCGGACCGCCTTCCTGCACGAAGCCGGGGGTGATTCGCACGTCCTGGAACTGGTGGCGTTTGCCGTGATAGGAGAACCGCTCGCCGGAAAAGCAAAGCTTGAGCACCTCGAGGCCCTCGTCGGATAGGGAGGTGCGCCGGCTGACTGGAATGCCGAAGCCGGCGAATTCGTGGGGCGCGTAGCCGATGCCGACGCCGAGTTCGACGCGGCCGTTGCTTAAGTTGTCCAACACCGCCAAGTCCTCGGCCAGGCGCAGCGGATGGTTGAATGGCAACAGGCAGATGTCGGAGGAAAAGCGCACGCGGCTGGTCTGCGCGGCGGCGGCGGACGCCACCGGAATCCAGGCCGGCAGGTAGCCGTCGTCGATGAAGTGGTGCTCGGTGAACCAGATGAGATCGAGGCCCAAGCCGTCCAGCCAGCGAATTTGCTCGAGCGCCTCCCGGTAGAGGTCGGGCATGGCGATGCCGGATTCCGGCGGATTGCGGAAGTCGTAGCAGACGCCGAAGCGCAGCTTTGGTGGTTCGGAGGAGCCTTCAGCTTGCCCCCGAACGGCACGCCGCCGACGCCGAAGGAACAACCCGCCAGCCGCTGGACTGTCTCCATTTGTTCCATGGAAGATCACAGCGTGGCTAGAACGCCAGCAAACCCAACAAGCCCATTAGGCCACCCAACACAGCCACCAAGAGAGCAAACATCCACCCCATGCCCAGCTTCATCAGGGATTCCAGCCGATCCAAGCGTTTGTCGTTTTGCTTGAACCGCTCATCCATGCGCTGGAAGATCACTGTGGTGATGGCTTCATTGTTCGCTTCATTGTTTGCTTCGAGCGCTTTGCGCAGCACCTCGGGCGTCACGGCGAATTTCTCAATGGCGTTGCCGATCTCCTCGATCACCGTGTAGGCTTGGGCGCACTCCATTCCCGAAGATTCCAGTCGCTGGGCCATTCCTTGGATCTCCCTTGCTGCTTGCCGCATCAGTATAGCCCTCCAAGGGCTGAATAATGAAAAAGGCCATCACACCACCCCACTCCGAGCCCTGCCTAGTGGACAATTCCGCAATGCTTGTAGGAGATTGACCCTTTGTTCAGACCCAACCTCGACACTCTCTGTTCGTCCATTTCGGGAGCCTTCAGCTTGCCCCGGAACGGCACGCCGCCGACGCCGAAGGAACCACCATCCAGCCGCTGGGCCGTCTCCATTGGCTCCATGGAAGCATCGCCTTGAGCCGCTATCGGCCGCCGGCCGCCAAGCCCTCGCCATACATCACTCGGGCTGGCTACGACGCCCTGCAGGCGGAGCTTCGGGAGTTGTGGAAGCGCAAGCGGCCCGCCTTGGTGCAGAAGGTGGCCGAAGCGGCGGCACTCGGCGACCGCTCGGAGAATGCGGAGTACATCTACGGTAAGAAGCAGCTGCGCGAGACGGACCACCGCATCCGCTACCTGTCGCGCCGCCTCGACGAGCTGACCGTGGTGGAACGGCTGCCTGAAGATCGGACGCGGGTGCGTTTTGGGGCTTGGGTCACAGTGGAGAACATCGCTGGGGAGAGGAGCCGCTACCGGCTCGTGGGTCCCGACGAGACCGATGCGTCGGTGGGCTGCATCAGCGTCGATTCGCCGCTCGGCCGGGCGCTGCTCAATCAGCAGGCTGGGGCGTCCGTCACCGCTGCCGAGCAGGCTTGGCGGCTGGTCGCGGTCTCCTATGCGACGGAATAGCCGCCGGGCTGCGTATAAGCCAGTGCAATCCACAGCAGGAGCCTGATATGAAAACTGCGTTGACCCTCTGCGGCGTCTTGTTGGTCTCGGCCGCCGCAGCCCACGGGGAGCGACGCGAGCCGGTCTCCATCACCGAGCTCGAGGCGCGCTTCGCGGAACGCTTTGCCGCCGCCGACGCCGATGGCGATGACAGGATCAGCTCGGACGAGTTCAGTGCCGCCGACCTGCGTCCGCTGCGGCTCATGCGCCGCGGCCATCACCGCCGTCCGTGGGGCGGTGGGACAGGTCCGAAGTTCGATGCGATCGACGCCGATGGTGACGGCTCCATTTCCCGTGACGAACTTGCCGCAGCAAGGTCCGCTGGCCATCACCGGGGAAAGCCGGGGCGGGATGGCGACGGCGGCAAACCGGATAAAGCCTTTAGCTTGCCCCAGAGCGGCACGCCGCTGACATCGAAGGAACAACCCGCCAGCCGCGGGGCTGTCTCCATTTGTTCCAAGGAAGCGGCCATGAAGGACAAAGTGTTCGCGCGGCTCGACGCTGACCGGGACGGCTTTCTTTCCCAAGCGGAGTTCGGCAAACCCGTTGAGCGTTTGCGGGCGCTGGACGCCGATGGCGATGGACAGGTGGACCGGGATGAGCGGCGCTCTGGTTTTCGCAAGCGCGGTCGCGGCTGAACCGCCGTTGTCCGCCGACAGCGACGAGGCGCTCATGGCGCGGGTCGCTGCGGGCGATGAGCAGGCCTTTGAGCGTTTGCTCAGCCGACATCTCGATCGGATTCACCACTATCTGCGCCGGCTGACCGGACATCCGCAGGACAGTGATGACTTGGCCCAGGAGACCTTCATCAAGGTGTGGCTCAAGGCCCGCACCTTTCGGCCCGGCCGGGTGCGGGTCACCACCTGGCTGCACCGCATCGCCCACAACGTGGCGATGGACCATCTGCGCAAGGCCGGGCGGGCCGCCCGAGCCGAGGCTTTCGAGCCGCCCCGAGAAATGGCTGGCCCGGATGCGCATGGGCAACAGGCGCAAGAGCGTCAGCGCCTGCATGATGCTTTGAGCGCCTTGCCGGAAAACCAACGCAGCGCCATTCTGCTGCGCCACCAGCAGGGGTTGTCAAACCCCGATGCCGCCGCCGTGCTTGGCGTCAGCGTGCGGGCGGTTGAGTCGTTGCTGAGCCGCGGCCGCCGCCGACTCCGGGCGCTGATGGACGAGCCCGTCACCGCACGCTGCAAGGAGCAGATCTCATGAGTCAAGACAACAAGCCTTCGGCCGACCGGCTCGACGACCTGCTGGCGGTGCCCCATGCCGCACCGCCAGCGCTGGCCGAGCGCATCCTCAACAACCTCCCCCCGCAAAGCCGATGGCGTCGATTCCTCGACCCGGAGTTGCCCTTGGCTTGGCAAGGCGGGCGCTGGCGGCCCGCTGCTACGGCCTTGGCGTCCTTGGCGCTGGGCTTCGCCTTGGGCCTTGGCAGCGCTACACCGGATGAGGATCCGCTCTACGACGACGTGCTGGTTCTTGCGTTTTCCGATAGCTATTTTGAGACCAACGGAGACTACTTTGATGACTAAGACCCGCTGGCTGGCCGTGCTGCTGGCCGTGTCCCTTGCGGTCAACCTGGGCTTGGCGGGATTCGCCGCCGGGCGCATGTTCTCCGGTGTGCAGGGTGGTCCGCTGCATGATCCGGCCCGGGGATTGGCCCGCTCGCTCAGAGGTCTGCCGGACGAGCGCCGCGAAGCGCTTAGACCGTTGCTGCGTTCGGAAATGCGCCGCATCGGCCCGAGCGTCCGGCAGTTGCGCGGTGCCCAGCGGGATCTAGTCGAGTTGGCGAGTGCGGAGCCGTTTGACCGCCAGGCGTTGGAGGCTGCCTTGGAGCGCTTTCGCAACGAACTGCTGGCCAGCCAGGAGCGCAGCCATCGCGCCCTGGTCGAAGTAATGGCCGCGCTCACCGAGGCTGAGCGCCGGCAGGTGCTCGAGTCCATGCGCCGCCGCGGTCCACCGCACCACCGTCCACGTTGACATTTCCACCGGCTCGCCGGGATAGTGCGCGGATGAACGCGCTGACCCTTGGCCCGATCAAGTCACTTTCGGGCGAAGTCCGCCTGCCGGGCTCCAAGAGCATATCCAACCGTGCCTTGCTGCTGGCCGCGTTGGCCAAGGGCCGTACGCGGATCGTCAATCTGCTCGACAGCGAAGACACCGAACTGATGCGCCGCGCCCTAAGCGAGCTCGGCATTGCGGTAACCCAGGATGGGGATGCTTGGGTG
Source organism: Candidatus Azophilus lithoversatilis (assembly GCA_028278675.1). Taxonomy (GTDB): domain Bacteria; phylum Pseudomonadota; class Gammaproteobacteria; order Pseudomonadales; family Azotimanducaceae; genus Azophilus; species Azophilus lithoversatilis. The sequence goes on from JAQAJJ010000028.1 coordinate 48,854, forward strand.
GTGGAGGGCCGCGAGGGCCCCTTGGTCACCGATGCCCGCCGCGCCGAGTTGAACTTGGGCTTGGCGGGCACCGCGATGCGTCCCTTGGTGGCGGCGCTCACGCTGGGCAAGGGCGAGTTCATTCTTGACGGCGCGCCGCGCATGCGGGAGCGGCCCATCGGCCACTTGGTGGATGCGCTGCGTTGTCTGGGCGCGGACATCGACTACACCGTAATGAATGACTATCCGCCGGTGCGCATTCGGGCGGGCGGGCTGGCGGGGGGCGAGGCCGAAATCGACGGTAGCGTTTCCAGCCAATTCCTGACCGCAGTGCTGCTGGCCGCACCCTTGGCACAACACCCGGTGGCTGTTCGCGTCCGCGGCGAGCTGGTCTCCAAGCCCTACATCGACATCACGTTGGACCTGATGTCCCGCTTCGGCGCGCAGGTACGCCATGGGAGCCACCGGCGCTTCGAAGTGGCCAACAACGGCTACCGCTCGCCCGGTGAATGCCTCGTGGAGGGTGATGCGTCAGCGGCCACCTACTTCCTCGCTGCAGGCGCCATTGCCGGTCGGGGGATCCGCGTGCAGGGCGTCGGCGCAGCCAGCATTCAAGGCGACGCCGCCTTCGTCGATGTGCTCGAAGCCTTGGGCGCATCCGTGCAGCGCAGCGGGTCGAGCCTTGCCGTCAAACCGGGACCGCTGTCCGGGATTGACGCCGATCTCAACCACATCCCCGACGCCGCCATGACCGTTGCTGTGCTGGCGCTGTTCGCCAAAGGCGCGACCCGCATTGACAACATCGCCAACTGGCGGGTCAAGGAAACCGACCGGCTGGCCGCCATGGCCCGGGAACTGCGCAAACTCGGCGCCAGCGTCCAGGAAGGGCCGGACCACCTTGTCGTCGACCCGCCGGCAGCGCTCCAGCCCGCCACCATCGAAACCTACGGCGACCACCGCATGGCCATGTGCTTTTCCCTGGCCGCCCTCGGCGGCGTCCCCGTCACCATCAAGAACCCAGGCTGCGTGGCCAAGACCTTCCCGGACTACTTCGAGAAGTTTACGGCGTTGATTGACGGGTGAGCGGTTTCGCCGCCGTGGCTCTCTGGCTGGTGTGCTGTCCCGCAAATAAGTGGGTTTTAGTCGCTAGCCCGCATCCGTCACCAACTCGACGGAGCCGTTTGAACCGGCTGGCTGAGGGCCGTTTGTTTGCTTGTTAGAAAG
>JAQAJJ010000029.1 GCA_028278675.1 Candidatus Azophilus lithoversatilis
GACGGGGTAATGGACGGGCGGCGCAGGCCGGCGGCGCAGCGGCGCGGTGGCCGGCGGCCGGGAACGGCCCGGCAGGGGTTCGGCTTGGGACATGGCGGGCTCCTCGGCGAGGCCGTTGCTGGATGCCGCCGACGTTAGCACAGCGCCCCCGTCCCGCACAGGGGCGGGGACGCGATGGGCGGGGACGGGCGGGATTCGGCATCGGCCTGTTTCATCAACGGAAGGCCGTGCCACATTGCCATGAAAATCAAGGGATTACTGTAGCCAAAGGATCACGCGGTTGTGCGAGATTTCCTCCCTGTGCCGACCGGGGCGCACGGGAGATTCAGACATCTCGCACACCCGCCCGCGCCTTTGGGACCTCGGCGCGGGCATGGCTTCCTTGAGCTTCCTTGACATGCAGGGAGCGCCGCTGCGAGGGCGGGACGCCCGGTCCGGTGGATGCCCTCGGACTAGTGTCCTGTCCCGCAAATAAGTGTGATTATTCGTGGCCATTTCGGCCCCCGGCTGCGTTGCTCCGCAGAGCCCTCAGCCGGGGAGCGCGAGGGGCAGGCCCCTCGCATGAGGAAAGCCTCAGCCGGGGAGCGCGAGGGCCCCGCCCTCGGCCCCAAAGTTGCTCTCGATCGGACTCCTTCGGACCGAGGGCGTCCCGCCCTCGAAATGCAGCGGGCGGAAAGCACTTCCATGGAACAAATGGAGACAGCCCAGCGGCTGGCCGGTGGTCCCTTCGGCGTCGGCGGCGTGCCGTTCTGGGGCAAGCTAAAGGCTTCCCCGCACATCGGCGCGGCGGAAGCTGGCTCACAAATCCGCTCAACCGATGGCTTCCATGGAACAAATGGAGACAGCCCAGCGACTGGCGGGTCATTCCTTCGGCGTCGGCGGCGTGCCGTTCTGGGGCAAGCTGAAGGCTCTGAACCCGGCGGCGAACGGCGGCTTCAGGGCGCGTTGCGCATTGGCTTGCGGCAAGTCAAGGGGCTTTCCGAGGATGCGGCTGTGCGCATCGCCGCCGCCCAGCCGTTCCGGGATGTGGACGATCTGCGCACCCGTGCCGAATTGAACAACCGGGAACTGGGCTTTCTGGCCCGGTCCGGCGCCTTGGCCGCGCTTTCGGGCCATCGCCACCAAGCCCATTGGGATGCCGCTGGCGTCGATCAGCCCGCCGCCATCTGGCGCGCTGCCAAGGCAGCCGCGCCGTACCGCACCGAGGTGGCCTTGGCCGAACCGGGGGCCGGGGAAAATCTCAAGCAGGATTACCGCTACCTCGGCCTGTCCTTGGGTCCACATCCCCTGTCCCTGCTGCGCGGTGCGCCCGTCCTGCACCGTTGCCGCACGGCGGCCGGCTTGGAGCGTTGCCGTCACGGGCAGTTCGCCCAAGTGGCCGGCCTCATCACCTGCCGTCAACGGCCCGGCACCGCCACCGGCGTCGTCTTCCTGACCTTGGAGGACGAAACCGGCAACATCAATGTCGTGGTTTGGAGCACTGTTCTGGACCGTTATCGGGCGGAAATCCTCCAAGGTCAGCTATTGTGCGTGGAGGGTGTGGTGCAGCGCGAACGGGAAGTGATCCACGTCATCGCCGGACGGGTGCATGACGTCACTGGCCTTCTCGACCAACTGTCGGCCAGCCCGGTGCCCGTCGAGGTGACCTCACGGAATTTTCACTAGGGAGCCTCTGATTAAGTCCCGGAAGCTCAGAGGAGCCTGGCGGGCGTGATGGCAAGGCGCGGCGAAGCCGTGTGGCAGGCCCCACACAATGAGCCGCAACGCGGCCAGCGCGTCCCTTCACGGTGCCCGCTGACTGAATTGGGCGCTTGTCGGCGCCAATTTTCATTCAACTTCATCATCATCTCCATCCTCAACCAGTGAAGCGCTGTGCGAGCGGGACTTGATCAGAGGCTCCCTAGGGTAGTGTCAGTCCCTCGGCAGTTGCGCCAGAACGCTCTGAATGACGCCGCCGTCGATGGCGATGTTCTGGCCGCTGATGTAGGAGGCGGCGTCGGAGGCGAGGAACAGGGCGCATTGCGCGACTTCGTCGTCGGTGCCCAAGCGCTTGAGCGGCACCGCGTTGCCCCGGCGCTGGCGCACGGTGGCGTCCCGATAGAACGGAGCGGCCATGCCGGCGTCTATGAAGCCGGGAGCGATGGCGTTCACGCGGATGCCGAAGGCGCCCCATTCCACGGCCATGTTCTGGGTCAGGCCGATCACGCCGGCCTTGGCCGCTGCGTAGGCGCCGCTATTGAGGCTGGGATGCATGCCGTTGATCGACGCCACGTTGACGATGGCACCGCCCCCGGCGTCACGCATCCGTTGCGCCGCCAGCTGGCCGACGATGAACACGCTGGTCAGGTTGATGTCGATGACGAGGCGGAAGTCCGCCACTGGATGGTCGATCAACGGGCCGGTGCGCAGAATGCCCGCGTTGTTGATGAGTGCGCTGGGTGCCTCGCCGAAGGCGTCGAGCGCGGCGCTCACTGCGGACGGGTCGCGGACATCCGCCGCCAAGGCCACCGCCGTGCGCAGTTCCCCCGCGACTTGCGCGGCGGCTTCGGCATCGATGTCCAGTACGCCGACCCGATAGCCGGCCCGGTCGGCATGATGGGCGATACACCGCCCGAGGCCGTTGGCGGCGCCGGTGATCAGCATCGATTTCACGTCTAGGGCCCTAGTCAAGCAGGTTGCGTCGGAGTATGCGGCTGCCGTAGGTGGACACCCGCCACCCGGGTGGGTCGGCCCGCTCCGAGGCCGGCCAGTCAAGGCATTGATCGCGGCCGCCGATCATGACCCGCTTGATGCGCCCGCGGTCGCCGAGCACGCGCACGTCATCCGCCGGATTGCCGTCGATGAGGATCAAATCGGCCAGGCGCCCCACCGCCACCGCGCCGGTTTGGCCGTCGAGGCCGATGGCCCGCGCGGCTTCGCTGGTTGCGGCGCGGATCGCTTGCAGTGGGGTGAGGCCGAGGTCGCGCACGAAGACCTCCAGCTCCCGATAGTGCCAGTCGCCGTATGGGGTCAGGGAGAAGCCACTCTCGGTGCCGCACAGCATGGGCACGCCGGCGTCGTAGGCGCGCCTCAGCATCGCGCAGCTCGATTCGATCTCCTTCTGAAAGATGGCGCGGATTTCCGGCCCGGCCGCCACCCGGTCGCCGTAGTCAGCGAGATTGGCTTGAAAGGTGAAGGTGGGGACGATGGGCACGCCAGCCTCCACCACGGCTTCAAGCGCCGCCTCGTCCATGTAGGTGGCGTGCAGGATGAGGTCGAAGCCCGCAAGTGCTGCGTCGCGGATGCTGTCGGCGCCCCGGCAGTGCCCCACCACCGGAATGTCCAAGGTGTGGGCCGCGTCCACCACCCGATCGAGTTCCGCCCGGCTCCAGGCTTGGGCCTCGCCTTGCCGCTTCTGGCGGGGTGTCAAACCCGTGACGTGAACCTTGATCCAATCCACGCCGCGCTTGATCTGGCGGCGCACTTCGGCGGTGATCTCATCGCCCGAGCGCACCACCTTGCCGTAACCGATCAGGCCCTCATCCGGTATCAGCCGACCTGCAGTGCCGCCGGCGGCGGTGAGCAGGGCGTTGCCGCCGGTAGCCATGCGCGGCCCGGGCGTGATGCCCGCTTCAATGGCGTCGCGTAGATCCACGCCGACTTCAAACAGGCTATCGGCGTCCAGAAATCCAGTGACCCCGGCACACAGCAGCTTGCGGACGTTGGTCGCGGCGATGATGGCGGCTAGGCCTTCGCGACGGTGGTGGAAGAGCTCGTCGTTGGAACTCGGCTCATCGAAGCTGATGTGGCAGTGGGCGTCGATCAGGCCCGGCATCACGGTGAGGCCTTGCGCATCGATGCGTTCGCACTCGCCCTTCGGCGCCGTGCCCCCGACTTGGACGATGCGCTCCTCCTCAATGACCACATCTGCTTGGCACGGCGGTGAACCGAGGCCGTCTATGACCCTGCCGTTTTCGATGACACGCACTGTCGGGGGGGTGGCCATGGCGCTGAAAGTGCCTCCTTAAGTGTAGGCTATTATGACCGGATGGCCCAATCTCAATCCAATGCCGTCTGACTCACGCTGGCCATTGCCAACTGCGGCCGATCCATTCGGAGCCTCGCAGCCGAAGGAGGGCGTTGGGCCAATGGTGGCGGTCCAAGTCCGAGTCGCGCAAGCCCCGCTGCCAGTGGGCCGGACCCATGCTGTGTTTGGTTGCCGCTCTTGAATCACAACGTCATGCTGATTGGCGGCATCTATCACCCTTTTGAGGAAACTGCCGCCGTGCTGGCGGACGTATTGGATGAGCAGGGCGTCGCCAGCTTCATCACCGAAGATGTGGACGAAGCCATCGGAGCGCTGGATGGAGCGGCGCTGTTCACCTTGAACGCTTTGCGCTGGCGAATGCTCAACCACGAAAAGTACCGCCCCTACGTGGACCGTTGGTCCTATGAGTTGCCGGGTGGCCATGGCGAGGCATTGGTGGACTTCGTGAACGGCGGCGGCGGCATGTTGGCTCTGCACACCGCCAGCATTTGTTTTGACGCTTGGCCGGACTACCGGCACTTGCTCGGCGGGGCTTGGGCGTGGGAACGCACCTTCCATCCGCCCTTGGGTTCAGCCGAGATTCGACCGGCGCTCGGCCGACCAGGCGATTTCACGGCTTCCACCGATTCCCTGACCGAGGGCATGGTGGGCTTTGAAGTGCGCGATGAGATCTATCATTGCCTCGACGTCGCCGCCGATAGCCGAGTCATTCTTGAGGGCCGCTTGCCGCATGGCCCTTGGCAACCCATCAGTTGGGCTCGTGAGCAGGGCGCCGGTCGGGTGATCTACCATGCCCTCGGGCACGATGCGGCGTCGTTGGGCAACGCCCAGCACCGGTCGTTCTTGGCGCGTTGCTATCAATGGCTGGGGCAGGCCAATTAGCGCCTGCCGCCAGTCTTGTCAGATCTCGATTTGCGCAATATCCTCAGGTCCTTGAAGGATTGCTTTGGAGGTGGCGATCATGTCCATGACCGGCCGTTGCTTGTGTGGCGCGGTGTCCTACACTGCGCAAGATGTCGAGACCGATGTGCACAGCTGCCATTGCGGCCAGTGCCGGCGTTGGTCCGGGGCCTCGATCATGGCCGCGGGCGTCGGCAGCGTCGAGTTTTCCGGCGCTGAGCAAATCCGCCGCTACGACTCATCGGCGTGGGCGGAGCGCGGCTTTTGCTCCCAGTGCGGAACCAGCTTGTTCTACCATCTGAAGGGAACCGAGCGCTACGTCCTGTGGATGGGCACGTTCGACGATCAGTCGCCCTTTCGCTTGACCGGCGAGATCTACATTGACGACAAGCCCGATGGCTACGACTTCGCCGGCGAGCATCCGCGCATGACCGGCGAGGAGTTCATGGCGTCGATGGGCGCCTCCTGAGGGTTTGGCGATGAAGGTCTCCCCAACGGATGCCACCTTGGGTGCCGTGGTCACTGGCATCGACTTGGCCTCGCTTGACGGGGCCGCTTGGCGCGGCGTCGAGGACGCTTTCCATGAGCACGCCGTGCTCATCTTTCCCGACCAGCATCTGAGCGCTGAGGCGCAGATCGCCTTTGGCGCACGCTTTGGGCGGGTTGAGCAACTCGTGCCCGGCATGGAAATCGTGCCCATCAGCAACCAGCGCAAGGACGGCAGCCTGCTGGAGGATGACGAGCATCAAATGCAGGTGCTCATTGGCAACGAGGGCTGGCATACGGACAGCTCCTACATGCCGATTTCCGCCAAGGCCTCGATCCTGTCCGCCCATGTGCTGCCGAGTTCCGGGGGCGAAACCGAATGGGCCGACATGCGGTCGGCCTTTGCTGCGTTGGACGACGCCATGCGGACGCGAATCGAGGGCTTTGCCGCCTATCACTCCCTGTTTCACTCCCAAGCCAAGATCGGCCATCGGGCCGAGGTGGGCGCGGGCTACGGCTTCTACGAAGGCGAGCAGCCGCTGCGGCCCTTGGTGAAAAACCATCCGGTGACCGGTCGGCCAGCGCTCTACATTGGCCGTCATGCCTACGGCATTCCAGGACTGTCGGAGCAGGCGTCGGAGCAGTTGCTGGCCGATCTGGTCAACTTCGCCTGCCAACCGCCGCGCGTCCTGCAGCATCGTTGGTCGGTGGGCGATGTGGTGATCTGGGACAACCGCTGTGTGCTGCACCGGGCGCGACCCTACGACCACCGCCAAGCCCGGGTGATGCAGCACACCCGAATCCAAGGCGACCCAGCCACCGAGTGCGCCCTGGAAAGCTGAACTGGGCTAACGCGGGCGCAGGTTGATGTCGAGGCCGATCGGCGGTTCGGTCAGCTCCAAGTTAATGTTGAAGGCTTCCGGGGACGGGCGGCTGTAGGTGAGCGAACGGAAGGCGTTGCCGTCTTCCTCGGCTTCAAAGCGCACCGAGTTTTCGCCCAGTTCCGCCAACACCAGCTTCTGCGGGGCCGGCATGCGTGGCTCGTAGCTCTTGCTCCATTGCTGGATGCGGAAGATCAAGGTGCCCTCGGACTCCTCGATGACGATCAGCTCCACCATGTCGGTCTTGCCGTCCTCAAGCACCCGCACGGCGGCCATCATGGCGTCGCCGGCCGGTTCCAGCCAAGTCTCCTGCAGGACCGCGCCCTCGCCCATTGGCCCCTCCCAAGCCCCGGTCATCCAGGCTAGGTCGGCGATGCGCGCCGCCGGGGGCTCGGCGTGTGCGAAGCCGGCCAGCAGCAGCATGGCCCAGACGATTCCCTTAAGTGCGTTCATGGCGGTGAGTTTGATCTCCATTCAGGTGGTCAGCCAGCCGAATTGCTGCGGCTTGCGTCCGGCTTGGGGGTGGATCGGCACATTGACCAGCGCTGGCCCGTCGAAAGCCATCGCTTCGTCGAGCGCCGCCCGCAGGTCGGCCGGATCCTCCACGTAGAGTCCCTTGCCACCCAGCGCTTCAAGCATGCCGTCGTAGCGCGCGCCGTAGGTGAGGATCGGTGGTGGGACGGTCTGGCCAGGCTTCAACGGGCCCATGCCGCCGCCGATGCCGCCGTTGTTGAGCACCACCATCTTCACGGGCAGGTTGTAACGCACCATGGTCTCGATCTCCATGCCGGAGAAGCCAAAGGCGCTGTCGCCTTGCACGGAGACGATGGGCTTGTCGGGTTGGGCGACGGCGGCGGCGATGGCGAACCCCAAGCCGATGCCCATGGTGCCGTAGGTGCCGGCGTCCAAGCGGTGGCGGGGGCTGCGGTTGGCCATCTGGGTGCGCCCGATGTCCATGGTGTTGGCGCCTTCGCCGATGATGATGGCGTCCTCGGGCAGCCAAGCCTCGATGTCCCGATAGGCTCGATAGTAGTTCATGGGGCTGGATTCGTCGTCGATCATCGGCTTGACCGCCTCCAAGTTGGCCTCGGCCTTCGCCTTGAGTTGGCTGCGCCACGCGGTGTCCGCCGGATAGAACCATTGCCGCTCGTCCAAGGCTTGGTTCAATTGGCCGACTATGGCCTTGCCGTCGCCGAGCAGGGCGACCTCAGCGGGAACGTTGGTGCCGATTTCCTCCGCCGCCACGTCCAGTTGCACCACCCGCACGTCCTTATTGAAGCGCGGTGGCAAGCCGAAGTGCATGATCCAGTTCAGCCGCGCACCCATCAGCAACACGAGGTCCGCCTCGCGCAGCGCAGTGCTGCGGGCGGCGCCCACCGACAGTGGATCGTCATCGGGCAGTATGCCCTTGCCCATGGGGGAGGCGAGGAAGGGCAGTTGCGTGCGCTCGATGAAGGAGCGCACCTCGTCCTCGGCGCGGGACCAGGCCATGCCCTTGCCGACGATGACCAAGGGCCGTTCGGCGGACTCCAGCGCGGACAGCGCCGCCTCCACGGCGTCGGGGTCGGCTTGGCTGCGCGGCGGCTCGCCGACGGTGGCGGCGGGGCGCACTTGGTCCTCTTCCGCTTTGCCGCGGATGATGTCGTCGGGAAAATCCAGGTAGGCGGGGCCGGGGCGGCCGAATTTGGCGTGGCGCACCGCCTGCTCGACGTAGTAGGGGATGCGCGCCGTATGCTCGATGGCGTGGGCGTACTTGCAGTAGGGCGTGGCCAGTTGCACTTGGCGCTCCTCCTGAAAGCCGCCCATGCCGTTCTGGTACACCGGCGAGGCGCCGCCGATGAGGATCATGGGCCAACAGTTCTGCTGGGCATTGGCCAGGCCGGCGAAGGCGTGAATGACGCCGGGCCCGGATACGGTCAGGCAGGCCTGCGGCCGCCCGGTCAAGTAGCCCGCGGCTTGGGCGGCGTAGCTGGCCGACTGTTCATTGCGCATGCCGATGTAGGTGATGCCGGCCTTTTGCGCCGCCGCCGCCACGCCAATGACGGGGAAGCCGACGATGCCGAACATCATGTCCACGCCTTGCTGCTTCAAGCTCTGCGCCAGCAGCGTGGCGCCATCAATCGTCCCCATGAGTGCTCCTTAATGGCTGGTTTTTGATCTGCAATGGGTTGGTGTTGCGTTAGTGCGCTATCCGCCGACGACGCCCGCCTCCATCAATTCGGCGATGCGGACCTCATCAAGCGCCAAGTCCTCGGCCAGCACTTGGGCGGAGTGCTCACCCAAGGCGGGCGCTGCCTTGATGGGCACTTGGCTGGCGGACATGCGGGCCGGCCAGCCGAGCAGCCGCATCTTGCCCCTTTCGGGATGATCGACTTCGTGGACGAAGCCGCGGCTGCGCATGTGGGGGTTCTCGTAGAGGTCCTTGGTGTCGAGCACGGCGCTGGCCGGAACGCCCGCTTCGGCCAAGGTCTGCATGGCCTCGTACTTGCTGCGCTGGGCGGTCCAGGCGGCGATGGCTTCCTGCAGGGCTTCCCGGTTTTTCTGTCGGGTTCGCGGGTCGGCGAAGCGCGGGTCGACAAGGAGGTCTTCCCGGCCGATGGCGGCGCACAGCGCTTCCCACATGCGCGGCGTCACCGCCATGACGTAAACGTAGTCGTTGGGTCCGCCGCCTTGGCAGGGATACAGGCGCAGGGTCGGCGTCGGGCCGCTGCCGGTGCGGGCCGCGGCCCACTCGCCGAAGTTGGTGCCGGCGGTGGCGGTGCGCAAGTAATAGGTCATGGCCTCCTGCATCGACAGCTCAATCAACTGCCCCTCGCCGGTCTTGAGCTTCTGCGCATAGGCGGCGGCGATGGCCAGGGCCATCTGCACCCCCGTGCCGGCGTCGCCGGTGGTGGGCCCGGGCCGCATCGGCGGGCCGTCGGGTTCGCCCGTTATGGAAAACGCGCCAGCCGCGGCTTGCGCGACCATGTCGTAGCACTTGTAGTCGGACCAGGGGCCGTCCAGCCCGAAGCCCTTGATGCGGGCGTAGATGATGTCCGGCTTGACCGCCCGCATGGCATCGTAGCCGATGTCGAGCTTTTCGATGACGCCGGGACCGTAGTTCTCGATGAAGACGTCATAGTTGGGCGCCATCTTCAGCAGGATGTCCCGGCCCTCCGGGCTGCGCAGGTCCAAGGCGATGGAGCGCTTGTTGCTGTTCCAGACCATGAAGTAGTCGCTCAAGCCCGCGAGGCTCCGGCCGGGGTCGCCGGTGCCGGGCGCCTCCACCTTCACAACGTCGGCCCCCAGCCAAGCCAGGCACTGCGTGCAAGCGGTGCCCGCCTCGTACTGGGTCATGTCCAGAATGCGCAAGCCGTCCAGTGCGGCCATGTGCTCTCCCCCCAAAGTGGCAGCGGTTGCTGCGGGTCAGCCAAAGCTACGGGTTGGCGAGTGCTAAATCAACCGGTGCCGGATAGGGCCGATATGAGTTGTGCGGTGTATGAGACTGTTGTCTCGCTCCAGTGCGAGGTCGGGACGCCCTCGACCGACCTTTGTTCGAGACTGCTCCTTCGGACCGAGGAGGAGTGGAGCGGGAAACGAGACTCGAACTCGCGACCCCGACCTTGGCAAGGTCGTGCTCTACCAACTGAGCTATTCCCGCGTCGCTGCAGGGCGCCTGATCGGCGCACCTTGTGAACGCGGGCATTCTAATGCACGGGCGGGCAAGCGCAAGCGTGGCCTGACGGCCACGTTTGGAGTTTCGCGATTGCGAAACTCCGCGCGGGCGTCCAGGTGGTTCGCGGGCCCGGTCCTCTAGAAGTCCAGATTGATCTGGTCAGTTGTGGTCATCTCGCCGGAACCCAAGGCGCCGTTCTTGGCCTGCTTGAACGCCTCCAAGTCGCCGATGACCATTTGCCAGATGAAGGCGCGCTCGCGGCCTTCCAGCGTGAAGGTGTAGGGGCTGAAGCCCAAGGAAACCGCGGAGAAGGGCTGCTCGTCAGACCGGTGCAGATGGGCCTCGGCGAAGGCTTGGTAGTCGGCCAGTCGATCCACGGCGATACTGTCGAAGAAAGAGACGGTGGGCCGGTTGCCGAGCTTTAAGCGTTTGCGCATCCAGGCGGGGAACAGTCCGCCGGTCCACCGGGCGTTGGTTTCGATGATGCGGATGTCGTCGCCGTTGGTGAAGTAGTCGATGCCGCAATTGAGCCCTTCCGGGGCACTGTAGCCGAGGCTTCGCACATAGGCGCCGACGTTGAGCAGGGCTTGGCGGTGGTTTTCGGATAGGGTGAGGTCGTCGCGCAGGTAGTTCCCCACCCACAGGCCGTCGGCGAACAGAATTCGGCGCACATTGGTGATCTCGATGCTTGAATCACTGATGGTGAGGTCCACCGTCATTTCGGTCCACTCGTCGGTGTTGAGGCGTTCCTGCAGCACCACTTCGGTATCCGCACCGAACAGGCGCAGGTAGTCTTCGCAGTCGGCCAGCCCACGCACCGGGGTCACGTTGCGGGCGCCGGCCAGGCCTTTGATCTTCAGCATGAGCTGCGGCTGATGGCGAACGAAAAAGGCGGCGGCCTGCTCGCCGCTTAGGGCGTCCTTGGTGGTCACTAGGGTTTCGGGCACCGGAATGCCGTGGGCGGGGGCGTCAGCCGCCAAGCGCATCTTGGAGTTGACCGCTTGGCTGATCGACCACCATCGGCGGCTTTGATGCACGGCTTGGTTGCTGCCGCTGATCATGTACAGCCCCCCCAAGGCACCGGGCTCGCGCTCGGCCGCCGCTCGGGCGTAGAACGTCTGGTGGGGATAGAAGTGGCAGTGCTCCAGGGGCACTACCGGACCGCAAATCGTCCGGTGGAGGCTATTGAAGGTCTTGAGCAGGTCGGCCCACGGGGGCTTTAGGAAGGTGTCGAACAGCGCCACATGGTCGGCGGGCTTGCCCATGTACATCAGGGCCACTTGCAGCAGCGAAGTCAGGTCGCGATTTTCCCGATCCTCGGCTTGCTGCTTTTCGTTGAGCGCATCGCGCTCGAAGAACAGTTCGCAGTCATCGCCGCACATGGCGAAGAATACGGGCTGCGCCTGGCCCGGCGCGAATGGGGCTGCGTCCATGGATGACCTTGTGGCATGGGCTTGCCGTCATTGTGCCCGCGCCCCGGGTGAATTGCAGTAAACTGACCGATTGCGAACGGGGAGTGATTCATGCTTGTTGAACAGATCTGGACCGGCAACGCCTATCGCAACTTCAACTACCTCATCGCCTGCCCGGAAACTGGCGAGGCCTTGGCGGTGGATCCGCTGGACCATGAAAAATGCTTGGCTGCGGCCCAGGCCAAGGGCTGGGAAATCAGCTGGATACTGAACACCCATGAGCATTTCGACCACACCGGCGGCAACGGCGCCGTGCGCCAGGCAACCGGGGCGCACATCATGGCGCACGCCAATGCCCGTGACGCCATCGAGGGCATGGACCGGGGCTTGAGCGCAGGCGACGTGGTGCGGGTCGGCAAGACCGTCGAGTTGTTGGCACTCGACACGCCGGGCCACACCATGAGTCATATCTGCCTGCTGTCGCAGACCGATCAGCCGGCGCTGTTTTGCGGCGACACGCTGTTCAATGCCGGGGCCGGCAACTGCCACAACGGTGGGCATCCCAATGAGCTCTACGACACCTTTGCCGCCCAGCTCGACCGCCTGCCGGATGACACCCTGATCTACCCGGGCCACGACTACATCACCAACAACCTCGCCTTCACCTTGGACCGGGAGCCGGACAACGAAGCCGCGGCCAACTTGCTCGCCGCCCTCGAGGGAAGTCACGATCCCGATGCCGCCATGGTCACGACGCTTGCCCAGGAAAGGGAATTCAACACCTTTTTCCGCCTCACCAGTCCCTCGGTGATCGGGCGGCTGCGGGAGGCCTTTCCCGGCCTGGGCGAATCACCATCGCCAAGGGTGGTGTTCCTGAAGCTGCGCGAGTTGCGCAACAGCTGGTAGGACCATGCCGTTCGGCGACCTCGACGCCGCCCTCGCCAACGCCCGCAAGCTGCTTGAGGAACGGGCCTACCCGGCGGCGCTGGCCCAGGCCCAGGAGATCCGCAAGCAGTTTCCCCAGGAAGGCCGCGCCGCCTTCATCGGCGCCGTGGCCAAGAACCGTTTGGGCAAGCACAAGGGCGCGCTCAAGGATCTGCGCCGGTTGGCAAAAGGTGCATCCGAGGCGACGCCCGGCGTGGCGCCGATTCTTCATGAGTTGGGTCTGGCCCTGCGCGCCAATGGCGAATTGGCGCAGGCCACGTCCGCCTTCCAGCGGGCGGTGAAGGCGAATCCGAAGATGGCCGCGGCTTGGCAGGCCCTCGGCGAGCTGCTCGCCGAACGGGGCAACGATGAGGCGGCGGATGCGGCCTTTCGCCAGCAAATGGCGGCGTCCGGCCAACATCCCGGGCTGCGCCAAGCGGTGCGCCTAGTGGCCGAGGGCAAGTTGGGCATGGCCGAAGGCATCCTGCGCGACTACCTGCACCGCTGGCCGACGGACGTCAACGCCATCCGGTTGCTGGCGGACATCGCGCTGCAGCTCGAAGCCTTCGACGATGCGGTGGCGCTGCTGCGCCGCTGCGTGGAACTGGCTCCGGACTACACCCAAGCCCGCAACAACTACGCCAATGCGCTGAGCAAGACCGGCAACTTTGAGGCGGCCTTGCGGGAAATCGAGGCCTTGGAGCGGCTGGAGCCGCAAAGCCTCTCCCACCCGGTGCTGGCGGCTTCGGTGCTGGTCAACGTCGGCGCCTACGAACAGGCCATTGCCCGATATGAGCGGGTTCTCAAACGGGCGCCGCGCCATGCCCGGCTGCAGATGAGCTACGGCCATGCGCTCAAGACCTTGGGCAGGCAGGCGGAGTCGATCGCCGCCTACCGGAGCGCCGTCGAGGCGGAGCCGAATCTGGGCGAGGCGTGGTGGAACTTGGCGAACATGAAGACTCTCCGCTTCGATGAGCGTGACATCGCCGCCATGCGGCGGCTGGCGGCGCGGGAGGATCTGGCGCCCCGGGATGAGTTTCATCTTGGCTTTGCCCTTGGCAAGGCGCTTGAGGATGCGGGCGACGCCGATGGCGCGTTCGCCGCCTATGCGCGCGGCAATGCCATCAAACGCGCCCAAAGTGGCTACGAGGCGGACGAGACCAGCGCCATGACGCAGGCGCTGGCGGCGTCCTGCAACCGGCAACGGTTTGCGGCGCGAAAGGGCTGGGGCAACGCCGCACCGGACCCCATCTTCATCGTCGGGCTGCCCCGCTCGGGTTCGACGCTGCTTGAACAGATCCTGGCCAGCCACTCGCAGGTGGACGGCACGATGGAACTGCCTTACATCCCGCAAATCGTGCGCCGCTTGGCAGGCCGCAAGGATCCGTCCGGCCAGTCGAAGTATCCCGGTGCGCTCTGGGATCTGACCGCGGAACAGTGCCGGGCGCTTGGCCAGGAGTTTCTGGATGCGGCCCGCGTTCAGCGCGGCGACGCGCCGTTCTTCATCGACAAGCTGCCCAACAACTTCGCCCATGTGGGCCTGATCCACCTGATGTTGCCGAACGCGCGCATCATCGACGCCCGGCGCCATCCCATGGCCACCTGCTTCAGTTGCTTTAAGCAACTGTTCGCGGCCGGCCAGGAGTTCACCTACGGCCTGGAGGACATCGGCCGCTACTACCGGGACTACGCGGCCTTGATGGCCCACTGGGACGCCGTGCTGCCGGGGCGTGTGCTGCGGGTCGACTACGAGCGGGTCATTGACGACTTGGAAGCGGAAGTTCGCCGGCTGCTCGAATACTGCGGGCTGCCCTTCGAGTCCGGGTGCTTGGCCTTTCACCGCAATAGCCGGCCCGTGCGCACGGCCAGTTCGGAGCAAGTCCGCCAGCCGATCTACCGCGCCGCCATGGCGCAATGGCGGCGCTTTGAAGCGCATTTGGAGCTGCTAAGGCAAGCTCTGGGCGAACTGGCGGAAAACTGAGGGGGGAGTCGTTGGCGTTGGTTGCGCCGACCTGCTGAAGTGCAGGCGACGCAACCAAGGCGTGGGGCCTCATCCGCCCGCAGAGATGGAGACGTTGTCATCCATGGCGCTAGCGGTGAGGTCGCAGACTGGCTCTGGGGGCTAGTGCGAGAGGAACATTCCGAACCTGTTGCCCCTGTTTCTCCCCCAAGCGCCGGTATAGCGCGTGGGGGTCTGCATGGTGAAGTAGAACGCGGCGCCAAAAAATCCGCCTATCGCGGCTCCTTTGGGCCCCGCCACCAAGCCGCCCACAGATGCACCGGTCAATACGGCATTGAACAGGCCATCTTGAGCAAAGCCGTGCCCACCGGACGCGAGCGCAAGTTCGTTTTGAGTGAGTTCTCTCATTTCATTTCTCCGGGTTGGTTTGAGGTCGGTAATAGAGTGACTTCGAAGCAAGGACGAAGCCTAGGTAGGCTGCAGCCCAGAACGCGTTGACGGTGGCCGCGGTGTTGATCAGGCCGTACTCCTGCACCCAGGAGTAGTGCCCATGCGCCCAGTCAACCATCCAGATGAGATTCGGCGTGACCAGTGACAGGGCGAGCCTAAGCCGCGTCAGCCGCGTGGGGCTATTGCGTTGGATCGCATAGAAAACAGCGGTGATTAGAGGCAGAAACACGAAAATCCAGCCAAGCATTGCAAGCTCCCTTGTTGTTGATCTGACCAATACTCTAGATGGCGGGGCTGAGCTTGTCTGTAGGACATTCGCCCTTCGTGAAAAACAAAGTTGAAAGCCAGCCGCTGCGCGGGTTTTGGGGCTGCTGCGTGCTTGTTCGAGGGATGAGCGTCGGCCTGTAGTCGGCGATCACGCTAGGCGTGTTGGCTTTCCGCTCACTTTTGCGTAAGGTTGGCGGGCACTTCATGGAGAGGTATTGATCGATGCGTGACGAAAGCTGCGTGCACAGCGCTGCCCGGCCATTCGGCCTAAAGCCCGTCGTTCGGGCGATTCGGCGGCAATCCTTGGCCTCCGCCGGGGCGGTGGTCCTGGTTTCCGGCGTGGCCGCGGCGCCGATGGCCGTGGCGCAGGGGGGCTTGGCCATTGAGGAGGTCATCGTCACCGCGCAGAAGCGCGACGAGAGCTTGCAGGACGTGCCGATCAGCATCGACGTCATCGGCGAACAGCAGTTGGAGGACCTCGGCGTCACCGATCTGGAGGACTTCGCGCAGTTGCTGCCTTCGGTCAGTTACGTTGCCTTGGGGCCGGGCAGCGGCAGCATCTACATCCGCGGCATCTCCGGCGGCGGCGAGAACGTGCTTGGCTCGTCGCCGAACGTGGCGGTCTATCTCGACGAGCAGCCCATCACGGCGGTGGGCGGCTACCTCAATCCGCACATTTACGACATCGAGCGCATTGAGGCCCTAGCCGGTCCGCAGGGGACCTTATTCGGGGCCAACGCCCAGTCTGGGAGCATTCGCATCATTACCAACAAGCCCAATCCGGCGGGTTTTGAAGCCAGCTACGCCGTCGAGGGCAATTCCATCAAGAGCGGCGACATCGGCTACCTGTTCGAAGGCATGGTGAACATTCCCTTGGGTGAGCGCACGGCCCTTCGGCTGGTGGGCTGGCACAAGGAGGATGCCGGCTTCATCGACAACGTGCCTTACAGCCAC
Organism: Candidatus Azophilus lithoversatilis; assembly: GCA_028278675.1. Classification (GTDB taxonomy): domain Bacteria; phylum Pseudomonadota; class Gammaproteobacteria; order Pseudomonadales; family Azotimanducaceae; genus Azophilus; species Azophilus lithoversatilis. The sequence continues at coordinate 15,917 of JAQAJJ010000029.1, forward strand.
ACCTTCAGCAATGCCAATATTCGTGCCGGCTTGACGGATCCTGCCCTTATTGCCAAGGCCGCGGACATCACCGTGGACAACGCGGACGTGGTCGAGAGTGACTTCAACGAGGCCACCACCACGGGTGCCAGGGCAGCCTTGGGCATTGATCTCAACGACAATTGGACGGTGACGGCCAACGTCATGCGCCAGGAGTTGGAAGCCTCCGGCGTTTGGGACCACGACCCCACGGACGCGGGCGACCTGGAGGTGAACCGGCTGCTGCCGGACGAGAGCGATGACGAGTGGACCCAGGTGTCCTTGGTGGTGGAGGGCGACATATCCGGCTATTCGCTGACCTACGCCGGCTCCTATCTGGATCGCAAATCCTACGCCACAGTGGACTACTCGCTTTACACGGATTGGTACATCAGCGGCGGCTTTGTGCAGGCGTTCTACTCCTGCTACGTCTCCTACTTCGGCGAATGCACCGACCCTCGGGAGCAATCCACCTATGACGATCGGGTGAAGCGGGACAACCATGAAATCCGCATCGCCTCGCCGCAGGACCAGCGCTTCCGGGCATTGCTGGGCGTCTTCTACGAAGATAGCGATCACAAATTCGACTGGGAATGGCATGTGCTGGGCCTCAACGGGCTGACCAGCGCCGCCGGGACACCGGCCGCGGTGGAGCCGCCGGACATCTACTGGACCACCGACATGGTGCGCGGCAACGAGGAAACCGCCGTCTTCGGTGAAGTGGCCTTTGATCTTGCGGAGAACTTCACCGCCGCCTTCAGCTTCCGCAGCTTCGATTCCGAAGTGAGTTTGAAGGGCTTCTACGGCACCGTCTGGTGGCCGCAGCGCTTTGGGGCGCGGGCGCCGGACGAGGAGAACGCGGATTTGGTGACCAAGGACAAGGATACGGTCATCAAGGGCAACGTCTCCTGGCACATCACCGACGACATCATGCTGTACGGCACCTATTCGGAAGGTTACCGGCCTGGCGGGCTGAACCGGGATCCGAGCACGGTGGCCGGATTCGGCTACGACCCGGATTTCGTCGAGAGCTGGGAAGTCGGCGTCAAGGCCTCCGCCATGGATGGCAGGGCGCGCTACAACTTGGCCGCCTTCACCATGGACTGGAAGGATTTCCAGTTAAGCCGCCAGGACACCTCGATCTCGCCAGCCACCCTGACCTACAATGTCGGCAACGCGCGCAGCCGCGGTATCGAGGGCGACCTGGCCTATCTGTTGACCGAGAACTGGGACGTCAACGTGGCCTTCTCGCTGATCGACGCGGAGCTCAGTGAAGACTATTGGATCAACGCGGCCAACATCGGTGATGGCAACCCCGATGCGGCCAAAGGCCTTCCACTGCCCCGGGTGCCGGACTTCAAGGCCAACGTTACCACCCGGTACAGCTTCCAACTCGCGGATTTCGACGGCTACGTTCAAGCCTATTGGGTGTACACCGGATCGTCCTGGAATTCCCTGGTCGGCAGCGGCGCCACCGAAGAACGTGCTCGCAAGAAGCAGCACGCCTATGACGTCCTCAATCTGGCGGTGGGCATCGAGCGGGACAACTGGGGGGCGGAGCTGTTCGTGCGCAACATCACGGACGAGCGAGCGGAAGTGTTCAAGAACGCAGCCTCCTACGACAGCCGCATCACCACCAACCGGCCAAGGACCATCGGGCTGCGCTGGCGGCAGAAGTTTTAGACCCTTTTGATGGGCCGCCTATCGCAGCTCGGCTTGGGCTTGGCGCTGGCGGGCGCGTTCGGGGTCGCCGTCGCCGCCGAGTATTCGGCACCCGCCGGACAGGACTACCCCAAGAACCTCTACTGGGGCGACACTCACCTGCACACCCGCAACTCGGCGGATGCCTATTCGCTGGGCAACATGAACCTAAGCCCGGCCGACGCCTTCCGCTACGCCCGGGGCGAGGCGCTCACCGCCCATAACGGCATGCCGGTGCAACTGCGCCGCCCGCTGGACTTCCTGGTGGTCTCCGACCACGCCGAGTACCTGCAGGGTTTCTACCGCTTCTTTGTGGACGACCCCTTGGTGATTGGCACCGCGGCGGGCAAGCAGTGGCTTAAGTACCGGGACACCGGGGACATGGTGAGCCTGTTCGGCGCCTTCGTCGCCAGCATGCAGGACCCCGAAGGCCATCCGGCATTCCCGGAGGATACCCGCCGACTGATTTGGCGCGATGTCGCAAAGACCGCCGATGACCACAATCGGCCAGGCCGCTTTACCGCCTTCATCGGCTACGAGTGGACCTCCATGATCGACGGCAACAACCTGCATCGGGTGGTCATCTACAAGGATGGCGCCGAGACCGCCGGCCAACTGCCGCCCTTCTCCGGCCAGGACAGCTTGGATCCCCGTGAGCTTTGGAAGGCGCTGGCCCGCTATGAGGAGCAGACCGGCGGCGAGGTCATGGCCGTGCCGCACAACGGCAACCTGTCCAACGGCATGATGTTCCCGTCGGAAACCGTGGATGGCGAGCCGATCGGCCCCGAGTACGCCAGCCTGCGCGCCCGTTGGGAGCCGATTTACGAGGTCACGCAGGTGAAGGGCGATGGCGAGGCGCACCCGACTTTGTCGCCCGACGATGAGTTTGCCGATTTCGAGAACTGGGACTGGGACAACATCGGCCGCAGCGAAGCCAAGGAAGACTGGATGCTGCAGCATGAGTACGGCCGAAGCGCCCTCAAGCTGGGCCTCGCCTACGAGGCGGAACTGGGCGTCAATCCCTTCAAGATCGGCCTGATCGGCAGCACCGACGGCCACAACAGCTTCTCCACCCCGGAGGAGGACAACTTCTTCGGCAAGTTCCCGGAGTCCGAACCCGGCGCCGAACGCCTCGAGAACATCATGGCCGGGCGCCTGTGGCAGAACTGGAACATCGTCGCCTCGGGCTATGCCGCGGTCTGGGCCAGGGAGAACACCCGGGCGGCGCTGTTCGACGCCATGCAGCGGCGCGAAGTCTATGCCACCACCGGCTCTCGGATCCGGGTGCGCTTCTTTGGCGGCTGGGACTACGACTCCGAGCTCATCCACCAGCCGGCCTATCTGGACGCCGCCTACGGCGACGGCGTGCCCATGGGCGGCGACCTTGCCGGGGCTCCCGATGGCGGGTCGCCGTCATTCATTCTGGTGGCTGCCAAGGATCCGGACGGGGCCAATCTGGATCGGACGCAGATCATCAAGGGTTGGCTGGACGGGGAGGGCGCCCTGCAGGAGAAGGTCTATGACGTGGCTTGGTCGGGTGAGCGTGCGGCGGATCCGGACACCGGCAAGGTCGGCCCCGTCAGCTCAACCGTCAATCTGTCCGACGCCACCTTCGACAACAGCATCGGCGCGGCGGAATTGGCCGTGGTCTGGCGCGACCCGGACTTCGACCCGGACCAGCGCGCCTTCTTCTACGCCCGCGTCCTGGAGATTCCCCGCCCGCGATGGACCACTAAGGACAAGGCGTGGTTCGGCGTCGAATTGCCGGATGACTTGCCGTTGACCATCCAGGATCGGGCGTACACCTCGCCCATCTGGTACTCGCCCTAGCAACCACGCCCTACCAACAATGGAACTTTGGACCTCCCACCACGCCGCGCCGACCCGGGCGGCGGATTTTGCCCGGCAGGCCGAAGCACTCGGCTGGCACGGCATCACCACCGTGGACTCGCAGAATCTGTCGGGCGACCCCTATGTCTTCCTCGCGCTCGGCGCCACCACCACCCGAACATTGGGCCTGCAAACGTCCGTCACCAACCCGGTTACCCGCCACCCCGCGGTGACGGCGACCTCGGCGCTCACCGTGCAAAAACTCTCCGGCGGCCGCATGATCCTCGGCATAGGGCGTGGCGACAGCGCGTTGGCCCACTTGGGCCGGGCGCCGGCGCGCCTGAAGTGGTTCGAGAACTATCTGATCAGCCTGCAAGCCTACTTGCGCGGTGACGAGGTGCCATTTGCAGTGGCCGGCATTGCCGACGAAGCGGCGCCGCCGGTTGAGAACCTCGGGTTGGCAGAAGCACCGACGTCAAGCCGCATCGGCTGGGCGAAGGACACGGTCAAGGTGCCCGTGGAGGTGGCCGCCACCGGTGCCCGGGTGATTCGCATCGCAGCCCGGCACGCCGACCGCATCATGTTTGCCTTGGGTGCGGTGCCGGAACGGCTCGCTTGGGGCATTGAAACGGCCCGCGAGGCCGCTGCCGAGGCTGGCCGCGACCTTGACACCTTGCGCTTCGGCGCCTACGTCAATCTCGCCTGCCACGAAGACCTTGGCGTGGCGCGTGAGCTGGCGCGAACCGGCACCGGGCTGTTCGCCCGCTTTTCGGCGATGCACGGCGCGATTGCCGGGCCCGCCAACGACCGCCAAGCCGAGGTCTTCAGGAACCTCCACGCCACCTACGACATGAACGCCCACGGACGCCAGGGTGGGCAGCAAACCGCCGCCTTGACTGACGAGTTCATGGATGGCTACGCCGTCATCGGCGACGCGGACCATTGCCTGCGCCGCTTGGAAGCCGTGGCCGCTTTAGGCATCGACAAGATCGCGGTCACCGGCCCTAACTTCGCCGCGAGGGCGCCTGAAGCCCAAGAAGCCGCTGCTCGATTCACCGACTCGGTGATGCCGCGGCTGGCGTAAGCGCATCGCGCGCCGTCCCCGTCGTCAGGACTCTTCATCCCACGGTCCTTTGTCAGCCGTCCATCGGCATTTCTGATATTCCGAAAGTCCGCTAAGCTTTTGGCGGAAGATTCAGTGGAGGACTTGCCAATGGCGGCAACGCTTATTGTTTCCAACCGCGGCCAAATCACGCTGCCAGCTGCATCGAATGCGAGTGATGCTGCGGGGTGTGGAAGTCGTTGAGCATCGCGCTGACTTGGTGTGCCCCCAAGGCCTTGTCGAGAAGGACCAACCCATATTCCGCGCGGCGCTGGGCTGCGGTGCCACTCATCTGCTCACCGGAGACCTCAAGCACTTCGGCCCGCAGATGAATCGGCCCGAGGAGACTTGTGGTGTGCTTGTGCAGACCGTTGCAGCGTTCCTTGAGTCACTGGGCCACAGTTGACCGATGCGGCCTGCGGCTTAAGCAAGCGAGACTGCCTGATGCGCTCTGGTTCGCGGAGTTTGGCGCCAGCCAAACTCCAAACGAACCTTTGGCCCTCCGGGCCAAAGGTTCGCGTTGACAGCAGCAGGGCGTCCCCGTAGCATTCCGGCCTTCCGGCTTCCTGCCGTGGGGCCATAGCTCAGCTGGGAGAGCGCTACAATGGCATTGTAGAGGTCGGGAGTTCGATCCTCCCTGGCTCCACCACCTTCACAGCAAGCATGCCGGACATTCAATTTCACTTCACCGAAGAGCAGCGCCAGTTCCGCGACATGCTGCGGCGCTTCATGGCCGAAGCCTCCCCGTCCGCGGAGGTCCGCCGTCTAATGGACACTGAGCTGGGATTCGACCCGGCGGTCTGGCGGCGCATGGCGGACGAACTCGGGCTGGTTGGGCTGATGATCCCGGAACGCTACGGCGGGAGCGGCTTTGGCTTGGTCGAGTTGGGGCTGGCCATGGAGGAGATGGGCCGCGTACTCCTGTGCGCGCCCTATCTGGCCTCGGCAGTGCTTGCCGCCAATGCCTTGTGCCGGGTTGGCAGCGAGGCGCAAAAACAGCGCTGGCTGCCGGGCATCGCCTGCGGAGAGACCTTGGCGGCGTTGGCGTTTGCCGAACCCGGCGGTGAGCCGGGGATTGAATCCATCGCCCTGCAGGCGGCTGCCTTCGATGGCGGATATTCGCTCACGGGCTGCAAGGACTATGTGGTGGACGGCTGCAATGCGGATCTGCTGCTGGTCGCGGCCCTAACGGAGCCGGGAGGTGGCCCGGCCGGGCTGTCGCTGTTCGCGGTTTCCGCCGATGCGCCGGGCGTGCGCCGACGGCGCTTGAGGACGTTGGACCCAACGCGCCAGTTGGCCCGCTTGGATTTTGATGACGCGCCGGCGGAATTGCTGGGGGATTTGGGCGGTGCTGGGCCTGCCTTGGCCGAGACCTTGGACATCGGCGCCATTGCGCTCGCCAACGAGATGGCGGGCGGAGCGCAGCGGCTGCTGGAGGATACCCTTGAGTACATCAAGCTGCGCATGCAGTTCGGACGCGCCGTCGCCTCGTTTCAAGCCATCAAGCACCGTTGCGCGGAACTGCTGCTGCAGGTCGAACTGATGAAGTCGGTGGCCTACCACGCCGCCCAAGTGGCTGACGCCAATCCTGAGCAGTTGGCTTACGAGGCCAGTTTGGCCAAGGCGGCCGCCGGTGAGGCTTACCTGCATGCCGCTATTGAGGCCGTTCAGTTGCACGGCGGCATTGGCTTCACTTGGGATCAGGACACCCAGCTTTGGTACAAGCGCGCCAAGAGTTCGGAAGTGCTGCTGGGCGACCCGGCTTGGCATCGGGAGCGAATGATTCAGTGCCTTGAGGGGCGGGAAACCAAGCTGGCGTCAACCGGGGCTGTGGCGTGAGCGGATCCGCCGAAGAGACGGTCCGCGACGAGGCCAGGACTTGGCTGAACACCCATTGGGATCCAAACGCCGGCTTGGTCGCATGGCGCACCAAGTTGGTCGAATCCGGCTGGGGCGCGCCGGATTGGCCGCCCGAGTGGCACGGCCGCGGACTGTCCCCTGAGTTGACCCGCGTGGTGGAGCAGGAGTTCGCCGGAATCGGCGCCGTCGGCGTGGCTACGGGCGGCATTCGGCTGCTGGCTGCGGCGACCCTGCTTGAGCATGGCAGCGACGCCCAGAAGGCGCAGTTCCTGCGCCGCATCCTGACCGGCGAGGATGTGTGGTGCCAATTGTTCAGCGAGCCGGGCAGCGGCTCCGATCTGGCCGGTGCGCTTACCCGAGCGGAGTTTGACGGCGCAAGCTGGACCGTCAACGGCCAGAAGGTTTGGACCACGAGCGCCCACCACGCCGACTGGGGCTTGCTGCTGGCGCGCACGGATTGGGATGCGCCCAAGCATCAGGGCTTGAGCTACTTCGTCATCGACATGCGCCAGCCGGGGGTCGAGGTGCAGCCGCTCAAGCAGATGAACGGCCATGCGTCCTTCAATCAAGTGTTCTTCAACGACGCCAAGGTCGAGGCGGAGCATCTGGTGGGGAAGCTGGGCCAAGGCTGGAGCGTGGCCATGACCACCTTGGCGCACGAGCGCCGCCGCGCCGACGGCCTGCGTTCCGGGCGGGCCGATGTCAAGGGTCAGGCGGAGCGGCAAGGGACCATCTACGCAGAGGAGGCCGAGGAGACGGCTACCGTGATGGCGCCCTACACGTGGTATCCACAGCGGGCTGGACGAGTCGATCTGGCGTTGCCGAGAGCCTTGGCCAGCGGTCGTATTGGAAATCCCGCCGTGCGCCAGGAACTGGCGCGCCTGCTCATTCTTTCGAGCAGTGCCGAATGGACCGCCCGCCGCGCCAGGGCGGCTCAGCAGCAAGGCCAGCCGCAGGGGCCGGAAGGATCGCTCGGCAAGCTGGCCGCCAGCCATGTGGCCCGCTTGGCGGCGCGGGTGCATACGATGATTGCCGGCGCCGATGCGCTGCTGGCGGGCGAGGACGGGCCGGAGAATGGCCTGATCGCGGAGATACTGCTTTCCGTGCCGGCGGTCTCCATCGCCGGCGGCACCGACGAGATTCAGCGCAACATCATCGCCGAGCGGGTCCTCGGCATGCCCAAGGAGCCCAGATTCGACCAAGGCCCCTTTCGCGAAGTCGCCACGAACAAAGGCCGGGACTAGTGCGCCGCTCCGCAATAACAAGGGTTCGGGCGGCGATTTTCGGCAGTCTGGCGTTCGCGCTGTGGGCGGGGATTCTTCTGCTGGGCGGTTGCGGCAACCGCACCGATGAGGTCGTTGCGGAGCAGTCGGTGCGTCCGGCCAAAGTGATTCGGGTGGAGGCCGCGGGGGTAGTCACGGCCCATGAATTTGTTGCGCGCGTGGAGGCAGCGCAGTCGATCGACGTGTCCTTCGAAGTCGATGGGGTGCTGGCGGAACTGCCGGTTCTGGAAGGTCAAACCATTGAGCGCGGCCAACTCATCGCCGCACTCAACCCAACTGACTTTCGTTTGGCTGTGCGCGAGGCGGAACTGCAGGTCGAGCTGGCGCGGCAGGATTGGCAGCGCAAGCGCCGCCTGTTGGCGCGGCGAGGCATCGCCGCGTCGCTGGTGGAGGATGCCCGCTCCATGCACGAGCTGCAGCAGGTGCGGCTGGCGCAGCGGCGCGAATCCTTGGCCAAGAGCCGAATCACGGCACCCTTCGACGCCTATGTGGCGCACCGCTATGTCGATAACTTCGTGCAGGTGGACACCAAGGACAAAGTGATGCGGCTGAACGACCTGCACGAGCTGCAGGTGGTGGCCGGCGTACCGGAACAGCTGCTGGTCACCGTGCGCACCGAACAGGTGGTCAGCATCGACGCCATCTTCCCCTTCGCTCCGGAGCGACGCTTTCCGTTGACCTTTCGGGAAAGCCGCGGCGAGGCGGATGCGGTGGCCCAGACCTACGAGGTCTCCTTCACCATGCAGCGGCCAGCCGAGTTCAACATCCTGCCGGGCATGACTGCGGCCGTAAGCGTGGCCCTGCGCCCGCAGGCGGATGCGGTGGCGTCGGCGTGGATTCCGGCCAGCGCCCTGGTCAGCGGGCCGGACCAGGGCTTCTTCGTCTGGCTCTACGATCCCGAGACGCATGGGGTGCGCAAGCAGGCGGTGCAAGTTGGCCCGCTGGCCGCTTATGGCGTGCCGGTCTTGTCCGGATTGCAAGGGGGGGAGCAGGTGGTTTCGACCGGTGCCAACCAGTTGCAGGAGGGCATGCGCATTCGCCCCATGGATGATGAGTCTGGAGGCGAGTAGTGGCGCAAGATGCTGGAACGCCACGGGCCAGTTGGAACATTGCTCGCTTTTCGATTGAGCGCCCGCTTTATCCGTGGCTATTGATGCTCGGTTGCCTGTTCGGCGGCGTGGTCGGCATCGATAGCGTGGGGCGGCTCGAGGATCCCGCCTTTCCCATCAAGATCGCGTTGATTCTAACCGAGTATCCGGGCGCGTCGGCACGAGAGGTGGAACAGGAAGTCACCGATGTGATCGAAGCCGCCCTGCAGCAACTGCCCCACATCGAGGAGATGCTGTCGAAGTCGGTGGCTGGGCGGTCCGAAGTTCAAGTCGAACTCAAGGAGAAGTACACGGTTCGCGAGACCCAGCAGATCTACGACGAACTGCGGCGCCGCGTGAGCGAAGCGGCGAACCAGCTTCCGCCCGGTGCCAAGGCGCCCTTGGTCGAAGACGACTACAACGACGTTTACGGCATCCTCTACGCCGTATCCGCGCCCGACTACGATGCCGCCGACGTGCAGGACATTTCCCGGCGCATGGTCACGGCCTTGAACGCGGTCCCTGGGGTCGCCAAGGTGCAGACCGGGGGGGAACTTGAGGAGGCCGTGTTCGTTGAGGTGGACCATGTGCGTCTTGGCCGTCTCGGCCTGCCAATGGATTTGCTGTTTTCGGGCATTGGTGCGGAAAACGAGATCACCCCGGCTGGCTCCATCGCGTTTGAGGGCCGCCGGCTGCGCATTGCGCCGCAAATGGCCTTTGACAGCGCCGCGGCGGTGCGCGACATGCGAATCGGACGCCCTGGCTCCAGCGAGATCGTGCGCCTGGTTGACATAGCCAACCTAGCCCGGGCGCCAGTCGAAGCGCCGACCCACCTCATTCGCCACAACGGCGAGCCCGTGTTCATGGTGGGCGTCTCCGTCATCCCCGAGGAAAACGTGGTGGAGGTGGGGCGGGCGGTGGATGCCCGGATGCAGGCGCTGCTCGCTGAGATGCCGTTGGGCGTGAGCGTATCGGCCGTCTACGCCCAGCACCAAGTGGTTGATGAGTCCATAGCGCGGTTTCTCCGAAATCTGGCACTGTCCGTCGCCACCGTGGTGCTGGCCTTGTTCGTCTTCATGGGTTGGCGGGCCGGTGCCGTGGTTGGCACAGTGCTGCTGCTGACCATCCTCGGCACCCTGTGCTTAATGGCGGCGCTCGGCATCGAGCTGCAGCGCATTTCACTCGGTGCGCTAATGATCGCCATGGGCATGCTGGTGGACAACGGCATTGTGGTTGCGGAGGGCATGGTGATCGGCGTCGGCAAGGGCCAGACACCCGCCGAAGCGGCGGCCCGTTCGGTGAGTCGCACTCAATTCACCCTGCTTGGTGCGACCGTCATCGGCATTGTCGCCTTTGGTCCAATCAGCTTGAGCGACGACATGGAGGGCCACTTCCTGCGCTCCCTGTTTCAGGTCGTTGCCATCGCCTTGCTGCTGAGTTGGGTGTTGGCCATGACCGTCGTGCCTCTGCTCGGCAACTGGATGCTCAAGGCTCGGCCGGGGCAGTCCGAGGACGAGCTTTACTCCAGCCGGGCCTATGCGCCCTATCGAAGGCTCATCGCCTTCGGGCTGCGTCGAGCCTGGTTGGTCACCGGCGTGATTGTGGCCATTCTGGCGACCTGCCTTTGGGGCTTCCAGTATGTCAAGCAGTCATTTTTTCCAACCAACAACACGCCGTTGTTCTATGTGGACTACTGGCTTGCCGAGGGCACCGACATCGTTGCCACCGCCGCCGACGTGCAAGGGCTGGAGCGGACCCTGTTGGCCCAAGAAGACATACTGGCGGTAACCAGCTTCATCGGCCGGGGCGCGCCGCGCTTCAGCGCCACGGTCGAGCCGGAACAGCCCAACTCGGCGTATGCGCATCTGCTCGTGCGGGTGGCTGACGTCGAGAAGATGGAAGTCATCATGGTTGAAACGCGCAACCGGTTGGTTGGCCTGCGCCCCGACGCGGAGATCCAAGTGACTCGGGCGGAGTTCACCCCGGGCAGCACCGCCAAGATTGAAGCCCGCTTCTCTGGCCCCGATGCTGAGATCCTGCGCAGCCTGGCTGACCAAGCGCTTGCCATCTATTTGGAGCAGGGCCTGATTGACCGTCGCACCGATTGGCGCCAGGCCGCGCTGCGGATAACGCCTCGCTACGATGAGGCTCGCGCCCGTCTTGCCGGCGTAAGCCGCCGCGATGTCGCCTTGGCGTTGGCCTACGCCACCTACGGAGTGCCCATTGGCCTGTACCGGGAAGACGATAAGCTGATTCCAATCATCGCCCGGGCGCCGAAGGATGAGCGCGCCGACGTGGCCAGCCTGCCCGACCGCTTGGTCTGGAGCCAGTCCCAGCAGCGCTACATTCCCATGCGTCAGGTCGTGTCGTCGTTCGACCTAACCGCCGAAGACGCCATGATTTTTCGCCGCGATCGGATCAGGACCCTTCAGGTTCGCGCCAATCCCCAGCCTGGACAAAACACGGCCCGGGCCTTCGCTCCGGTTCGTCCGCTCGTTGAAGCGATCCCGCTGCCGGTGGGCTACGCCCTGGAGTGGGGCGGCGAGTTCGAAGCCAACCAGCGAGCCTACGAGACCCTAGGGACGAAGATCCCCTTGGCCTTCGCCGTGATGCTGCTGATTACGTTGCTGATGTTCGGCCGCGTCAAGGAGGCATTGGTCATATGGCTGTCGGTGCCCATGACGGTCTGCGGCGTGGTGCTCGGCCTTTTGATCACTGACTTAAGCTTCACATTCCCCTCCTTTCTGGGCTTTTTGAGCCTCTCCGGCATGCTGATCAAGAACTGCATCGTGCTGATCGACGAAATCGACAAGCGCCTGAAGGAGGGCGCGGCGACTCTGGAGACCATGGTGCGGGGCAGCGTCAGCCGCCTGCGCCCGGTCATGCTCGCCGCCGGAACCACCATCGCCGGCATGTCGCCGCTGCTGGCCGATCCCTTCTTTAAGGAGATGGCGGTCTGCATCATGAGCGGCCTCGCGTTTGCCACCTTGCTGACGCTGGTGGCGGTACCGGTCTTTTACCGAATAGCGCTCGGCAAGCGTATTGCGCAGGCGTCCGTTCAGACGGCTTGATTGGAGCCCGGCGCCGAAGTTGAAAGTGAAGAAGACCGCCAGCCAAGTCAGCATCTAGCCGGCGTCCACTGGCCCGCTCGGTGGAAACAACTTGTAGATGGCCAGCATGAACGCTGGCACGGAGGCGACCATTTATAGGTGGCGGCGTCCGTAGCGGGACTGGGTGCGATCGCTCAGCCAGCCGATCAGCGGGTTCGTGACGGCATCGAACAGGCGCGACCCCAACAGCACGGCGCTGGCTGTGGCCACGCTGACGTCCAACTGATCAACGCCCGCCACGAACGGGCGTCGACCGTGCTGACGTCGAACAAGGGCTTTGAGGAGTGGGGCGGGGTGCTCGGCGACGAGGTGATGGCCGCGGCGCTCATCGACCGTCTCCTGCACCACTGCCACATCGGCGGTTCGGCCGTCGCGCGACCTCCCCGGATGTGCGCAATTTTCGATTGAAATTGACAGCCTGCCCCTCGCATGAGGACAGCCTCAGCTTGGGAGCGCGAGGGACTTGCTCCTCGCATAAATAGGTGTGGGGCCCGCCACACCGCGTTGTCGCCCTTTCCGGCAACGGAAAGGCCCTTACACCGGAAGCCAAACGGCCTGGCGCCCAAACCCACTTGGTTGCGGGACAGGACGCTAGCGCATCACGCCCAAGGCATTGCGCACCTCGTCAACGAACAGTTCCGGCTGCTCGAAGGCGGCGAAGTGGCCACCCCGGTCGAGTTCGTTCCAATGGACGATGTTGGGGTAGCGGACCTCAGCCCAAGACCGCGGTGTGGGAATGATCTCCTTTGGAAAGATGCTGCAGCCAGTGGGCACCGCCACAGTCTGGCCGTTGCCGCCGGTGAAGGCCTGGCCGAAACTCTCCCAGTAGAGCCGGGCGGAGGAGGCGCCGGCGCCGTTGAGCCAGTATATCATGATGTTGTCGATCAGCTCATCGCGGCTAAGCGCGTTTTCCGGATGGCCCTGGCAATCCGTCCAGGCCCAGAACTTCTCCAAAATCCACATGGCCTGGCCGACGGGCGAATCGACTAGGCCGTAGCCGAGGGTTTGCGGCCGGGTGCTTTGTTGCTTGGAATAGCCGGAGTCCCACTCTTGGTAGTACTGGGCGCCCTCCAGGGCCAGCTTGTCCCGGTCAGTGGGGTCGGCCAAAGCCTCGGCGGTGGGCGGCGCAAAAGGCATGTTGATGTGAATGCCCGCGCAGCGCCCCAAGTTCTGAATGCCGATGAAGGTGGTGACTGCCGCCCCCCAATCGCCGCCCTGGGCGAAGTAGCTGTCGTAGCCCAAGCGCGTCATCAGTTGATCCCAGGCGGAAGCGATTTTCTCCACTCCCCAACCGGTCGCCGCCGGTTTGCCGGAGAAGCCGTATCCGGGCAGCGAGGGGCAGATGATGTGGAAGGCGTCGGCGGGGTCGCCGCCGTGGGCAGCGGGGTCCGCCAGCGGCTCGATGACCTTGTGGAACTCCACCACCGATCCGGGCCAGCCGTGGGTGATCAGCAGCGGCCTCGCCTGCGGCGACGGGCTTCGGTGGTGAATGAAGTGGATGCTCAAGTCCTCGATGGTGGTCCTGAACTGCGCAAAGCGGTTCATCAGGGCTTGGCGGGCGGGCCAGTCGTAGCTGTTCGCCCAGTAGCGGCAGAGTTCCTGGGCGTAGGCCAGCGGAACGCCTTGGCTCCAGTCGTCCGGCGTCTCGGCTTCGGGCCAGCGGGTTTGGCCCAGTCGGTGCTTTAGGTCGTCGATGTCGGCAGCCGGGACCTCGATGACAAAGGGTTCGATGGTGGTCATGGGCGCAAATGCTCCTTGTTTTGGACGAATCTACCCGAATAGAGGTCAAGTATGGCGAATGTCGCACAAGGTGTGCAGAGAAATCGACTTCCCGTGCCTAATTTCCTTTCGATAATGGCTCTAACTTACCAACGGAGAGCCCACCATGGACGCCCGGGAACTGATGGAGCGGCACAAGCCGCAGCTGATTGAGACTTTGAGGAACGCTTCGCCCGCCGTGCAGGGGAACGCCGAAATCATGGAGTTCCTAAGCCGGGTGCTTGATGATGAGGAAAATGTCAAAGTCATGCCGCCTCGCCGCCCGGTGCTGCAGGGCGAAGACGTGTTTTGGTGGTGCGTCGAGGAGCTGCTGCTGCTCACCGTCTTCGTCGGGCC
>JAQAJJ010000003.1:0-477 GCA_028278675.1 Candidatus Azophilus lithoversatilis
CCCCCCCCCCCCCCCCCCCCCCCCCCCCCCGGCGGCGCGCTGACGCGCGCCGCCGGCTCAGGCATGCTTGGTTCACCACTTGAAACAAGGAGCCTGAGCATGAAACTGTTGCACGCCTGCCCACCCTCCTGCAAGCGCCTGCGAGTCGACACCCAGACCGCCGGAGCCGCCGAGCAGCGCCTGCGCGCCATCGAACTCGTCGACCGGATGGTCGACGGCGGCATGCGCCGCCTCGACGCGCTCAAGTCCATCGGCCTGCCGAAGAGCACCTACTACGACTGGCGAAAGGCGTTCCGGCGCGGCGGCACACCCGCGCTCAAGCCCAGGAGCACCCGGCCCCGAACCGTCCGCCGCCGGCGCTGGACGGACCCGGACGCACAGGCCGTGCTCAAGCTGCGCGACCAGTACCCCTTCATGGGCAAGCTTCGCCTCAAGGCCATGCTCGACCGAACCGGCGTCCGACTGTCCGTCTCCACC
>JAQAJJ010000003.1:537-906 GCA_028278675.1 Candidatus Azophilus lithoversatilis
GCCGGATCAAGCCCAAGCGCCGCCGAACCTTCGACGGCGCCTGGGCGCAGCGCTGGACCTACGGCGACAGGGCCCAGGCCCCTGGAGAGATGGTCCAGGTGGACCACATGACCTACAGCCGAGACGGCCAGACCATCAAGGAGTTCCGGGCCGTCTGCCCAACCACCAGGCACATGGTCGCCCGCGTGTTCTCGCGGGCCACGGCCCGCAACGCCAAGCGCTTCCTCACCGCCATGGCCGAGGCCATGCCGTTCCCCATCGCCTCAATCCAGGTCGACGGCGGCAGCGAGTTCATGGCCGACTTCGAGCAGGCCTGCCAGGCGCTGCGCATCCCCCTCCACGTCCTGCCGCCCCGCCGACCCCAGTGGA
>JAQAJJ010000003.1:1041-225468 GCA_028278675.1 Candidatus Azophilus lithoversatilis
CCCAACGAGTACCTTGTCCAGATCGAAGAGGCTGCCTGATCCGGCAAGCCAAAGTTCCGAAAGGTTGTGAACCCCTACAGCCAATTGCAGGCGTCCGGTAGTTCCTTATAATCGCGCCGCTCCGAAACCCCGGATGTTGGATTGATCGTGAAGCGGAAAATGATGCTGGTGATGGCGTCGCTGCTCGTGGGCAGCGCGGTGAATGGCGGTGTTGCGGCATCCGATTCCGCCGCCGAGATTCGGGCGCGGCTCAAGCCCTTTGGCGATGTGTGTCGCACTGGGCAGGATTGCGGTGGCCTTGAAGACGGGTCCGGGGCGGCGGTGAGCGCCCCCGCAGCGGCCGCGGCGGCCGGACTGAGCGGCCAGCAAATCTACGATCGGTTTTGTTTTGCCTGCCACGCCACTGGCGTTGGCGAAGCGCCCCTGTTCGGTGATTTGGCGCAGTGGCAGCCGCGCATCGACCAAGGCATGGAGCAGATGCTGGCGGTATCGCTCACTGGCCGGGGCCTGATGCCCCCCATGGGCACCTGCGTCACCTGCTCCGACGATGAGATGCGGGCGGCCATTCAATACATGGTGGACAGCGCTCAATAGGTTTGGGCCTGCGCGAACCGGCCGTTCGCGCAGCAGTTTCGCGGCGCGAAACTCCGCTGGGAACAAACGGGTCCCGTTGACTTGACGGCGCCGACGCTGCGCCAGTGTCTCAACGTCCTGCCATCTTCTCCCAATCGATCGCGCGGTAGCTGAGCGCCTCCGCGACTTCCCGCACGCCGATGGCTTCGGTTTGATTCAGGTCACTCACCGTCCAAGCCACCTTGATGATCTTGTGGTAGCTGCGGCCCGACAGGCGATAGGTGTCGATGGCTTGGGTGAGCAGCGCTTGGGCGGCGCTGTCGATCGGGGCCTGCTTGGCGGCGATGGGGCCGGCGAGCTGGCTGTTCAAGTCCCCTTGTCGAGCCAGTTGCCGTTGGCGGACGGCGGCGACGGCTGCGGCAAGGGCGGCGGTGTCCGTGGCGGGCTCGCTGCGGTCGGCGAGCACTTCCTTGGGCAGGTTGGGCAGCCAGAGCTGCATGTCGATGCGGTCCAGCAAGGGGCCGGATACGCGCGCTTGGTAGGCCTGCACCTGCCGCGGCTGGCAACGGCAGGTGCCTTGGGCGCAGACCCGCCCCGCCGGGCAGGGGTTCATGGCGGCGATGAGCTGGAAGTTGGCGGGATAGGTGACTCGGTAGTTGGCGCGGGCGATGGTGGCCTGTTGGGATTCGAGCGGCTCGCGCAGGAGGTTGAGCACCCGAGGTTGAAAGTGCGGCATCTCGTCCAGGAAGAGCAAGCCATGGTGGGCGAGCGATGCCTCGCCGGGGGAGGCCTGGCCACCGCCGCCGATGATGGCGGGTGCGCTGGCCGAGTGGTGCGGGTCGCGCCAAGGGATGGCTTCGTAGGCATCGCGCATGAGGCCGGCGCTCGAATAGATGGCGGCCACCTCCAACGCCTGCGGTTCGGTGAGTTTTGGCATGAGGCTTAGCAGGCTGCGGGCGAGCATGGTCTTGCCCGCGCCCGGTGGGCCGACCATGAGGAAGTGATGGCCACCCGCAGCGGCCACCTGCAAGGCCCGTTTGGCGGTTTGCTGACCCTTCACCAAGCTCAGCAGATCGACGGCCGCCTTCGGCCCAGGCCTTGGCGAGATGCGGGCTGGTTGCGGTTTTCGTGGATCGGCCAGCAACGCGAGTACGTCGGTCAGATGGGCGCACGGAATGACCGTGCGGGAATTGACCAGCGCCGCCTCTGTCCGGTTGGCTTCCGGCACCACCAAAATGGCGTCCTCCTCGTCCATGGCCAACGCCGCAGGCAGCACCCCTCGGGTGTGCCGCAGGGCGCCGTAGAGGCCCAACTCGGCGAGAAACTCGAAGCGGTGCAGATGCTCGGCAGGCAGTTGATTGGTGGCGGCCAGGACGCTGATGGCAATGGCGAGGTCGAAGCGTCCGCCCTGTTTGGCAAGGTCCGCCGGCGCGAGATTGACCACCACCCGGCCTTGGGGAAAGCGCAATTGATTGTTCTCTATGGCGCTGCGCACTCGGTCGCGAGCTTCGCGCACCGTGGTTTCCGGCAGCCCCACCAAGTTGAAGCGCGGCAATCCGCCACCGACGTGAGCCTCCACGGTGACCTTGGGCGCGGCCATGCCGAGCTGCGCCCGAGTGCGCACCGCGGCGTTTGACGGCTTGTTCTCCGTTGCAGTGTCCATGGTTGAGTCGCCTTGAGCGGTCGTCTGGATGGCTTGGTGGTTTGAGGACTGACCATGCTAGGGGGCGATTTCGGCGTTCTCTACGGCCAATCTCGCAACGGGTTGTGCGAGATGTCGCAGCGTCTTGCCCTGTCATTGCGCATTTCCCTGCACCATTGCGGGGCATTGGTGGCAGGGCAGCGCTCTTTGGAGCGCCGCTGCGAGGGCGGGACGCCCGGTCCGAGGAGCCCGCTTCGAACAGCGCCTCTGGGATTGAGGGCATCTTGCCCTCGCATTGAGCCATGGAACCCCAGTCGAAGGTGGGGTGCCCCTGAGCCGAAGCTACCCGCCCGACGGCGCAGCCTCCCAGCCCGACCTATTCACGAATGAACTTGGCGAGGTCGGGCTAGTGTCCTGTCCCGCAAATAAGTGGGTTTTAGGCGCTAGGCCGTTTGGGTTCCCGGCAAGGCGCGACAACGCCGTGTGAGCAAGGCGGCCGGGGGCCGAAACGGCCACGAATAATCACACTTATTTGCGGGACAGGACACTAGGGCCCGTTGATGCCGGCTTTTGGACAGGCTCTTCTTTTTTGGCACTTGGCACGAATCCTGATTGTTAACAGCTTCGTCCCTTTGGACGCAGGGCCGCCTTGGTGGCTCATCCACAAACTTGAGACAGGGGTTCATCCATGAAGAGACTACTCGTGAGTTTGCTGGCCCTTGCCGCTGGCGCCGCCTCGGCTGCGGAGTTTTCCGGCAACGTGACCTATGCAACCGACTACCGCTTTCGCGGCATTTCCCAAGGCGACCGCTCCCAGGCCATTCAGGGCGGATTCGACATTGAACTGGAGAATGGCCTCTATTTCGGCACTTGGGCATCCAACGTGGCGGCTTGGTCCGGCGGCACCATTGAGACCGACTACTACGGTGGTTTCACCGGTGCCATCTCCGACAGCGCCTCCTACGACGTTGGGGTGCTCTACTACGGCTACCCGGAGGATGACGCCTCCCCGGACCTCGACTACGTTGAGGTGTACGGCAGCGTCAGCATCCAGGACTTCACCCTTGGCGCCGCCTTCTCCAACGACTACTTCGCCGGCACGGACACCTTCTGGTATCTGTACGGTGACTATTCCTTCGGCCTCGTCGAGAACATCTCCCTCGACCTCCACTTGGGCTGGAACATCTTCGATGGCAAGTCCGGTGGCGCCGCCTTCGGCATCGGCGACGTCGACGATCCCGAGAGCAGCTACATCGACTACTCCGTGGGCCTGGGCACTTCCGGGATGGGCCTTGACTGGGGCATCGCCCTCGTCGGCACCAACCTGAGCAAGAGCGAGTGCTTCGATGGCTTCTCGGGATGTGACACCACGGTCGTGGTTTCGGTATCGAAAAGCCTGTAATTGAGCGAAAATCCTTTTGCGCTGCTTGTAAGCTAGGGGCAGCGCTGAGGATCTTCCACATCCAACAGGAGAAAACCTATGAAACTCATTACAGCCATCATCAAGCCCTTCAAGCTCGACGACGTGCGCGAAGCGCTTTCTGCCATCGGTGTCCAAGGCATGACGGTGACCGAAGTCAAGGGCTTCGGGCGTCAGAAGGGCCACACCGAACTCTATCGGGGCGCTGAATACGTCGTGGACTTCCTGCCTAAGGTCAAGGTCGAAGTCGCGGCTGACGACGGCCTGCTCGACCAGGTTCTGGAGGCCATCACTGGCTCCGCAAACACGGGCAAAGTGGGCGACGGGAAGATTTTCGTCACCTCTTTGGAGGAAGCGGTGCGCATTCGCACCGGGGAAACCGGGTCCGACGCGGTTTAGCGCCGGACTCACACTGGAGAAAAGACTGTGGAAGATCTGATTCAAACCAACTATGCGCTCGACACCTTCTACTTTTTGGTCATGGGGGTGTTGGTGATGTTCATGGCGCCGGGCTTTGCCATGCTCGAAGCTGGCATGGTTCGCGCCAAGAACACCTCGGAGATTCTCACCAAGAACGTCGCGCTGTTCGCGATCGCCTGCATCATGTACATGATCTGCGGCTACGCGATCATGTACCCGGGCGGGGGTGAAGGCGCCTGGCTGCCCATCCTGGGTCTCGGCATCGGCGAGGAGCACACCGCAGAGGCGGTGCTGGCCTCGGGCGGTGACACCTACTATTCGGCCCGCTCGGACTACTTCTTCCAAGTGGTGTTCGTGGCGACGGCGATGTCCATCGTCTCCGGCGCCGTGGCGGAACGCATGAAGCTCTGGGCATTCCTGGCGTTTGCGGTGGTGATGACCGGCTTCATCTATCCCGTGCAGGGCTTTTGGAAGTGGGGCGGCGGTGCCTTGGACGCGCTCGGCTTCGTGGATTTCGCAGGTTCCGGCGTGGTCCACATGTGCGGCGCCACCGCGGCCTTGGCCGGCGTGCTGCTGCTTGGGCCGCGCAGCGGCAAGTACGGCGCGGACGGCAAGGTGAACGCCCTGCCCGGCGCCAACATGCCGTTGGCAACGCTCGGCATGTTCATCCTCTGGTTCGGCTGGTTCGGCTTCAACGGCGGTTCGGAACTCATGGTCAGCAACGTCGGCGAGGCCAATGCGGTGGCGCAGGTGTTCGTCAACACCAACATCGCCGCCTGCGGCGGCTTGGTGGCGGCGCTCATCCTCGCCCGTCTGCTGTTCGGCAAGGCCGACCTCACCATGGCGTTGAATGGCGCTCTGGCCGGGCTGGTCTCGATCACCGCGTCGCCGCTGTCGGGCACCATTGAGTTGTCCCTGTTGGTCGGCGCAGTTGGCGGTGTCCTGGTGGTGTTCTCCATCACCTTGCTCGACAAGCTCAAGATCGACGATCCGGTGGGCGCCATTTCGGTGCACGGTTCGGCCGGCATCTGGGGGCTGCTGGCCGCCTGCCTGACCGACCCCGAGGCGACCTTGGGGGCGCAGCTGATCGGTATCGTGGCGATCTTCGCCTGGACCTTCATCGCCAGCTTCATCGTCTGGTACGTCCTCAAGATGGCGATGGGCATCCGCATCTCCCAGGATGAGGAGTACACCGGCGCCGACCTGGCCGAGACCGGCATCGAGGCCTACCCGGAGTTCGTCAAGGCTTAAGCACCACTCCCATCAGCGGCCGAGTTGGGAAGCAACTCGATCACTTCGCCGGAGGCTGAGCCTCCGGCGAAGCGTGGACAGCAAGCGCCTTGGGCGGGATACTCGCCCAAGGCGTTTTCTTTTGCGGACGGACCAAGGCTGACGAGATGATGCCTCAGACCAACAATTGGGCGGTCGCCGGGCGCAAGAATTGACTGACTTTGCAATCTGTTCCCGCGATCAAGGAAACTGGAGGGACGGCGATGCGCTACATCAGCACCCGCGGGCAAACCGAGCCGCTTCGCTTCAGCGACGCGGTCATCACTGGCTTGGCACCGGATGGCGGGCTGCTGGTTCCTCAACGCATCCCCGAAGTTGGCCGCGAACTCAACGAGCTCTCGAAGCTCGGCTTCACCGGCTTGGCGAAGGCGGTCCTGCCCCGCTTCATCGATGACATACCGCCAGCGGATATTGGAGCGCTGGTCGATGCGGCCTACGCGGATTTCGACTGCGCCGAGGTCGTGGAACTGCGCCGGGCCGGCGCCGTTCAAGTGCTGGAGCTCTTCCACGGCCCCACCCTGTCCTTCAAGGACATTGCCTTGCAGTTCCTAGGCCGGTTGTTCGCCTACATCCTCAAGGCCAGAGGCGAGCGGCTCAACCTGATCGGCGCCACCAGCGGCGACACCGGCAGCGCCGCCATCGCCGGTGTGCGCGGTCAACCGGACATCAACATCTTCATCATGTACCCCTTGGGCCGTATCAGCCGCCTGCAGGAACTCCAGATGACCACGGTGGCGGACGCCAACGTTCACTGCTTAGGCATTCAGGGCAGCTTTGACGACTGCCAAACGCTGCTTAAGGACGTCTTTGGCGACCTTGAATTCAAGCGGCGGCTGTCCCTCGGCGCCGTCAATTCGGTGAATTGGGCGCGGGTGCTCGCCCAAGTTCTCTACTACGGCTACGCCAGCCTGCGCAGTCCGGCACCGCCCTCGTTTTGCGTGCCCACGGGCAACTTCGGCAACGTCTTTGCGGGCTACATCGCCAAGCGCATGGGCTTTCCAATCGACAAGCTGATCGTTGCCACCAACGAAAACGACATCCTGTCGGTGTTCTTCGCCTCCGGCCTCTACCGCCGGGGCGAGGTCCGCTTCACGATCTCACCGGCCATGGACATTCAGGTGGCCAGCAACTTCGAGCGTTTTTTGCACTACCACCTGGATGGCGACGCCGAGGCCTTGAGGGCGTTCATGGCCGACTTCCAAACCAAGGGCGAAGCGCGGCTGCCGCCGCCGGGCGATGCGGTGTTCATGGCCACCGCGGTCGATGCGGGCGGTACCCTTGAGGCCATCCGAGAGGTGCATCGGACCACGGGCTATGTGGCGGACCCGCATACCGCGGTCGGGCTGGCCGCCGCCCGCCGCCTGTCGGTGCCGGGCCCGGTGGTCTGCATGGGGGCCGCGCATCCGGCCAAGTTCCCGGAAGCGGTCAACGAAGCCGTCGGCGAGCCGGTCGCCGTTCACTCGGTCTTGGAGTCACTGCGCGGGCTGCCGGAACGCCGCACGATGCTGAAGGTCGAGGCCGAGGCAGTCAAAGCATTCATTGAAACCAAGGTGGTTTCGGGTTAAAGCGCCTCAATCCGCTCCACGGCTTCCAACAATTCGTCTAGGTGAGCGATTTCCACGGTGGCCGGGGCGGTGGCGGGCTCCTCCCGCATGGCCTGCTGAACGGGGCCGTTAATCCAGATGGTGTGCAATCCCAACTGGGCGGCGCCGGCGATGTCGTCGATCGGGTGGTCGCCGATGTGTGCCACCTCATGGGGTGCTGCCCCAGTGTGCCGCAATGCCGCTTCAAACAGTTCTGGAGCTGGCTTGCTGGCACCCACGTCGGCGGCGCAGAAGCTGAAGGAGAAGTAACGGTCGAGCTTCAGCCGCTTGGGGTCCGCGTTGCCGTTGGTGAGCGAACCCAAGGCGTAGCGGCGCGACAGGTTGGCGAGCGCCCTCAAGGCGCCATCGAAAAACTCGATGTTGTGGCGCGCCTCAATGAGCACGTCGAACGCTCGCGCCGCCAACTGCCGGGCTTGGGCCTCCCCTTGGCCCGATTGACGCATCACCTGTTGGAGAATGGCCACCCGCAGGCTGGAAATGTCGTGCGCCAATTGGGGCTGTTCGGCAATCAGGCGGCTGCGCATGGCCATGAGGTCCGCCCCGTTCCGATAGACTGCCGCCGCTGCGGGAATCTCCGCTTCAAGCCAGGCGACCAGACGCCGTTCCGCCCCGTCAATGACCGTGCGCACGTTCCACAGCGTATTGTCCAAGTCGAAGGTGATGACTCGCAGGCGCGGCATGGGCAGGTGCCGTCAATCCGTCTGCCTATCCGCTCTGGGGTGGGCCGCGTCATAGACCTTGGCCAGATGCTGAAAATCCAAGTGAGTGTAGATTTGGGTGGTGGCGATGTCGGCGTGGCCGAGCATTTCCTGCACGGCGCGCAGGTCGCCGGACGATTCGAGAACGTGGCTGGCGAAGCTGTGCCGCAACAGGTGCGGATGCAGCACGTTGCTGCCGAGGCGGGCTTGTCCCCAGCGCTTGAGGCGCTGCTGAACGGTGCGCGGGCTGACCCGCTTGCCGTTCCGGGTGACGAACAGCGCGGCGCTGGGTTCGACCTCTGAGCGGGTGGCCAAATAGGACTCGATGGCCGCAATCGACTGGGTGCCTAAGGGCACGATGCGGGTCTTCTCGCCCTTGCCGGTCACCCGGACCATGCCGTTGGCGAGATTCAGGTTGTGGATGTCGATGCGCACCAGCTCGCTGAGCCGGATGCCGCTGCCGTACAGCAGCTCGATCATCGCCAAGTCGCGCTTTTCCAGCGCGTTGCTGGGCTTGGCGTCGAAGAGCTTGGCGGTCAGGTCGGCGTCCAGGGTGTTGGGCAGGCGGTTGCCGCGCTTGGGCGACTGGACGCTGGCAGCCGGATTGGCGTTGACGATGCCCTGCTTCTCCAAGTAGCGGAAGAAGCTGCGCAGGCTGGAGAGCAGGCGCTGGCAGGTTCGCGGGCTCGCGCCACGGCTGCGCAGCTTCACCACCATCGAGGCAACTTGGCTGCGGTCGATCTTGCCCCAAGCCGTGCCGTTGGCGGCAACGAATTGCTCAATGTCGCGTTGGTAAGCCCTCAGGGTATGGGCCGAATAGCGCTTCTCGAAGGTCAGGTAGTCCAGAAAGCCGCGCAGATGCTTATCCATCATCAGTCCAAATGATCGATGATGCGTGCCAGCACATCGCCGATGTAGCCGATGAACAGGGTGTCCATGTCCGAGGCGAAATGGTTCGGCCTGCGGCTGCCCACGGCTAGGCAGCCCTCGCCGGCCTTCAGCGCCAAGGGCAGCAGCACGGCGCTGCCGTCCTTGTCGTGTTCCTGAACAGGGAAGACGACTTTGAGTTCGCTGGCCCGCAGGGTTGAGCACAGCGGCTGCGAGTTATGGACCAGGCTGCCGGTGGGCAGGGTGCCGGCGTGGCCGCGCAAATGGTCGAGGTTCAAGTGCTCACGCTGCAGGTGGCAGCAAACGAAGTCGGCATCGAAGTCCGCCAGCAGATGGGTGGCCAGCACCTCGTTCAGTTCATGCCAGCTGGCCACGTCGAGCAGCGCCAAGGTCAGGGAGCGGGTCTTGGTGAACAGGTCGTCGTTGGCCCGGGCGGTCTGGATGAGGTCGTTGAGCTGCCGATGCACTCGAATGTTGCGCTCCCGCAGCACTTCGACCTGCCGTTCGATCAGCGAAATAGCGCCCCCGGACTTGTGCGGCAGGGCCAATTCGGAAAGCAGTGTGGGGTGGGTTTGGAAAAAGTCGGGGTAGCGCTTGAGGTAGTCGACGACCTGCTGTTCGACCACTTCAACCAATTGCGGTTCGCTCACAGCTTTAAAATGCCTTCGTAAACCAAGGTGGCGGCGCCCGTCATTCTAACGGGCGTGCCGGCGCCCTGCCAGTGGACCCAAACTTTGCCGCCGGGCAAGGACACCTTGACCTTCGGGTCGAGCCAGCCGTGCAGGCGTCCGGCCACCACGGCAGCGCAAGCGCCGGTGCCGCAGGCCCGGGTTTCCCCCACCCCGCGTTCATGGACGCGCAGTCGCACGTAGCCCTGATCGACGATCTCGCAGAAGCCGATGTTGGCGCCCTCGGGGAAGCAGGGATGGCGGCTGAGTTCACCACCCGCCTCGCCCACCGGTGCGGAGGAGACGCTATCGACAAAGATCACGCCGTGCGGGTTGCCCACGGATATGGGCGTAAACTCCATGCTGTTGCCGGCGGCGTTGAAGCGCCAAACACCATCTCGCCCCGCTGGCGAAACGTTGTTTTGAGCTGGCCTGAAAGGCATCGCGTCTGGATTCGTCGAAGGCGCCTGCAGCTCGATTTCGACATCGCGTCCGGCCAGTGCGCCACTCACCCGACCGCCATCGCTGTCCAACGTCAGGCAGGGCTTGAAGCTCAATTGCCGGTCGTGAATGAAGCGCACGATGCAGCGGGCGCCGTTGCCGCACTGCTCGGCGGGGCCGCCGTCCGCGTTGAAGATGCGGTAGTTGAAGTCAACGTCCGGGGCTGTCGGCGGTTCCACCGCCAGTAGTTGATCGAAGCCGATGCCGGTCTTGCGATCCGCCCAACGGCGGATGAGCGGCGGCGCTAGCCGAAAGTCCTGGGTGACCAGGTCGATGACCATGAAGTCATTGCCCAGGCCGTGCATCTTGGCGAATCGAAGCGGTTCACCCATGGGCGTCGATTCGTTCAAGGGCCAGCTGGTCGTTGATGTGCTCGCGGCGGCGCACCACGCGAAAGCGGTCGCCTTCCACCAGCACTTCCGCGGGCCGGCCCCGAGCGTTGTAGTTGGAGCTCTGCGCCATCCCGTAGGCCCCCGCGGAACCCACCGCCAGCAGATCGCCCGGCGCCAGGGTCAGTTGCCGCCGGCGGGCCAGGAAGTCGCCGCTTTCACAAATCGGGCCGACGATGTCCCAGCAGTCGGCCGAGGCGCCGTCGCCGGGGGGCAACACCGGCTCCACCCAGTGCCAGGCCTGGTAGAGCGCAGGCCGCAGCAGGTCGTTCATGGCGGCGTCCACCACGGCGAAGCTCGGCTGGCCGTCCTGACTGCCTGGCTTAAGATACTCGACTCTTGTCAGCAGCACGCCGGCGTTGGCGGTGAGAAAACGGCCCGGTTCAATGACCAGGGTTTGCGGCCGGTCGCGGAGACGCGCCTTGGCGGCGGTGGCCAACTCCCGCGGGTCGAGCGGCGTCTCATCCTGATAGGTGACGCCAAAGCCGCCGCCGATGTCGATGTGGCCAAGTTCGACGCTTGAGGCCTGCAATTCGTCGAGCAGGTCGAGCAGTCGGTCCAAGGCCTCCAGATAGGGACCGACCTGCTCGATTTGGGAGCCGATGTGGCACGCTAGGCCCGAGGCTTCAAGCCATGGGTGACGCTCGGCTTCAACCAGCAGTCCAACCGCTTCGCTGGCCTGGACGCCGAACTTGTTTTCCTTGAGTCCCGTGGCGATGTAGGGGTGGGTCCGGGCATCCACGTCGGGATTGACCCGCAGCGCCACCGGCGCGATTCGCTGCAGCCGTTCCGCTTGCCGGGCGATGCGCTGCAGCTCCGCGGCGCTTTCGACGTTGAAGCAGTGGATGCCGAGCTTCAGACCTAAGTTGATTTCGGCCTCGGATTTGCCCACCCCGGAAAACACCACGGTTTCCGGGCGCGCTCCGGCGGCGATGACGCGCTGCAGTTCGCCGCCGGATACGATGTCGAAGCCCGCGCCGAGTCCATTAATCAGGCCCAGCACACCAAGGTTGGCGTTGGCCTTGACCGCGTAGCAGATTTCAGTCGGAATGTCGGCGAATGCCGCCTCAAGCCGCCGATACTGGGCGCTGATGGCGTCCGCCGAATAGACGTAGGTGGGCGTGCCCACAGCTTCGGCGATGCCGGCGAGCGAAACCGGGCCGGCGCAGAGTGCGCCGCCTTGAACTTGGAAGGTCATTGGATTTCGCCCGAGCGGGGTTCGGCGTGAATCGTCCCGCCATCTTCGCCGGGCAAGTGGAGCGGGCCTTTCTGGCCGCAGGTGACCACCAGCGAGACAGTCAAGGCAAGCAGGAACCAACGCACTTAAAGCCACCGCGGCAATTGGGTAAGCGGTGACTTTAATGGTCAGCCGCCTGCTAGCGCAAGGCGACGCTTGATTGTCGGCCAGTTGATATCACCGTGATGTCATCCTTGGGACGATCTCCCCGATTGCCGTGCGAGATGCCGGTTGGTTTCCGTAAGCCGGGTTCAC
Organism: Candidatus Azophilus lithoversatilis; assembly: GCA_028278675.1. Taxonomy (GTDB): domain Bacteria; phylum Pseudomonadota; class Gammaproteobacteria; order Pseudomonadales; family Azotimanducaceae; genus Azophilus; species Azophilus lithoversatilis. Next base: position 12,627 of record JAQAJJ010000003.1, read on the forward strand.
AGCGGGTCGGCCCCCTCCAATAATGCGGATCGAGCCACCGACCGGGAAGACATTCATGGCCACGTTCGAGTCGCGCATCCATGCGCTCATGATTGAACCGCATCCGAATGCCGACCGTTTGGAGTTGGCCGCGATTGGCGGCTACCGGTGCGTGGTGGCAAAGGGCCAGTTCACCGACGGCGAACTGGCGGCTTACGTCCCGGAGGGCGCCGTTTGCCCGCGCTGGTTGATTGCCCACTTGGATTTGGTCGATAAGCTGGCGGGCAGGAGCAAAAACCGGGTGAAGGCGGTCCGGCTGCGCGGCGTGCTTTCGGAGGGTCTGGTCTATCCGCTCAAGGACGGCCGGATTCGCGGCAAGTTGGTGTCGCAGGGCGAAGACGTCACCGAACTGCTGGAGCTGGAGAAGTACGAGCCGCCCATTCCCATCGCCATGCAGGGCGAAGTGGAACCGGCTCATGGGGCCACGCTGCGCTACGAAGTCGAGGACCTCAAGAAGTACCCGGATGCCCTGCGCCGGGGGGAGCGGGTGGTCTTTACCGAGAAGCTGCACGGCACTTGGTGCTGCCTCGGCTGGCATCCGGACTACGGCCCCATCGTCACATCCAAGGGCCTATCCGACAGAGGGTTGATCCTTAAGATCAACCAAGCCAACCGCGACAACCTCTACGTCAGCGCTTGGCGTCAACGGGAGGCGGCGTTCAAGCAGGCTCGCGCCGAGTTGGCGCCTGAAGGCGGGCCGTTCTATGTGCTCGGCGAGCTTTATGGCCGCGGGGTGCAGGATCTGCACTACGGACAGCCCAATCCAGCCTTCGCGGCCTTCGATGCCTATTTGGGTGCGCCTCGCAGGGGGTGCTATCTTTCCCCGGCGGCCTTTGCATCGTCGATCGGCAAGCACTTCGCGCTGGTGCCCGTAGTGTACAAGGGGGCATTCAGCGAAGAGGCGCTTCAGGCCCACACGGAGGGCCCCACGGCCTTGGCGGGCCGGCACATGCGCGAGGGCGTGGTGGTGAGGCCGGTGGCTGAGCGGGAGTCACCTGAGTTCGGGCGCGTCATCCTCAAAAGCGTATCTGCGGACTACCTGACCCGCAAAGGCGGCACGCAGTACAACTGAAAGTTGTCATGGTCAGGCTTCCATGGAAAAAATGGAGACAGCTCAGCGGCTGGCGGGTTGTTCCTTCGGCGTCGGCGGCGTGCCGTTCTGGGGCAAGCTAAGGGCTTCAGCATCGCCGGCGCACCGGACTGGGCGAGCCAACGGCTTCCAGGTTTTCAATGCGCTCCAGCGTGCTGCTCCCGGTTGGGTAGCGCCCTTGGGTCAGCGCCTTGGCCAGGGCGCGAATGCGTGGCAGCGCCAAGGGACGGTAGCGGATGTGCTCAACGGACACGTTGATGTGCGGGGAGCGGGTGACGGGCGCGGCATGGGTGTGGCCGTGAACGTTCACCCAACCCTCCGGCAGGTCGGACAGGGGCATGTGGGTGAACAGCAGCGGTGGGTCCCCCGGGGCGTACAGCAAGGAGCAGATGTCGTCGAAGCCGTCCACCCGCAGGCGGCCAGCGCCGGTCAAGTCGTGGTTGCCGACCACCAGTTGCTTAGTCCGGCCCGGCGCATGGCGAATGCGCGACCAAGTCGCTTCGCCCACCGCCTTGCGCATGGCTACGTCGCCCAGGAAGAGCAAGGCGTCCGCCGGCCCGACGGTGGTTGCCCAGTTGGCGTAGAGTTCTGCGTCCATGGCGGACGCGTTGGCGAATGGCCGATTGGTGTAGCGGATGATGTTCTCGTGACCCAAGTGCAAGTCCGACCATACCCAAACGGTGCTCTGCCCGCGTTCCAAGCCACGGGCCAAACACCGCGTCGGCAAGGCGTCCAGCGCACGCAGCATGGCGCGGAACACCTTACGCCCGTGTCGCCCATCGTCGGCCTTGCCTGCGGAGGCGGCTTCAAGATGCGCCCGGTAGGCGGCCTCCGCCTGCGCCAAGTCGGCGCCGAAACACTCGCTTTTCATCAGCAGCTAAAAGTCGGCGGCAATTCGTTTGCGGCCCGCCTTGATGGCTTGGGTGGTTGCCGCCGGCGCCGTGCCGCCGATGTGGTTGCGGGCGGCCAACGAGCCTTCCGCCGTCAACACGTCGAACACGCCCGCTTCCACTCGATCGCCGGCCAGCGTCTTAAGTTGCGCCAAGGGGACTTCGTTCAGTTCGATGCCCTGCTGCACGGCGTAGGCGACGGCCTTGCCCACGGCCTCGTGCGCGTCGCGGAAAGGCGCTCCCCGGCGCACGAGATAGTCGGCAAAGTCCGTCGCCGTAGTGAATCCCTGCCGGGCGGCACGGGCCATCGCATCGGTGTCCGCCTCGATGTGCGGGAGCAGGCCGAGCATCGCGGTAAGGCAATTCTTAAGGGTGTCCACGGCGTCGAACAGCGGTTCCTTGTCCTCTTGGTTGTCCTTGTTGTAGGCCAAAGGCTGGCCCTTCATCAGGGTCAGCAACGCGGTCAGGTCGCCGAACACGCGGCCCGCCTTGCCGCGCACCAGTTCCGGCACATCCGGGTTCTTTTTCTGCGGCATGATGCTGGAGCCGGTGCAGAAGCGGTCCGGCAAGGAAATGAAGGCGAACGGCTGGCTGGTCCAGAGCACGAGCTCCTCGCACCACCGGCTCAGATGCATCATGGTCAGGGCGGCAGCGGCCGCGAACTCGATGGCGAAGTCGCGATCGCTCACTGCGTCGAGCGAGTTGGCCGCCAAGCCCTCGAAGCCGAGTTCCCGGGCGGTGAAGGCCCGGTCGATGGGGAAGGTCGTGCCTGCCAGGGCGGCGGCGCCGAGGGGCATTTGATTGACTCGGCGGCGGCAGTCCACCAGGCGGTCGCGGTCGCGCAGCAGCATCTCGAACCAAGCCAGCATGTGATGACCAAAGCTGATGGGCTGCGCGGCCTGCAGATGGGTGTAGCCCGGCATGACCGCCTCACGGTAGCGCTCCGCGATATCGAGAAGGACGCTTGCCAAGGCGTTTTCCAAGGCCACCAGGGCATCGATCTCGTCGCGCAGGTACAGGCGCAGGTCGGTGGCGACCTGATCGTTACGGGAGCGGGCGGTGTGCAGCTTCTTGCCGGTCTCGCCGATCAACTCGATCAGCCGGTGCTCGATGTTCATGTGGACGTCTTCGAGGTCGGTGCGCCATTCAAAGCGGCCGGCGTTGATCTCGTCTTCGATTTGCGCAAGTCCCCCCTGGATCTGCTCGGCCTCGTCGTTGGACAGCACACCGACGTGCGCCAACATGCGGCAATGGGCGATCGAGCCGCGGATATCGTGGTGGTGGAGCCGCTGGTCGAAGGACACGGAGGCGGTGAACGCCTCGACGAAGTGGTCGGTGTCTTCGAGAATGCGGCCTTGAAGCAGCTTGGCCTTGGTGTTCATGGATGAATTATAGCGGCAAGGGTTTGCTTACAGGCGAGGGCGATGTACTGTCGCTTGCCAAGGCATGGGTTGGCGACTTCAGCGCCGGTGCCGTGCGCCGCCAAATCGCCGCCAAATCGATGCGCGGCATTGAGCTGGTGCCCGTGCTCGATGTACGTTGCTTCCTAGCGCACCAAAAGTACGTCACCGCGGTCCACGGCAAGGGGGAAACCATCATCACCGAATCGTTGCGCGACCTTGAGGCGGAGTTCGCCGACGCCTTCCTGCGCGTGCATCGCAACGCCTTGGTCAGCGTCGGGTTCATCGAAGGCTTCGAGCGTCCGGCACCGAGACGCTATCAGCTACGGTTGGCGGGCGTTGATCGTCACATCCCGGTGAGTCGGCGGCATGCACCGGTGGTGCGTCACCGAATCGAAGCCTTGGCTGGATCAAAAAGGTGTGGCGAAGGACTCGGACAGCGGAGCAGGCGCGGTCCGCAGACGGGCGATCAGTTGCCTCTTCCAGCAGGGTCGAAGCTTCGCCCGAACGGCCTTTCTTGGCGTACGGCGGCCCATGGCTGACATTCGCATCGCCACCCGCAGGAGTCAGCTCGCCATTTGGCAGGCGTCGTTCGTAAAGGGCGAATTGGAGCGCGCCCATCCGGGTCTTGACGTGGCCTTGGTTGGCCTGTCCACGGCTGGCGACCGCTGGCTTGATGCGCCCTTGAGCGAGGCGGGCGGCAAGGGACTGTTCGTCAATGAACTGGAAGCTGCCCTGCTTCGGGAAGACGCTGATCTAGCGGTGCACTCGATGAAGGATGTGCCCGCGCAATTGAACGACGGATTCGCCATGCCGGTCATTGCCTACCGGGAAGACGTCCGCGACGCTTGGATCAGCCCGCACGGACGCCTTGACAGCATCCGCTCGGGGGCATTGGTCGGCTCCTCGAGCCTGCGCCGCAAGGCGCAGATTCTGGCGGCCCGCCCCGACCTTGAGGTTCGGCCCATTCGCGGCAATGTGGACACTCGGCTGGCCAAGCTGGATGCCGGCGAGTTCGACGCCATCGTGTTGGCGATGGCGGGCTTAAGTCGATTGGGCTGGGCGGCCCGCGCCGACGAGGCGATTAGCGTCACGCGCTGCTTGCCGGCGGCGGGACAGGGGGCGCTGGGCATTGAATGCTTGGGCGGCAACGAGCGCATCATCAAGTTGCTTGCTCCCTTGCGCGATCCGGTGACGGCCGCCTGCGTGACCGCGGAGCGGGGCGTCAGCGCCGCCTTGGGCGCCGACTGCAGCCTGCCGCTGGCTGCCTATGCGGAGCTTCAGGAGGGTCAAACTTGGCTGCGCGCCCTGTTGGCGTCGCCCGATGGAATAACACTGCTGAGGGCGGAGGCGCGGGGCCCGTCGGTCCGTGAGGTGGTGGACTCCGTTGTGGGTGACCTGAACGCCTTGGGTGCTGCGGACTTGCTGGATCGGTTGAGAGTCTAGTGCTCCATCAAGTTGATAATGTCGCGTCAGTCGCGGCGGGAGCGTTTCGGGCCCTGTGCTCCAGCGCAGGCAGGTGCGTTCCCCGGCTGAAGGTTCCATTGTCGGCCCTTGAGGTATGGCGGATACGACTGCGGGCCTCCGCCGCGCGTCTGAGCGCTTGTGGACGCACTGATGCGTCAATATCAGCTTGATGGAGCACTAGTGAGCATCTGGATCACTCGCTCGGAACCGGGGGCGACGGCGTTGGCTGACGCCATCGAAGGGGCGGGCTTCAAGCCGTTCAAGGCGCCGGTTCTAAGCATCGAATCCCTGCCTTTTGAACTGCCGGAGGGTCGCTTCAACGTTGTGATCTTTCTGTCCGCGCACAGTGCGCGTTTGGCCGCTCAAACGGTCAAGGGACGTTTTAACCGAGCCTTCGCGGTGGGTCGCCGGACGCGGCAAGTTCTAATTGAGTTGGGCCTCGAAGCGACAGCCGCCGAAACCGAGTCCAGTGAGGGCCTGCTTGCCGACTTGCCGGACCTGGCGCATCAGAGCGTTCTGTTGGTAAGCGGGACTGGCGGGCGCAATGTCCTCGGTCCCGGCCTCGAAGAGCGAGGCGCCGTTGTCAAGCGTCTTGAGGTCTATCGACGGGTGCCGATCTCCCCCTGCGTCCATTGCGCCGAGATCGACGCCGCGGTTGCATCAAGCGGCGATGGATTCCGGCAAGCGGCGCGGGTATGGTTGGCCGCAGGTGGTGCGCCGGAACTGCCGGTCCTGGTGCCATCCGCGCGGGTCGGGGCGCTGGGCGCCGGATTGGGCCTGGCCAACGTCATCGAGTGCGCCGGAGCCGATTCCGAAGCGGTGCTTGCCACCCTGCGCTCAATGAAACGGGAGTGCTTGGTTTAGATGTTCGATGAGAGCCTTCAGCCGGGGAGCGCGAGGGGCCTGCCCCTCGCAGGCGGACAGTTCAGCCGGGGAGCGCGAGGGGACACCCCTTCCATGGAACAAATGGAGACAGCCCAGCGGATGCCGGGTTGTTCCTTCGGCGTCGGCGGCGCGCCGCATTGGGCCGATCTGAAGGCTCGCAAGGAGAAAGCGGGTGGCTGAGGTGACCGATCAGATGCCGGAGGCGGCTGTTGCCGAATCAGAGGCCGCTCCCAAACGGGCGCCGGGGCGCATGCTGGCGGCGTTTGGCTTTTTGTTCGGGCTGGGCGCGTTGGCGGCGGTCGGCTATGTCTACTTCCTGTTGGTCTATTTGGATCCGAGCGCTCAGTTGGCCACAGGCCTGGCGCAAGCCGCCGGTGAGCGGGCCACGCTGGGCGACGACTTGCGGCAGTTGGAGGAGCGCCTGCGGCTTTCGGAGGAGCGCCTGCGGCTTTCGGAAGAGAATCGTGGCCAAGCGCAGGCCGAGTTGGCGGCGCAGGTCGATGAGCGGCTGGTGGCGGCAGATTCGGCGCTGGCCGAGCGATTGAACCAAGTCAGCCAAGCCGCTCCGCCGTCGGAGCGGGAGTGGAAGCTGGCCGAAGTCGAATACTTGCTGCGCGTCGCCAATCACCGCCTGCTGATGGAACAGGACGTGGCCACCGCGCTGGGCCTGCTGCAGGCGGCTGACCGCATTCTGGAGGCGCTGGACGATTTGGTCCTGCATCCCGTTCGCGCCGCGCTGGCTGGCGAAGTGCTGGCGCTTTCCCGGTCTGAAGGTGCCGATGTCCAAGGCCTCTACCTGCGCCTTGACGCCCTCAAGCGCAGACTCGAATCCTTGGCCTTGGCGAGGCCGCAATACCGTCTCGCCGAACCGGAGCGAGCCCGCAACGAACGCAGCAGCGTTCTGGACGCCGTGGCCGCGGAGTTTCGCCAGCTTCTTCAATTTCGGCGCATCGACACCGCCGTCAAGCCGCTGCTGGCGCCGGAGGAAGCGGTTTACTTGGAATTGAATCTGCGCCTCATGCTGGAGCAGGCGCAACTGGCCGCGCTGAAACGGGATCAGGTGGTGTTCGATACGAGCCTCGGCTCGGCCCAGCAATGGGTGCACAACTATCTTGCCCTCGACGATCCAGCCGTTCGGGACACGCTTGAGGTCTTGGCTGATTTGCGCCAAGTGCAACTCGATGTTCCGTTGCCGGATCTGTCCGCTTCCCTGAACGCGCTCATCAAGGTGCGCCGGGGCGGCGGATGAAAGGCCGCGCCCTGCTGCTGTGCGCCGTCCTCGTTCTCGGTGGCCTGCTGGGCCTGCTCATGGTGCGCGATCCGGGCTATCTCGTGCTTGCCTACGATGGCGCGGTGCTGGAAACCAGCCTGTGGTTCGGCCTGCTGCTGCTGGTGGTCACCTACGTTGCGGTGCGCCTGCTGTTGTTCGTGTTGGGCAGCCTGCTGGGCGGCAGGGGCCTGTTCACGGCTTGGCGTGCTCGCTCTGCGCAACAGCGCACCAATCGTGGCCTGCTGCTGCTTGAGGAAGGCGACTGGCCGCAGGCGAAGCGCCTGTTGATCAACGCCGCGACGGATGTTGCCGACCCGGCTATCAACTATCTGAACGCCGCTAGAGCCGCCCACCAACTGGGGGCGTTTGGCGAGCGCGATGAACTGCTCAATCAAGCGAAGCAGCAGGACCCGAAGGCCGCTCCGGCCGCAGGCTTGGCCGCTGCCGACTTGCGGATCGCGGCCGGGCAGTGGCGCGAGGCGCTGGCGTCGTTGCGTGACCTGCAGGCTTTGGCGCCCAAGCACCCTAGGGTTCTGGAGCGCCTGTGGCGCTGCCATGAGGCGCTTGAGGACTGGCAGGCGCTCATCGAGCTCGCGCCGGCGCTGCGCAAAGCGAGTGCGGTCGATGCCGAGGTTTTGCAGGTCATGGAACGACAAGCGTGGTGCCACCGCCTCGCCGCCGCCGATGGATTGAAGGTTTGGGAAAAACGGCCCAAGGTGCTTAAGGACGATTTGGACTTGGCGTTGGCCGCTGCCTTGGGTGGCCAGGCGGCGGGTGATTCCGCGGGGGCGGAAAGCCTCCTTCGAGAAGCCTTGCGCCGCAATTGGCGCGATGACTTGGTCAACCTCTATGGGCAAATCAAATCGCCTGCGCCCGACCGCCAACTGGCCACCGCCGAAGGCTGGCTGGAGGAGCGGCCCGATGACGGCGAACTGCTCCTGACGGCAGGCCGTCTGGCGCTGATGAATGCCGACTGGCCGAAGGCGCAGCGCTACTTCGAAGCGAGCCTAGGCCACAATCCACGCTTCGAGTGCCGTGCGGAACTCGGACGCCTGTTGATCGCCTTGGGGGAGACCCGGCGTGGTGGTGAGTTGCTGACCCAGGCTGCCGGCACGCCGAACGGGCTGCCCAACCTGCCGCTGCCGCAGCGTTCGGGCTAAGCCGCTACAGACCGAGGGTCCGCGGTGCTCACCACTACCCCGATCGAGTAAAGTGGAGTATGGCGAGCGCCACACTCCAACGGGCCTTCGGTCCGAAGGACCGCCGCTATTTGCCCCGCATGGAGTTAAAGAACTCCTCGTTGGTGCGGGTGTCCTTGAGCTTGTTGATCAGCCACTCGATGGCGGCGAGATCGTCCATGTCGTGGAGCAGCTTGCGCAGTATCCACACCGTCTGCAGTTCCTTCTCATTGACGATGAGCTCCTCTCGGCGGGTGCCGGAGCGACGGATGTTGATGGCCGGATAAACGCGCTTCTCGGCGATCTTGCGTTCCAGATGCAGTTCCTGGTTGCCGGTGCCCTTGAACTCCTCGTAGATCACTTCATCCATCCTCGATCCGGTGTCGATCAGGCACGTGGCCAGAATGGTGAGGCTGCCGCCTTCCTCGACGTTTCGGGCCGCCCCGAAGAACCGCTTGGGTCGCTCCAGGGCGTGGGCGTCAACGCCACCGGTCAGCACTTTGCCCGATGACGGGACGATGGTGTTGTAGGCCCGGGCGAGGCGCGTCATCGAGTCGAGCAGGATGACCACATTCTTCTTGTGCTCCACGAGTCGCTTGGCCTTCTCGATCACCATCTCAGCGACCTGCACATGCCGGGAGGGCGGTTCATCGAAGGTGCTCGCGACCACTTCGCCACGCACGGAGCGCTGCATTTCAGTCACTTCCTCGGGGCGCTCGTCGATCAGCAGCACGATGAGCACCGCATCCGGGTCATTGCCAGTGATGGACTGGGCGATGTTCTGCAGCACCAGGGTCTTGCCGGCTTTCGGCGGCGAGACGATCAAGCCGCGTTGGCCCTTGCCCACTGGGGCGATCAGATCGACGGTGCGGGCGGTCAAATCTTCGGTGCTGCCGTTGCCGCGCTCGAGCGTAAAGCGCTCGGTCGGGAATAGGGGGGTGAGGTTTTCAAAGAGGATCTTGTGTTTCTTGGAGGTCGGCTCGCTGAAGTTGATCTCGTCAACCTTGAGCATGGCAAAGTACCGCTCGCCATCCTTGGGTGGCCGGATCTTGCCGGCCAGGCTGTCGCCAGTGCGCAGATTGAAGCGGCGAATCTGGCTCGGCGAAACGTAGATGTCGTCCGGACCGGCCAGGTAGGAGCTGTCCGGTGAGCGCAGGAAGCCGAAGCCGTCCTGCAGGATTTCCAAGGTGCCCGCGCCGAAAATGTCCTCGCCCGCCTTGGCCTGCTTGCGCACGATGGACGCGATGACCTCCTGCTTGCGCGAGCGGGCCAAGTTTTCCAGGCCGAGTTCGCGGCCCATGTCCACAAGCTCGCTGACGGGCTTGGCCTTAAGGTCTTTCAGATACATCGCCATGTCGTGGTTTCTTTCTCAAACGGGTTGGGGTTTGGGGATCTGGCCGCCTCGCAGCTTTGTTTCTTGGCGGATGCCGGGCGCAGGTAGCGCGAATGCGGCGAGGATTGAATTGGGGAGGACGTCTCCGATTGTTTCACAAAAGGCGCCGGACACTTGAGGGTGGGTTCAATCGGCGCCTTGGCTTGCCACTTCGCGGCCCGCAAATCTGTTGCCGGTCGGCTGGGTTGGAATTGTTGGGGCTGGAAACGGCTGGATGGGGTGCTGCTTATTGCCTCCACCCGCGGGTCAGTTTAGTGTTTTGGTTGGCGTCGTCAAGCAGAAGCGCGACTTAACGGTCGCGATTGAGTTTCGCTGTCGCGAAACTCCGCGTCCTTCGAGTAGAGAACAACCCCACATGTTCAGAAAACCTGACAGCGGGTTGATTGGGTGAGTTCATCCTGCTTGATGGGTGCCCGGGCATCAGATGTTGCTGTCGAGGAAGGATTCCAAGGCGGACTTGCTGAGCACGCCGACCTTGGTGGCCTCCACCTCACCGCCTTTGAACAACATTAGGGTGGGAATGCCGCGAATGCCGTACTTGGGTGGGGTCTGCTGGTTGGAGTCGATGTCGAGCTTGCAGATCTTCACCCGGTCGCTGTATTCGTTGGCCACTTCGTCGAGGATTGGTGCGATCATCTTGCAGGGGCCGCACCACTCAGCCCAGTAGTCCACGAGCACGGGCTTGTCGGATTGAAGCACATCGGCTTCAAATTCGGCGTCGGTGGTGTGAACGATGTTCTCGCTCATGGGTTGGTTCTCCGATGGTTGGTTGTGGGGGGATAGCCGTGGCTGGGAGAAAAAGAAACGGCAGTTTACCACGCCGTATCCCGTTGCGCAGACTCCGAGCCTCAGTCACGCCCGTGGCAACGCAAACGCGTCCTTTTCCGACAGTCGAGGATGGCGCCTGGCGGCGTCATCCCGCTCAAGGGCGACCTGCCCTCGTCTGAAGGCCAACCCTTTCCTTCAAATGCGCAGAGCCGTTGAACCGCGGATGCCGTTTGACTCGATCGGCAACAAGCTATAGTAGGCCCTCTCCTTTGCGCATTGGGTCGCTCATGATCGTTCTTGGCCTCTCCGGCGCCTTGGGCCACGACCCCTCCGCGGCGCTGCTCGTGGACGGCGAGTTGGTGGCGGCCGCGGAGGAGGAGCGCTTTGTGCGTGACAAGCACGCCAAGAACCGAATGGCGGTTGAGGCGGCGCGCTATTGCCTGGAGTCGGCTGGCCTTGGCGCAGGGGATGTTGATGCCGTTGCGTTTCCCTATGCGCCAGTTAGCCTCGCAACCGCCGCCCGCTGGCGTTTCGCGCAGCGGCATTGGTATGCGCCGGATCGGGCGCTCGATGCGCTGGCCAACGGCAACCGGCGCTTTCGGCGCAATCGCCGCCGCGTGATCCAGGCCGGGCAGCTTCTCGGCATCGACTGGTCGAAGACCGAGTTCGTGCCCGTGGAGCACCATCTCGCCCATGCCGCGAGCGCCTACCATTGCAGCGGCTTTGCGGAGAAGACGGCCATCATGGGGGTGGATGGCAAGGGCGAATACGCCACCACCTTTTTCGGCTACGGCGAGAACGGTCGCATTCACGGCATTCGGCAGTTCTACGATCCGGACTCCTTGAGCGGCGTGTACGGCGCGATGACCGAGTACCTCGGCTTTGAGATGCTGGACGGGGAGTACAAGGTCATGGGGATGGCGCCCTACGGCGACCCTGAGCGCTTCGACTTCTCGCGGCTCATCCGGCCCCGGGGCGACGGCTTCGAAGTCAACGCACGCTACGTCAACACGGTGGGCCTGCGGCGCTACAAGGAGAACGGCGTCGGCTATTACTTCAGTCCCAAGCTGGTCGAATGGCTCGGGCCGAGACGGCGGGATGATGCCGCTGACGAGCCCTATGTCCACTACGCCGCAGCCATGCAGAGGCTGTTTGAGGATTGGTGCCTGAAGCTGCTCGAAACCCACTTGGGCGGCATATTGCGGGAGACCGGAAAGCTGGCCTTCGCCGGCGGCGGGGCGCTGAACGTCAAGCTCAACCAGCGCATCGTGGCGCTGGAGCACGTCGATGAGTTGTTCGTGCAGCCAGCGGCCGGAGATTCGGGAACGTCCCTCGGGGCCGCCGCCTACGTTGCCGCCGAGCGGGGGGAGCCGCCGACCCGAATGACCCATGTGTTCCTCGGTCCAGAATACAGCAACACCGACTGCCGGGCGGCCTTGGATGCGGCCGCGGACACCGTCGAGTACCGTGTGATGGACGACGTGCCCAATGAGGCTGCGGCCCTCATCGCCGCCGGACAGCCGGTGGCCTGGTTTCAGGGCCGCATGGAGTTCGGCCCCCGCGCCTTGGGTGCCCGCAGCATCCTCGGCTGCCCCAACGTGCCTGGCATGGCCGACCGCATCAATGAACAGATCAAGTTCCGGGAGCGGTGGCGCCCGTTCTGCCCGAGCGTGCTCGACCGGGTGGCGCCGGCGATCATCGGCAGCCAGCACCCAGCCCCCTTCATGACCATCACCTTTGACGTAACGGAGGCTTGGAAGGCGCGCATCCCTGAAGTGGTGCATGAGGACGGCACGGCGCGGGTGCAGATCGTCGAACCCGAAGCCCACCCCCGCTACTATGCGTTGCTCGAAGCCTTGGAGCGGTTGACTGGTAATGCCGTGGTGCTGAACACCTCGCTCAACCGGCGCGGCGAGCCGATGGTCTGTTCGCCTCAAGATGCCTTGGACATGTTTCTGGGCTCCGGCCTGCAGGTCTTGGTGATGGAGGATTTCCTGGTGACCAAGCGTAGTGACTGAACCCGGCTTCAATCGGCTGATCCAGATCTGCCCCAACGACGGCCCGCCGTTCCTCGACATCATCCGCGTTTACCGCAAAGCGGCACTCCGCCTCGGTCTGGGCGGCGCTGACTTCTACTTGAGTCCCCGCACGGAACTGCCCGCGTCAAAGGTCAGCCTCAAAGCGAGTCCTTCGGACCGAGGGCGTCACACCCTCGAAATGGAGGGAACTGAAGGCGCTCCCGAGCATGGGGCCGAAGCTAACGCGTCAGCGGATGCATCAAGCACCGAGGAGGCCGTCGAAGTCACCCGCTACCTCGATTGCGACGACCTCAAGAGCACCGCCGCCCTGGCGCGGCGCTTGCGCCAAGCCCTGCCGGAGACCGGTGACAGCCTAGTGCTCTGCCACCGCTACCGAGCGTACAAGGCCTTTGTGGCGACCGGACTTGATGCCGCCCGCCTCGTCGCCTTAGCCCACGAGTATGGCTTCTTTCGACGCCGACGGCGCCGCTGGGCGCGGCGACTTTCCCGGCGCAGCGCCCTGTTTGCCGGCGTCTCCCCCGGCGTGGCCGAAGAGCTCGGGCAAGCCACGGGCAACGCCTTGGTCTGGCCCAACGCCTTGGACCTCGACGCCTTGGAGCCCTTCGATCGCACGACCGCCCGCCGAGCGCTCGCCCTGCCGCAGGAGGGTTTGGTCCTTGGCGTGGTCGGGCGCCTGCACTACAAAAAACGCCCGGAGCTGGCCTTGGAGGCATTCCGCCTATTCCTCGAACGGACTGGCGAGACCAATGCCCACTTGGCGTTCGTTGGCGACGGCGCTCTGCGCGAACGCCTGGAACTGGCCAGCCGGAACCTGCCCGTGACGTTTCCCGGCTTCACGCCTGCGGCGGCCCGGCTCATGAAGGCCTTTGACGCGCTGCTGATGGCCTCCAGCAACGAACCCTTCGGCATGGTGCTGCTCGAAGCCATGGCGGCGGGCGTACCGGTGATCACCCCGCGGCAACCTGGGCCGCTCTGCATACTCGCCGATCTCGGCCACTACTTTGAAGGCTCCGAGCCCCAGGCGATAGCCGCCGCCATGCAGTCCGCCCTTGAGGCACCGCCCGGCGAAGGCAGGGCGCGGGCACAACGGGAGTTTTCCGTCGACGCGGTGGCCGAGCGGCTTGAGGCGCTTCTGTAAGGATTACGCTCGCCGACCAGCGGAGGCGGGCCGCCATTCTCAATTGCGGAGCATATGGACTGGCGCTCCATGGGCAAGGTTTGAAGCGGTGTTCCGTTGGGTTCTAGATCGGAAACTCAGCGTCGGAAGAAATCACCTCTGCGGCCAGCTTTGCTACCGACTTGTCGTATGTCACTCGCCAGCGGTCAATGACGTCCCTGCCGAGCAACGACGGAACTCTCATCGCATCGGCCGTCGGATGGTGGACGAGAAGAGGAATGTCATAGCCGTAGATGCAGCCGCCGCTCGAATCAGCGAAAGCCAAGCGGCCGCGCTCCACTTAGGTAGGTGCTGCTCCTCCGATTCCGAATGATTGGAATGGGTTGGAGAGCAAATCGTAGTCAATGCCCAGCGTTGTGGCATCGGCAGGCATCAGCACTGAGCTATCTGCCCCAGTATCGAAGATAAACGATACGTTTCCCGCGAGCCCTAGTCTGGGAATGAACACTCTGGCCGAGATGTATGGGTGGCCGGACGACTCGCCAAACCTTCCATAGAACAAATGGAGACAGCCCAGCGGCTGGCGGGTTGTTCCTTCGGCGTCAACGGCGTGCCGTTCTGGGGCAAGCTAAGGGGTCCTCTGTTCCCTCTCGATAAAGCGAACAGCGGTGTCCGATCGGGACACTCCTTGACTGTCCAACGCCTCAAGCAGCGACGCCAGATCGCCGCAAGCGATCTTCACTTCACCAGAACACACCCCCACCCACTTCTGCGCGTATCTGTCGACCAGTTCGCGATCTTTTGAAAGCAGTTCGGAGGAGCGACTGAAATCAAGCAGGACCTTGGCGACATCCTCAGGGGACGCGCCGAGCCAGTCGGTCATGCCTTGCTCCATTATCGGTAACCTGCAGCCTTGGCTAGACTCGGAAGTCTGGCATGATCTTCCCCGGTACTCGGCCCACTAGACGCTCCTTCCCCTAAGCAACGCTACTTGTTCCTGTAGAACGCTGGCCGTGACGCCCTCCGGCTCCAGGGCCTCCCCGGCCACCACCTGCACCCGGCTCCACAAGCGGCTGGGGTTGCGGAAGGCGCCGGCCTTGCGGCTGAAGAAGCTGCCCCAGAGACCGCGCAGGGCCATGGGTATCACCGGCGCCGGGGTTTCGCGCAGGATGCGTTCAACGCCGGGGCGGAACGAGTCGATTTCTCCATCCGTGGTGAGCTTGCCTTCCGGGAAGATGCACAGCAGATCGCCGGCGGCGAGCGCCGCGCGAATTTCGCGGAAGGCGGTCTCGAAGGCGTCCTTGTCCGCGCTGCGGCCGGTGATGGGAATGGCGCGCCCGGTGCGGAAGATGAAGTTGAGCACCGGCAGGTCGTAGATGGGCTTGAACATGACAAAGCGAATGGGCCGGCGCACGGCCCCGGCGAGCAGCAGCGCATCCACATAGCTCACGTGATTGCAGACCAGCACGGCCGCGCCGCGGTCCGGCACCTGCTCCAAGCCTTCGTGTGCCACGCGGTACATCGTGTGCGAGAGCAGCCACACCAGAAAGCGCATGGCGAACTCCGGCACCTGGTGGAAGATGAACCCGGCTACGGCGATGTTGGCGATGGCCACGGCCAGCAGGAGGGTCGGAATTGAGAAGCCGAACACGGCCAGCCAGAGGATGGCTAGACCCGCGCCCGCCACCATGAACAGCGAGTTGAGCACGTTGGCGGCGGCGATGATGCGCGCCCGCCGCACCTCGGGCGTACGGTGCTGGATCAGGGCTTGCAGGGGCACCACAAACAGGCCACCGAACAGGCCGAGCAGCAGTAGGTCCACGAGCAACCGGGCGCTGCCGCTGCCGGCGACGAAGGCCGCAGCCGTGCGCAGGCCCTCGCCGTCGATGGCTTCGATCGCGAAGTAGGCGTCGATGCCGGCGATGCTGAGGCCGAGCGCGCCGAACGGCACCAGGCCGATCTCGATGCGTCGCCGGGAGAGTTTTTCGCAGGCGAGCGACCCGATGGCCACCGCCAAGGTGAACACGGTGAGGATCAACGTCACCACGGTCGGCCCGCCGGCCAAATGCCCGCGCGCCAGGTTCGGGATCTGCGCCAGATACACGCCGCCGAGCAGCCAGAACCAGGAGATGCCCAGTATGGAAAGGAACACGCTGCGCTGCAGCCTCGCCAATCGCAGGAGGCGCAGGGTTTCCGTGATGGGGTTCCATCCGACTTGCTGTTCAGGGTCGTTGGCGGGCGCTTCCGGGATCTGGCGGCTGGCCAAGTACCCGGCCACCGCGACTCCGGCCACCAATATGAAAAGGCCCAAGGACAGGCCCGTGCCGCCGCCGATCAGGCTGCCCACCAAGGTGCCGAGCAGGATGGCGACGAAGGTGCCCATCTCCACCAACCCGTTGCCGCCCACCAGTTCGGTTTCGTGCAGGTGTTGCGGCAGGATGGAGAACTTCAACGGACCGAAGAAAGTGGACTGCACGCCGAACAGAAACAGCACGGCGAGCATGGCTGTGGCGTTTTGCAGGACCAGCGACAAGCCAGCCAGCAAGGCGACGGCAATCTCAAAGACCTTGATTCGGCGGATCAGGCGGGATTTTTCGTACTTGTCGGCGATTTGCCCGGCGGTGGCGGAGAACAGGAAGAACGGCAGCACGAACAGGCCGGCAGCGGCGTTCACGGCGAAGTCGGCTGACTCGGCGGCGACAATTCCACCGTAGACGAACATTACCGACACAGCGGCCTTGAACAGATTGTCGTTGAACGCGCCGAAGAACTGGGTGATGAACAGCGGCGCCATGCGGCGCGTCGCAAACAATCGGAACTGCCCTTGAGGTTCAGCCATGTGGGTCCCGCTCGGATGACTGCGGCGACCATACCCCATATCGCCTTTTGCGGTGTAACGACGCTATGGCGAGCTCGGGAATCTCGGCGCGGGGCTCTTCAACAGGCTACAGGCGTCCAATCGGCCCGTGCTGTTCCAGCGGGCAACGGAATTGGCTAAGCTGCCCCTTCGTTTTGCAATCGAGAGGTGCCGTCGTGGACAACCGTCAGATCGTCATTCGCTCGCTGCCCGAGGGTCGGCTCGCGGAGCAGAACTTCGCGTTGCGGACTGAGGCTGCGCCGGTGCCTGGTGAGGGTGAGGTGCTGTGCCGCACCTTGGCGCTGACCGTCGGTGCCGGGCAACGGGCCGGTCTGCAGGGCAGCGCCAGTTACGCAGGGGCGCCCCGGGCAGGCGTGGTGATGGGCGGCAGCGGAGTGGCGCGGGTCGAGGCCTCCAATGCGGACGCCATCTCAGTCGGCGATCTGGTCACCTGCCAAACCGGCTGGCAGGACTATTCCGCACATGCCGCCAAGGCGGTTCAGGGAGTCGCTCGAGACGGTGATCCGGCGCATCATTTGGGCGTGTACGGCACCAATGGGCTTACCGCCTATTTCGGCCTGTTCGACCTAGGGGCACCGCAGGCCAGTGAAACCGTCGTGGTTTCCGCAGCGGCGGGCTCGGTTGGGCACTTGGTCGGCCAGATGGCGAAGATCAGCGGCTGTCGAACCGTCGGCGTCACCGGCAGCGATGCAAAATGCCAACGGCTCACGGACGAACTCGGCTTCGACGCAGCGGTGAACCACCGCTCGCCGGACTTCCGTCACCAATTCCGGGATGCCTGTGCCGACGGCATCGGCATCTACTTCGATAACACCGGTGGCGACATACTCGGTGGCGCCCTGCGGCGCATGAAGCGCGGCGGGCGCATCGTCTGCTGCGGGGTGGTTTCCCAATACGACACCAGCAACCCGGCGCCAGGGCCGCGCGGCGTGCCGGGGCTGTTGATCAACAACCGGGTGCGCATGGAAGGCTTTTTGGTCTTCGACTACGCCGAACGCTACGGCGAAGCGCGAGCTAAGATGAAGGGTTGGGTGGAGTCGGGCGAGCTTAAGCCCGTGCAGGATGAGTTCCACGGACTTGAAGAAGCGCCACGTGCGTTTGTTGACTTGCTGGCGGGCGGCAACGTCGGCACCCGCATCGTTCGGATCGCGGACTCCTAACTCGTGCGATCAAACACCCGCTTGTAACGCAGCGTCTTGCCCTTGCGCGGATTGATTGTCACGGACATCAGCAGACGTCCGTCCTTATCCACCTCCAAGCTGCGCTTGACCTTGCGCGTGGTGGATTCGTAGCTGGAGGTCAGCTTGCGCCGCGACCACTCGCTGCGCATGCCGCGGTAGGCACCGGGCTTTAGGATTTCGCTGCCGACGCCTTGGTAGGTGAGCAGTAGGCTGTCGTCAACGTGCTCGATGGTTAAGGCTTGGCAGCGCAGCATTTGCGGCGGCCCCGGGCTGCCGATCTGCGGCTCCGGGCCTGCTGAGCCAGTGGGCACGGGAATGCCGCCCACGCTGACGCTGGTGCTGAAGTTGCCGCCGAGGCCCTCCCACCAATGGCTGGTCGAGTTGTCCGGCTGCACAGCTTCGGTGCGCTCGACGTTCAGTGTCCAAGCGCCCACCAGGGCGAGTTCCCCGGCGCAGGCGGCGAACGAAAGCGCGGCGCTTAGCGCGAAGAGTGACACGCTTCGAGTCATGATTTGCAGTGTAGCATGGGCTTTCATGGAACAAGCGGAGACGGACCCGCGGCGAAAGGATGTTTGTTCGATTTCAGCGGCATGCCGCTTGGGGACGAGCTGAGGGCTCCTGTTGAACATCCGCGCACTTGATCTGGGTGGTCCGCACACCTTCAGCCATCGCTTTGCCGAAGGCGCCATTACCGTTGTGCTCGGCCGCAACAACGCCGGCAAGACGCGGCTGGCCCGCGCTGTCGCCGGACTCGATCCCTCGCCGCCGGGCACCGTCTTCATCAACGATGCCGATGTCAGCACTGTTAACGCCCGGCGCCGGCGGGTGGGCTTGGTCTATCAGGCGTTCGTCAACTACCCCAACTGGAGCGTGTTCGACAACGTCGCCTCGCCCCTGAAGGCGGCAGGCAAGGGGCGAAAAGGGAATGGGGCTGAGATCGCCCGCACCGTCCAAGCCCTGGCCGACCGCCTGCGGATCGGCGACCTCCTCGACCGCCTGCCCGGCGCGCTGTCTGGGGGGCAGCAGCAGCGGGTGGCCATCGCCCGGGCCCTGGCCCAGCAAGGGGAGGTGCTGGTCATGGATGAGCCCTTGGTGAACCTCGACTACAAGCTGCGTGAGGAGCTTGGGCTGCAGCTCCGTGAAATTGTCCGAGCCGATGGCTTGACAGTGCTTTACCTCACCTCGGACCCGAAGGATGCGTTCACCTTGGGCGATGAAGTCCTGCTGCTTCAGGATCGCGCCAAGCTGCAAAGCGGCACGCCCCTGGACGTATACAACGCTCCGGTTTCTCCCGAAGCTGCCGACTTGATGAGCGATCCTGGGGTCAACCGCTTGGACCAACAGACGATTGTGCGCCCCGAGCACCTGCGCTTGGTGCCCCAAGCCGACGGTGATGCGGTCTTCGCCGCCGACGTCAGCAGCGTCGAGACCAGCGGCGCGGAGACCTTCCTGCACTGCCGAGTGGGCGATGCCAACTGGGTGGCCCGCCTGCCTGGCATGGCGGATGTGGAGGCTGGCACCCGGGTGCGCCTGTACGTTGGCAAGGAAGACCTCATTCGCTTCGATACTTGATTCGCTTCCCGCGCTTGGGCCAAAGTGATTCGACCACCCCATGGGCAATTGCCTTGGCCGCCATCCGAATATCAGGGTTGCATCATCGCTATGAACCCGGCGCCGCACCGGTTCTGGAGGGCGTTGATCTCGAGCTTGGCGATGGCGAGGCCCATGCCGTTCTGGGCGGCTCCGGGGCGGGTAAGACGACGCTGCTGCATCTGTTGGCTGGCCTGCTGCGCCCGAGCGCCGGAAGCATCGAGTTCGACGGGCGCGAAGTCACTGGAGTCAGCCCCGCTGAGCGCCATGTGGCGCAGGTGTTCCAGTTTCCGGTGCTCTACCCCGCCTTGGACGTGGCGGGCAATCTCGGCTTTCCGCTGGTTAATCGAGGCTGGAGCGCCGCTGCCGTTCGCCGCCGGGTCGGCGAGGTGGCGGAACGGCTGTCCATTGCCGCACTCCTGGTGCGCAAGCCGAAGACGCTGTCGCTCTTCGAGAAGCAGTTGGTCGCCATCGGCCGGGCGTTGGTGCGCCCCGATGTGGCCCTAGTGCTGCTTGATGAGCCGCTCACCGCCGTGGAGCCTGCCGCCAAGTGGCGGTTGCGCCAAGCGCTGAAAGCGGTGCAGGGCGAACTCGGGCTGACCATGATCTACGTCACCCACGATCAGACGGAGGCCCTGACCTTCGCCGGACGCATCACGCTGCTGCATCACGGCAAGGTGCTGCAAACCGGCTCGCCGCAGGCCCTCTACGAACGGCCGGCCCATGAGGCGGTGGCCCGCTTCATCGGCTCGCCGGGCATGAACCTCGTAGATGGCGAGGTGTCGGCGGGAAGCATCCACTTGGACGGGCAGCCACTGGGCCCGACATTGGCCGCCGACGGGCGCTGTACCTTGGGGTTTCGTCCAGAGTGGGCGGAGGTTGGCAACCAAGGCACTCCCGTAACCGTGCGCAGCACGCGGGCGCTCGGTACGCTCGGCGGCGCGGCCACCGGCTTGGTGACCGCTGAGTTGGGCGGCAAGGTGATTCATGTCCAGCAGGCTTTGAACGGCCTGGTCGGGGATCAGGCCCACTTGCACATTGACCCGGCGCGGGTCCTCATCTACCGCGATGGCTGGTTGCTGGCTCATGCGGCGAGCTAACAACAAGGCGTGGCTGGCGGTGGCGCCGGTGGTGCTGGTGGTCGCCTTTACGGCCATCGCGCCCCTGATGACCGTCGTCAACTACTCCGTGCAGGACATTTTCGATGTGCAAACGCGCCTTTTTGTTGGTCTCGACTGGTATCGGGAGACCCTGCGCGACCCCCGTTTCCTGGACGCGCTGGCGCGGCAGTTGGGCTTTAGCGCCCTAGTGCTGGCCTTGGAGCTTCCCTTGGGCATCTGGATTGCCCGCTGCATGCCCCTGCAAGGCCGAATGACGGTCGTCTTCCTCATCATTCTGGCGGTGCCGCTGTTGATTCCCTGGAATGTGGTGGGCGTCATTTGGCAGATTTTCGCCCGCCCCGACATTGGGTTGCTGGGTGCGGCGGTGACGGCCCTCGGCCTGTCCTACAACTACACGAGTTCCGCGTTCGATGCCTGGGTCACCTTGGTGCTGATGGATCTGTGGCATTGGACGTCGTTGGTGGCGCTGCTTTGCTTCGCTGGCTTTGCCGCCATACCGCCAGCCTACTATCAAGCTGCGGAACTCGATGGTGCGAGCCGTTGGCAGGTGTTCCGGCATGTGGAGCTGCCGCACTTGAAGTCCGTGCTGACCATCGCCGTGCTGCTGCGGCTGATGGACAGCCTGATGATCTACACCGAACCCTTCGTGCTGACCGGCGGCGGGCCTGGCGCGAGCACCACCTTCCTGAGCCAGTACCTGACCAGCATGGCGGTTGGCCAGTTTGATCTCGGTCCGGCGGCAGCGTTCTCGGTGCTGTACTTCCTGCTGATCCTGCTGCTGTGCTGGCTGTTCCACACCACCGTGATGAAACGCGGCGATGAAGCGGCTTAGCAGGCGAAACGCCCCATGAGCGCACCCAACGGCAAGGCCCATTGGAGCCTGTATCTCTACTGCGGGTTCCTGCTGGTGCCCCTGTATTGGCTCGTCAGCATGGCGGGCAAGCCCAATCGGGACATTTTGGGCGGATTGGAACTCGTGCCGAGCAACCCGACGCTGGCCAACTTCGCCGAAATCGTCACCAATCCGGCTTGGTACGGGGCCTTCATCAACTCCCTCACCTACGTTTGCCTCAACGCCGCCTTGTCCATCGCAGTGGCGTTGCCCGCCGCCTATGCGTTCTCCCGCTACCGCTTCCTGGGCGACAAACAGCTCTTCTTCTGGCTGCTGACCAATCGGATGGCGCCGCCGGCGGTGTTCCTGCTGCCGTTCTTCCAGCTCTATTCCGCTGTTGGCTTGTTTGACACGCCGTTGGCGGTGGCGCTGGCCCACTGCCTGTTCACCGTGCCCTTGGCCGTGTGGATCCTCGAAGGATTCGTTTCGGCGGTGCCCAAGGAACTCGACGAGATGGCGGCCATTGACGGACACTCCTTTGCGTTCTTCTTCTTTCGCATCTTCATTCCGGTGATTCGCGGCGGCATCGGCGTCACCCTTTTCTTCTGCTTCATGTTCAGTTGGGTGGAACTGCTGATCGCCCGCACCTTGACCGCCAGCGAAGCCAAGCCCATCGTCGTCGCGATGACCCGCACGGTGAGCGCCTCGGGGCTCGATTGGGGCGTGTTGGCCGCCGCCGGGGTGCTGACCATCCTGCCTGGGCTGGCGGTGGTCTGGTTCGTGCGCCGCCATCTGGTCAAGGGCTTCGCCATGGGACGCGTGTGATGGCTTGGATGGCTTGGACTTGGCAGACGGCCCTGTTCTTCAGCGCGGTGGGCCTAGGCTTGGCGGTCATGACGCTGGCGGAGATTCGCTGGCCGACCCAACCAAGGCGCGGCTTCCTGCCCATGGCCACCACCCGCGGCGACCGCTTCTTCATCAGCTTGCTGGGCAGCGCCTTCATTCACATCGGCTGGCTCGCCGCAACCGATCTGCCAGTGGTCTTGGCGGGTTTGCTGAGCTTGGGCTATGCGGTGCTGGTGATGAGCAAGGGGTAGCGCCCTACCGCCCCGGGGGATTGCCTGCCATATGGTCGTGAAGCGTCTGGTGGAAGCGGCGCGCCGGGGTTTCCTAGGCCGCAAATCGAAGAAGCACTTCTCCGGGTTGGTGGAATGGGGCTCCCAATGAAACAGGCCGAAGTGGTCGGACGATGCGCCGAAGGCGATGTTGGGTAGTAGGATTGGCAAGGGGCTTTCGGTTGGCTCCTTATCGGTCAGGTGCTCGTAGTGCAGGCAGCCCATCTTCTTCCAGCGCCCGCGCCCGAGCTCCCAAGAGCGGTTCCGGTGCTGGCGAGTGGGCGAATCGCGCCGGTGGCTAAGGGACCCGATACGGCGTTTCGAGCAAGCGCAGCGTGTGGTGAAACACCTCGTTGACGAACTTGGTCCACTCGGCGTCATTGTGGAGGGTTTCGTTGAGTAGGAAGAACTTCTCGATCTGCATCTGTTCGAGTTGTTTGCGCATTTCGTCGGTCACAACGCCAACGACGAGGAAGTTCTTTGCCCTCGTTGGCGTTTGGTCGAAGGACTTCTTGACGGCTCCGAGCCGTTCCAAGGCACCGGCGGGGTCCATCCCGCCTTTGACTTCAATCGTTGAAACGATCTCCCAAGACCCGTCTGGCTGCATTCCTTCAAAGCAAATGTCGGGCTCCGAGGAGTACGTCATCCGCAACGCACTTTCGTTACCCAGTCGCCATGCTTCACCGGCGCCTTCAGGTTCGCACAGGAGCTCGCTTTGACTCTTCAACCACCCAAGGATCCGTTCCTTTACCGCCTGTTCCGCCTCCTGCCCAATGATGTTTCTCAGCGCGCCGTCTAATGTGATTCCGATGGTCGCGAGGACGTTCCGATACCCGTTATCCAAGGTCCATTCGGTCGAGTTGCGGATAATGGAAGAAATGACGAGGTTGTAGAGTCTAGCAACCTTGAGGGCGCGCTTTTGTTTGACACGGGCTTTGCTGGGCGCCTCTTCCCATTGGTTCACGGAACCAGCGATTTGCTGAACCCGCTTTAGCGACAGCGTGGCGACCCCTCGGTAGTGCAGAGAGGTATCGGGGTGAGCGCACAGCACATCCGGGTGGGCGAAAACCAAGGACGGCTCGACGTCGATGGCCTCGACATGACGCCAAGCCTCCTCGTCGATGCCGAGCTGTCCCGGATCCCAGGACAGACTCTTTGGGAACGCCAGAATCTTGCCACGCACCAATTCGTCGGCCCGTGATCGAATTCTGTTGGATATGATTTCTGCCCGTCGCCTCGCGTCGTCGAGCTTCTCTTCGTCCACTGGTTCAATTCCTCACCCAGTGATAGACGCACTTGCGGATCTCCTGCCTCCCGAACCGGCCCATCTGTTGACTTGAATTGCCTTTGCCGCGCGGCAATGCCCAAATCGTTTTGCAGCGAAAGCCCAGCTGTTCCGCAAAGTCCGACAGAATGAGGTCCACGGGCGCTTCCTCTCCATGGTAGCGAACGTTGTCGTTGACCATGAAGACTTGGCCACCCGGCGCCACCACTCGGGCCAGTTCGCTGATCACCACCGCCATTTCGGTGAAGTAGTATTCGAGCAGGCGAATGACGTTGCGGTTGCCGAGTTCCTCTGCGTGTTCTCGCAGGATGTTCAACACTTCGTTGAGTGCGGCGTTTTGGTCCACCATGGCGAATAGGCGGGACACCCAATCGGAGCCTCCATAGGCCATTCGCAACTCATCCCGCTTGGAGCGATTTTCAACCGTTGCCGACAGCAATGCTTGACGCAAAGCCTTGAAGGCAGCCTCGTCGTACCCGAGATACGCCAATTCCAAGGCGTAGGTGCGTGTGTAGTCGTAGCGGTTTGCGTAGGGTGGGGAAGTGATTACGGTGTCGAAGGTCCCAGCTTCCAAGTCCTTCAACTCCGTCAGGCAGGATCCGTCAATCAGTTTAGGCGGCGGGCCCGCGTAGTGTTGCTTGACGGCAGGCACATCCTCGATCATCTGACTCAAACGGCGCTCAAGCGCTTCCGCTAGACTGGGCAACCGGCCCTTGTCCAGACGAGTGCTCGCCGTTCTGCCGGAGCGCGGGTCCCAACGCAGGTATTGGCCGTCCTTGCGGGTGTAGCTCACATCCTCGATGGCCGCGACGCAGGCGGCGTTGAGCGCGATTGCGGAGTGGTCGTCGGCAGTGGCGGCGATGAACTGGCGAGCTTTGGCAATGTCCTCCTCCGCTCGCGGCGAAAACGCGCCTTTGGTAATTCGAACGTGAGGAAAGGCATGTTTGGGGTCGGGGGCTCCATTCGCCAAGCTATCCACGAGGCCCGCGGATGCGCTGGCCAATTGGCGCCGGCTAAGGCCATTGGCAATGGCCGTGATTGCCTTGGCCATCAGGTTGCCCACCGGCATGATTTCCACGCCAATGGCCCGGCGCCCCGTGCGGCTGGCTGTGAGCGCGGTGGTGCCTATGCCGGAAAATGGGTCAAGAACCGCGCCGGGGCCACTGCCGCTGAGCAGCCGCTCAACAAGTTGGGTTGAAAACCCTTCCTTGTACTTCATCCAACGAAACCCAGGGACGGCTTTGTTGCCTTGGTAGGAGACCAGACGGCGAGACAAGTCGTAGTCGACAATGATGCGCTCCGCGAAGCGGGCGTGCAGAGCCTCTCGAGCGGCGGTGGGCCCGCCGTTCGGCGACCGGCATGTCGAGGACAGCGGAGCGGCTTGCGGGAAGGCCAAAGCGCTTTGGGTCATTTCGAGTTCACCATCGACAGAATGCCTGAATGCGCGATGCCGCGCCACAGGAGCGTAGCAAGACAAACGGCAATTGGAGTTCCTACCTTGATAGGCGATGTGTATGAATATACAGATATTGGTTGCAGGCGCAACATCGGGCCAAGAAAATTCTCATACTTTGGTGCGGGAGCAACGAGTTTCTTCGTGAACCTGTACTTCAAAATATCATGAAATTTTGAAGTACAGGTTCAAATTTGCACCGATTTGCGGAGCGGCAATCGAGGTCAGGAAGCGAACTGCGTCCTCTTACCGAGATTTGGCCCGCCGCTGGTGGCCACCGCCAGCGCAACCTCTCTATACTTGCCCGTCACACTCTTCCACTTGCCGGCACTAGGAAACCAACATGAAGCCATGGGCCGCCATTCCAGCCCTGCTTGCGCTTGGCGCTTGCGGAGGCGAGCAGACGCCTTCCGGCCAAGCCGTGGACTATGCGGCCAACGCCGCCCGTTGGGTGGACCAGCAGTTCCAACCCTCCACCCTGAGCCGTGATGAGCAACTTCGGGAACTGGCTTGGTTCACCGAGGCCGCCGCACCCTATCGGCACCTTGAGATCAGCGTGGTGTCCGAGGCGCTCACCACCCACGCCTACGAGTCCGAGGTGCTCGCCCAGGCCTTCGCCGAGATCACCGGTCTCAAGGTCACCCACGATCTGATTCAGGAGGGCGATGTCATCGAGAAGCTGCAGACCCAGATGCAGTCCGGGCAGAACGTCTATGACGCCTACGTCAACGACTCCGACCTGATCGGCACCCATTCCCGCTACGGCTACGTGGTGCCGTTGTCGGACTTCATGGCGGATGAGGGCGCGGCGGTGACCCTGCCCACCCTGGACGTGGACGACTTCATCGGCAGGAGCTTCACCACCGGCCCGGACGGCAAGCTCTACCAACTGCCGGACCAACAGTTCGCCAACCTGTACTGGTTCCGTTACGACTGGTTCCAGCGAGAGGATCTGCGCGCCCGTTTTCAGGGGGCCTACGGGTACGAGCTTGGTGTGCCGGTGAATTGGTCTGCCTATGAGGACATCGCTGAGTTCTTTTCCGAGCAGGTCAAGACCATCGATGGCGAGCCCGTTTACGGGCACATGGACTACGGCAAGAAGGACCCCTCCCTCGGTTGGCGCTTTACGGATGCTTGGCTGTCCATGGCGGGCGCCGGGGATGCGGGCATTCCCAACGGCAAGCCGGTGGATGAGTGGGGCATTCGGGTGGAAGGCTGCCGACCGGTGGGCGCCTCCGTGAGCCGCGGCGGGGCGGCCAACAGCCCGGCGGCGGTGTTTGCGCTGGACAAGTACATGGCATGGCTTAAGCGCTTCGCCCCGCCCGAGGCCCAAGGCATGACCTTTTCCGAAGCCGGGCCGGTGCCCGCCCAAGGACGCATCGCCCAGCAAATCTTCTGGTACACCACCTTCACCGCCGATATGATCGAGCCGGGGCTGCCAGTGGTGCACGAGGACGGCTCGCCCAAGTGGCGCATGGCGCCTTCGCCGCATGGCCCCTATTGGGAACCGGGCATGAAGCTCGGCTATCAGGATGCGGGCTCCTGGACGCTGCTGAAAAGCACTCCCTTGGAGCGGCGGCAAGCAGCTTGGCTCTATGCGCAGTTTGTAGTGTCCAAGACCGTGTCGCTCAAGAAGACGCTGGTGGGCCTCACGCCCATCCGCGAGTCGGACCTCAATGCCGACGCCATGACCGAGGCTGCGCCGCGCTTGGGCGGCTTGGTGGAGTTCTATCGCAGCCCCGCCCGCGTTGCTTGGACGCCGACGGGCACCAACGTGCCCGACTACCCCAAGCTGGCTCAGCTCTGGTGGCCCAACGTGGCCAACGCCGTCAGTGGCGCGGTCTCGCCGCAGGAAGCCATGGACACCCTGGCCCGGCAGCAGGACGAGGTGCTGGCGCGCCTGGAGCGCATCGGCATTCAGGGCGATTGCGGCCCCAGGCTCAACCCCGAGGCCGATCCGCAGGATTGGTTGTCCCGACCCGGCGCGCCCAAGTCTAAGCTCGACAACGAAAAGCCGCCGGGACGCACCGTGCCCTACGACCAACTCATCAACGCCTGGCGGGAAGGGCGGGCCTCCTGATGGCGGGCCTTCTTCAGCCTTCCAAAGGCATCCCGCCCCTGATCCTCGGAATAGCCTGGAAGGGCTCCCGGACCGAAGGCACAACGAACCGAAGGTTCGCGCCCTCGAAATCCTGGGGGCCGAATGCGGTTGCCTGCGCACAGCGCAGCCGATTGGCCTTGAGCGGCATGCCGTGCTGCGGCGCCTAGTCCAGCGCTTCGAAAAAGCCTACGTCCGGCTGCTCAATCGGCCGGGCTGGCTGCTCGTGGGCTTGACCGGCGCACTGCTGCTGGCGGCCAGCTATGCGTCCCGGTTCAGCTTTGACGCCTCCGCCGACACCCTGGTGGTCCAGGACGATCCGGATCTGGCCCTCTATCGGGAGATATCAGCAGTCTTCGGCGGCGATGACTTCCTGCTGGTGACCTTCACGCCCCACGAAGGGCCTCTGCTTTCGATGGCCAACGTGCGCCTTCTCGCCGAGCTTCAGGGGCGCTTGGGCGCTATCGAAGGCGTGACCTCCGTGTTTTCAGTGCTTGATGCGCCTTTGCTGAAAAGCCCCGCGGTGCCGCTCGACGAACTGGCCGAAGGCTTCCGCACGCTGCTGTCCCCGGAAACCGATCGGGCCTTGGCGGTCGAAGAGCTCTCCGGCAGCCCGTTCTTCCGCGAACTTCTCATATCAGCCGATGGCCGAACCGCAGCCCTGCGAGTGGCGCTTGTCCCCCTGCCCGCCCTCGAACGGGAGAACACCGCCGAACGCCGCCGCCAACTGGCGGAGCGGGCGGCGCTCATTGAAGCCGTGCGCAGCGTTCGGGCGGATTTTTCCAACCGGGCCACGCTGCATCTGGGCGGGGTGCCCATGATCGCCGCCGACATGATCGCCTTCGTCAAGGGCGACTTGGCGGTGTTTGGCGGCTTGGTCCTGGTACTGGTGATGGGTGTGCTCTACGCCGCCTTCCGGCAGCTTCGCTGGGTGGTTCTGCCCTTGGGCGCCGCCGCCGCCAGCGTCGCCGCCACCATGGGCGTGCTGGGCTTCCTGTACAAGCCGGCCACCGTCATCTCCTCCAACTTCGTGGCCCTGTTGGCCATCATGACCATCTCCCTGAACATCCATCTCATCGTGCGCTACCGGGAACTGGCGCAAGCGCAGGACGCGGGCAGCGTTCGGGGAATCGTCGCCGCCACCATGGCCAGCAAGTTCTCCCCCTGCCTGTACACGGCGCTCACCACCATGGCCGCCTTCGGCTCGTTGACGGCAAGCCGCATTGTGCCGGTCGAGGACTTCGGCCTGATGATGTGCATCGGCGTGCTGTTCGCGCTGCTGATCGCCTTCACCCTGTTTCCCGCCGTGCTCATGCTGTTGCCAAGGGGGCGGCCCCGGGGCGGGCACCCGCTCTCGGCCGGCTTGGTGGCAGGCTTGAGCCGGTTCGCCGTGCAGCGATCCGGCACTGTGGGGGCATTGGCCTTGGCGGCACTGGTCCTGACCGCCGCCGGCGTAGCCCGGTTGTCCGTGGACAACCGCTTCATCGACTACTTCAAGGACGATACCGACATCAATCAGGGCATGGTCTATATCGACCGGCATTTGGGAGGCACCGCGCCCTTCGACGTGGTTCTCAACTTTGAGCCTTGGCAGGCGTCCGCCGACGATTTCTTCGATGACCTTGAAGACGGGGATCTGTTTGCCGATGAGGCCGAGGAAGATCCCTTCCCGGAACGCTATTGGTTCACGCGGGACAAGCTCGACCGGATTAGGGCGGTGCATCGCTATCTCGAAGCCAGGCCGGAGGTCGGCAAGGTAGTGTCTTTGGCGTCGTTGGATGATCTGGCGATGGAGTTCACGGGTGGCGAACCCCTGAGCAACGTGCAGATCGCCGCTGTCCTGGCGGCGCTGCCGCCGGAACTGCGCGAAGAGATCATTCGTCCCTACGCGGCGCCGGCCAACGGTCAGGCAAGGCTTTGGGCGCGCGTGATCGAAAGCGGCCCCTACTTCGACCGCGAAGCGCTCGTCACGGACATCAAGCGCCATGCCGCCGAAGCAGTGGGCTTTGGCGAGGACAACGTGGCGGTGGCCGGCATGGTGGTGCTGTTCAACGCCATGGTGCAAAAGCTGGTCGCCTCGCAAGTGGACACCCTAGGCTACGTGCTGCTGGCCACCTTCGCCATGTTCCTGGTGCTGTTGCGCTCCCCCCTGTTCGCGCTGTTGGGCTTGGTTCCCAACATACTGGCCGCCGCCGCGGTGCTTGCCGTCATGGGCTTCGCCGGCATCTCCCTGGACATGATGACCACCGCCATCGCCGCGGTCTCCGTGGGCATCGGTGTCGATTTCGCCATTCACTACCTGCACCGCTACCGAGTTGAACGCGCCGCGGCGCCGGATGCCGGCACCGCTATCGCCCGCACCCACGGCGCCCTTGGCCGGGCCCTTTTTCTGACCGGCGTTACCATCATGGTGGGCTTCTCGGTGCTCTGCTTCTCGAACTTCGTGCCCACCATCCTGTTCGGCCTGCTGGTCGCCTTGGCCATGGCGCTGGCCTTTCTGGCCAACCTGACGCTGCTGCCCAGCCTGCTGGTGCTGACCGATCGGTTTGGGCAAATCCGCTCCGGCTGAACCGGTGGGTTGCGTTTCAGTTTGATTCGCGTCGAGCCGAATCCAAGGCCTGACCGGAATTTGCCCAGGGTTGCTCGGAGGTTTGTTGAAGAGACTCGCCGCCCGGATGTATTCTGGGGTCAACGTATTTGATTCAGGTCTTCATCATGGCCTACAAGCAAGTACTGGTGGCAGTTGACTTAACCGAAGAGGCGGATGAGGTAATAGCCGCTGCCCGTTCAGTGGCGGATCAGCAGGATGCCCGGCTGCGGAGCGTCACCGTGGTCAAACCCCTGACCCAGGCATACGGCGGCTTGGATATGGCGCCCATGGCCAGTGACGCGGTGTCCTTTGAGGAGGAGGCCCTGCGCCAAGCGCGGGATCAACTCCGGGAGCTATCCGCCGAGTACGGCATCGGGGCGGATGACGCTTTGGTGCGCCTTGGACCTCCGGCCCATGAGATACGCACCCTTGCGGCGGAAGCCGAGGTGGATCTGATCGTCATAGGCACTCACGGCAGGCATGGGTTGGGGCTGTTGCTTGGATCGACGGCCAACGCCGTGCTGCATGGTGTGCCCTGCGACGTGCTGGCGGTCAAGATCCATCCGCTGAGTTCCTAAGGTGGCCCGTTGCCGGTCGGGGCTTATTTCGCGAAGTAGCCTCGGAGCGTCAACAGCAATCGTTCGCCCATCGAAAGCAGGGTGCTGGCCACCAGCAGCCAAGCGAGTGTTTCGCCCAGCGCCGTCGGCAGCCACTCCCACCATCCCAAGGCACTTGGCACGATGACTGCGCCAGCGACGGCGAAGTAGCCAATGCCATTGAACTTGCCGATGCGGTTGGTGCGCAGGGGCTGGCCGGCGAGGGCTCGGGAATCGAGTGCATACTGAAGAAAGGCCAAGGGAACCAGGACCGGCAGCAGCCACGGGATCGAGCCCGCGCTCGCGAGCCCACCCAGGCAGAAGGTGACGAAAGCGCAGTCGGTGGCGTGGTCGAACAGGCCGCCGCCGCTCGACGCGGCGCCGAAGCGCCGGGCCAGGATGCCATCGAAGACGTCGGTGACGATCGCCAGCACCCACAGCAGCAACGCGGCCAACCAGTGCTCTCCTGCGGTGAACCACCCCGCCGCCGGGGCCGCCGCCAGGCGCAGGGCGGTCAAGACGTTCGCCCAATTCACCGGACGCAAGCCCTTGGCTTGCCGCAGAACGGCACGCCGTTGACGCCGAAGGAACAACCCGCCAGCCGCGGGGTCGTCTCCATTTGTTCCATGAAAGCCCTTAGCTTGCCCCAGAACGGCACGCCGTTGACGCCGAAGGAACAACCCGCCAGCCGGAAGCGCCGGGAGCGGGGTTCACGCCGATGGACAACCGGCCGCGTTCATTGATGCTTTAGCCGCGGCGCTGCAGCAGCCAGCTGCGCATGGTCGCCGACACCAATTCAGCAGCGTCCTGCTGGACAAAGTGGCCGGCGCCGGGGACGGTCACCAGCGTCAGGTCGCGCTCCAGCCAGTTCCAAGTGCCATTCAGCGCCGCCGGCAGCAGCGCGGTGTCCTCAAGTCCGTGGAACATGAGCACGGGCATTTGCACCTTGGGCGCAGACGCTGGCGCCAAGCCTTCACCGCTGGCGTCGGTACGCGGATAGTTGGCCTTGTAGTAGTTGAGCATGGCTTCAAAGTCGGAGCGTTCAAAGGCCTTAAGGTAGCGGGAGCGGGCGTCTTCGTCGGCAACCCACCGGGCCAAACCCTCGGCGGTTAGCGCCTTGTGGGCGCCGGGCTGCTGGAAATCACGGGCGTACTGGCTGTTGGCCTGCTGGGCCGGATTGTTCATCAGTTCACGGGCCAGCCCGTTCGGATGCGGCAGGTTGAGGATGATGAGCAAGTCCACCAGCTCGGGGCGGGTCATCGCGATGTTCCAAGCCACGGCGCCGCCCCAGTCGTGGCCGACGACGATGGCCTTCTCCGCGCCCTCGGCGGCGATGACCGCGGCCACGTCGCCGACCAGCAGCGGCATGGCGTAGCTGCCAACCCCTTGCGGCTGGCCGCTCAGGTTGTAGCCGCGCTGGTCAATGGCGGCGACCCTGAAGCGGTCCTGCAAGGCTTTCATTTGGTGCCGCCATGAGTACCAATAGTCCGGGAAGCCGTGAATCATGACCACCAACGGCCCTTTGCCAGTTGCGGCGTAGTGGATGCGCACGCCGTCGCTGTCCGCGTAGCGGTGCTCGACTTCATCGGTCATGTCGGCCAAGGCCGCAACGGCGGTCAGGCTGAAAAATAGCGCCAATAGCTGTTTCATGAACCGATACCCTGTTGGCTTTGAGACGGCGAGCATAGCGCGTCGGCCGGAAGACGTCCTGCCCTCAATGGGTCCCAATGAGTCCCAAAGGGCAAACCGACGCCATTTGAGGCACTATTGCCGACTGGTTCAACAATCGGGGCACGGACATATGCGAAGACCACTCCAATTTGCCTCAGGGCTGCTGCTGGCCATGACCGGGTGCGCTCAGCAAGCGGAGGAGCAACCGCTTGCGCCGTTGCTTGAAGGCATCGGCCCCCTGCATTTCGCCATCAGCACCGATGCGCCCAAGGCGCAACGCTACTTCGACCAGGCATTGACTTTGGCGTTCGGCTTCAACCATGCCGAAGCGGTGCGCTCCTTCCGCGCCGCTGCCGCCGTCGACCCCACTTGCGGCATCTGCTATGCGGGGGCCGCTTTGGCGCTGGGGCCAAACATCAATGCGCCGATGAGCGAGGAGGCGGTCGCGCCTGCATGGGAGGCCGTCGGCATGGCCTTGGCGCGGAAGGTCCACGAAACGGAGCCTGAGCGCGACTACATCGACGCCATTGCGGCCCGCTATTCGGCGGACGGGACGGACCGCGCCGCGTTGGACGCCGCCTACGCGGAGGCGATGCGCGTGTTGGTCGAAAAGTACCCGCGCGACCTCAGTGCCCGTACCCTCTACGCCGAAGCCTTGATGGACCTCTCCCCTTGGGCCTATTGGCAAGCCGATGGGTCGCCGACTGCGCATACTGAGGCCTTGGTGGACGCTCTGGAGCATGTGCTGGCCGTCGACCCCAACCACCCGGGCGCCGCTCATCTTTACATTCACGCCATGGAGCAGTTCACCCCCAAGAAGGCGGAAGCCGCCGCCGACCGCCTGGGCGGCTTGGTGCCGGTGGCTGGCCACTTGGTCCACATGCCGTCGCACATCTATTTGCGGCTGGGCCGCTATGCGGATGCGGTCACCGCCAATGAACGGGCGGCGGTGGCCGATGAGGACTACATCGCCCAATGCAATGCTCAAGGCATGTACCCGGCCGCCTACTATCCGCACAACCTGCACTTTCTGTGGTACGCAGCCATGATGGAAGGCCGCCGGGAACTGGCCTTGGCCACCGCCGAACGGCTGAGCGAGCGGATTCCCGAGGAGATGGCAAAGGCGATCGGCCCCATCCAGGCTTACCTGCCGGTGCGCATGCACACCTTTGTTCGCTTTGGCATGTGGGATGACACCTTGGCTGTGCCAGTCGTGGCAAAAGGGCTGCCCTACGCCGAAGCCATGCGGCATTACGGCCGGGGCCTCGCCTTCGCCGCCAAGGGGGAACTCGCGGCGGCTCAGATGGAACTTGAGGCCTTGGAAGCGATCCGGGGCAGCGGCGAGCTGGATCTGGTGGTGCTGCGCCGCGCCGACATCAGCGATGCCTTGGTTGGCATCTCCGCCCACTTGGTGCGGGCTGGCATGGCCAAGCAGCGGGGCGATGGCGATGAGGAAATCAAGCAGTTGCGCGAAGCCGTGGCGGCCCAGCTGTCGTTGCCGTACTCGGAACCGCCGTTCTGGCACTACCCGATCCGCCAATCCCTGGGCACCGCCTTGCTACGCCACGGCGATGCCGACGCTGCGGAAGATGTCTTCGCTGCTGATCTTGGCGAGTTCCCGGAGAATGGCTGGTCGCTGCACGGCCTCAGTCAAGCCCTCGCGGCGCGCGGCGAGTTCAGTGCGCCGGTGCAGGCCCGCCTTGAGGCGGCATGGCGCAACGCGGACATCGAACCGAGCACCGGCTGGTAGTGGACCGGGGGAGGTGCGCCATGACGGCTCGCCTACGCGTCGACCTTAAAGCCTTGGTCGGAAATTACCGGACCTACTGCGAGGCAGCAGCAGGCGCCGTGGGAGCGGTGGTCAAGGCGGACGCCTACGGACTAGGCGCCGCCGCCGCAAGCCAAGCGCTCGCGGCGGCGGGCTGTGGGCATTTTTTCGTGGCGCGGACCGCGGAAGGCATGGCGCTGCGCCGAACGCTGGCCGAACCCGAAATCCACGTCCTTGACGGCGCTTTGCCGGAAACGGTCGATGCGCTGCTCGAGCACCGGCTTAATCCCGTGTTGAACAGCCCGGAACAATTGGCGCTATGGACGGCGAGGAACTCCAGCGCGGCTACGGTCCATGTGGACACGGGCATGCAACGGCTGGGGTTCCCCTTTGACGTGGCTCCAAAGACCTTCAGCGGCGTTGGAGTCGGGCTTGTGATGACCCATCTGGCCTGCGCCGATGTGCCGGAGCATCCGCTGAACGCGTTGCAGGCCGAGCGCATCGGGCGCTTGCGCGAGCGCTTTCCCGGCGTCCCGTTGAGCATCGGCAATTCCGCGGGAATCCTTAGCGGGGCGGACTTCGGCTGCGACCTCGCTCGTCCCGGCATCGGCCTTTATGGCGGCAACCCCTGGACAGGGGGTGCCAACCCCATGCAGACGGTTGCCACCTTGGAAGCGCAAGTCGTCCAATTGCGCACGGTGGGAGCCGGGGAGGCGATCGGCTACGGTGCCAGTTGGGCGGCCAAGCGGCCAACGCCGGTGGCCGTCCTCGGCATCGGCTACGCTGACGGCCTGCCGCGCCTGCTGTCCGGCCGAGGCGAAGTGTTCGCCAATGGTCGCCGCTGCCCGATGTTGGGCCGCGTGTCCATGGACCTGACCGCCATCGACGCCACCGGCGTTGGCTTGAAGGCGGGCGATTGGGTTGAGGTGTTCGGCCCCAACCTGCCCGTTGACGAGGTGGCCGCCAAGGCCAACAGCATCGCCTACGAGATTCTCACGGGCATCTCCCGGCGGGTTGAGCGCCGCTACGAAGCGGAGCTCAGCGCCGACTGAGGCCTTCCGCCAGCGCGAGCGCGGCTTCAAGGCTGCGGCAATCGGCTTTGCCGGTGCCCGCCAAGTCCAGGGCGGTGCCGTGGTCCACCGAGGTGCGGATGAAGGGCAGGCCCAAGGTGATGTTCACCGCTTCCCCGAAGCCGGCGTGCTTGAGCACCGGAAGGCCTTGGTCGTGGTACATGGCCAGCACCGCGTCGGCGACCGCCAAGCGGTTCGGCGTAAAGGCGGTATCGGCGGGCAGCGGTCCGGTCACCGCCTCGCCTTGGGCGCGGAAGCGGGCGCAGACGGGGTCGATGACGTCGATTTCCTCCCGGCCCAGGTGGCCGGCCTCACCCGCGTGGGGGTTTAGACCCGTGACGAGGATGCGTGGTCGGGAGAATCCAAAATGCGTTTTAAGGCCACCGAGCAGCAGCCTGAGCTTGGATTCCAAGAGAGCGTCAGTCACGGCTTTGGGCACCTCCGACAAAGGAAGATGAGTGGTTGCCAGCGCCACCCGGAGACCGCCCGTGGCCAGCAGCATCAGCACGTCGGCGGCGCCGCAGCGATCGCGCAGGAACTCGGTATGCCCGGAAAAGGGAATGCCCACCTCGTTGATGACCGACTTCTGCACCGGGCCGGTGACCAGCGCTTGGAAACGGCCCTTCAGACAGCCATCCACGGCGCGGTCCAAGGCGGCGATGACGGCGGGCGCGTTGGCCGGATTCAACGCGCCTAGCTCGACGGGTTCGGCCAGCGGTACCGGTTCGAGGCACAGGCAGCCGGCGCGCCGGGTGGGTTTGGCGGTCAGCTTCAGGGGCAGGTCAAGCCGTCGGGCGCGGTCCCGCAGCGTTTCGGCATCGGTCAGCGCCACCCAGTCCGAGTCCCGCTCCCGCTGGGCCAGCATGACGGCCAAATCGGGCCCGATGCCGGCCGGTTCTCCTGGGGTGATGGCGAGCATGGGCTAACGAGGCGATGCCTCAGACCAACGGGAAGCCGGTCGTCGGACGCAATAGTTGACTCATTCGGCAACCTTTTCCCGCGATCAAGAAGACCAGCCGTATCAAAGCCGCAGTTCGACAAAGGCCTCGTCGCGTATTTCCTTGAGCCAGGACTGCAACTCCTCGTCGAAGCGCCGCTGATGGAGAATCTGCAGAGCCATGCTGCGGCGCGCCTCCTCGCCCATGTCCTGGGTGCGGCGCTCCAGCACTTCGATGACGTGCCAGCCGTATCGTGACTCGAAGGGGGCTGACAGTTGGCCGGTTGCGGTGGCGTTCATCACCTCGACGAAGGCGGGCACGAATTGTTCGCCAGTGGTCCAGCCGAGGTCGCCGCAGTTCAGTGCGCTGCCCGGATCTTCCGAGTGCTCCGCCGCCAAGGCGCAGAAGTCGCCGCCTGCGGCCAGTTGGCCATGAATGTCGCCGATCAGCGCCTCGGTCTGTTCGGGGGTGCGAATGGCCGATGGCTGCACCAGGATGTGGCGGGCCAGGGTTTGATCTTCGGTTTGCACGCCGGCGCCGCGCTGGTCGAGCAGCTGGATGATGTGGAAGCCGCTGGGACTCTTGATCGGATCCGCAGTCTGGCCAATTTCCAGCGTGAGCGCTTCATCGGCAAAGAGACTCGGCAGCTCCCCGGCTCGCCGCCAGCCCAGGTCGCCACCCTCCAGGGCGCGGGCCCCCGCCGACTTGGCGATGGCCGTTTCCTTGAACTCGGCGCCGGCGCGCAGATCCTCAACGATTTGCTGGGCTTGCTGGGCGGCGGCTTCCATCGTGCGCTGCCCGGCCCCGGCCTCGACGGCGAGCAGGATGTGTCCCACTCGAAATTCGTCCGACAGCAGTTGCTGGTAATAGGGCGAGTCGAGCAGGTCCTCGACGTCCTGCTCGCTGATGCTGATGCGTCGGTTCACCATGTTGCGCTGCAGGCGCTGAATGAGCATTTCGCGGCGAATGTCCTCGCGGAACGAGCGGTAGCTCATGCCGTCGTCGACCAGGGCTTTCTGGAACTGCTCAATGGTCATGTCGTTCTGCTGCGCGAAGGTCGCCACCGCACGGCTGAGCGATTCGTCGTCGATCTCCAAGCCTCGGCGGCGCGCCTGCTGCAGCTGAATGCTCTCCAGCACCAGCCGTTCCATCAACTGGCTGACCAGCACGTTTTCCGCGGGCGCTTGGACATTTTCCCGGGCGATCTGCTCGCGCACCACTTCCATGCGGCTGAGCAACTCCGACGCCAGCACCACGTCGTCATCGACGATGGCAACGATGCCGTCCAGTTCCTGGTATTCGGCGTGCGTTGCGCTTGCGCCGAGAAGGGCCAGACCTATGCCTAAACCGCGCCGCAGACTGATCTTCAAACTGCTTCCAAGGCCCATGTGCTTCATCCTTTTCGATTGACTTTGCCGCCGTCGGCGTCACCGCCCCTCGGACAGCGAATAGGGCGTGGAGCGGTAGCCGCGAATGCTGCGTTCGAGCATTGAATCCACTTGGCCACCGAAGGCGCCGAGCCCCTTGAACAACACTTGCAGATACAGGCCGGAGTCCGGATCGACGCTGTCGAGGCTTCGCACCGCCGCATGGTCCAGGTGGCGGCGGGCCACCAGGCGCAGGCGCCAGCAACAATCGTTGTACTCGATTCCGGCCATTCCCTCAATGGTTCGGCCCAATTTGAGATCGTGGTTCCAGCGTCCGAAGATCGCATATCGCCGCGCCACTGGCCAATGGAGGGACAGGTCAGTTTGATCGATGCCATTGGCCAATCGACGGTAGCCCAGGTTGAGAATGCGCCGGTTGTCCCGGCGGTAGGACAGGATGGCGGCGGCTTCGTCGAGTTGGCTGTCCCCCGTGTCCCAGGCCAAGGCGCCGGTGAGCCGCCAGCGGCTGGCGAACGCCCCGCCGATTTCGCCGGTGATGGCGGATGCGCTGTGGCGGTCATCGTCGCTCAAGCGACCGTTGAGCGTGACCCGCCGGTCGCGGAAGTGGAAGGTCTGGCCCAAGCTCGCGTAAACGTACTCCCGGCCATTGGCTCGATTGAAGAAGCGGCTGGTGACACCGACCGATAGTTCATTGGCGTCGCTGATGCGGTCGAGACCGGCGAAGCGGTTGTCGCGAAACAGTTGCCGATAGCTGAAGGTCAGCGCTTTAGCGTCGAACAGGGGCAGCCCGTCCTGGTTCTCGTACCCTTGGCGGAAGTAGCGCACCCTCGGTTCCAAGGTCTGCACCAAGGGCGTTGCGAACGCGTCGAGGTCCCGCTCGAAGATCAAGCCGCCGTCCAAGCTGCCGTAGAAGATGTTGCGCTTTGGCGAATCGTCCGCCAAGGGTTCCGCTTCGGATTCGAGTGCATAGGCCGTGTGTCGATACCCGGCCCGGGCGGTGAGGAATCCGAACGGCCAGTAGAGCGGCAGGCTTAGGCGGGGCTCCAGATGCAGGCGTTCACCGGTCAGCGCGCTGATGCCTCTTAACCCCTCGGTGTTGCGGTCGAAGGCCGCGCCCCGAGCGTCCAGTGAGAACCGCAACGGGCCGAACGCCAAGCCTTGGTAGCCGATGTCGATTTCCGGCAGCCGACGGTACTCGGGACGGCGTATCTCGTCGAGTCGCTGGAAGCTCTGGCCCCAAAGGCGGGCGCTGAAGCCGCCGCGGCGGTAGCTGACTTCGCCGTAACGCTCCAGGTTGAAGCGCCCGCGGCCGGAAACGGCGCCATCGAAGACCCGGAAGTAGTCACGGTCGCTGACCGCAGCGTAGTTGATGAACGACTGAAAGCGTCCCGCTCGTCCGCGATGTTCGACGCCGGCAAACCAGCGCCCCGCCGGGTCGAAGTCATTCCCCTGAAAGGCGCCGGCGGTTTGCAGGTCCTGCCAGTCGTCCCTCTCCAATTGACCGTCGTAGAGCTTGTCGTTGGCCAGGTAGCCGCCGAACAGGCGGGTGCGGTCCCAGCGGGAGAGATGGCGCAGTTCGCCCTCGGCGCCGAGGCCCCGCTTGCCGAGCAGTCGGGGCGTGACGGTGGCGTCGTAGTTCGGCGCCAGATTGAGGTAGTAGGGCAGCGCCAAATCCACACCGTCCTCGCCGGATGCGCCGATATGGGGAAACAGGAATCCGGACTGGCGTTCGTCTGAAACCGGGAACTTCATATAGGGCAACCAAGCCAGGGGCACGCCCTTCACCCGCAGCACGGCGCCTCGAGCGGTGCCGAACACCTCCCCGTCGGGCAGGTTCAACGCGCGCGCGTCGATTCGCCAGCTGCGGTTGCCGGGTTCGCAACGGGTAAACTGGGCCTGGGTCAGCCGAATGCTGCCATCCCCTTGGCGCTCGACCGCATCGGCGCTGCCGCGCAGCTGGGGGCCGGTGAGGAGGATTTGGGCGTCGTCGAGGCGAGCCGCCCGGTTGTCCAAGCGCACTTCGGCGGAGGCGCCCTGCATCATGACGTCAGCATCGCTGATCCACACGGTGCCGGGCGCGGTGGCGCTGTCGGCGTCCGAGTTGACCAGCGCCCGTTCGGTGCGCACCCAGCGGGTACCCTGGGTGATCACCACGCCGCCTTCGAGTTCCACGGTGCCATCGCTCAGGTAGTTGGCGGAATCCGATTCCGCCTCAATGGTGGATTCCCTGGCGGATTCATGCGCATTTCGCTGCGGTTGCGGTGGGAATCGGTAGGCGCCGCGGCACCAAGCCGGGTGGAGGTGGCGTTCGCCGGGCGTCAGTTCCTCCCAATCGACCCAGAAGCGTTCGGCCAGCGTCCGGTCGGTCGTCGTCTTCTCCGTCGCGGGGACGGCTTTGGCGGCAAATGCGCAAGTGCCGATGGCCAGCGCCAAGCTCCCGGCCACCGCTTTCAACCGCCTTCGCATGGCGTGGATGATACCATCGGGGCATGGAGCATGACTTGGCGAACTGGGTGGCGGTGAATGTCGGCGGCTCGGTCGAGCGGGTCGCGCCGTTGCGGGTGGAGGCCAGCCAGCGGCGGTTCTTTCGCGTCTGGATGGCGGCCGCCGACAACCCATCCGAGCGCTCCTGGTCCTCTGCCGTGGTCATGGCCTCGCCGCCGAAGCTTGAGCGTAATGATGCCTTTGTGGCCATGCAGCGGTTATTGAGCGGCTGGCGGCTGCCCGTGCCCGAGATCATCGCCATGGACAGGGCGTCGGGCTATTTTCTGTTGAGCGATCTCGGCGAGCGGCATTTGGAGGAGGCCTACGGCGGACCCGATGAGCGCCGCGCCCTTGAACTGGCCATTGTCAGCCTCGTGCGCATCCAAGAGATTGAAACGCAGGCGGTTCCTCCTTATGAGGAAAGCCGTCTGCGCGATGAACTCGGCATCTTCAGCGAGTGGTTTTTGGGGCGTTGGCTTGGCGAACATCTGAACCCGGGCGCAGGGAGCGCCTTTGAGGCGCTGATCGACAATGCGCTTAGCCAGCCCCAATGCCTGATCCACCGGGACTACCACTGCCGCAATCTGCTTCTCGACCGCGAGGGACGCTTGGGGATCGTCGATTTTCAGGACGCCCTGATCGGCCCGGCCACCTACGATCTGGCTTGCCTGCTGTGGGATTGTTATCACGCCTTCGATCAGATATCCCTGCGCCGCTGGCAGGAACGCTACCGGGTCCAATCGCGCTTCGACTTCACGGCGGACGCTCTTTCCCGCGCCTTGGACCTCACTGGCCTGCAGCGTCAATTCAAGGCGGTCGGCATCTTTGCCCGCCTTTGGTTGCGGGACGGCAAGGCCAGCCATCTCGGCTACATCGCCCCGGTGCTTGCCGCCATGCGCCGCATCGTCGGCGAGTATGCCGAGACCCGCCACTTGTCGGCTTGGCTGCGGCGGCTTGAAGGACGCGCAGCCTTGGCCTTCAAGACGGCAGCGCAGTGAAGGCCATGATTCTGGCCGCCGGCCAAGGCACGCGGTTGAAACCGCTGACCGACTTTCGCCCCAAGGCGATGATGGAGGTTGGCGGCGCACCCCTCATTTGCCATCAACTCGGTTGGTTGGCCGACGCGGGCGTCACCGAAGTGGTGATCAACTTGCATCACCTCGGTGATCAGATTGAAGCTTGCGTCGGCGATGGCGCAGCCTTTGGCCTGACGGTGCGCTATAGCCATGAGTCGGTGCTGCTGGAAACGGGCGGTGGTGTGGTCCAAGCCCTGCCGCTGCTGGGCGATGAACCCTTCTGGCTGCTGTTGGGCGACATCTATACGGATTTCCCTTTCGATCAATTTGCCCGCTGCCTCCGCGACGGGACGCTGGCCCACATGCTGCTGACCCCCACCCCGCCGCATCGCCAGCGGGGTGATTTCGATTGGGATGGCGAGCGGCTCACGGGCCGGGGCGACAGCTTCGTGTTCTGCGGCTTGGCGCTAATCCATCCGCAGCTGCTGGAGGGCTGCGAGGCGGTGCCCTTTTCGCTCAGCGGCCTTTATTTCAAGGCAGTCGCCGAGGGCGCCGTCACCGGCCAGCTATGGCGCGGCTTCTGGACCGATATCGGTTCCCCGGCACAGCTTGAGGCGTTGCGCGAGCGCCTCGCCTAGGCTGCGCTGAAGCGCGGCGACAGCGGGACGCCGGGTCCGGGGGATGCCCTCGCTCCGTTGGGGACGGGAGCCACTTCGCTGCGCGTCAGCGCAGTCGACGCATAGCGGTTTCAGCGGGACAATTTCCTGCGGAACGGCCGGTGGATCGCCACTTCCCATCGGCCGATTCACGAGCGGATGATGGTGCTTCAGGCACAAAGTTGTCAGGCACAAAGTTCAGAGGCTGGCAATGGATGTGGTACGGTATGGACATGCTTTCGCAGCACGAACAACGCAACGGGGAGGCTTGGCCCGCCCCACCGCCGAGCCCGACCGCCAAACCCTTCAGCCGCGTCCACGTTGACGCGGACGGGTACCCCTATTCGGATGGCGAGCCGTTGGCGCAGAACACCCGTCAGTGCGATGAGATTCTCTATGCGGCCGCGGCGCTGAAGACACAGCATGCCGGGAGTCGGGACACCTTCGTGGCCTCGGATCTTCTCTTGCACTATCGACAGGGCGACCGGCGGGCGTCGGTGGCGACGGACGTCTTCGCAGCCTTCGGCGTGGGTGACCGCGAACGCCTATCCCACAAGCTGTGGCAAGGGCGTTCGGTGCCATCGTTCGTGTTGGAGGTGCTCTCCGGCTCTGGTGCTGACAGGGACATGAATGACCAACGGGTGCTTTATGCGCGCCTCGGCATCGAGGAGTTCTGGCTGTTCGATCCGTTCGGAGCCCGCATCAAGGGCCATTTGCTGGGCTTGCGGCTGTGTGGCGGTGCTTATGAGCCGATTCCGCCGCTGCACGGCCGGGCGGGCTATCGCAGCGTCGTCCTTAATTTGGAATTCCGCAACGAATCGGGACATTTGCGCATTCGCGACCCCGAATCCGGTCAAGACCTGAAAAGCCATCAGGAAGCGGTTGAGGAATGCCGGCAGGAGCGCCGGTCCCGCCCAGAGGCCGAAATGCGGGCTGCCGAAGCCGAGGCACGGGTTGCGGAGCTCGAAGCGGCCTTGGGGCGCAAACCGGGCCGTGCAGGCTAGCGGCGCGAGCCTGTGGACCACTGGATCGCGCCGTCCATTCTCTCCGCTGACTTCTCCCGGCTCGGTGAAGAGATTGAGGCTGTGCTGGCAGCAGGCGCGGACGTCATTCACTTCGACGT
The DNA here is from genome assembly GCA_028278675.1 of Candidatus Azophilus lithoversatilis. GTDB lineage: Bacteria > Pseudomonadota > Gammaproteobacteria > Pseudomonadales > Azotimanducaceae > Azophilus > Azophilus lithoversatilis. The sequence goes on from JAQAJJ010000003.1 coordinate 55,016, forward strand.
CATGGACAACCACTACGTGCCCAACCTGACCATCGGCCCGCTGGTGCTTGAGTCATTGCGCCGGGCGGGATTCGACTGCTTCTTCGACGTCCATCTGATGGTCAAGCCGGCGGATCGGCTGATCGGCGACTTCCTGGACGCCGGAGCCGACCTAATCAGCGTCCATCCGGAGAGTACCGAGCACTTGCACCGCACCTTGAGCCTCATCCGCGACGGCGGCGCCCAAGCTGGGCTGGTGTTCAATCCAGCGACCCCGCTGCATGCGCTCGATGAAGCGATCGAGTTAATCGACCTCGCGCTCATCATGTCCGTCAACCCGGGCTTCGGCGGCCAGGCGTTTATCGAATCGAGCCTTGGCAAAGTGGCCGAAGCGCGGCGGCGCATCGACGCCTGCGGACGGCCAATCCGTCTGGAGATCGACGGCGGCATCAAGGTGGCCAACGTCGCCCAAGCCGCGGTGGCCGGGGCCGACACCTTCGTGGCGGGCAGCGCCATCTTCGGCTCTGGGGACTACGCTGCGACCATCGCCGCCATGCGGGGGGAGTTGGGGAAGGCGTCAGCGTGCTAAATCACGGCGGAGGGGAGTTTCGCCAGTATGCGGGCTATCTCTTCGACCTCGATGGCACCCTCATCGACACCGCCCCCGACTTGACCTTCGCGCTGAACCACGCGCTGGCTGAGTTCGGCTATGCGGGCGTGGATGTGGCGGTGGCGCGCAACTGGGTGGGGCAGGGCGCCCGCAGCGCCTTGGAGCGGGCGGTGGCGCACCGCAGTGCCCCGACCGGCGCCGTGGACGCCATGCTGGCAAGTTTCCTCGACTGCTACCGCAACCGCATCGCGGTCGAGAGCGCACCCTACGGTGGCGTTGAGGAAACCCTTGCCGCGCTCGCCGGGCGGGGCGCCAAGCTGGCCGTGGTGACCAACAAGCGCGGCGAACTCACCACCAAACTGCTGGCTGAGATTGGCTTCACCGACCACTTCGATGCGGTGGTGGCGGGCGATACCGCCCCCCGGCCGAAGCCAGCCCCGGACCCGGCGCTGGCCGCTTGCGCAGCGCTCGGTCTCGGGGTGGACGAGGTGCTGTTCGTGGGCGATTCCCTGGCCGACGTGGGCTGCGCGCGGGCGGCCGGCTGCGCCGTGGTCTGCGTCGCCTACGGCTACCGCCAGGGCGTGGCGGCGGAGGACCTGGGGGCCGATGCGGTTATTGAAACCTTCCGGGACCTGCTTTAACCTGCCGCCCGGCAACGCGGCAAGCCGTTGGCGAGCCGTTGCCAAGACGAATGAGTGGTTTCCTGCAATGAAGATTCGATGCAGCGTCGGCAATTTGATCCGCGGCGTGAACGGACGGGCGCATAAGGCGCGTGCCTGCGGCCGGCGTCCTCTCGCCGGTCTCGTTGAGTTTCGTTGGCGAACTTAAACGCCCCGCAACGCCCTGACGCCCGAGCTAACCCGGGCGGCGAACCCAACCACTCACGAGACCTGCCCATGACTGCTGACGACTTGGCCGATCTGGCCGCTCAAGGATACAACCGGGTTCCCCTGTCGCTGGAAATACTGGCCGACCTCGACACGCCGCTGTCCGCCTACTTGAAAATTGCCCGGGGGCCTTGGTCCTATCTGCTGGAGTCCGCCCATGGCGGAGAGACCTGGGGGCGGTATTCCATCATCGGCCTGCCGGCGCGCACCGTGCTCAAGGTGTTTGGCCACCGGGTCGAAATCGTCACCGACGGCGAATGCGAGGAGCAAGCGGAGGTTGAAGACCCGTTGGCCTTCGTCGAAGCCTTCCAAGCCCGCTACCGGGTCGCGCCGGTGCCGGGCCTGCCGAGGTTTCATGGCGGCTTGGTCGGCTACTTTGGCTACGATTGCGTTCGCTACATCGAAAAGCGGCTCGCCAACAGTGTGCCCCCGGACCCCGTGGGCACCCCGGACATCGTGTTGATGGTCTCCGAGGAACTGCTCATCTTCGACAACCTGAAGGCGAGCATGCAGTTGATCAGCCTGGTGGATCCAAGCGAACCCGGCATCCGAGAGCGCGCCTTGGAGCGCTTGAACGCCTTGGCCCGGAAGCTGGCGGCCGCGGTGCCGCCGATCGCCGAGAGCGGCGCCAACGCCGAAGTGCTCGAAAGCGACTTCGTCTCCGAGTTCGGCGAGGCGCCGTTCAAGGCGGCGGTCGAGAAGATCCGCGACTACACCCAGGCCGGTGACGTGATGCAGGTGGTGCTGGCGCAGCGCATGTCCATCCCCTTCGGCGCGGACCCGATCAATTTGTACCGGGCGCTGCGGCACCTCAATCCCTCGCCCTACATGTACTTCATGGATCTGGAGGACTTTCAGATCGTCAGCTCCTCACCGGAGATCCTGGCTCGCCTGGAGGACGGCACCATCATCAATCGGCCGCTGGCCGGCACCCGGCGGCGTGGCCATACGCCGGAGGAGGACAAGGCCATGGAGGAGGAGCTGGTCAATGATCCCAAGGAGATCGCGGAGCACCTGATGCTGATCGACCTTGGCCGCAACGACGTCGGCCGGGTGGCGGAAATCGGCTCGGTTCAGGTGACCGAGAAGTTCGCCATCGAGCGCTACTCCCATGTCATGCACATCTCCAGCAACGTCACGGGACGACTTAAGTCCGGCAAGACGGCCATGGACGTGCTGCGGGCGACGCTGCCCGTGGGCACGCTGTCCGGCGCGCCGAAAATCCGCGCCATGGAGATCATCGATGAGCTGGAGCCCGTCAAGCGGGGCATTTACGGCGGGGCCGTGGGCTATCTCGGCTGGAACGGCAACATGGACACGGCCATCGCCATCCGCACGGCGGTGGTTAAGGACGGCACCCTGTACATTGAGGCGGGCGGTGGCGTGGTGGCCGACTCCAGCGCGCGCCTGGAGTGGAAGGAGAGCATGAACAAAGGCCGCGCCATCTTCCGCGCCGCCGCGTTGGCGGAGGCGGGGCTGAAGAATCTGGAGCAGGCGGCGCCATGATCGCCTTCCTGCGCGGCATCACCGGCAGCGGCTGGTTTCAGCACGGCATCACGGCGGTCATCATCGCCAACGGCGTCGTCATCGGCCTGGACACCTCGGCGGCGCTGCGCGAGGCCTATGCGGGGCTGTTCGCCGCCTTGAACCAGCTTTTCCTGGCCATCTTCGTGGTCGAAGCCATCATCAAGATTGCCGCTGAGCACCCGCATCCGAGCCGCTACTTCAAGGATGGCTGGAACGTCTTCGACTTCACCATCGTCGTTATCAGCCTGCTGCCGGCGACCGGCCAGTTGGCCACGTTGGCCCGCCTGGCCCGCCTGATGCGGGTGCTGCGGCTGGTGTCCGCCCTGCCGGAGCTGCGCCTGATCGTGGCCACGCTGGTCCGCTCAATACCCAGCATGGGCCATGTGATCATCCTGATGTCGATCATCTTCTATGTGTACGGGGTGGCGGGCTACCACCTGTTCCACGAGGCGGACCCCACGCATTGGCGTAATCTTGGCATCTCGCTGCTGTCCCTGTTCCGCATCGTGACCCTGGAGGACTGGACCGACATCATGTACGCCGCCATGGCCGTCCACGGCTGGGCTTGGGTGTACTTTGTGAGCTTCGTCGTGTTGGGCACCTTCGTGGTGATCAACCTGTTCATCGCCGTGGTGTTGAACAACCTCGATGAAGCCAAGCAGGAACGCCTGCGCGAGTTGGAGACGACGCCGGGCCGGGAGGAGATTCTGCGCGAGTTGAAGACCACCCAGGAGATGCTCGCGCGCTTGGAGCGACGCCTGAAATGACGCCTGAACCGCAGCAATTTTCCCCGAAGCCCCCCAAACGCCGGGGCTTCGGTGCGCTCGTTCACAGACCATTCGGAAACTCAATAAGTCGGCTTGTCTCATGCTGCTGATGATCGACAATTACGATTCCTTCACTTACAACGTGGCGCAATATCTTGGCGAACTGGGCGCGGAAGTGGCCGTGCATCGCAATGACGAAATCAACTTGGCCGAAATCGAGGCCATGGCCCCGGAGCGCATCGTGCTCTCCCCCGGCCCCTGCACGCCCAACGAGGCGGGCGTTTGCCTGGATGTGGTGCGCACCTTCGGGCCGCGCCTGCCGCTGCTGGGCATCTGCCTCGGCCACCAGTGCATTGGCCAGGCCTTTGGCGGCGATGTGGTGCGCGCCGATGCCGTCATGCACGGCAAGACCTCCGTGGTCCGCCATGAGGGCGAAGGCCTGTTCGCGGGGCTGCCGGAGCCAATGCAGGCCACCCGCTACCACTCCTTGGTGGTGGCCCGGGATTCACTGCCGAGTTGCCTCGAAGTGACCGCTTGGACGGAACAGGACGGTGCGGTCCACGAAGTGATGGGCTTTCGGCACCGCCAGTTTCCCATCGAAGGCGTGCAGTTCCACCCCGAATCGATCTTCACCGATTCCGGGCATGATCTGTTGCGCAACTTTCTCAATCTTGAACACCCGGGAGCTTGAAGGCATGGACATTCAAACCGCCTTGGCGGCGCTGGTGGAGGGACAGGAACTCAGCCAAGCGGACGCCAATGCTGTGTTTCGGCAAGTGATGTCGGGCGAGGCCGACCCGGCGCAAACCGGCGCCTTGCTGACGGCGCTGCGCATGAAGGGCGAAACCCCGGCCGAAGTCGCGGGCGCCGCCGAGGCCATGCGGGCGCTGTCGATGCGGGTGGAGGTCGAGGGCGAGCATCTCGTGGACACCTGCGGCACCGGCGGCAGCGGCGCCAAGCTCTTCAACATTTCCACCGCTGCGGGTTTCGTGGCTGCCGCCGCCGGGGCGCGGGTCGCCAAGCACGGCAACCGCAAGATGACTGGCTTCAGCGGCAGCGCCGACGTGCTTGAAGCCGCCGGGGTGAATTTGGATTTAACCCCAGCGCAGATCGCCCAGTGCATTCGCGAAATCGGCATTGGCTTTCTGTTCGCCCAACGCCACCACAGTGCCATGCGCCACGCAGCACCGGTGCGTCAGGCGCTCGGCTTCCGCACCTTGATGAACGTGCTCGGCCCGCTCACCAACCCGGCGGGCGCCCGCCGCCAGGTGATCGGCGTGTTCAGCCCCGATTGGCTGCGCCCGCTGGCGGAGGTGGCCAAACGGCTAGGCAGCGAACAGGTGCTCATCGTCCACGCCGGTGGGCTGGATGAGTTGGCGATAGACGGCCCCAGCCAGGTCTGCGAACTGAAAGGCGGGCAAATTGAGCAGTATGAAGTGGTCCCCGAAGACTTCGGGTTGGCCCGCCGTGACGCCGCCGGTCTGCGTGCGGACTCCACGGCGTCCAGCCTGTCGCTGGTCCGTGAGTCCTTGACCCGGCCGGATTCGGCAGCGGCGGACATCGTCGCCTTGAACGCCGGCGCGGCCATCTATGCGGCCGGGGTTGCCCTCGACCACGCGGCCGGCGTCGAGATGGCGCAGGATGCCATTGCCGCTGGGCTGGCCAAGGAGCGGCTCGATGAGTTGGCGCGGGTCAGCCGCATGATGGGCCGGGCTGGCGACGAACCCGCCTCATGACCATCCTCGACCGAATCATCGCCCACAAGCACGAGGAGGTCGCAGAACGTCGGCGGCAGCGGGGTGTTGCGGCACTCGAGGGCGAGATCGAGCGGCAGTCCCCACCCCGAGGCTTCGCCGATGCCCTTGATCGCAAGATCGCCCAAGGCCAGCCGGCGGTGATCGCGGAGCTCAAGAAGGCCTCGCCGAGCAAGGGGCTGATTCGAGCCAGTTACGACCCCGCCGCCATCGCGCCGCAATATGAGGCGGCGGGTGCCGCCTGCCTGTCGGTGCTGACCGACGAGGCCTTCTTCCAAGGTGCGGACCAACACTTGCAAACTGCCCGCCAAGCCACCGCCCTGCCGGTGCTGCGCAAGGACTTCATGGTGGACGGCTATCAAATCCTGGAGTCCCGGGCGCTGGGCGCGGACTGTGTGCTCTTGATCGTCAGTGCGCTCGATGCGGCGCAACTCACCGCACTTCACCAGCAGGCGCTCGCCCTGGGCCTTGATGCCTTGATCGAAGTGCATGACGCCGGAGAGCTCGAAACGGCGCTCAACCTGAATCCACGACTGGTGGGCATCAACAACCGCAACCTCAAGACCTTCGAGACCCGCTTGGAGACCACCTTGGACTTGCTGGCGCGGATTCCGGATGACGTGCGGGTGGTGACGGAAAGCGGCATCCATGACCCAAGCCAAGTGCGCATGATGCGCGAACGGGGGGTGGGAGCGTTCCTGGTCGGCGAGGCCTTCATGCGGGCGGAGGATCCGGGCGCCGAACTTCGAATGCTGTTTGGGAATTCAAAGGGTTAGTGGCTTAGAGGAGGGAACCATGACCGGCGTTTACCGAATGCACCATGCGGGCGGACCGGAGGTGATGCAGTGGGAGCAGGACGATCTCGGCGAGCCCGGCCGCGATCAGGTTCGTGTTCGCCACACCGCCATCGGCCTGAACTTCATCGACACCTATCATCGCAGCGGCCTGTATCCGCTGCCGCTGCCGACCCGCCTGGGCGTTGAGGCGGCCGGGGTGGTGGAGGCCGTCGGGGCGGACGCGGAGTTAAGCGTAGGGGACCGGGTAGGTTATGCCGGCAATCTCGGCGCCTACGCCGAAGCGAGCCTGGTGCCCGCCAGCCGGTTGGTGAAGCTGCCCGCCGGGGTGGCCGACGATCAGGTCGCCGCCAGTCTGCTCAAGGGGTTGACCGCCTGCTACCTGCTGACCCGGACCTTTGCCCTGCGCGCCGAGCACAGCGCCTTGGTGCATGCCGCAGCCGGTGGGGTGGGCCTCATCCTGTGCCAGTGGGCGCGGCACATCGGTGCCACCGTCATCGGCACCGCGGGCAGCGCCGAGAAGGCGGAACTCGCCCAGCGCAATGGGGCCGACCACGTGATTCTGTATCGGGAGGAGGACGTCGTGGCCCGGGTGAAGGAACTCACCGATGGCCGAGGCGTCAACGTGGTCTACGACGCGGTGGGCAAGGATACCTATCAGGCGAGCCTCGACTCATTGGCGCCCTTGGGCATGTTCGTCAACTACGGCAATGCGTCGGGGTTGGCCCCGGCGGTTCAGCCCCAGGATTTGATGCAGCGTGGCTCCCTGTTCTTCACGCGGCCTTCGTTGGCGGCCTACGCGGCTACGCCCGAGGATCAGCAAGCCATGGCCGACCAGCTTTTCCGCCTGATGATGGACGGCGCGGTTGCCATTCACATCAATCAGCGCTATCGGTTGGCGGACTTGGTGCAGGCCCATCGCGACTTGGAAGCCCGCGCCACCACCGGCTCCACCGTCATCGTGCCCTAACTCACAGACTTCGGGAGGCTCCATGGACCTGGACAGCAACGACTTTTTCGCCAATGCCCGCAGCGACCTGGACGGGCCGCTGCACGGGGTCAGGGTGGTGGAGGCCACCACCACTTGGGCCGGCCCCATGGCGGCCTGCGTCCTGGCCGACTTCGGCGCGGACGTGGTCAAGGTCGAACTGCCGGGCGGGGAAGTGGCGCGGCGCATGCCGCCATTGGTGCCGGACTCCAGCCTCACGGTGGCCCACGAGACCGTCAACCGCAACAAGCGCAACCTGACCTTGGACCTGCGCCAACCGGCGGGACGGGAAGCCTTTCTTAAGCTGATCGCCACCACCGACATCTTCATCGAGAACTTTCGCCCCGGCGTGCTCCCCGATTGGGGGCTCGGCTACGACGACCTCACCAAGGCCAAGGCGGACCTCATCTACGTGTCGATTTCCGGGTTCGGCCAGTTCGGCACCCTCTCGGCGCGGGCGGGCTACGACCCGCTTGCCCAAGCCTATTGCGGGTGGGCGTCGCTGAACGGCGAGCCGGAGGGCGGGCCGACCAAGGCGCCGACCTGGCTTGGCGATGACTTGGCCGGGCTGCACGGCGCCCTCGGCGCCATGGCGGCGCTACGCCACCGGGACCAAACCGGTGAAGGGCAGCGCGTCGATGTGGCATTGGTGGACTGCCTCATGTTTCAGAGCAACGGCTACCCCACCTCGGGCGCCTTGGGCATCCCCTTGGAGCGCTGGGGCAACGAGTTCAATTTGGCCGTGCCCGCCAACAGCTACGCCTGCAGCGACGGGCAGGTCTATGCCGGGGTGCTGCTCGACTCCCACTGGCAGCGCTTGGCGGCCCATCTCGGCCGCGCCGACTTGGCCCATCTGACCACCATGGAGCGGCTGCCGCGGCGCGATGAGCTGAACGCGCTGCTCACCGATTACTGCGTCGCCCGCACCACCGCTGAGGTGGTGGCGGATTTCGCCGAAATCGGGCTGCCCGCCACCCGCATCAACACCTACGCCGACTTGGCGCAGGAGCAGCACGTTGCCTCCCGCGCCATGCTGACCGAAACAGAACTCGCTGACGGCCGGAACATTCCACTGACCTCACCGCCGGTGAAGTTCTCCCGCACCCCCACCCGCATCCGCAAGCGGGCGGCGAAGCTCGGCGAGCACAATGAGCAAGTGCTGGCCGGGCTTGGGCTGACGCCCGAGGAAATCGCGGCGCTTGCCGATGACGGTGTGGGCTGAGGTTGAACAATTGCTCTGGACGATGGACAATGATCTAAATTCGGATCAACTTGAATATAGGTCAAACTATGAAAGTGATGTCCCTGTCGGAAGCCAAGATGAAGCTGAGTGCGTTGATCGAGGCCATAAACGTGTCGGACGAGGAAGTCGTCATAACCAAGAACGGTGCCCCTGCTGCAGTGCTGGTCAGCCCAAGCGAATTCGAAAGCTGGCGGGAAACGATCGCAATCAAGTCCGATGCTGATTTGATGGACGAAATCAAAACGGGGCTGCGCAGGTTGAAGAAAAAGGAGACCCGGCTTTACACACTGGACGAGTTGATAGGTGAGTGAGACGCAACTCGTTGATTTTGCCGAATGAGACTCAAGGTTCCCGAAGAGACGGCAACGCTGATACGTCACTCACACCCTGCGCTGAAGCGCCGAATTAGAGAGGCGTTGCGCACTATTGTTGAAGATTCAACATGCGGAAAGCCGTTGGTGGATGAGTTGCGCGGATTGCGCAGCTTTCGTTTGGGAAGGATCCGCATTATCTACGCAGTCAATAAGAACAGTGGCATAGATATTGTCACCATCGGGCCTAGAAAGCGGATTTACGAGGAAACCTATCGGATAGTCAGCCGGAGGTAAGTTGCTGTCACTGTAGTGCTGAAGCACAATAAGCAAACTAGGGGTTTTGTGGGGGTTCGGAGAATCGCACGATGCTCTACGGCCCACCCCCGGCTCTTCTACCAAAACTCGACACTACCTCTACTCCCCGCTGAAGGAACAACTCTCCGTCAGTTTCCGAATACTCCCCGAAGTTTCTTCGGTGACCGTCTCTTGTAGCCGAGCAAAGGTACGTCTCGCCCATACGCCTTGCTCGGTTCTTATCACCAGAACCGGGTCGTTCCGCAACTCCACCACGGCTACCTGAGGGTAGTTTTAAATGGTGGGTATGCCAGCCACAACCTCACCGAATGACTTCGGATTCCTGTAGTACTTGATTACAAACTATGGAAAACGAAAAGCCTTTTCGACAAGGTTATGCCGCGGGTGAGGGAGTTCACTAATGAACTTCAGGTCCGGTTCACGACGTCCACCTTCAGGTCCGGTCGAAGCTTGTTCCGTGCTCTCTAATTTGGTGCCGGACGATTGCTTGGCTCTAGCATCCGCAACTGCCCTCTCTGCCAGATCGTAGATTCCGGGAACTTCAAAGAAGGGCTTCCGAAGGCTCCTCTCTACAGCTCTGCGTGCCGCAGACTTGCGCGTGACGTCTTTGAGGTTGTACCTCAATAGGTCACGTGTCGTTCCCAGCGTCATTTCGAACACCGACTCACTGTCTCTACGAATTTCTGTCATCGATTTGACAAGCGCCGAAACCAATTCGTAGTGACCCATCCGGGTCACTACATCATTGGTCCAGCTGGCGTGTCCCTTCGATGGCTCCCGCGAAAGTTGAAACCACCAATGTTCGTAATAGAGACTCGCAATCGTATTCCGCAAATCCGCTGGAAAGTCTCTCAATTTCCCTACGTCTTGGCACAACTCGGAAGCCGCTTTCGCCAATATGTCTTTATCGATCTTTATTGGGTGACGTCACCCTGCGCGGATCAGTGCCCAACATCAGACGAATTCGCACTCCAGGCAAGCTCTATGTATGGGCAACACCTTTGCATAGGATCATAGGACGTCAGAAAGAACGCGCGGTCAATTAGACGCGGTCGCGTGAACCGGGTTTCGCGTATCGCGACCATTGTTTCGTAGTCAAGAAAACAGGCGTCATCGCAATAGACCACCAAGATGTAAAGATCGAAAGGACCGCCCCGCACACTGGCGCAGCCCTTCCTTCGAACGACCTTCGAGATCCGTTCAATGACGGCCTGTGGTTTTGGGACGGCCTGTGGTGTTTTTGGTTCGTCAGGCCCAAACGTCTTTTTGACAGGCTCCTTGACTGCCTCCTTGACTGCCCCCTCATCAACGAGGTCGGTGACTTCAATCCATACCCGTTCCATATTGCTGCCTGTCGCTTCACAGTCTGGCGGATCGTCGCCCTGTCCGCGAGACTTAATCGAGTGATAGAACCATTCTTTTCGACGCAGCATCTCGTCACGTAGCACACGAACCACATCAACCTCATTCTCCTGCTTGTCTGCCGACAAGGTGAAATAGGGTGCATGTTTGCGCATTCCGTCAAAACAGGTTGCGAAATAATCGCGCAAATCGTCCGGCTCGCTACTCATATAAGTCACACCCAGCCCTCGCCGGAAAGTGGCCCCCAACTATTCGCCGCATTCGTTCCCATTGCCACGCTGAAGTCGACCACCATTGTGCAAAGTGGCTCCGTCCGCGTTTTTCCCGAGGCCGCATTTCGGCTCGCCGCGACGCTTTCGGTCTTCCGGTCAAAGGGCAGTGAGAAGGAGCATCGGCTCTCGACATCCGCATAAAAGTTCATTAAAATCAGAAGGTTGATTGAGATATGTCGCTGAAGCGCAGGGAACGACCTCCAGCCCCTGCCATTTCGAGGGCTAGATGCCCGGTCCGGGGAAGGATGCCGAAACCGGACATGGGTTCTTGGGCCGAGTTTCCATCTTGCCCTCGTTTGGAGTCTTGGAAGCTCCCAGCGGTAGGGAAGTGCCGTGGGTTCAAACGCCCATCTCAAGCCGGGTCGGCAATCTTCAGCAGTTGCTTGCCTCGGTTTTGGCCGGTGAACAGCCGCGTCAGGGTTTGAGGGATGTTCTCGAAGCCCTCCTGGACGTCGTTATGATAGATCAGTTCGCCGGATTGGATCCAAGCCATCAGGTCGTTGGCCGCCTGGGCCATGCGGTCGAAGTAGTCGATGATGATGAAGCCCTCCATGCGGGCGCGATTGATCACTAGGTTCATCAGGTTGGCGGGGCCGGGCACCGGTTCGGTGGCGTTGTAGCTTGAAATGCCGCCGCACAGCACCACCCGGGCGCGCATGTTGATGTGGTTGAGCGCCGCTTCGAGTATGCCGCCGCCCACATTGTCGAAGAACACGTCCACCCGTTTCGGGCAGAGTTCGCCGATGCGAGCGTCCACATCCTCGCTCTTGTAGTCGATGGCGGCGTCAAAGCGGGCCTCATCGGTGAGCCAGGCACACTTCTCCGGCCCGCCGGCGATGCCGACCACCCGGCAGCCTTTGATGCGGGCGATCTGCCCGGCCACGGAGCCGGTGGCGCCGGCGGCTCCGGACACCAGCACGGTTTCACCGCTCTGCGGATTGCCCAAGTCCAGCAGGCCCCAATAGGCCGTGACGCCCGTGGTGCCCAGAACGGAGAGCATCAGGGCGGGGTCGACGCCCGGCGGCAGCTTGGTCAGCCCCGGCAGCCCCTGGGCGGGCTTCACCACCACGAAATCCTGCCAGTTGCCTAGGGTCTGCACCAGTTCCCCGGCGGCAAAATCGGGATGGTTGGACTCCGCCACCTGGCCGACCGATCCGGCCCGCATCGGCTCGCCCAACTGCACCGGGGGCATGTAGCTCTCCCGATCCTCCATCCAGCCGCGCTGGGTGGGATCGAAGGACAGGTAGAGATTGCGCACCAGCACCTCGCCGTCGCCCGGTGCGGGAATCGGCGTCTCCTGGTATTCGAAGTTCTCCGGGCCGACCATGCCGAAGGGGCGTTTGGCGAGAGTCCATTGGCGATTGGTGTTCATGACGGATTCCTGTTGTGTGCGAAGGCCTGACAAGGTGGCGACTATACCTCAGTCCTCAGCCGTCATCTTCCTTTGGCCGCTCGCCGTAGTCGCCCCAAGGGCGGTCCCGGTCGCGGATGGTCTGGCGAAAGCCCTTGTCGGCGAAGTCCTCCACCCAGCGGTAGGCCTCCTCGGTGTGGCGGGTGATGCCATCGAACAGGGTGCCGAGCAACTGGGTCGTGCGCAGGCCCATGTTTTCATAGGCTTGGTTGATGAGCAGCTTGTTGAGTGCCAGCTGATTGGCCGGAATGTTGCGGTACAGGCGCGCCTCCGACTCCACGAATTCCGATAGAGCCTCTGGCTCGACCACGTGCGACACCAAGCCGATCCGGTAAGCGGTGGCCGCATCGATGGCGCGTCCGGTGAGCAGGAACTGCTTGGCGTGCTCCAGCTTCAAGCGGTACACCCAGAGCATGGTCGTCGGGGTGCCGTAAACCCGGCTTGGCGCATAGCCGATGTGGGCATCGCTGGCCATGTAGAGCTGATCGCAGCACAGGATCAGGTCCGTGGCCCCGCCGATGGCCCAGCCCTTGATTTCACCCAGCACCGGCTTCGGGCAGTGCCAGATGCGCATGAAGCGGCGCACGTTCTCGCCCATGAAGTGCAGGTCGCGCACCGGATCCCAAGCGCCCTCACGGGCCTCGATGTCCGGCGCCCCGTAGGGCATCTCCCAGTCGCTGCGGTTGGCGGTGAGATCGTAGCCGGCCGTCAGCGTGTCGCCAATGCCGCGCAGCACCACCGCGGCCACGTCCTTGGCCCGGCTGGCCCGGTCGATGCCGTCCTCAATCCCCTGAATGACGCTGTTGGTCAGCGTGTTCTTCTTCTCCGGACGATTGATGGCGATGATGGCGATGCCATCGACTTCTTCGTAGAGGGTCTCGTCTGTGGCCACGTCGCGGCGCTCCCGATGGAGTGGGCTTGGGATTGTGGCGGGTCAACGGGGGTGGCGGCAAGCGGTGGATTCAGTTCGTGTTGGATTCAGTTCGTAAGCAAGCCCTCGCCCTGAGGCAAGGGCGTTCCAAGCGAGGGCAAGATGCCCTCGAGCCGGCGCGAACCTTCGGTTCGCGTTGGAGTTTCGCTGGCGCGAAACTCAGTTGAAGTCGAGCATGATTCCTCTGACCGAGGGCGACCCGCCCTCGAAATGTTCTATGAGGATCGAATGGCCCCCAGATACACGAAAGCCCGCACTTTCGTGCGGGCCTCGGAAAGAGAGCAGGGCTTACGCCATGCGACTCAGTGGCGATCATGGACCCGTTGGATGCTCCCACCAACACTCACTCAGCCCAGGTCGTGACCTCTTAGTCATTCCCGCCCTGCTGTACTGGCTCCGTGCTTGCGGCACCACGCCGGGACTGGCGGCGCGAACCATCGCGCTGGTGATGGGACTCTTGGGCGTTGCGTTCCGGACTTGAAACCCCCACTCCTGAATGAAATAGGGGAAGTTCTCCGCCGCGTCGAGGACTTGCTCCGCGGCGGCGTCCTCAAACGCCACGCCTTCGGCTTGCGCTGGCTTCAACAGTGCGGCACGGGCGTCGTCAGTTTCCAAGGCCCCCATCTGTGGATAGTCGAAAAGCCGTTCTGCGTCGGACTTGGCTTTGCCGGCCAGCGCCGTCCCGTGGGGCAATCCCGCGCCGACGAACAGGAAGGGCGGATTTCGTTGTGCGATTTCGTGGCAGGCGACAATGACGGCGGCGAGTTCCGATGGCGGGAGGTGTTGGATTTCGTCGATGAACAACCCAATCGCGGTTTGCCGATCAGCGGCCGCTGCCGCCAGCGCGACCAGTAGCCGGGGCAGGTCCCGTTCCAGATTGCCGCTATCGCCCGCGCCGGGAGACAGGTCCACGCTGCATTCCAAGTCAACGTCAACGGCCTTCAGCTTGAAGCCTCGGGCGAACTTCGCCAGTACGTTGGCTGCGCGGCGCAATTGTTGGGTTGCGGCTTGGCGAAGATCAAGGCCATGCAGCAGTCGGCGCAGTTCGGGCACGAGCAGTTGCGGCAGGGAGGCACCTTCGGGCGCTTCGATGCGGGCAGTGCGAAAGCCCTTCTCGTCAGCGGTTGAGCGGAGCCGGTTCAGCAGGACGGTTTTGCCCACTCCCCGAAGCCCCAACAGAATCAAGCCCAGCGATGGGCCGCGAGAACCGATATCTGCCGCTGGTCACGCCTTCCTGAAGCGCCAGCCGTACATGAGGCGGCCGAAGAAGTTGAACCACTTTCTGGCCTCCGCGTCCTGAAACGGGTAGTCCGCGCCCATTTGCCGGGCAGTCGCCAGACCGGACAGGAGGCAGTGTTCCTGGCTGTTCATCAGCGTATGCGCTCCGCAATGCCACGTCCGCCGCTTGCCCTGCGCGAAGCGGAACAGATGAACCAAGAGGGCCACGTGGCGCACGTCGTGCACGACGTGCTGAAACCACCACGTCTTGACGATTTTGTCGCTGTCGATGGGGCTGATCGGGTTGTAGGTCACCAAGCAGGGCTTGTCCGAGTGATGCGCCCAAGGTTGCTGGTTGTGCATGATGTAGGTGATTTCGTAGTTGTCGGGCCTCGCGCCGTACTGTTCGATGTGGTTGCTTCTGGTGGCCAGCGGCTCGGCGGCGTTGTCCGGCAGCACGCTGGCGTCGGAGTGGACGATGGCATGGTTGTGCAGTTCGCTCTCGTAGCGGATTGACGAGAGCAGCCAGGCTTCAAAGAAGGTCGGTTTATCCAAGGCCATCAGCGTCTGGTTGGCGTTGCAGGCGAACACCACATCGTCGAACGTCTCCCGGTTTCCTTGCTCGTCCTCGACGATCACGTGGGATGCGAGCCGATGCACTTTGCGGACTGGCCGGTTGAGATGGATCTTGTCTCGAAAACCCGCTGACAGCTCCTCGTAGATGCGCCGTGTGCCACCTTCCCAAGTCCGCATGGGTGTTGCCGAGACGATGTCGAAGAACTCCAGGTACCGGCAAAACAGCGAGGCTGGCATGTCGTACACGTTGGTGGCCATCAGGAAGTTGACGAACATGGGTTTGAGAACCTTGTACCGGAAGTCGCCGGAAAAGCGGCCGAAGTTGAGGATCGTGCCCATGCTGACGTAGTTGAACGGGTTGAGGGCATTGAGCAGTTTCGACCGGGACTGGTTGAGTTGGCCAAACCACTGCAGGCGCTTCAGCAGTTTCTGAAACTTGTCAATTTCCGGCTGCAGCGCGCGGCCGATCTCGCTGTCCAAGTCGTGCGCGTAGATCTCGCCACGATACTTCACGCTGTAGCTGAAGCGGGTGCCGACGAGGTTGATGCCGTACTGCTGCGTCAGGAGCAGGATGTGGTGGTACAGCGAGGGGATGCACGCCGTCACTGAAATGTCGAACGGGACCGAGCTGCCGTCTTCCTGCGGCATGTCCGCGGTGATCGCGTTGCCGCCGACCTGGGATTGGGCCTCAAAGAGCCGGAAGTCGAACTGGTCGGGCTGCTGATGCAGCGCGTAGGCAACGCCCAGCCCCGACACGCCCCCGCCGACGATGGCAATCCGTCTTGGCATCTCCGCTCCTTGGTTTTCTTGATCGCGGCAAAAGACAACCGAATCAGCCAACTTCCGTGCCCGGCTACCGCCCACTCGTCGGTCTGAGGCAACGCCTCGTTGGCATTCGTTGATCCCAGTTTAACAGCGAGCGGGGTCATTCCAAGCGGGCTTGTTGCGAACGGACCGCGCACGGTGGTCATCAATGGCGGATTGGTGCGATACAATCCGGCGCAACGAGCTGGGGAGCGTTCATCCAGGGAGGCATGTTGGTTGATTCAGAGCAAGGTCAGGATGCCATCGCGCCGGAAAGCGACTTGGCGTATCAGGTACTCGCTCTCCCGGGCGTTTCGCGCACCTTTGCCTTGACCATCCCGATCTTGCCGGATGACTTGGTCGCCGTGGTGACCAATGCCTACTTGCTTTGCCGCATCGCGGATACGATCGAGGACGATGCGGATTTGCCGAGCGCGCCGAAAGCGGCCGGTTTGCGTCAGTTTCTTGCCGTTGTGAGGGGGGATGGGGACGCCGCCGATTTTGCGGCATCCTTGTTGTCCCTACTGTCCCCGAACACACCGTCGGCCGAATTGGAGCTGGTGCGCAACGCTGCCAAGGTGATCCGCGTAACCCACGCGCTGACCGATGCTGAGCGATGCGCAGTGACCCGTTGCGTCACCGTCATGTGTACGGAAATGCCGAAATTCCAACGAAACGACTTGTCGGGACTCAAGAATATCGACGAACTCGATGCGTACTGCTATGCGGTTGCCGGGGTGGTCGGTGAAATGCTCTTTGAGTTGTTCTGCATTCGGTGCCCGGAACTCGAAAGGAAACGCCCGCGGATGCGGTCTTTGGCCGTGTCGTTCGGTCAGGGGCTGCAGATGACGAACATCTTGAAGGATGTCTGGGACGATCGTCGCCGGGGAGTTTGCTGGCTGCCCCGGTCGGTGTTCGCAAACGGTGCCTTTCGGCTTGAACGCTTGGAGAGGCATCATCGGACCCAGGCGTTTGGGGACGGCCTCAACAAGCTGATCGCGATGACCCACGGCCATCTGCGCAATGCGCTGGAATTCACTTGCCACCTTCCCTCGCGAGAGCTGGGCATGCGGCGGTTTTGTCTTTGGGCACTCGGTCTCGCGGTGCTGACCCTACGCAAGATTCACGGCAATCCGCACTATAGGTCGTCTGAGCAGGTCAAGGTGTCGCGGCCGACGGTGCGCGCGACCGTTGCAGCCACTAACTTCATGGTGGCGCGCGACGGGGGTCTGCAATGGCTCTTCCGCTTGGCTGCCAACGGCCTCCCGCTGTCCAGGGTGCCGCTGAACAACTCCCATTCCCTCGGCGCCGCGCTGGTTGCGGATGGAAACGATGCTGCGGCGCAGTGACGATGCCGCAAACCGGAGCGGCAAGTCTCAGCCAGCCGCCGCGGCAGCGGTGAGCGGTTTCACGGCATCCTGCCGGGCAAGGCGTCGCCGCTCGTAGAGGCCGAGCGCGTGCAAGGGGAAGTACTGCCGATACAGGACATAATCGAGAAGCGCGGTGCGGAAAAAGACCCCGGCCATGTCTTGCCGGGGCCATGCCCCATCGGCGCCCTGGCTGTCGATCAGAAACTGTGCGCCGCGGGAAATTGCCGTCCAGTTGGAGTCGCCCGCTTCAAGGAGCGCGATCAGCGCCCAAGCCGTTTGGATGACTTGGCTTTCCTCATGCGCGACGTATCGCCCAGCGACGCATCCGCTGTGGTGCTCACCCCATCCCCCGTCGCTGTGCTGTCGGTCCACCAGCCACTGGCAGGCCAAGCGCACCGCCGGCTCGCCGGGATGGGCACCGGCGGCGAGCAGGCCCCTGATGCCGAAATAAGTGCCGTAGATAAACTGCACGCCCCAGGCACCGCGCCAGGAGCCATCGGTTGCCTGTGTTCGATGCAGCCAAGCGGCTGCTCTTGAGATGGCGCCGGTCACTGTCTGATCCACGACTTCAGAGGAGATATCTCCGCAGGCGGCAAGCGCCGCCAGGCAGGAAGCGGTGCATTCGACGTAGGAGTGCTCGGTCATCGAATCAGCAAACATCTCAGCGGGATTGAGCCACTCCAGACTCACTCGGGAGCGCTGCGGCTCGTAGCTCCCAAAGCCCCCATCCGCGTTCTGGCCACGCAGCATGAACTGAACCGCTTCGCGCAGTGCGCCGGCACTGATCGCGGTGCGATTGGCCGTGACGATCCCGAGCACGGCTTCCGCCGTGCAGTCCGACACGGGCCAGCCATGCCATGCACCGGGGAAACACCAGCCGCCTTTGGGGTCGGCCCGATACGCTTCGCGAAATCCGTCGAAGCTGTCGGTGATCTGTTGGCGACGCAGGAAGTCGGCGCCTTGTCGGAGCGCGTCCGGCACACCGGCAAGGTCAGGCACCGTCGCCAGCGCCTGCAGGGCGAATCCCGTATCCCAGGAGGCGCTTCTGGCACCGGTGACCCGGGTGCCATGCGCCTCGTCTTCCCAGATCCAGCCTTCGAGCTGCGCCAATGCTGCGCCGCAATCGGGGTCATCCCGATCATGCAGCCATAAGGCCAGGATGTTGAGGAAGCCGCTGACGGGCGAAATGCTCGCGTGGTTGGAATGACGCAGTTCCCATCGAATGTGCCGGATGAGCTGCTCGGCGCATCGCCGGCGCAAGCCCTTTAAGCCCAGGCGTTCGAAGGCGCGCGCCGCCGCGTACCCGACCCGAAGCCAAGCGCTGGGCGGGGCGTAGAGGTCGCCTTCCCGCAGGCGGTTGCGGCTGGCGGGGAAATTGACGTTGGCAAACCCCTCTGGAAACAGTTCTTCCCGCAACGAGGCGATCAAGGGCGTAACAGGCGCTTGGAATCGATTCGAATAGACCGCCGCCATCGCCGCATATATGAGCCGAGTGTGGCAGTACCAGTTCGAAGGATGCAGCGGCATCCAACGCGGCAAGCGCCACAGTTCCGGCACAACGGGGTTCACCCCCCGCCAGTCCCATAGACTGAGCAGCGCCAGCCAGAACTTTCCCCAGCTCGGGATGGTTTCCACCCGCTCGGCCCGCACGAATCGCCCGGCCCTTTGGATGAGCGCGTCGCCCGGCTCAACGCCGAGCAGTCGCGCAGCGACGTAAACTAGGGTGGTGACGAAGAGGTAGGGCGGTGAGTGCGCGTGCAAACCCCACGCGCCGCCTTCAAGTTGGGTCCGCTCGAATTGGCGCAGCACCAGCCGGCGCCGCTCCGGTTCGAGTGGTTGGTGGATGATGTGGTGCAGCAGGACATATTGCGCCGTGAGCATGGGGCACCAGACCATTTCACCTTCCCAAGCCCCATCAGCGTCTTGGAGAGCCAGCAAGCGGTGGG
Organism: Candidatus Azophilus lithoversatilis; assembly: GCA_028278675.1. Taxonomy (GTDB): domain Bacteria; phylum Pseudomonadota; class Gammaproteobacteria; order Pseudomonadales; family Azotimanducaceae; genus Azophilus; species Azophilus lithoversatilis. The sequence goes on from JAQAJJ010000003.1 coordinate 74,084, forward strand.
TTGCCCGCTGCAGCGCGGTGTCCGCAGCGACTCCGGTCGCGTCAGCCGGGTGAACCGGTCGGACATTGCGAACTTGCGCTTGCATGGAGGTCAGAAACGCGCGGGCCAGCTTGTCTTGAGCCTGATCGGCGAACTCATCGCTGGTGCTGGCTCTCTTGCGCAATTCCCGAATGCCGCGCAGGAAATACCCGACGCGCACGGTTAGTGCGTGAACGATGTCGCGGGCTTGGTGCCACGCAATCGCATTGTAGGATCGCATGATCGCTCCAACGACGGCCCGGGCCACAATCGTGTAGAACGTGAGACCCAAACGGGTGACCGACTTGTTTTCACAGGCGAGCAGGCTCATGGTCTGGTCCCGGAGCTTGGGATTGGCCCGCCAGTTCTGGTAAATCGTTTGCCTGAGCACCGACGCTTCGACCCGATGATCGGCAAAGACCTCGTACAAGCCCATGGCAAGGGTCTCCGGAGCGCGGATTTCCAGCAAACGCTTGGCGGTGAACTCGTCAAAGCCCTGCCCGTCGGCTAGCGTGAGCGCATCGCCGAAACCGAGGGTCATGCCCACCGCGGTCAACGGGTGGTAGTGCCCCGCCGCGTCTCCAATAAGCACTCGGCGTGAGTTCCCGTAGGTCACCCGGGGCCTCAACTCATTGGCGGCGGCTTGGAACTTCCCCTCCTGCAGGGCTTCAATGAACCCGGCACGGACCGTTTCCGGCAACAGGCTGGCGTAGGATTCCGATAGCATACTAACCCGATCTCGAGGGGTCCAGTGGTCCAACGGCACGTCGGCGATGATGCGGACGCGATGCGCTCCCACACGAAACATGAAAATCGGACCGGGTGCGCCAAGCACCACGTGCCCGTAACCTTCATAGGGCAGAGTCGCCCCTTCGGCCAAAAGGCCGACCATTCGGGAGCAGGTGATGCGCTTGGTTGTCAGGCCCAACGACTGACGGACGACCGAGGCCCGACCGTCTGCGCCGACAATCCTTGCGGCTGGCAAGGACTGGGTCACGCCATCCAACGCGAAAGTGACCCGATCGTCGTCGACTGCCCGCACTCGCGCCCCGCAGTAGAAGTCCACTCCGGGCTCGTTGGCGATCGTTGTGTGCAATCTCGAGATGAGCGCCTGGTGCTCGTACGCGAAGCCGATGGTGCCGTTTGGGTAAGGGAGCACGATCGGTTCCGAACGATCTTCCGGAAACACCACGAATCCCTTGCCGGCGTTGCCGTTGGGTTGGTCGTCGAGGTCGATCGCGAGATTGCGCAATATCCTTAGGGCCGGCGGGTGGAGCCATTCCCCCGCCAACCGGCGAGCTGCCTTGGGATTGGCTTCGAGCAGAGCGACTCGGGCACCTTTGCGGGCGTGAGCGAGCGCGCAAACGCTGCCCACCGGACCGGCGCCGACGACAGCGATGTCGTAGCGCGCTTGCGGCAATGGGGTGCCCCTCAACGAAAAACGCTCGACTGCGAGCGACTACGGTAGCGGACCCGGCACGGCGTCTGAGGACCGGTCACCCAGCTGCCGTAATTCGGCCCTGGAAACGCGCTGTCGAGGAAAAAGTCGAAGCGTTCCAACAGCACCGTCCAGATGGCCTTGATTTGCATGATGGCAAAGTGTTTGCCCATGCACCGGTGGCGTCCCCCGCCAAAACCGATCAAGGTGTACTGGTGTTGCTTGCCTTCGGACGCGGGCGGGGCGAAACGATCCGGGAAGAATCGCTCGGGGTTGGCGAACACCTCGGGCAGCCGGTGGGAGACCGCTGGCGACACCATGGCCAGGGTGCCGGCAGGTACCAGGCGATCCCGGTACCGCATGGGCTTGAGCACCTTGCGGATGAGAATGATCAGCGGCGGGTGCAGCCGTTCACACTCGCGCACGGCATTTTCCAACTGCAGTTGTTGCTTCAGGCCCGAGAAGCTTATGGCGCCTGCTTCGCCATACACCGTCCGCACCTCCTCTCTCACCCGTTCGAGGTAAGCGGTTGCCCTGAACATCTCCAATCCGGTCCAAGTGGCGAGGACCGCGCTGGTGTGTTGACCGGCGAACAATGCCGACAGCAGGATTCCCGTAATCTCATCGTCGGTCAGCGCCCGGCCATCCTTGTAGCGGGCTCGCATGAGCGAGCCCATGAAGTCATGGGACTCCGCTTCCGAAAGCCGCCGTTCCCGCATGATGCGGCTGAAGATCTCGGTCACTTTGCGCCGCGCCCGGTCACGCTTTCGATGCGCCGGGATGGGCAGCCTCGGGAGAAAGAACCCCAGCGTGTTGATGCCGTTCTGAAGATCGTGATACGCCTCGGCAAAACCAGCGTCCACCTCATTCCGAACTTCCTCGCCGAGGAAGCAGCGGCTGGCGATGTTGACCGTGAGTTGGTTCATCGCCACCGGCAGATCCAATTCCCCTTCCTCGTCCAGGGAATCAGCGAACAGGTTCGATTCCTCGAACATAATGCGAGCGAACCTCTCCATCGCCGATTCGCGCAGCGCCGGAAACAGAAATCCGAGTTGCTCGCTCATGAGTTCCGGAGAGACGTCGTAGGCCACGCCGCGCCCAAAGATCGGCACGGTGAACTGATAGACGGACTTGGCGTCCAGCTGATCGTCAGGTGCCTTGAAGTAGGCCGTGTGAGCGTCGGGCCCGGCGAACAGAACGAAATTCTGGGGACCGAGCTGGAATTGGTAAAGGTCACCCAGCTCGCGCGAGCCGCGTTCCAGCATCGAGACCGGGTTCTTCTGGAACTCGCCTAGATGGCGGAGCAGGGCCCAGCCCCCCAGCAGCTCTGGAACGGCAGTAGCCGCCTGCTCCGAATGTGGTGTTGTGGCCCCATTTGATCGGTGCGCCATCACCGCCCTCAATAGACATAGGGCAGCATCGAAAAACGCGCCCGCTGCTTGTACTGATCCCAGAGCGCACCGTACTTGGCGTGACACCGCCGGTCGTCGCGTCTGGAACGATGCAATAGCAATCCGGTCAGCCAGGCGGGCAGCAGCCACGGCACCCAAGACTCGAACCCGGCGGTCGCAATGAAGGCGACGTAGATGCAGATCTCGCCAGTGTAGTTGAGGTGGCGTCCTATGCCCCAAAAGCCGGACACGAGGAGTCGCCCCTCAAGGGTCTCCGCCGGCTGGCCCCAGATGGTGATGTTTGGATCCTGCTTGAAGCGGTGCTTCTGATCATTGGCGCCCCGGAACAGCCAGAAGCCGAACGCAAACAACGCCACGAGCAGGGTGGCGGCAGTGGGCGAAAGCGTATCGGGGGCGTGAACCAGCCACCAGCCCGCGATGCAGTAGAAGAACGGCACCAGCACGAAGTTCCCCCATGCCAGCATCCACCCGAAACGCTCGCTTACGATGTCCCAAGTGTGGATCATCCCGTATTCGAACTGGAAATAGTTGAGCACGTAAAGGAAGGTGAAAATCTGGTAGAGCGTCATCGCCAACGTTAGCCCGCCGTAGGTTTCGTATTGGACGGCGGCAAACGACAGGTTGAACAGTGCCAAGGCAATGAGGGATGGACGATAGCTGAAGAACTTCAAATCCATGCCGAGCCGAGTGGGGTTTAGCGTCCGACCGAGAAAGAAGCCGCGGCAAAATCCCGCTGGCGCGCCTTGGGTGCCAGCGCCTTGCCAGTAGAGCCAACCGGAGAGCGCGAAGGCGAACAGGTTGGCTGCTACCAACAAGGGGACGAAGTGGGTATGCAGCACGGACAGGGAGAACCAACCCGCAAACTGGGCAAGGCCAACTGCGGCCAAGGTGGCAAGGAACAGGACGAGGCCGTTGAGCTTGCAGGTGCGCGACGCGTTGTCGGCATCGGTCAATGCAAACCGTCGCCCGGGCAGCAGCAGGGAGCCCACGAACAGCGCGACGACGAATGCCAGCAGCATCGCCGCTGCCCCTAGTGTCTCGTCAAGCGTCATACGTCGCATCAGAGCTTCGGCGGCGCTCCCGAAGGGCGTCCGCCCCTTGGCCCGTGGCCGCGTTGCGCCCCTTGCCAATGGAGCTGGCCATTGCCTGCGTGTCGCGCCTTGCCACGAACCAAGGGGCGAACGCTGATGCGACAGCAGGGCGCCACCGGACAGCGGGGATAGCAATTCGGCCCGCTCAAGCCCCGCCATGGCCATTCTCCGTCTCGCGCTCCAGATGCTCGCGCCACTTGCGGACGGTCACGGCCTGGAAGGCCTGCACCGCCGGGCTCAATTCGACGGGCGTGGCGTCCCAGTGCCGCTCGTAGCCGACTTGCTCCGCTTCTACCGCAAACCGGTCCTGGTCGAGCAGGGGCGCGATCAGCAGGCGGTTCGAGAGCTTCAGGACTGCCTCCATGGCGAACCGGGGAATCCGCACCGGCAACAGGGGCATCTTTAGCGACTTGAAGTAGAACAGAAAGAACACGCGGGTGGTGCGCTCATCGATCGGCAGCACGAACAGCCAGTGCTTGATGGCGTCATCCGTGTTCGACCACTGGTAGGGATATTCGAAGCAAAGGTCCATGTGGCTGGTGTCAATCCGGTCGTGTTCGACGAAGCGCCCGGAGATGCGCCCGCGACCCACTTGGGCATCGTAGGCAACATGCACGTTGTCGCCGACGGTCTCGCAGCGGGTGAGCTGGGCGTTGTCGAAAGGCCGGTAACGGCGGTGCAGATGGGCATGGGAGAAGTCGCTCACGTTGTCGATGATCATCGAGTGGTGGGACGACCAAGTGAAAACCAGCGGCACGCACGCCCATCGATCGGGGCCTTCGAGTTCAGGGATGTTCGGAACCTTGTGCGTTTGCGCCAACTCCGGGTCGCCGGGAAAGAGCCAGACCAAGCCGTAGCGCACCTTGACGGGATAGGTCCTAAGCCGCAGTTTCGGGAACCCTCGTCCGTACCGCTCGTGAGGGATTTCGACGCACTGTCCGTTTTCATCGTATTGCCAACCGTGGTAGGCGCACACCAGCCGGCAGCCCTTGACGTCGCCCAAGGAGAGCTTGATTTGGCGATGTGCGCAACGGTTCTCGACAGCGTGGAACGAACCGTCCTCGGCGCGGAACAGCGCGATGGAGCGCTTCCAGAAAACCACCTCGCCCACGGTCCCCGGCGCCACTCGGCGGACTTCCTCGACCGCGTACCAGTAGTTCGGGTCCATGCCGGCGGCGCGCGCCTGCTGGCGCAACCGCGAGGCGTCCTCGAAGGCGGGTGGCGCTTGCGGCACGGGGTTCATGTCGGTCCGGCGCCGGCCGCCATGCCGGCCTCGTCAAATTTGGCCAGTGGAGCTTCCCGGTCCTCCGCATTCAAGCTGGGGGGCTTGGCGCGCGGGTTCCTGATGGCGTTGCGCTGGTAGTGAAACGCGTACGCCTCGTGAACCGCGGCCCGGATGTTTGTCGGCTGGTAGCCCAGCTCGCGTTTGGCCTTCTCGTTGTTGGCATGGCGCCGCATCTTCAGCAGCCGGATGGCGCCGGGCGTGAAGCGTTGGGGGAAGTTGGGGTGGTAGCGGCTTAGATAGAAGCTCGCCACTTCGGAAAAGACGTACATCAAGGGCGTCGGAATCCGCCGATGCGGCCGGGGAACGCCCGAGACCTCCGCATAGAGGTCGATGATGTCGGAAATGGTCTTGTACTCGGTGCTGAAGATGTACTTCTCGCCGCTGCGGCCTTTGCTCATGCACAAAAGATGTCCCTGCACGATGTCCCGGGCCGCGACGAAAGCGAATCCGCCGTCCACGTAGGCATGAAGCTTGCCTTGGCTGTAGTCGCACAAGGTCCTTCCCAAACGCGAGGGGACGAAGTCCGCGCCTCCGACGACCGCGCAGCAGGTCGCGATGACGACGTCCTGACCAGCCGCAGCGGCGCGCAGGCATTCGTGTTCAACGAGAACCTTGCTGCGCTCATATGGCATGGTGCGATCCATGGGGTAGAACTGCATCGTTTCGTCGCTCGGTGCCGACGGGTCGTCAAGATTATAGCCTACTGCGCTGAAAGAGCCAGTGACCACCACGCGACCGGCCTGCGCCTCCCTGGCGGCCTGCAGGACGTTGCGGGTGCCGAGCACGTTGCACTCGAACACCTCCCGGCGATGGGCGTTGTTGCCGTCGATTGTGGACACCTTGGCCGCGCAGTGGTAAACGCCTTGGCAACCTTCGAGGGTGCGCCGGGTCGCCTCAAGGTCCCGGATGTCCGCATAGGCCCGCTCCACCTCGAGGCCCTCCAAGGCTTCGTTCGGACTCTCCCGTCTCAACAGCACTCGGACCCGAACGCCGTCGTCAAGGAGCCGGCGCACGAGATTGGCGCCCACATGTCCAGATGAGCCGGTCACCAAAACGGGTGCCGCCGAGGGCGCGGCTGTGAAACCCTCTACCGCGTTCGATTGCGATGCCGTGCGATCATCTGACACCGGAAGCCACCTATGCCTGTCCGTCGTTGGGCGGGGTTGCCCATGCTATACCATTGCGTGGATTTCGGCCAAATGCGCGACCTGGCGGTCGCGTATGGAGTTTCGCTGCCGCGAAACTCCGCGTCGGTGGAGTCGGGCAACTCCGGGTCGGCGGGGCCGCGAAGCTCCGGGTCGGCGGGGCCGCGAGACTCCGGGTCGGTGGAGCCGCGAAGCTCCGGGTCGGCGGGGCCGCGAAGCTCGGGGTCGGTGGCGCCGCGAGACTCCGGGTCGGTGGCGCCGCGGACGGCCCGCCTGCCGCGCATGGAGCCATGGACAGCCCCGCATGTTCTTGAAACCGCGCGACCCCAGCTGGGTGGGTGCCGGTGCCGGTTGGGTATGCGCTCGGGTTCGGAGCGGTTGCCCCTCGGCACCGGACAGGGTGGCGGCGAGTGGGATTCAAAAGGCGAATCAGGTAACTTACGCCGCACCCGCGCCGTCGCCTCCCCGTCCACCTTGGAGCACCCATCATGACCGAGATTGCGTTTCTCTCCGCCACGGAGCTTGCGGCCAAAATCCGCGGCAAGGAGATCGGCTGCGAGGAGTTGCTGCGGCACTACCTGGACCGGGTGGACCGCTACAACGGCGAACTCAACGCGCTGGTGGTGGACTTGCGCGAACGGGCCTTGGACGATGCTCGCGAAGCCGACCGAGCCATCGCCGGGGGCGGCGAGCTCGGTCCCCTGCACGGGGTGCCGATGACGGTGAAGGAGTCCTACAACGTGACGGGCACGCCCACCACTTGGGGCAACGTCGACTGGAAGGACAACATCGCCGCTGAGGACGCCGAGCCGGTGCGCAGGCTCAAGGCGGCGGGTGCGGTGGTGTTTGGCAAGACCAACGTGCCCCTGATGCTGGCGGACTTTCAGAGCTACAACGACCTCTATGGCACCACCAACAATCCCTACGACTTGAAGCGCATTCCCGGCGGCTCCTCCGGAGGGTCAGCGGCGGCGCTGGCGGCGGGCCTCACCGGCATTGAGACCGGCTCCGACATCGGCGGGTCCATCCGCAATCCGGCGCACTTCTGTGGCGTGTTCGGCCACAAGCCCACCTGGAATCTGCTTTGGATGCGCGGCCATGCGCCGCCAGGGGATGTGCGCAGCAAGCCGGACATCTCCGTTATCGGCCCACTGGCCCGCTCGGCGGCGGACTTGGAGACCGCCCTGCTGGCCATGGCGGGGCCGGACGACATCATGGTGCGGGGCTACCGTCTGGACCTGCCCAACCTCAACGGCCGCACGCTTGAGGACCTGAAGGTGGCCGTCTGGGTCGATGACGACATGGCTCCGGTCGATGCTGAGGTGCGGCGCCGGGTGGAGCAGGTGGCGGCGGCCTTTCGCGACGGCGGTGCCGAGGTCAACCTGACGGCGCGGCCCGGCTTCGATCCCGCGCACAGCCACGCGACCTACCAGAACTTGCTGCAAGCCACCATGGCGGCGCGCATGCCGGAGGCGGAATACGACAAGATCAAGCGCCACGTGGAGACGTTGGCCGCCGATGACGACAGCGCTTCGGCGCGCATCTTTCGCGCCCAGGTGTCGTCTTTCAAGATGTGGAAGCACAACGATGAGCAACGGGCGCACCTGCGCTGGAAGTGGCATGAGTTCTTCAACGACTACGATTTGCTGATCGCCCCGATCATGGCCACCGCCGCCATGCCCCACGACCAGCGGCCCTTTGGCGAACGCACCGTCACCGTCAACAACGAGCAGCGGCCGTACTTCGAGCAGGTGTTCTGGGCGGGTCTGACTGGCGGGAGCTACCTGCCGTCCACGGTCATTCCCACCGGGTTGAATGCCGATGGGCTGCCCGTTGGGGTGCAGATCGCCGGGCCCGAATACGGCGATCTCATCACCATCGGCGCGGCCAAGCTGATGGAGGCGAGTGGCTTTGCCTTCACGCCACCACCGGCTTACGCGAGCTGATGCAAACAACGGCCATCGCCCATTCCAACATCGCCCTGCTAAAATACTGGGGTAAGCAGGATGGGCCGGGAAACCGTCCGGCAACGCCGTCGCTGTCCATTACCTTGGATGCCCTGACCACCACCACCACCGTCGAGGACGCCCATGCCGATGCGCTCCGGCTGAACGGCTGCGCGATCCGCGACGCCAAGATCGAGAGGACCTTGGCCGAATGGCGGCGGGATTGCGCAATCGGTCCGTTGGCCATTTCAAGCCGCAACAATTTCCCGACCGCGGCCGGGCTCGCCTCCTCGGCGTCCGGCTTCGCCGCCTTGGCGACTGCCATCGACGCCCATTGCGGACTGCGCTTGAGCGCTGGCGAGCGTTCGGCCATGGCCCGGCGCGGCTCAGCTTCGGCGGCCCGCTCCATTCATGGCGGCTTTGTCGCGTTGGCGGCGCCGAATTGGCGTGGCGCCCAAGTGCTGGCCCCGGACGCTTGGCCGCTGGCCGTCGTGGTCGCCATCACCGCCTCGGAGCCGAAGGCGGTGTCCTCAACAGCGGGCATGGAGCGTTCCAAGGCGACGTCACCCTACTTTGGGGCTTGGACCGAGGCGGCAAGCGCGGACTTTGAAATCTTGAAGGCAGCCATCACCCACCGGGACTTCGACGCTTTGGCGGAACTTGCCGAGGCGAGCTGCCTTAAAATGCACGCGCTCATGCTGAGCAGCCGGCCACCGCTCATCTATTGGCACGGCGCCACCGTCGAGTGCCTGCGAACCCTTCGTGAACTGCGCGCCGGCGGCTGCCGGGTCTTTGGCACCGTGGACGCGGGCCCCCAGGTCAAGGCTGTTTGCGAGCGCCAGGATGTCGAGCAGGTCGAGGCCGCCCTGCAAGACGTTCCGGGGGTGGAGAGCACACTGCGCTCGGGGCTCGGCGGCGGTGCCCGGGTTACGGATTCGTGATCGCTGGCCGCGCCCCCGGCAAGGCGGTGCTCTGGGGCGAATATGCGGTGCTCGCCGGAGCGCCTGCAGCCGTTCTGGCGGTGGATCGGCATGCCGTCTGCGAACTGACGCCAAGCGCAGCCTACCGCTTCATCGCCAGCGGTTACGAGGCCCCGGAAGCGGAGTTCCGCCACCTGCCTCCTCATCCTCCAAAGGCCGCTCCTGCGGCTTTGTTGGCATGGCGAGTGTTGCAAACCGTTGTTGGGGAGGGCCTGCGCCCGGCCACCTTCCGGCTGGGCACCGACGCCTTCTATTCGAAGGGCCGCAAACTCGGCCTCGGCTCCAGCGCCGCCCTCTGCGTCGCCATCGAAGGCGCTTGCGCCAGCTGGCTCGGCCAAGCGCCTTGCTATGAGCGGGCAATGACCGCCCACCGCCGATTTCAAGGCGGTCGGGGCAGCGGCATCGATGTGGCGGCGGCTTTTTTTGGCGGAGCGCTGCGCTTTCAGGAGGGCAAGGCGCAGCCGCTGGCGGCTGCTTTGCCCGAACTCCGCATCGTATGGACCGGCGTGGGCGCCGACACCGGGCGTCACATCGACCGCTTGGCCTCATACTTAAGCGGCGACGACACCTTGGCACTCGATCGACTCGCTGAGTGTTCGCAAGGCCTATGTCGAGAGCCGAGCTTGGATGCGCTCAACGACTATGCGCAGGCGTTGCGGCAACTTGACCGAGCTGCGGACCTTGGCATCTACACGGAGGCCCACCGACGGGCGGAATCGCTTGCAAAAGTCTATAAACTTGCCTATAAACCCTGTGGCGCGGGCGGTGGGGACATCGGCGCGGCGTTTGCGCAGTCTCCCGGCCAATTCGCCGATTTTGAGGTCGCCGCAGGGATGGCGGGTTTGACGGTTTTAGACTTGGAGGCTGCTCCTCATGGCATCGAAATCCGCAACTGAGCGCAGTTCGCGCATCCCCAATTTCTTTCGCTTAAGCGTTGCCGAGCGCATTGACGCCCTGCGCCAGCGCGGATTGCTGAGCGCCGGCGACAAGCGGCTGCTTGCCAGCGGCGAACACGGCCTCAGCTTGCCGGTGGCGGACAAGATGATCGAGAACGTGATCGGCGTTTTCGGCTTGCCGCTCGGACTTGGCCTGAATTTCCTCATCAACGGCCGCGACTATGCGGTGCCCTTGGTGGTGGAGGAGCCCTCCATCGTCGCCGGGTTGTCGGGATCTGCCCGGGTCGCCCGGCTGGGCGGTGGATTTGCCGCTGAGAGCACCGATCCGGTGCTGATCGGCCAGGTGCAGGTGGTCGGGGCACCCGACCCGGAGGCGGCCCGCCAGCGCCTGATCGACGAGCGGGAGGCCATCTTGGCGCTCGCCAACAGCCTGCATCCGAAGATGGTCGCCCGGGGCGGCGGCGCGACCGACGTAGAGGCCTTCGTCCATCAGCAGACGGGCGATGCCCCCATGGTGGTGCTGCACCTGCTTGTGGACACCCGCGACGCCATGGGCGCGAATCTGGTCAACACCATGTGCGAAGGCGTGGCTTCACTGGTGGAGACGCTGACCGACGGCAAGGTCTTTCTGCGCATTCTCTCCAACCTCACCGACCGTGCCTTGGCTCGGGCCAGCGTGCGCATCCCCGCCGCCAACTTGGAAGGCAAGGGCTATACTGGCGAGCAGGTGCGCGACGGCGTGGTGCTGGCGAGCGATCTGGCGCAGATCGACCCCTATCGGGCGACCACCCACAACAAGGGCATCATGAACGGCGTGGATGCCGTGGCCATCGCCACGGGCAACGACTGGCGCGCCATCGAAGCCGCCGCCCACGCCTATGCGGCTCGCAGCGGCCTGTACAAGGCACTGTCGCGGTGGCGCAGCGACGAGGCCGGTGATCTGGTCGGGGAGATCGAAATGCCCATGAAGGTGGGCACTCGGGGCGCCTCGCTGGAATCCAACCCCAGTGTGCGCATCAATCACCAGATTCTCGGCGCCTCCTCGGCCACCGAGCTGGCCGGCGTCATGGCCGCGGTGGGGCTGGCGCAGAATTTCGCCGCCTTGCGGGCGCTTTCGACGGCGGGCATTCAGCAAGGGCACATGACCCTGCACGCCCGCAGCGTAGCCAGCACCGCCGGCGCTCCCGAGGCCGTCTTTGACCAGGTGGTGGACGCGCTGATCGAAAGCGGCGAGATCAAAGTGTGGAAAGCGAAGGAGATCGTCCGCAACCTGATGCGCAGGGCCACCACCGCGGATCAGGTCCAACGCAGTTCGGCCTGCGGCAAGGTGATTCTGCTCGGCGAACATGCCGTGGTGTACGGCCGCCCCGCCATCGCCCTGCCTGTGCCGTTGGCAGTGGAGGCTCATGTGCGCAAGGGCGGCGATGGCGTGCAACTGGTCATCCCGCGCTGGGGCCTGGAGCAAAGGGTGGCGCCGGACCAGCGCCAGGGCGTCTCCGCCACCCTGAACATCATCCTTGAAGCGCTCGATGTCGTGGGCCAACCCATGTTGATCGAGGTCATGCCGCACCTGCCGAGAGCCATGGGCCTGGGCGCGTCGGCGGCGTTGGCAGTGGCGGTGATTCGTGCCATCGGCGACGCCTTTGAACTGGGCTTGACGGACGACTTCGTCAATCAAGTCGCCTTTGAATGTGAAAAGACCGCCCACGGCACACCTTCCGGCATCGACAACACGGTGGCCACCTACGGGTCGAGCGTTCAATATCAAACTGACGGCAAAACGCCCCGCTTCAAGGCGCTCCGCCTGCCTGAAGCACTGCCCCTGGTGATCGGCATGACCGGAGAGGAAAGCCTGACCGCCAAGACTGTCGCCGGAGTGCGCGCCGCATGGACCGAGTACCCCGAACGCTACGAGGCCATCTTTGACCAAATCGCGGATCTGACCTTGGCCGGTGCGGACGCCATTGCGTCGGCTCGCTTCAGCGAATTGGGCCAGGTGATGAACCTGTGCCACGGCTACTTGAACGCCTTGCAGCTCTCCACCCCGGCCTTGGAGGCCCTGATCCACGTTGCTCGGGACCATGGTGCCTGGGGCGCCAAGCTGACCGGCGGGGGCGGTGGCGGCTCCATGGTCGCCCTATGTCCGGACAACCAGGAGCAAGTGGCCGAAGCCATGCGAATGGCGGGCTTCAAGGCCTTGCCAGTGACGGTTGGGGGATAGGGCGGACAGCGGGCATAGCCCGGAGCGCTCTGCCGCACCGCCTCACTCGCGCTCCAAAACGCACATAAGCCTCACTTTCTCCGAGGCACCTCATGACCGATGATTCTTTGGAAAAAAATGGTTTTTTTCCGATTTAATACCAATATTTCGGTATACCCCTTTATGGCCAACTACCTGACGACCCTAGGCGAGAACCTGCGCCGCGCCCGCAAAAGGCAGTTTCCGCACGACGACGTCGCGGGTCTGCTGTCCCGCCACTCGGTCGCCATCGAAGCCGGTCTCAAGCAACTGGCGCGTTTGGCCCTATTCAATCGCGCCATAAACAACGCGGACGACCACAGCCGCAACTTCAGCCTCATCAACGATGGAGAAGGATATCGATTGTCTCCAGCCTACGACCTGGTGCCGCAACTGGCGATGAGTGAATGCCACGCCGCCGGATTCTCCCACCAACCGAACCCTCCGAAGCCGAGCGAAATTTCCGGTGCGGGAAGGATGTTCGGACTCAGCAAGACTTGGCTGCGCAACCGCGCTGACGAAGTTCTCGCAGGAGTTGATCGCTGGGGCGAGTTCGCGGAGCTGGCCAGCGTGGATGAGTCGGAGCGCGACCGAGTTGGGCGCCTTTTCAACCCCTGATTCACGGGGGACGTCGCGCCGCTCCGCTACCGGCGTTCCGCATCGCGTTCGCGCCCAACGACACCGTCAGGTTTGCCATACGCCACGGGTTTGTCCAAGATGACTGGCTTGGGGGACTGGAATGGACACTGGGATGGTCGCCGCGGAAATCGACGACTCAACGCAGTTGGCCGGCGACAGCATAGCGGCCCGCTTTCGCTATACGCCCGGCACGTCGATTTTCGACTATCCCACCCGCGTTGACCTCTTTGCCGACCCGAGGTCCTATCTGCAGGACCGGGTGGCGATGCTTTCGGAACTGCAGCAAAAGCTGTATGCGGAACAGCGCCTATCGCTGCTGATCGTCTTTCAAGGCATGGATGCGGCGGGCAAGGACAGCACCATCAAGCACGTCACCAGTGGCGTCAATCCGCAGGGCTTCCAGGTTTTCAACTTCAAGCAACCCACCTACAAGGACATCGACCACAACTACCTGTGGCGCTATTGGCAGGCCATGCCGGAGCGAGGGCGCATCGGCATCTTCAATCGCTCCCACTATGAAGAGGTGCTGGTGGTGAAGGTGCATCCGGAGATTCTTGAGGCGCGCCGGTTGCCGCAGCAGTCATTCGACGAACGCTTCTGGCGCAACCGCTACCAAGACATTCGCTCCTTGGAGCGTCACCTGAACGAAAACGGCACCAAGGTGGTGAAGTTCTTCCTGAACGTGTCCCGCGAGGAGCAGAAGCGACGGCTGCGGAGGCGGCTGGACAATCCGGAAAAGTTCTGGAAGTTCGATCCTCGGGACATCGATGAGCGCCAGCATTGGGACGATTACCAGAACGCCTATCAGCAAGCCGTCACCGCCACTCATACCGATGACGCGCCCTGGTATCTCATCCCGGCGGACCACAAGTGGATCATGCGGGCGATTGTCGCGGTCATTGTCACGACGGAATTGGGCGGCTTGGAGCCGCGCTATCCCGAACCCACTGCCGCGCAGATGGCGAAGATCAACTGGGCGCGGGAGCAGTTGACGCATTGGGGCTAAAAAGGGGGGGGGGCAAGTGATCCTGTTGCAGGACAACAGCAGCGCTCTTCGCCATGGCGCGCGGATTGCTGCTTTGCATCCGCCACTTTGGCGATTGTCGCTGCAGCATGGATCGCTGATATACGCCTGCCGGTTCCTTCGGCCGCGTGAGACTCACTCCATTCACCTGAGCTTGCGGTGCCCTGCGGGGCTGGGGCAGACCAAGCATTAGGCGTTGGAACTTATAACATTCACAGCGCGAAAGGCCTTCGGTGTGGGCTATGCGGAGCATCTCGACTGGATTGCGGTGCGCGGCTTCGAAGTGTTGGAGAGTGGAAGTCGTCCGCACGGTGTTTCGGATCATCCCTTTTTCTGGGCACGTTTACGGCTGGATTTGTGACCAAACCGTAAAAGTACGGCTTGCGCCCGCCGTTTAGGCCGCGTCACTGCGCGGCGATGGTGGGCACTCCTTCATCCAACGTCACCCAAGCCTGCTTGCTGTCGCACCAAGTGTGGAACATGGGCTTGAACTCAGAGGTGTCGTCCAGGGTGCCGGTCTTCAGAAAGACGGTGTCCGGCTGCGCTTCGATCGCTGAATAGATGGGCGAGCCGCAGTTGCCGCAGAAGTAGCGCTGCACCGGGTTGCCGCTGGTGGTGTCGTGGTCTTCGTAGAGCTTCGGCTCGCCGTCGGTGAACGCGAATTCCGTCTTCGGCACGCCGGCCAGCGTGGAAAAGGCCGACCCGGCCTGCCGCTGGCAGTTCTTGCAGTGGCACACGCCGGTCAGGGTGGGCGGGTTCTGGATTTCGTACTTGAGGGCGCCGCAAAGGCACTGGCCAGTGATTGGCATGGCAAATCCCCTTGTAGAAGTTGCCGGCAAGCATAGCGAATCAGGCCTTCAAGTGCCCGGCTCCTCCATCTCGCCGGGCGGTGTGTGATACCAGATGGGCGAGGTGCAGGCCCGCTCCCGAATGGTCGCCGGAGCGTCGGCGGGTCGCTCCCTGCCCCAGGGTGCGGCGTCGTAGGTGGTCCAGCGACGGGCCGGGATGGCGAGGATGCGGGCGTAGCAAAGGGCGGGTCGCTGCGGGGCGAAGTGCGGGTCGCGCCATGCCGTGGCGAGCGTGGCGGCGCCGATGGCGTTGGACTAGGTCGGCGGCGTCCTCGTTTGCCGCCACCGCACCGAAGCGGTTGCATGAGCGGGGGAAGCGGCGGATGGCATCGATCATGTCCACGAGGATATTGGGGTCGTGCCCGCAGGGCAAAAACCAATTCCGTAGTGTTATCCTCAACCCATCGCCCGGTTTTTCTTAAAATGGCTTAGTCTAGGAATCGCGCAAATCCCCAATGGCCTGAGAAATCGGCGGCTCAATCATCACCTAGCGGCAGTTCGCGCTTGACGTGCGCATTCTAATCGTCAGCGACGCTTGGCTGCCGCAGCTGAACGGCGTTGTGCGGGCGCTTTCCACCACCCGCGAACGGCTGGTGGGCATGGGCCATGACGTGGAGGTGCTCGGACCGGACCGGTTCAATACCGTCCCCTGCCCCACCTACCCCGAAATCAGGCTGGCGCTGACGCTGCCTGGCCGGGTGGGACGCTTGATCGAAGCCTTTGCGCCGAATGCGGTGCACATCGCCACCGAGGGGCCGCTGGGCTGGTGCGCGCGCCATTGGCTCCGGCGGCGCAATTTGCGCTTCACCACCTCCTTCCACACCCTGTTCCCACTCTATCTCAAGTTGCGCGCCGGGGTTCCTGAACGCTGGTCCTACGCGCTGCTGCGGCGCTTCCACAATGCGGCGGTACACACCATGTGCTCCACCTCGTCCCTTGATGGGCTGCTTCGTGAGCACGGCATCCCGTCGGTGGCGCGCTGGATCAGAGGGGTGGACACGACGTTGTTTCGGCCCATCAAGCCCGCCAACCTGAACCTGCCCGGCCCGATACTCATGTACATTGGGCGGCTGGCCGTGGAGAAGAACATCGAGGCCTTTTTGAGCATTGACCGGCCGGGAACCAAGGTGTTGGTGGGCGACGGTCCGGCGCGCACAGCCTTGGAGCGACGCTTCCCGGAGGCGGTGTTTCTCGGCCCTCGAACGGGGGGGGCCTTGGTGGCGCACTACTGTGCCGCTGACGTGTTCGTGTTCCCGTCCAAGACCGATACGCTGGGCTTGGTCATGCTGGAGGCGCTGGCCTGCGGCACGCCGGTGGCGGCCTATCCGGTGCAGGGGCCGAATGACGTCATCAGCACCAGCGGCGCTGGCGTTTTGGACGAGGACCTTGGCGCTGCCATCGACGGGGCGCTGAACATTCCTGCCGAGACCTGCCTGAACCACGCGGCGAACTTTGATTGGGATGTGTCCGCCCGCCAGTTTGTGAATAATTTGGTTGCGGTAGAATTGGTGGTTCCCGCGATGGCGGCGGCGAAGGAAGAGGAGGGAGAGACGGCATGAAGGTCATTGTTCTTGGTGGCGACGGCTTCTGCGGTTGGCCGAGCGCCCTGCACTTATCGACCCGCGGGCATGATGTCACGATCGTTGACAACTTCTCCCGGCGCAACATCGACAATGAGCTCGAGGTGCAAAGCCTCACCCCCATCCAGCCCTTAAGCGTCCGGCTGGCGGCTTGGCGGGAGGTGACCGGCAAATCGATCGGCTTCGAGCGTCTTGATGTAGCCGAGCAATACGACCGCCTCGTGCAGCTCATCGCCGAGGTGCGCCCGGACAGCATCGTTCACTTTGCCGAGCAGCGGGCGGCGCCGTACTCCATGAAGTCGTCCTGGCACAAGCGCTACACGGTGGCCAACAATCTGGGCGCCACCAACAACGTGCTTTCCGCCATCGTCGAGAGCGGGCAGGACGTTCACTTGGTGCATCTCGGCACCATGGGCGTGTACGGCTACTCGTCGGTGGGCGTGAAGCTGCCGGAGGGCTACCTGCGGGTGAAGATGACTGCCGAGGACGGCGCCGAGGTGGAGCAGGAAATCCTCTATCCGTCCAATCCCGGCAGCATCTACCACGTCACCAAGACCCAGGACCAACTGTTCTTCGCCTTCTACAACAAGAACGATCAAGTGCGCATCACCGACCTGCACCAGGGCATCGTGTGGGGCACCCAGACCCGGGAGACTCGCCTGGACGAACGGCTGATCAACCGCTTCGACTACGACGGCGACTACGGCACAGTGCTCAATCGCTTCCTCATGCAGGCCGCCATTGACTACCCGCTCACAGTGCACGGCAGCGGTGGGCAGACCCGGGCCTTCATCCACATTCAGGACACCGTGCGCTGCATCGAACTGGCGATCGCCAACCCCCCGGTGCCCGGGGAGCGGGTGAAGATTCTCAATCAGCTTACGGAAACCCATCGGCTGATCGACTTGGCGGAGCTGGTGTCCAATCTCACCGGCGCCCGCATCGAGCATGTGCCGAATCCGCGCCGGGAGGCGGACGCCAATGATCTGGAGGCCGCCAACAACGGGCTGTTGGGCCTGGGGCTGAAGCCCACTACCCTGCGCGAGGGCCTGCTGCGGGAGGTCACCGAAATCGCCGGCCGCTACGCAGACCGCTGTGACAGCGACCGCATACCTTGCGTTTCCGCTTGGACCCGGGACATCGCCCAAGCCTCCCAAGGGCACGAAGCGCCCAAGCGCGTCAATGAATCTCCAAGATCGTGAGAGCAATACGAGGACACTCCGAATGAAGGATCGGCTGATACCAAATTCCCGTCCCACGCGCTGGCTGAGCGGGGCGGTCGCGCTGCTCATGGCGGGCGTGGCCGCCGCTGACTTCGCTCCGGAGCCGATGAACGCCAACATCAGCCTGCCGGCCAGCTACCCCGGGCACTGGCTGGTGGTGCATGACGCCGCCTTCTTCCACATGCGTGAAGGCCGCTACCTGTTTGTCGATCCGAGCGCCGATACCCTGGGCGGGCAGGTGCGCGGGCTGCTGTCGGCCGATTTCATCGCCCACTACGAGCAAAGCCCCGCCCGTGGCGAGCACTACGTGATCGAGTCCTTCTTCTCCAGAGGCGGGCGCGGCGGCGAGCGCACCGATGTGGTCACCATCTACGACGCGGCGAGTCTTGAGGTGAGTGACGAAGTCATCATCCCGCCGCGCAAGCTGTCCTCGATGCCGGAGCGTCTCGCGACTGCCTTGGTGGCCGAGGACAAGCTGCTGGTGGTGTACAACTTCACGCCCGGCCAGTCGCTCACGGTGGTTGATCTGGAGCAGCGCGAGTTCGTCGCCGAGCACGGCATCGCCGGCTGCTCGCTGGCCATTCCCACGGGCGATTCCGGGGTCACGTCGCTGTGCAGCGACGGTGCCTTCCTCACCACCACCTTCAGCGATGGCGGGGCGAACGCGGCCTCGGTGCGCAGCGAAGCGGTCTTTGCCGACGAATCGGATCCCATGTTTGAGAAGGCCGGCATCACCGGCGGCGTCGCCTACTTTCCCACCTTCAAGGGCGATGTCCTGCCGGTTGACCTCAAGGGCGATGCGGCGCTGCCCGGCGAGCGTTGGTCCTTGGCCAGCGATGAGGAAAAGGCCGCAGGCTGGCGTCCCGGCGGCTGGCAGCTCGTTGCCGCTGACCATCTCGGACGCCTCTACGTGCTGATGAACCCCAACGGCGCCGACGGCAGCCACAAGGACGGCGGCGGCGAGGTTTGGGTGTTCGACGTCGCGGCAAAAAAACGGATCATGCGCATCCCCCTGCCCAATTGGGGGATTTCCGTGGGGGTCTCCAATGCCGAGCAACCCCTGCTGGTGGTGACCAACGGCGAACTTAAACTGGAGACCTACAGCACCGCCACCGGCGAGATGGAGAAGACCCTCGCCGTCTCCACTCAAACCCCGTTCATCGTGCGCGGAGTGCGTTAGATCGTGTGGCTAAGCCACGTTTTTGCCAATGGCGCGAGCTGGGCCTTGGCCGGCGTCTTGGCTGTGGCTGCCGCCCACAAGTATACGAATTACTTGGAGTTTCGGGGCATTGTGGACCAATACCGCATCATGCCGAAGCCCTTGGTGCCCATCGCCGCACCCTCGGTGGTGGCGTTGGAATGCTTAGCCTGTCTGACTTTGGCCGTGCCGACCTGGCGCTTGCTGGGTGCACCCCTAACCGCGGGTTTGCTGGTGCTCTACAGTGTGGCGATCGCCATTAACCTATACGGCCGCGGGCGAACTGCGATGGACTGCGGCTGCGGCGGCGAGGCCACGCCGCTGTCCGGCTGGCTGCTTTTGCGCAACGGCCTGCTGCTGTTGCTGGCCTGCTCGTCTTGGCTGGCCGCACCGTCCTTCGTCATTGGCGGCGGTGAGGAAGCCTTGATCGCCGGGTTGATTGCCGGCTTGCTTTGGCTCGCCTACGCCACCGCCAATCAGCTGCTGGCCAATCAAGGGCGCGCGCTGGAAGCTGTTCATGAATGAGTTGCTGATCGCCTCCAACGTCGCGCTCTGGACAGGCCTGATGCTGTTGGCGGGCTTGATCTATGCGCTGGCCCGCCAAGTGGGCGCGTTGTTTGAACGAGTCGCCCCGGCGGGCGCACTGATGGTCAACGAGGTGCTCAGGCCGGGAGACCTCGCCCCGGAGGTCGCCGTCGAGGCCTTGAACGGCGCTGCACTGACCTTGGGCGGCGCGCCGGAGTCCGGCGCTTGGCCGCGCGCCACCTTGATCTTCTTTCTGGCTCCCGACTGCCCAGTGTGCAAGACCCTGCTGCCGGTGCTGCGCTCGGTGGCCAAGTCGGAATCCTGGGTGGACATCGTGCTGGCCAGCGATGGTGGCAGCGCCTCCGAGCACGCAGCCTATGTGGCCGAGCAGGGCGTCGGCGAGTTCCCCTACGTCCTGTCGGAGAGCCTTGGCCGATCCTACGGCGTCGGGAAGCTGCCCTATGCGGTGTTGATCGACGAGCAGGGAAGCATCGCCTCCCTGGGATTGGTCAACTCCCGCGAACACTTGGAAAGCCTGTTTGAAGCCAAGGAACGACAGGCGCCATCCATTCAGCACTACATGCAGCAACAGGCCGACGGGGCCTTTTACGAAGCCGACGGGCACGACGGGCAGCACCATGCTGACGACGCATACTACGAAGCCGAAGTTCCGGCAGGGGGGACCCAGACATGAACGGGCATGACCAGTGGCTAACTCGATTCACCGATGCCATCGACCATTGGACGGAGCGCCGCGCCCGGGGCATAGCCCGGGGCAGCAGCCGCCGGAGTTGGCTCAAGACCCTGGGCGGCGCCTTGGTGGGCGGCGCGGTGCTGCCCCTGCTGCCGGTGGCCAGGGCGCAGGCGGCCAGCGGGGTGCCGGAGGAGGGCGATCCCGAATCCTGCGACTACTGGCGCTACTGCGCCATCGACGGCTTCCTGTGCAGTTGCTGCGGCGGCAGTGAAAGCGCCTGTCCGCCAGGCACGGAGATGTCGCCGATCACCTGGATCGGCACCTGCCACAACCCCGCGGACGGCAAGAGCTACGTCGTCTCCTATAACGACTGCTGCGGCAGAACGCCTTGCGGGCAATGCCTGTGCAACCGCAACGAGGGCGACCTGCCGATGTACCGGCCGCAGAAGAACAACGACATCAACTGGTGCTTGGGCACACAATCGGCGGTGTACCACTGCTCCACGGCCATCATCATCGCCCAAGGTCTCGAGTAGCTGCCGCGATGTGGGTTTGGGCGCTTCTAGCGCTGGCGTTTGCCGCTGCCACCGCTGCCGCGGAAGGTGTCGAGGTCAACCCCGACCGGGCGCGCATCAACTACATGCTGAATTGCCAAGGCTGCCACTTGCCGAACGGCGGCGGCGTGGGCGACATTCCGCAAATGAGAAACTTCGTTGGCAACTTCCTCAAAGTACCGGGTGGCCGGGCGTTTGTGGTGCAAGTGCCGGGCTCGGCCAATGCCGCGCTGGACGATGCCGGACTTGCCGAACTGCTCAACTGGATGCTCCTCGAAATCAGCGCCGCGCAACTGCCTGAGGACTTCGAACCCTACACGGCGGCGGAGGTTGGGCAGTACCGGGCATTGCCCTTAAGCGACGTCAATGCTGTGCGCCTGCCGTTGATTCAAAAGATCGCGTTGCTGTCAGGAAATTGATCCCCTCTCCTTGGGACTTGTTTTCGTAGGCAGTGTGCCGAGCCCGCTTCCACCAGATGGCGTTGGGCGTCGTCGTGCGCTGCCGCAGCCACCTGTCCCTTGTTTTGGTACGCATGTCCGCACTTCGGTTGATATAAGCCATTGACTTACCCCATCATTAGCTTACCATTCCAAGTGTGGAGATCGAATGGGATCCGGCGAAGGATCAGAGTAACCAGCGCAAGCACGGGCTGTCGTTCACTGAGGCACGACAGCTATTTGAATCCGGCGCAAACTACTTGGAGATTTTCGATGTGGAACATTCTGAACACGAAGATCGATTCATAGCAATTGGACCCGTTGATCGTGGAATAGTGGTCGTCGTTTTCACGGAGCGGGATGAGGACATTGTCCGAATAATTGGCGCCCGCCGCGCCAGCGGGCGTGAGGAAGCGCTGTACCATTCAGAAAAGGACTATTTCAAATGACGGATATCCCGGAACTGACCGACGAACAGTTGAAGAGCGCGATACCCGCCCGTGTGCGTCGGCGTCTGATACAGGGGCGCTTCCAATCCGGATCAGACGTTGCCGCACTGCGTCGCTTCGTCGGGCTGACTCAGACCGAGTTTGCCAGGGCGGTCGAGATCAGTGTCCACACCTTGCGCAACTGGGAGCAAGGTCGAAGAAGGCCGGAAGGTCCTGCGATGGCCCTTCTCAAAATCGCGGCGCGTCATCCAAAGATCATTCGCGAGCAGCTCAACTCCGCCGCTTGACGCAGTAGGGAAAGCAGTGGCCGTGGCGATCGTCCCGGATGGTCAGGCGCCTGTCCTACTTGAAAATCGACAAAGAAGACAGCGGAGGGGATTAGCATGGGCCGCAGAGCCATCGGATTCTTGTTGGGGATGGCGCTGCTGCTCGGCGTTGCATGGATCTATCGCGCCGAGATCGCCATTTGGGGCATCGGCGCATTTGTGCAGTGGAGCCGGGACATTGGACCGAATCGGGAAGTCGCCTGGCAGCGGGGCCCTGAGCAGCCGGCACAGCCACCGTCCGAACGGCCACCGAACATCGTGCTCATCCTCGCCGACGACATGGGCTGGAACGACGTATCGACCAACGGCGGCGGGGCCGGCGGCGGCACGGTCGAGACGCCGCACATCGATGCCATCGCGCGCGGGGGCGTGAACTTCACCTCCGGCTACTCGGGCAACGGAACCTGCGCGCCGTCACGCGCGGCCATCCTCTCCGGCCGCTACGGGACCCGCTTCGGCTTTGAGTTCACGCCAACTCCCTCGCAGATGGCGCCCCTGCTTGGGCTGGCGCGCTCGAGGGACGATACGCCGCGGCGCGCCTCCATCCCGAATCCGGATTTCGAGCTTGTGGAGTGGGAGGACATGGGGATGCCGGCGAGCGAGATCACGCTGGCCGAGACGCTCCAGGCAGCCGGCTACCACAGGGTCCACATCGGCAAGTGGCATGTGGGCGAAAGCAACGGCATGGCAGCCTACGATCAGGGCTTTGACGAGAGCCTGCTCATGGAAGGCGTGCTCTTTCTGCCGGAGGATCATCCGGACGCGGTGAATTCCAAGCAGGCATTCGATCCGATCGACACCTTCCTGTGGGCGATGGGCGGCTACGGGGTGAGGTACAACGGCGGCGAGGCGTTCGAGCCCGAAGGGCATGTGACGGACTACTACACTGACCAGGCCGTGCAGGTCATCGAGGCGAATCGCAACCGGCCCTTCTTCCTCTACCTCGCGCACTGGGCCATCCACACGCCGCTGCAATCCACCCGTGCGGACTACGACGCCTATCCGCACATCGAAAGCCACACGGAGCGCACCTATGCGGGCATGATTCGCGGGCTCGACCGGAGCGTCGGGCGGGTGCTCGATGCCCTTGGCGAGCAGGGGCTTGCGGACAACACGCTGGTCATCTTCACGTCCGACAACGGTGGCGCCGGCTACCTGGGCCTGCCCGATGTGAACCAGCCGTTCCGCGGCTGGAAGATCACCTTCTTCGAGGGCGGCATCCACGTGCCGTTCATGATGCGCTGGCCAGCGCAGATCAGTCCGGAACAGACCTTTGCGGAACCGGTGCACCACTTTGACATCTACGCCACCGCTGCCGCCGCCGCCGGAGCGCCGATGCCGAACGACCGCGTCATGGACGGCGTCGATCTGCTGCCCCACGTGAGCGGTGAGGCCGCCGACGTCCCCCACGAGACGCTGTTCTGGACCCAGGACAACTATCGGGTGGTCCTGCACCGGGGCTGGAAGCTGCAGCGCAGCGGGCCGAACGATGAGTTTGCGTGGTTGTTTGATTTGAACGTGGATCCGACCGAGCGGAACAACCTGGCGGACGCCCGGCCCGACAAGGTGAGCGAACTCGATGCCCTGCTCGCAGCCCATCTCGCCGAGCAGGTGCCGCCGCGCTGGCCCCATCGGGCCTCGAATCCGATATCAGTGGACAAGCACTTGAACCAGCCCGAAGCGCCGGACGACGAGTACATCTACTATCCGAACTGAAGCGGCACGTGGTTCAGGCCATGCGCGTCAAGGTTGATCATTGGCATCCCAGCGCACACCAGCCGACTTGATGTCGCCTCCGGTCTCGATCGAGTGCCGCAGACTGCCGATGAGCGGTTGGACATTGCCTGTGGGGTCGGCGTTTCGGCGAGATGTTCGGGCCAGCAGGGCGTAGGTGGCGCAGGAGATGGCCAAGGCGGGAAACACCTCGTGCAGGTGGGCCGACCAGCCGCTTGCGAGCCAAGCCAACAGCACCGGCACCCCCGTGGCCATGGCCCCAAGCGCCGCGCGGGCTGAGCCGCGCCGCCAGTGCAGGCCGAATACGATGGCCGGGAAGAAGCACACGGCGTACAGGCTGCCCGAGAAAATCGTCAGCTCGATGATGCCGGCCGGCGGGTCCAGGGCCAGGGCGGCGGCGACGGCGGCAAAGCCAATGATGCCCACGCGCGTCCAGACCAACGGCCGCTTGGTCGGCTTGATGGTCTTGATGATGTCGTTGTAGAGCACCGAAGCCGCCACCAGCAGCACGCTGTCCATGGACGACATGGCGGCGGCCAGAATGGCGATGATGAGGAAGTCCGACACTGCCAGCGGAAAGACGCTGCGGTCGTTGATCAGCAGCGGAACGATGTTGTCGGTGTCGGTGACGCCCTCAACCAGGAAGTGGGCGTACATGCCGATGGGGTAGAGGCAGAACTGCACCAAGGCGATCCCGGTGACGGACACCCACATGCCGACCTTCAGCGCCTGCTCGTCGCGCAGGGCGTAGAAGCGGGCCACTTGCCTGGGATCGACCAGCAGCTTCAGGCTGCCGCTCAGGGCGATGCCCATGAGCACCACCAAGGGCACCGCGCCGCCAAACTCGAAGAGGATGGCGGTGTCCGCCCGCTCCCGCAGTTCCGGCAAAACGCTGACGCCGCCCGCCGCCCTGGTGACGAAGTAGAACATCAGCGCGGAGCCGGCAACCATCAGCAAGCCCTGGACCACGTCGGTGCGCACCACGGAGACGAAGCCGCCCACCGAGGTGTACAGCATGACGATGATCAGGGTGACGCCAATGGCGGCGGTGTAGGGAATCTGCAGAAAGTGCTGAAACAAGGCACCTGCGCCTTTGAAGATGGCCATCAGGTAGAGCAGGCTGGAGGCGACCACCACCAACGCCGACACCAGCCGCAACGTTGGTGTCTTCGGGGCGAAGCGGGCGTGCAGCAGGTCCGGCAGGGTGAGGGCGTCCCAGTGGGCGGCGAAACGGCGCACCTTCGGTGCCACGGTGGTCCAAGCGAGCCAAGTGAAGAACACCATGACCCCGGCGTAAGCCAGCCACGGCAGGCCGTAGTCGTAGCCCTTGCCGGCGTTGCCGATGTAGCTGTTGGTGCTGGCGTAGGTGGCGAAGAAGGAAACCCCGATGACAAAGCCGCCAGCGCTGCGCCCACCGACGTAGTAGCCCGAAACCCCCCGCGACCGCCGTCGGCCCAGGTTGGCGTGATGCAGCAGCAGGCCGGTGTAGGCCAGCAGCAGCAGCCCGGCCAGCCAGTGCTCGGTCCACCAATCGAGGGTCACGCCGGTCCCACCGCACCCGCGCAGCGAAGACCGCCGTGGTGTCCAGGTTCAGAAACACATCGGAAACTTCCATACCCAACACGCGCGGAGTTTCGCGTTAGCGAAACTCCAAACGCACCCGCGCAGCGGGTGCGCTGGTTCACCTCAACGCCGATTGCCGTTATGCTTCCAAAAACGCGACGCGGCCCCACTTTGGGAGGCCTGCCCATTCGGCGGGCTTCCCCACTGACGGAATCGGAGCTATCGACAGGCTCGCAACGCCCAACCAATCCGTGGCTTCCCATGCGCTACCTCATTCAGTTCGTCGTTCCCGCGCTCATTCTCATCGCCGTCATCGCCATCGTCAGCCGCAGCCGCAGGCAGGGCGATGATGATGATGGCCGAGGCGTCTTCCTGACGCTTCTGGTCATCGGCGCGGTGGCTGCGGTCGCAATTCTATTCGCGATTCAAGGGTATTTGGATTAGGGAGAGGAAACGAACGCTCTGCCCGTAACCTCATGAACCGGAACCTCATCATCACTGGCATACCGCGTTCCGGCAGCACCTTGACCTGCTCCCTGCTCGACCGCCTGCCGGATGTGGTGGCCCTCAACGAAACCATGAACGTCGGCGACCTGCTGGCCCTGCCGGATGCCGACTCCCGGGTCCGGGCCATTGCGGACTACTTTGCCGAGACGCGCCGGACCATTGATCGAGCCGGCAAGGTGCCCCGGCTTCGGGTTGCCGGGTCCGAGGACAACATGTTTCTCTCCGAGACTCCGACCGGGCGCCAGTCCGCCAAGCGCGGCAATGCCTTGGCCGACGTCGGCAAGGTGCTGCCTGCCGGCTATTGGCTGGCCCTGAAGCACTTGAACGCCTTTGCCGCCCTATTGCCGGAACTGCGGCATCGTTTTGACTGCTTCGCCCTGGTGCGCAACCCGTTGGCGACCTTGGCGTCCTGGCATACGCTGGACCATCCCATGAAGCACGGCCACATGCCGGTGGCGGAGGCGCTTGATGAGCGGCTCGCCGAGCGTCTTGCCGGCATTGACGAGGGTCGCGAGCGTCGATTGGCACTGCTCGACTGGTACTACCGGCGCTTCACGGATTTCTTGGCGGCGGGACGCATCCAACGTTACGAGGACATCGTGGCCACCAACGGCGGCTGCCTGGCCGAAGTCCTGCCATCGGCAAGCGACCTGCCGGTCTTTCTGCGGGAGTCGCTTGAGGGCCGCAACGAGAGCCTTCTCTACGGTGCGGCGGCGCAGGCGAAAGCGGATGCCAATGCGCTGCTCAAGGACCGGGGCCACGCTTGCTGGCGCGTCCATGATCCCGCCGATGTCAGGGCGTTGCTGGGCGTCTATGGAAAACGGGCCGCGGCGCCGCAGGCGGCCGAAGACGCCGTGCCGGGCGCGGATGAAACGCAGGGCTATCGGCCGCAGGTGAGCTTCATGGTCGTGGGTGCGCAAAAGTGCGGCACGTCGGCGCTGTGGCGGTATCTTGGCGCTCATCCCCAAGTGGGCATGTCCTCGCCGAAGGAGGTGCAACTGTTCAGTGGTCCCGACTACTCGCCCGAATGGTCTCCCCAGGAGATCGATCAACGCTACGCGCCTTGGTTCCGGCACTGCCCCCAAGCGGAGGTCCGCGGCGAGGTGACGCCAATCTACCTGTTCTTCCCTGAAGTGGCGGCCGAATTGAAGCGCTACAACCCGGATTTAAAGTTGATCGTGCTGCTGCGCGACGCTGCGGAGCGGGCCGTATCCAACTATTACATGCAGCGCGCTAGAGGCAAGGAGAAGGCGCCCCTTTGGATGGCGCTGCTGGCCGAGCCCTGGCGCTTGCGGCGTTGCGCCAACCCCCGCGAATGGGGCTCGCCAACCCGCGTGTGCAGCTACCGCGCCCGGGGCCTTTACAGCCTGCAACTGCGCAACCTGCATCGGCACTTCCCCCGCCAGCAAGTGCTCATCGTGCGCAGCCGCGACCTGCAGCAGGACCACGAGGCCGTGCTGCGCCGGGTCTTCGCCTTCCTGGGCGTCGCCGAGAATGTGGAGATTCCTGAGCGCACCGCGATGCCCGGGGACCGGCACGGCAAGCGCCGGCATCGGATCCTGTCGGCCTTGCTTCGGCTGAGCTATCTGGCCGAACGATGGCGGGCGCGGGGGCTGTACGAACTATGAAGGGCACCAGCCCTTGACCCGGTGTCCGCCGGCTTGCGTCTTGGTCGCAGGAGACTACGGGGTGGAAGGTTCCGCACTGCCGCAGTGGCTCGAAGACCAAGGCTTCCATAGCCCGCCCTTAAGCCAATCAAATGACGCCTTGCGCATCAACAGGGAATTTCCGGCCACTTTGGGCTGTCGCTGGTGGGATCCCGAACCGCTCCCGGACGGCTGTTTCTCAAACTCGGCGGCCGTGAGGGCGCAGGCTGAAATTGGCACCTTGCTCGATCAGTTGGCGGATGCCGACGGCGATGTCCTGCTCCAGGATGCGTCCTTTGCCCGCTTGGGGCCGCTGTGGCTGGAGGAACTCAAGGCGCGCTTTGAGCCGGTTGTGATCGTGCGGGTTCTGAGCCGGGCGGATGCTGCCTTCCAAGCGTTGTCCCCGAGCGCTTTGGGGGACGCCGAAGAACCGTCCACCGCCGGCCGAAGCCGCTTTGATTTGTTGTGGCTGCATTGCAATCTGGAGCTTGAGCGCTGGACGCGCGGCGAGCGGCGGTTGCTCGTGGCTTGCGAAGAGCTCGCGCAATCGCCGCAAGAGGGCAGTCGCCAGCTGCGCTTGGCACTTGAACAGGCGTTGGGTCGTGAGATGCAGGTGCTCGATGCGCCCGCCTTGCCGGTCGTGCGTACCACTGCGGAGCCCGTGCCTTCCGACCGCGACCGGGCGCTTGAGCGCATCTATCAAGCCTTGAGCGCGCGTCCCGAGGACGAAGACGCAAAAGACTGCCTGGACGCAGCCTGGGAGCAACTGCAGGTGGGGGTTCCGGCTGCGCACCAAGCGTTCGGCGCTTCCGCCGATGTCGAGTTATTCCACGGGGCGCGATTGCAGCGTTTTGTTGGCTTGTGCGAATACTCGCCCCAGTTTCCGAACGTCTCGCCCGTGCGCAGGATCGCGGACCGAGTCGTGCGCCGCCTTCGGCGCCGCCGCAGACCGCAGCCTGAGGATCCGCCCTTCCTTTTCATATCCGGCAACCCGGCTGCGCGGAGCCATCTCTACCGGGTGAGGAACCCGATAGAAGGCTTGCATCGCTTGGGTGCGCCCGCCTGCTGGATTTCGGCGAAGATGCTTGGGCGTTGCGACGTTGAAGCCATCAATGCCCGTTGCGTCATCCTGCATCGATGCGTCGAGCATGAGGCCATCGACGCGCTCATCCACCGGTGCCGAAGGCTGGGGGTGCCGGTCGGCTACGACATCGACGATCTGATCTTCGATGCCAAACTCATCCGCGCAGGCGGCATTCACTTCATCGCCAAACTGCCGGAACCGGAGCGCGAGGCCTGGATTGGAAGCACCCGCGGACACCGGCGTCTGATGGCGGCAGCGGACTTTTGCCTGACGCCCACCAAGGCGCTGGCCGAGCACGCCCGCCGGGTCAACCCGCAGGTGCGAGTCATCGAAAACGGCTTCAGTGCGGAGGTGTTGGCGCTGTCGGACCTGTGGCGCAGCCGCGGCTTCCCCAACGGCCACCCGCGGGTGGGCTACGCCAGCGGCACCGCCACCCATGAGGCTGACTTTGCAACCATCGCTCGACCCCTTGCGCAGGCACTCAAGCGCCAGCCGAACCTAGGCTTCACCTTGGTGGGCAGCTTGGATCTGGCACCCTACGAAAATCTGCTGCCGGCAGCGCAGTTGGAACAGCGCCCGCTGGTTGAGCACGTCAACCTCGCCCACGAACTGGCGCGGTTCGACATCAACCTGATCCCGCTGCAGTCCAACCCCTTCTGCGATGCCAAGAGTCCCCTCAAGTACTTCGAAGCGGCCTTGGTCGGCGTCCCGTCCGTTGCGGTAGCCAATCCCACCTACGAGGCACTGATCAGGCATGGGGAGAATGGCCTGTTGGCGCATTCGGGGGATGAATGGGCGGCGAACATCGCCTCGTTGGCCACCGATGCGAAATTACGGATGCGACAAGCGGCATTGGCGCGAGAAGAGTGCGTGGCGAGGTTTCATGCCGACCGGCTTGCGGAGAAGTATCTGGCCCTACCCTGACGAACTGCGGCGTCCCGTGCTCGCTTTGGGGCGGCTCACCAGATGCTGTGGATGTTGCCGAGAATTTCGTGGAAGGCCCGCCTCTCCTTGGTCAAGCTGTGTTGGCGGACCGTTTCCTCGGCCCGACGGCGCAGCGCTTTGCGGGCCTTTGGGTAGAGCGCCAAGGCGTGGATGGTGGCGGCGGTCAGGACGTGCGGCTCGGCGGGGGCGATGAGGCAGTTTTGCTGGTTGTGGCAGAAGCTCCGATTGCCGATGCAGTCCAGGGTCACCACGACGCTGCCGCAGGCCATCGCCTCCAAGGCGGGTAGGTAAAAGCCCTCTTCCGCATTGGGGAGACAGACCGTCACCTCCGCACCCGCCAAGGCGGCCAGGAATTGTTGACGAGGCAGGAAGTCCCGCAGCAGTTGATGCGGCACTTTGGCGTCGGCAAGGTGTTTCGACAAGGTGTTTGCCAGATCCGGGCGCTTGTAGCCGACCACGATGACGGAGCGGCGCCGGCGGGGCAGCAAATCGGCCGCGAAGCGGTGCAGAGCGACAACGGGCGGCGTATGCATGCCGTTGGCGATGGTGAACACCGGACCGTTGACTTGGCCGGTGGCGCTGAGCGCCTCCGCCACGGCTTCGCTGACGCAGATGCGCACCGCCTTCTGCCTCAGGTAGCCGTGCAGTTCGGTGTCCTCGTGGGCGTGGCGAACGTGCTGAATCAAATTGATGCGCGGGTTGGGCAAGACGTCCAGGCCGCTGTCGATGAGGTAGCGCCAGTCCAGCCCGGCGAGAAAGAGAACATCTTCGCGGCTCGGTCGCCAGCGTTCCGCGTAAGCCCCCTTCTTGGGAGGCCAAAGGCGATGTTGGTCGGGGTGGGGTGATGCGCCGGGTTCGGCGGTGAAACTGATGCGGGGGGCGTATCCGGGCAGGTGCCGAACATGGTCAAAGTAGTGGGCATGCTTGAGGTGGCCCCCGGTCAGGCGTAGAAAGTGGCGGTGAAACCAGACCGTCGTTGCGTCCTTCCCTGCCGTCATGGCGATTGTCCTGCAAGCTCTAGGCCCCTTCGGACAGTCTATGCCAAAGCGGAGCGGGGTGCCCATCCGCGCAGCAGTCAATAGTCGATTTTGGCGACGCCCATGCACACGATACCCTGAAGTTCCGCAAAGAACCTGACAAACGTGGGAGTTGAACTGCTGAAGGCACAGCCTTCAGTGCTGCTGCCGCTGCGGATGTCCACTTGTCCGCCCTTGGTCGTCGATCGGCTGATCGGTCTCGCCGGCAGATCCGAAAATCCGCTCAGGACGATGGAGAAAGACAGCAGGCTCCCGCCGCGAATGGCGCTTGCTGAGTTGGACAGTGACCGCAAGAAGACCGGGGAGGTCGTGGAGAAGTTGGCAGACCCGGATTTTTTGTATGGCTGGAGCGCGAGGGCGACCCGTCCAAACAGGAACGGTACCGCGCGGCGACGATTGTTGCTGATCGCTTATGCGCAGCCGTAGCTAATCCAATGCGGAGGTGGCTTGACGTTGACTTCGGCAAAGCCAGCGATGGACACCCGCCGCGCCGTCGTCACTCGAACGGCCTTCATCGAGCAGACGCGGTACGCGGTGCGGGAGCCAGCGCTGACATGCCAGCGCCGCACCGCGCTTTCGTGAGTTCCTAGTGATGCGTCGGCGGCGGCTTGGGCTGCGGGAGTTCCCGGCTGGTGTCCGGGCCGAGCACGTAGAGCGCGCCGAGGGCGATTAGCGTCCATACCAATAGCGAGAGCGTCAGTTTCATGTTTTCGTTCTCCTGTTAGGTTTCACAACCGCTTGCACCGAAGCCGCTCCAAGCCCTCAGCTCAAGGCACCCAGCTTAGGCGCGGCCTGTCCTTTTCGCCAATCGCGACCTGCCGATCCTCGTGGGCGCGATGGCGGACGTAGGCGTGGATTCGGGTCACGTCCTCATCGGTCAGCGAATCGGCGAACGAGGCCATGCCGTTGGCCGCCAGCAAGCCCTCGAGCACGACCTGGTTGAAGGCGGTGTGGGAGCCTTCGCCGATCAGGCGCAGGTCGGTGATGGCGCCGCCGGAACGGGCGAAGAGGCCGTGGCATACGGAGCAGTAGGTGTTGTACAGGCGCTCGCCCCGGACGAGGTCCTCGTCGCTGATTTCCGGCAACGTCTGTTCGGGGATGTTGCGGTCCACCGCGGTCGGCACTGGCAACTCGGCACTTCCACCCAGCGTGAAGGCCAGCAAGCGGCCCGCATTGCCATAGGTGAGGGAGGCCGGCGTCGGCGCGGTCTCGCCGCCGAACAGGTCGCCGCCGCCGCTGCCGGTGAGAATGGTGAGGTACTGGACGCCGTCGATCTCATAAGTGATGGGCGGGGCCAGCATGGATGTGTGGGTGTTGAACTGCCACAGGGCGTCGCCCGTATCCTTGTCGTAGGCGGTGAGCATGCCCAGCGCATCGCCTTGGAACACCAGGCCGCCCGCGCTGGCGAGGACGCCGCCGTTCCAGTAGTGCGGGTGCTCCACCACCCATTTGTCCTCCCCGGTCAGCGGGTCGAAGGCCTTGAGGTAGCCGACCGGCTTGGGTTGGGTTTCCAGGTTGGTCTCGACCAATTGCGAGACGCGCGCTATTTCGACGCCGAGGTTCCACGCGTTCGGATTGCGTTTGTACAGGCCGGTATCCTGATGGGCATCGGGCATGTTGAAAAAGAACGGGTTGTCCTGAGCGGGAATGTAGGCAACGCCCGCTTCCACATCCACCGACATCGCCTGCCAGTTGTGAGCGCCCAGCGGGCCGGGCAGCACCCAGAGACCCTCCTTTTGGTAGTTCATACCCGGGTTTTCCACGGGTCGCCCGGTCTCCAGGTCCACATGGGTGGCCCAGGTCACGGTGGCGAAGGGGTGGGCGCGCAGCAGGGTGCCGTCGGCACGGTCGATGACGTAGAAGAAGCCGTTTTTCGGCGCCTGCAGCAGCACCTTGCGCACCTCGCCGTCGATCGACATCTCGGCCAAGGCCATGTCCTGCACGGCGGTGTAGTCCCAG
Source organism: Candidatus Azophilus lithoversatilis (assembly GCA_028278675.1). Taxonomy (GTDB): domain Bacteria; phylum Pseudomonadota; class Gammaproteobacteria; order Pseudomonadales; family Azotimanducaceae; genus Azophilus; species Azophilus lithoversatilis. The sequence goes on from JAQAJJ010000003.1 coordinate 106,506, forward strand.
TTGTCGCCCGGCGTGGTCTGGTAGTGCCACTTCATTTTGCCGGTATCCACATCGAGGGCGACGATCGATGAGAGGAAGAGGTTGTCACCGCCGCCCGGCGAGCGGATCACCCGGGTCCATGGCGCACCATTGCCGACACCGAGATAGACGTGATCGAAGTCGGGATCGTAAACGATGGAGTTCCACACCGTGCCGCCGCCGCCAAACTCCCACCATGCGCCGCCCTTCCAGGTCTTGGCGGCCATTTCCATTTCCTCGTGCTCGAACGGCAGCGAGGGGTCGCCCGGCACGGTGAAGAAGCGCCAGGCCTGTTCCCCGGTTTCGGCATCGTAGGCGGTGACGTAGCCGCGTACGCCGTACTCGGCGCCGCCGTTGCCGATGAACACCTTGCCCTTGGCGGCGCGTGGGGCGCCGGTGATCGTGTAGCGGCGCTCCCGGTCGATGACGGTATCCACTTCCCAAACCACCTCACCGGTGGCCGCATCAAGGGCGATCAGACGACCGTCGAGACTGCCGACGTACACCCGGCCTCGATAGACGGCGACGCCCCGGTTGACCACGTCGCAGCAGGCCCAGCGGGCCCATTCGCCGGGCACTTCAGGATCGTGGAACCACAGCTGCTCGCCAGTGGCCGCGTCCATGGCGTACACCCGGCTCCAAGCGCTGGTGAAATACATCACGCCATCGACGACGATCGGGGTCGATTCCTGGGCGCGGTTGGTGTTCATGTCGCGGTGCCAAGCCAAGCCCAACTCGGTGACGTTTTCACGGTTGATCGCCGTCAGGGGCGAGAACCGCTGCTCCTCGTAGGTGCGTCCGTGAGCCAGCCAAGCGCCGGGCTCGTCGCGGTCGGCGTTGTTGATGCGTTCATCGTCGATCAGGCCCGCCGAAGCTGCACGAGGCGCTTGGGCGTCGGGGCCGCCTGCGTTCTCGTTGGTCGCTGCCGCTTCATCGATGGGCGCTGCCGTTTGCGACGCCTCGTCTCCCATCAAGATGAAGACCGCAACCAAGGCTGCGACGAGAAGGCCAATCCAGATAGTGTTGCGCATTTTTCTGATCCTCCCGTTCCCGTTAAGAAAGCGTTGTGCTTTGTCAACTTCTCCTTACTTTGAATTCGACTTTGAATTCAATTTGGAATTCAAGCGGTTGACGGCGACTCCTCTGCCTCGGACCCGCTTTCCGGCTCCGCTTCGGCGGCAGACGGCTGCGCTTCGATGGTGCGCTCATCGCCGTCGGCGTCTTCTTCAAGCGAGCTCACGAATTCGATGTAGGCCATCGGTGCAGCGTCGCCTGGGCGGCGACCGCACTTGAGAATGCGTGTGTAGCCGCCCGGCCGGTCTTGATAGCGCGGCCCGAGCTCCACGAACAGCTTGGCCACCGCCGCATTGCTGCGAACGCGGGCGAAGGCCAAGCGTCGATTGGCGACCGTGTCCTGCTTGGCCAGGGTGATCAAGGGCTCAATGACCGGGCGCAGCGCCTTGGCCTTGGTGGCGGTGGTCTTGATCAACTCGTGCTCGATCAACGAAGCCGCCATGTTGCGGAACATCGCTTGGCGGTGAGCGCTGGTTCGATTCAGGTGCCGCCCGCTTTTTCGGTGACGCATAGCTCAATTCCTCGCCTTTCAGGGGTTGCCTTCAGGCGACCTTGTCTTCGCCGTGGGGTACCGTCCAGTTTTCCAGACGCATGCCCAATGTGAGGTCGCGCGCCTCTAGAACGCCCTTGATCTCGGTCAGCGATTTCTTGCCCAGATTCGGAGTCTTCAGCAGTTCAACCTCGGTGCGTTGCACGAGGTCGCCGATGTAGTTGATATTCTCCGCCTTGAGGCAATTGGCCGAGCGCACGGTCAGCTCGAGATCATCCACCGGACGCAGCAGCACCGAGTCGATCTGCCGGTTGGGCGCTGCCACAGCAGGTTCGGCGACGCGGCTGTCGGCGAACACGGCTTGTTCGTGGAGGATGCGCTCCGCTTCCCGCATGCACTCCTCCGGGCCGATGGTGCCATTGGTCTCGATGTCCAAAATCAGCTTGTCGAGGTCGGTCCGCTGCTCGACCCGGGCGCTCTCGACGCTGTACGCCACGCGGCGTATCGGGCTGTGGGTGGCATCCAGGCGCAGCGCGCCAATCGCCCGCGACTCCTCTTCTTCTTCATCCTCCTCACGGCTGTCGGCGGGCACGTAGCCGCGGCCCCGAGTGACCTTGGCCTCCATGCGTATGGCGCCCTTGTTGTTCAGGGTGCAGATGAGGTGGTCCTGATTGATGATTTCGACGTCTTGGCCGAGCGTGAAGTCGGCGGCTCGGACCTCCGTGGTCTCGCCATCGCCGCTGCGCGACAGGGTGATCGTCGCGTGATCCGAATCGTGCAGCACGATCGCGACGCCCTTGAGGTTCAAGAGGATGTTGATCACGTCCTCGCGCACCCCCTCCAGGGTCTCGTACTCGTGCTGGACGTTGTCGATCTCCACTTCGGTGATCGCGGCACCGGGCATTGAGGACAGCAGAATGCGGCGATAGGTGTTGCCGATGGTGTGCCCAAACCCGCGCTCGTAGGGTTCGATGCTGATTTTTGCCCGAGTGGGGCTGATTTGCTGAATTTCCATCTTCTTGGCGGTGGGCAACTCAAGCAATGAATGTGTCGATGATGATGCCATGATTTTCTCCGATTTCCTGCGACGACTTGATTCTGCTGGCGCCCAGTCATTAAGGGCGCGTTGCACGGCTTCCCCTTACTTGGAGTACAACTCCACGATGAGGTTCTCATTGATTTCGCTCGGCAACTCGCCGCGGTCCGGCGGACGCCGGTAGGTGCCCTCGATTTTTTCACCTTCGGGATCCGCTTCGGTGTCCACCCAATCGACCGGCGCCCGCTGGGCGGCGATCTGCAGCGCGGCTTGAACTCTGAGTTGCTTGCTGGCCTTGCCCGTGAGTCCGATCACGTCCCCGGCGCCGACCTGATAGGACGGAATGTTGACGCCCTTGCCGTTGACCGTGACCCCCTTGTGCGAAACCAGCTGGCGCGCCTCGGCCCGAGTCGAGCCGAAGCCCATGCGGTACACCACGTTGTCGAGGCGGCCTTCGAGCAAGCGCAAGAGGTTTTCGCCAGTGGCGCCCCGCTGCCGGTCAGCCCGCTTGTAGTAGTTGCGGAATTGCTTCTCGAGCACTCCGTAGAGCCGGCGCACCTTCTGTTTTTCGCGCAGCTGCACGGCGTAGTCGGAGGGCCGCCCGCGGCGCACCCCATGTTCGCCCGGCGGCTGATCGATCTTGGCCTTGGAGTCGATCGGGCGCACACCGCTCTTCAGAAAGAGGTCGGTGCCCTCCCGGCGGGACAGCTTTAGTTTCGGTCCTGTGTATCGAGCCATGCTTTCCTCTTAAGCTTTCTTAGCCGAGCCTGCCTTGGTGGCACTAGCCACGCCGACGTTTACGCGGCCGGCAGCCGTTGTGCGGAATCGGGGTGACGTCGGCGATGCTGTTGATGCGCAGCCCCGCGGCATTCAGCGCCCGGACCGCGGATTCCCGCCCCGGCCCCGGCCCCTTGACCAGCACATCGACGCTCTTCATGCCCATGTCCGTGGCCATCGCGCAGACGCGCTCGGCAGCCACCTGGGCGGCGAACGGCGTGCTCTTGCGCGAACCGCGGAACCCCGAGCCACCGGCCGTGGTCCAGCACAGGGCGTTGCCCTGCCGGTCGGCGATGGTGATGATGGTGTTGTTGAACGAGGCGTGGATGTGCGCCACGCCGTCGGTCACGATGCGTTTGGTTTTCTTTCGCTCAGCCATGTCACTGCCTGCTCCGGTTACTTGCGGATCGGCCGCCGGGGGCCTTTGCGGGTGCGCGCGTTGGTTCGGGTGCGCTGTCCGTTCACCGGCAGCCCGCGCCGATGGCGCATGCCCCGGTAGCATCCGAGGTCCATCAGGCGCTTGATGTTCATGTTCACCTCACGCCGCAGATCGCCCTCGATGGGCATCTTGGCAACTTCGGAGCGCAGGGCGTCGAGATCCGCTTCGGATAGATCCTCAATCCGATCCTCAGGGTTGACCCCAGCGGCATCGCAAAGCCGGGCCGCGGTGGTGCGCCCCACGCCAAAGATGTAGGTGAGCGATACGCCGGCGTGTTTGTTGTCGGGGATGTTGACCCCAGCTATGCGGGCCATGATGTTCCTTCCATTTCGTCTTGGTGGTTTTAGCCTTTGGACCCTAGCCCTGCCGCTGCTTGTGCCGCGGCTCGGCACTGCAGATCACCCGCACGACGCCCTTGCGTCGCACGATTTTGCAGTTGCGGCAGATTTTCTTCACTGATGCCCGGACTTTCATTTTCACGCTTCCTTGATTGCTTTTGCACTGTGTTGGTCGTCATGCCCGTCCTTGTTGTCAATCGGCAGTCGCCGCGGGGGCAAACCCCGGCTAGCGCCGGCGGCCATAGCCCTTGAGGTTCGATTTCTCCATGAGCTTGGCGTACTGGCTCGACATCAGGTGCGCCTGCACTTGGGACATGAAATCCATCGCCACCACCACGACGATCAGCAGGGCGGTGCCGCCGAGTTGAAAGGTGACGTTGGAAGCCACCACCATGAACTCGGGCAGCAGGCAGACCAGCGTAACGTAAAGGGAGCCGAACACGGTGAGGCGGGTGACCACGTCATCGATGTAGTGTGCCGTCTGTTGGCCCGGGCGGATGCCCGGCACATAGGCCCCTTGGCGCTTCAGGTTGTCCGCCATGTCCTTCGGGTCGAATTGAATCGCCGTGTAGAAAAAGCTGAAGAAAATGATGCCGCCGGCAAACATCAGGATGTAGAGCGGCTGCCCGGGCGAGAGCACCAACGCCACCTGCTGCAGCCAGCCCAGCCCCGGCCCTTGGCCGAACCACTGGGCCACGGAGGCGGGCGCGAGCAGCAGGCTGGATGCGAAGATGGCAGGTATGACCCCGGCCATGTTGATCTTCAGCGGCAGGTGGCTGGCCTGGCCCTGAAAGACGCGCCGGCCCTGCTGGCGCTTGGCGTAGTTGACGGTGATGCGCCGCTGGCCGCGTTCGATGAAGACCACGAAGCCGACCACCAAAATGGCGAGCAGGGCGATGGCCAGCAGGGCGATGATGTTGATGTCGCCCTGGCGGGCGGCTTCGAAGGATTGCCCGATGGCGCCCGGAAAGCCGGAAACGATCCCCGAAAAGATGATCAGCGAGATGCCGTTGCCGACCCCCCGTTCGGTGATCTGCTCGCCCAGCCACATCATGAACAGCGCCCCGGTCACCAGGGTGACGGTGGCCACGAAGTAGAAGGCGAAGCCAGTGGAGAAGGCGAGCCCCTGATTGGCCAGCGTCACCGACAGCGAGAGGCCCTGCACCAAGGCGATCAGCAGCGTGCCGTAGCGAGTGTATTGAGTGATTTTGCGCCGCCCGGACTCCCCCTCCTTGCGCAGTTGCTGCAGGCTGGGGTACATCATGCTCATCAGGTTCATGATGATGCTGGAGGTGATGTAGGGCACCACGTTCAGGGCCAGGATGCTCATCCGCTCCAAGGCGCCGCCGGAGAACATGTTGAACAGCTCGAGAATGCCGCCCTGATTTTGGTCGAACAGCGCCCGCAGCCGATCCGGGTTGATGCCGGGCAGCGGAATGTGGGTGCCGATGCGATAGACCAGCAGCGCAAACAGGACGAACAACAGCCGGTTGCGGAGTTCGGTCAAACCCGCCTGCGTACCGCCCAATTGTCCTGGAATAGCTGCCATTATCCTTCTCTAGCGTTCTTGATCGCGGGGCAAGGTTGCCATAGTAGTCAACTTTTGCGCCCGGCGACCGCCCTTGAATTAGTCTGAGGCATTGCCTCGTTAGCCGTATGCCCAGCCCGTCAGCCGACGGGCTCAGGTCTCGATCTTGCCTCCCGCCGCTTCGATGGCCGCGGCGGCGCCGCGGGTGACATGAACGTCGTTGCCGCATACGCTGAGCGCGCGCTCGATCCGCCCGGAGAGCACGATGCGCGCCCGCTTCATGTCGCGGCGCACGAGATTGGCTGCCTTTAGCTGCGCCATGTCCACCACCTCGCCTTCGATGCGCGCCAATTCGCCGAGCCGAACCTCGGCCGTGGACGCCCCGACCCGGGAGCGGAAGCCGAACTTGGGCACCCGCATTTGCAAGGGCAGCTGCCCGCCTTCAAAACCGGGCGGCACACCGCCTCCGGAGCGCGCCTTTTGGCCCTTCTGGCCGCGGCCCGCGGTCTTGCCCCGGCCGGAGCCGGGGCCCCGTCCGAGGCGGCGCTTGGCGCGTTTGCTGCCCGGTGCCGGATGCAGGTCATTAATGCGCATTGCTCTCAAACCTCTTGATCGCGGGAAGAGTTTGCCGAATGTGTCGGCTTTTGCGCCCGGCGACCGCCTTCCCGTCGGTCCGAGGCATCGCCTCGGTGGACTCCAACCACCCGGACCAGATAGCTGACCCGGTTAATCATGCCGCGCACCGCTGGCGTGTCCTCCACCTCCACGGTGTGGCCGATGCGGCGCAGCCCCAAGCCAGCCACGCAAGCTTGATGCTTCTTGAGGCGCCCGGCCGTGCTCTTGATCTGGGTCACCCGGATCATCGGCTTATCCGTTTCCTCTGTCTTGGCGGCATTATCTTCAGGCATGCTCGCTATCCGTCTTCTTCAAGCCCAGCGTCCAAGTTTTCTTGATCGCGGGAATCTTGATCGCGGGAATAAGGTTGTTAAATGAATCAACTTTTGCTCCCGGCGACCGCCTTGTCGTTGGCCTGTGGCATCGTCTCGTTAGGCGCTGATTTCCTCGACGCTCTTGCCGCGCTTTTCGGCGATCGCGGCGGGGGAGCGCATATTCGTCAGGGCGTTGAACGTCGCCCGCACCACGTTGTCCGGATTGGTCGAGCCGTAGCACTTGGCCAGCACGTTGTGCACCCCCGCCGCTTCCAGAACGGCGCGCATGGCGCCGCCGGCGATGATGCCGGTGCCATCGGAGGCCGGCTGCATATAGACCTTGGATGCGCCGTGGCGTTCCGTGATCGCGTACCAGATGGTGGAGCCGTTGAGTTCGATTTCAACCATGTTGCGGCGGGCGACCTCCATGGCCTTTTGAATCGCCACTGGCACTTCCCGGGCCTTGCCGCGCCCGAATCCGACTTTGCCCTTGCCGTCGCCCACCACGGTGAGGGCGGTGAAGCCAAAGAGCCGGCCGCCCTTGACGGCTTTCGCCACCCGGTTCACCCGGACGGTTTTCTCAAGCAGCCCCTCTTCGCGAATTTCCTCGGTATAGGCCATGCGAGTGCTCTATCTAATTGATAATTTGGAATCAGCGCGTCCACAAGCGCTCAGATGTGCGGCGCAGGCCCGCAGGTGTATCCAGCATACGCCAAGGGCCGACAACGGAGCCTTCAGTCGGGGAGCGCGCGGGGATACCCCTCGCGCAACCGCAGATGGGCGCTTGTGGGCGCGCCCTTCGGGTGGCATCGGGAGCGCCCCATGCGGCGTTGCGGCCGCTTGAAGCAGGTCGGCTGCGCCTGCGCGATCGCGCCCGCCTGCACGGGAGCGCAGGGCCTGGAGCGCTGCCGATGCCACTGATGCGCAATTGTCAGTTAGATAGAGCACTAGAACTCCAATCCCGCCGCCCGGGCCGCCTCGGCAAGCGCCTTTACGCGACCGTGAAACTTGTACCCGGAGCGGTCGAAGGCGACCTGCCCGATGCCCGCTGCCTGGGCTCGCTCGGCAACCAGTGCGCCCACTTTGGCGGCAGCCTCCACATTGCCGGTGGCCCCCTCGCGCAGGCTCTTGTCGAGCGTGGAGGCTTGCGCCAGGACATCGGCCCCGTCAGCCGACAGCACCTGGGCGTAGATGTGGCGCGGCGAGCGGTTGACGGTCAACCGGTTGACGCCGAGCTCGCGCATCTTCATGCGCCCTCGGCGCGCCCGGCGCAGCCTTGCCTGTTTCTTGCCGATCATAATGCGTGCTCTCCGCTTTCCCGCCGCCTAAATCCTTGCCGCTACTTCTTCTTGGCTTCCTTGCGCCGTACCTGCTCACCGAGGTAGCGCACGCCCTTGCCCTTGTAGGGTTCCGGTGGCCGAAAGCTGCGAATCTCCGCTGTCACCTGGCCAACGAGCTGCTTGTCGGCACCGGAAATGACGATTTCCGTCTGGCTGGGGGTCTCGGCGCTGACGCCCTTCGGCAACTGATATTCGACCGGGTGGGAGAAGCCGAGCTGCAACGTCAGCATCTCTCCCTTGATGGCCGCGCGGTAGCCCACCCCTTGCAATTGCAGCCGCTTCTCAAAGCCGGCGCTGACGCCCTGCACCATGTTGTTGACCAAGGAGCGGGTGGTGCCAGCCATCGCTTTGGCGCTCTTGGATTTGGAGCGGGCCTTGAAGCGCAGCACCCCGTTCTCCTGGGCAACCTCGACAGCCGGATGGATCGCCGTCTCCAAGGTGCCCTTGGCGCCGGACACCCGGATGCTGGCGCCGCTGATAGCTGCCTCGACCCCTTCCGGCACGGCGATTGGATTGTCGGCTATCCGGGACATCCGCTAAAACACCGTGCAAAGGACTTCGCCGCCGACGCCCAGCCGGCGCGCGCGGCGGTCGGTCATCACCCCTTTGCTGGTGCTGACGATGGCGACGCCCAAGCCGCCGCGCACCTTGGGCAATTCCGCTTGGCCCTTGTAGATCCGGAGCCCAGGCCGGCTGACCCGGTGAATCTCCTCGATGACCGGCTGCCCGGCATGATACTTCAGCCGCACGGTCAATTGCCGCTTGCTTTCGTCGCTGACATTGAAGCCCTCGATGTAGCCTTCCTGCTCAAGCACCTCGCAGACGGCCACCTTGGCCTTGGAGTGCGGCATGGCTACTTCCGGGTGGCCGACGCTCTGGGCGTTGCGCACCCGGGTAAGGAAATCGGCGATCGGATCCTGCATGGTCATCGGCTGCTCCTACCAACTCGCCTTCACCAAGCCCGGCACGTCGCCCCGCATTGCCGCCTCGCGCAGCTTGTTGCGGCCGAGGCCAAACTTTCGATATACGCCGTGGGGGCGGCCAGTGAGGCCGCAACGGCGCTGCCGGCGCACCGGCGAGGCGTTGCGCGGCAGCTTCTGCAGCTTGAGCTGCGCCGCCCAATGCTCGTCATCGGACAGATTCCGATTGTTGATGATGGCCTTGAGCTCGGCGCGCTTGGCCTGGTAGCGGGCGGCCACCTTGGCGCGCTTCTTTTCCCGCTCGATCATCGATGCCTTTGCCATGGTCTTGATCCGCTTAGCTGATGCCTAGTTGATGGGAATGCCGCTCGGCCTTAAGCCGCTGGCTGCCGGAAGGGGAACTTGAACTGCCGCAGCAGGGCGAGGGCCGCCGCGTCGGTGGCGGCGGTGGTGGTCACCGTGATATCGAGGCCGCGAATCTTGTCGATCTTGTCGTAGTCGATTTCAGCAAACACGATCTGCTCGACGATGCCCATGGAGAAGTTGCCACGCCCGTCGAACGACTTGGGGTTCAGGCCGCGAAAATCGCGAATGCGTGGAATGGCCACGCCCACCAGCCGTTCCAGGAATTCGTGCATGCGCCTGCGGCGCAGCGTCACCTTGCAGCCGACCGGGTAGCCCTCCCGGATCTTGAAGCCCGCCTCGGACTTGCGCGCCTTGGTGATGATGGGCTTCTGGCCGGATATGGCCGTCAGGTCGGCGACGGCCGCCTCCATGATCTTGCGGTCGCCCACCGCCTCGCCGACCCCCATGTTCAGGGTCACCTTCTCCAGCCGCGGCACCTGCATGACGCTCACCAGCCCCAATTCCTCCTTGAGGGCGGGGCGGATCCGATCTCGGTAGTCTTCCAGAAAACCGCTCATTCCAAAACTTCGCCTGTTGACTTTAAGTAGCGGACCTTTTCGTCGTTCTCAATCCGAAAGCCCACCCGGTCGGCGCGTTGCTCGGCGTCATTCCAGATGGCGACGTTGGAGGCGTCGATCGGGCCTTCGCGCTCGATGATGCCGCCTTGCTGGCCGCGATTGGGGTCGCCTCGTTGGTGCTTCTTCAGCAGATTGACGCCCGACACGATGAGTCGGCCGTCGCGGCGCACTTCGAGCACCTCGCCGCGCCGTCCGCGGTCGCGTCCGGCAAGCACGATGACTTCGTCGTCTTTCCTTATCTTATTCATCGATCTGTCTTGTCGATCCTGGCGGCGCACTGGTGCGGCGCACCTACAACACCTCCGGGGCCAGCGAGACAATGCGCATGAAGTGCTCGGTGCGCAGTTCCCGGGTAACGGGGCCGAAGATGCGCGTTCCCACTGGTTGATTTTGTTGATTGAGCAGCACTGCGGCGTTCTCATCGAAGCGGATCAGCGAGCCGTCCGGCCGCCGAACGCCTTTGCGGGTGCGCACCACCACTGCGTTCATGACCTGCCCCTTGCGCACCCGGCCCCGGGGTATGGCCTCCTTGACCGCCACCTTGATGATGTCGCCGATGCCGGCGTAGCGGCGATGGGAGCCGCCGAGCACCTTGATGCACTGCACCCGTCGTGCGCCGCTGTTGTCGGCTATGGCCAACGTGGTTTCTGCTTGAATCATGGGCGTTCAACCTGTCAGGCCACCGCGGCGCGCTGATCGACGGACTTCAGCCGCCACGATTTGGTCTTGGAGATGGGGCGGCACTCCTCGACGGTGACCAAGTCGCCGACGCTGCCCTCGTTGCGCTCGTCATGGGCATGCAGCCGGGTCGAGCGACGGATAATCTTGCTGTACATCGGATGCTGAACCTTGCGTTCCACCAGCACCGTGAGGGTCTTGTCCATGCGGTCGCTGGTGACGACCCCGGAAACGGTACGCCTGTTTTGGCGACCTTGGTCGCGCCGGCCAGTCTTGATCGGCTTAGTCATCTGCCTTCTCCTCCGGTGCCTGCTCCGCCGGTGCCTGCTCCGCGGGCGCCTTCTCTCGCATGATGGTCTTCACCCGGGCGAGGTCGCGCCGGGTCTCCTGCACCAGATGGGTTTGACCCAACTGGCCACTGGCTCGCTGCATGCGCAGGTTGAAGTGCTCCTTGCGCAGCCGCAGCAGCTCGCTCTTGAGCTCATCCGGGGCCATTTCCCTCAAGTCCGTTGCGTTCATCGCCCTAACCGACCTTGATCCATCCGTCCGCTTCCATGCCGCACTAGGCAGCGACGGTCCGTTTTGCGAAGGACGTGGAGAACGGCAACTTGGCGCCAGCCAATTCGAAGGCCCGCCGCGCCACGTCCTCCGGTACGCCCTCAATCTCGTACAGGATGCGTCCCGGCTGCACTTGGGCAACCCAGTATTCGACGCTGCCCTTGCCCTTGCCCTGGCGCACTTCAAGCGGCTTCTTGGTGATCGGCTTGTCCGGGAAGGCGCGAATCCAGATCTTGGCGCCGCGGCGCACGTGGCGCGTCATGGCCCGCCGCGCAGCTTCGATTTGGCGCGCGGTCAGCCGCCCCCGGCTGGTCGACTTGAGGCCGAATTCGCCGAAGCTCACCGAGCTGCCGCGGTGCGACAGGCCGCGGTTGCGGCCTTTGTGCTGCTTTCTGAATTTCGTTCGTTTCGGTTGTAGCATGGCTGTTCAACTCTTCTTGCCAACTCTTCTTCCTGCCGCTCAAGGCTGCGGCCCGGACCCTTAGCCGGCCGCGGTCTCGGCTTCTTCCGGACCCAGGATTTCACCCTTGAACACCCACACCTTGATGCCCAGCACCCCGTAGGTGGTCTGCGCCTCCCAATTGGCGTAGTCGATGTCGGCGCGCAGGGTGTGCAGGGGCACCCGTCCTTCGTGGTACACCTCCGAGCGGGCGATCTCGGCACCGCCTAAGCGGCCGGCCACCCGCACCTTGATGCCTTGGGCGCCCAGCCGCATGGCGTTTTGGATGACTCGCCGCATCGCGCGCCGAAACTGCACCCGCCGTTCCAACTGCTGCGCCACGTTCTGCGCCACCAACAGGGCGTCGATCTCGGGCTTGCGAATTTCCTCGATGATGACATGCACCGACTGCAGCCCCATCAGCTTCGTCAAGTCCACCCGCAGGCGCTCGACGTCCTCGCCCTTCTTGCCGATGACGATGCCCGGGCGGGCGGTGCGGATGGTGATGCGCGCGGTCTGCGCCGAACGCTTGATTTCGATGCCGCTGACCGATGCCTGAGCCAAGCGTTTGCGCAGGTACTCGCGCACCTCCAGATCCTTGAGCAGGTATTCCGAATACTGCTGCTTGTCCGCATACCAGATGGACTTGTGCGACTTGACCACGCCAAGGCGGATTCCGGTGGGATGTACTTTCTGGCCCATCTTGCTACTCGTCCGACAGGGTCACGGTGATGTGGCTGGTGCGCTTGAAGATGCGGTCCGCCCGGCCCTTGGCGCGCGGCTTTATGCGCTTCAAGGTAGTGCCTTCGTTGACTTGAATCTCAGAAATCCAGAGTTCGTCCACATCCGCGCCCTCGTTGTTTTCCGCATTGGCGATGGCTGACTCCACCACCTTGCGCACCAGAACCGCCGCCTTGGCCGGGCTGAAGCTCAGGAAGCCCAGTGCCTGATCCAAGGGTCGCCCGCGCACTTGGTCGGCGACCAAGCGGGCCTTCTGGGGCGAAATGGTGAGCCGTCTGGCGGTGGCGGAAAGCATCATGAGCGCTCGTCCTTCCATTCCTGACCGGGTTTTTCCTGCATGCGTTCCATGGTTTCCCTGCTCAGCGCCATTCGCCGCCCTTACCGGCGGGCCTTGCGGTCCGCGGCATGGCCCCGGTAGGTTCGCGTCGGCGCAAATTCACCGAGCTTGTGGCCGACCATCTCCTCGCTGATGAAGATCGGCACATGCTGGCGACCGTTGTACACGGCAATGGTCAGCCCCACCATGTCCGGCAGGATCATGGAACGGCGCGACCAGGTCTTTATGGGCCGCTTGCTGCCGCTCTGCACGGCCTGATCCACCTTCTTAATCAGGTGAAGATCGACGAAGGGACCCTTTCGCACCGATCTCGGCATGGCCTTACCTCCTGCTCCGGCGGCGCACTATGAGCCCGTCGGTGCGCTTGTTGCTGCGCGTTTTGTGGCCCTTGGTGGGCACACCCCAGGGCGAGACCGGATGCCGGCCGCCCGAGGACTTGCCTTCACCGCCGCCGTGGGGATGGTCGACCGGGTTCATGGCCACGCCGCGCACGGTGGGCCGAACTCCGCGCCAGCGATTGGCTCCAGCCTTGCCGAGGGATCGCAGGTTGTGCTCGCTGTTGCCCACTTCGCCGACCGTGGCGCGGCATTCAATGAGCACCCGGCGCATCTCCCCCGAACGCAGGCGCAGCGTGGCGTAGTTGCCTTCCCGGGCAACGAGTTGCGCGGAGGTGCCGGCGCTGCGGGCGAGTTGCGCTCCCTTGCCGGGCTTGAGTTCGATGCAGTGCACCACGCTGCCGACCGGAATGCTGCGCAAGGCCATGGCGTTGCCGGGTCGAATGGGAGCGCTGGCGCCGCTCATGACCGGATCATTGGCCCGCAGCCCCTTGGGCGCGATGATGTAGCGCCGTTCGCCGTCCGCATACTTGAGCAGGGCGAGGTTGGCGGTACGGTTGGGGTCGTATTCAAGGCGCTCGACGCGGGCTGGGACGCCGTCCTTGTTGCGCTTGAAGTCGATGATTCGATAGTGGCGCTTGTGTCCGCCGCCCCGGTGCCTGGTAGTGATGCGGCCGTGGTTGTTGCGTCCCCCGGATTTGCTCAAACCCTTGAGCAGCGGCTTGTGCGGTGCGCCTTTGTGCAGATCCGGATTGACCACCGTGACGGTGAAGCGCCGGCCCGGGGAGGTTGGCTTTGCCTTGACCACCGCCACGGCCCTACTCCGTCACCATGGTGTCGAGTTCCTGGCCGGCGGCGACGCGGACGTAAGCCTTCTTCCAGTTCTTCTTGCGCGCGGTGCCGTGCCGGTTGCGCTTCACCTTGCCGCGCACGTTGAGCGTGGTCACGTTAAGCACCTCGACGCCGAACAACTGCTCCACCGCCTCCTTGACTTCCGCCTTGGTGGCGTCCTTGGCCACCTTGAATGCGTATTGGTTGCTCGAATCGCCCAGATTGGTGACTTTTTCCGATATGTGCGGTTCGTCGAGCACGATGTAGATGCGTTCCTCGTTCACGCCAGCGCCTCCTCAAGCTTCTTCAGGGCGCCGACGGTCATCAGCACGTGATCGAAGCTCACCAAGCTCAACGGATCGATGGCGGCAACGTCGCGAACGTCAACCTCGCGCAGGTTGCGGGCCGCGAGTTCAAGGTTGCCGTCCACGCCGTCGGCGACGATGAGCAGCTTTCCATCAGGCTTTGGGTCCAGGGAGGCGAGTTTGTCTAGAAGGGCGCGGGTTTTGGGGGCGTCGATGGAGAAGGCGTCGAGGGCGATGAGGCGGTTTTGGCGGATCAGCTCGGACAGAATGCAGCGCACTGCGCCGTGATACATCTTGCGATTGACCTTTTGCGAATGATCCTGCGGCTTGGCCGCAAAAGTGACGCCGCCGCCGCGCCAGATGGGGCTGCGGATGCTGCCCGCCCGGGCTCGTCCCGTGCCCTTCTGCCGCCAAGGCTTACGGCCGCCGCCGCGCCGTTCCGAGCGGGACTTGTGGGCTCTTGAACCCTGCCGGCCTGCGGCTTGGTAGGCGCTGACCACCTGATGCACCAGGGCTTCATTGAATTCGCGGCCAAAGGCCGCTTCGGACAACTCCACGCTGCCGCCGGCTTGCAACGCAACCTTCACGATGGGACCGCCCTGTCGGCCTCGGTGGCCCCTGCCGCCTTGATGGCTGGGCGAATTTGCACATCGCCCCCCGCAGGCCCCGGCACCGAGCCCTTCACCAGCAGGAGATTGCGCTGCTTGTCCACACGCACAACCTCAAGGTTTTGGGTGGTCATGCGGGCATTGCCGAGTTGCCCGGCCATCTTCTTGCCTTTGAACACCCGCCCCGGCGTTTGACACTGGCCGATGGAGCCGGGCGCCCGGTGGGAGATGGAGTTGCCGTGGCTGGCGTCCTGGCCGCGGAAGTTCCATCGCTTGATGGTGCCGGCGAAGCCCTTGCCCTTGGAGGTGCCGCGCACATCCACCCGTTGTCCGGCCTCGAAGACCTCGACGCCGAATTCGGCGCCGGGAACCAAGGCTTCGTCAATGCGGTCCAAACGGAATTCCCAAAGCCCCCGGCCGAGTCCGGCACCGGCCTTGGCGAAGTGGCCGGCAATGGGGCGAGTGACATGATTGCGCCGGCCAGCGCCGGCGGTGACTTGAACCGCGGCGTAGCCGTCGGTTTCCGGTGTTTTGACTTGGATGACCCGATTGGGTTCCACTTCAATCACCGTGACGGGCACGGACGCGCCCGCGTCGGTGAACACCCGAGTCATGCCGCATTTTTTGCCGATCAAGCCAATCGCCATGCTTCGATCCTGGTTGTGGCCCAACCCCCCAACTCTCTCGGAGGTCTTGAGCGCCCTTCAAGCCCAAAAGCACCCGCCGCTCCTTTCCCTGTGTTGAGCGGAAGGCGCACTGCTTCGCCAGCCCTCCAATCGGGGCCCTATACGCCCATCGGGGCGCTTTAAGCCCCCGCAGGGGCGCTGTCGCACTTAGGGGGTCAACCCCCCCCAAAAAAAACGCCGGCCATCGGCGGCGCGGCGTTTTCGTCAATTCAAACTGATCTGCACCTCAACCCCGGCCGCCAAATCAAGCCTCATCAGCGCATCGACGGTCTTCTCGGTGGGTTCAATGATGTCCAGGAGACGCTTGTGCGTTCGGATTTCGTACTGGTCGCGGGCATCCTTGTTGGCATTCGGCGATATCAGCACGGTGAATCTTTCCTTCCGCGTGGGCAGGGGTATCGGCCCGCGGACCTGCGCCCCGGTGCGCTTCGCCGTATCGACAATCTCTTGGGTCGATACGTCGATCAGCTTGTGGTCAAACGCTCTCAGGCGAATGCGGATGCGCTGGTTGGGCACCGAACGACCTCCAAAACGCGGCAAAAAAACCCCAACCCGCACTGCGGCTAGGCTGGGTACCTCTCCTGTTAAAGAACCCCCGAAATCGGGACGGGGCACTATACAGAGCCGCCATCCGTCCCGCAACCGCCAATCTCGGAATAATTTCGAATTGTTTTCCAAACTGGCGCGGCGCCCGGCAGAGCCGTTCGGCAGCAGCCACTGGCAATCGCGCCAGCGACGGCGACTGGCGCCATGCATTGCTTACTGTGGTTGAGCAGTGGACGATGGCCCATCCCGGTTCGAAGCTGGTGCCGGCGCTCGACGAATCTCAATGGATCGCCGCTTCAAGCCCCAAGTGCTGTCGGAGCCGCAGCACTGCTGGGACCGGGTGTGGAAAAACGCGGTCAATGTGGTTCTGCCGCTGTGCGGTTCCTGCATCGGCTTCATGAAGCGGGAGGTGATCGGTCGGTCAAGCCCCCTGCTCGGCCCTCGCACTTGCAGCAATTCGTGAGGATGGGCTATCTGCGCCGCCGCTACCCGGTGGACCGCCGCCGCCTCAACCCCAAGCAGTTGCGCTTCGACATCGACGATCCGCTGCTGCGCTGCAGGAACGCGCCCGACTGGCATTCGCTGGAGGACCTTTACGCCCTGAACCAAGGCGTTTAGGTATATTAGGCACCCATGAAGATCCTGCTCATCACCGGCGCCAGCGCCGGCATCGGCCTTGCCACGGCAAGGCGCTTCGCCGCCGCCGGCTACGCCGTGACCAACATCTCCCGCCGCCCCTGTCCGCTGCCGTCGGTCAATCACCTGGCCGGGGACCTGTCGGATGCGAGTTTTCTTGACGACCTGAGCGAACGGCTGGGCGAGGCCCTTTCCGGCGCGGATGCCGTGGCGCTCGTCCACAACGCCTCGCGGCTGTTGAACGACAGCGCCGCCGATACGCCGAGCGATCAGTTGCGCACCGTGATGGAAGTCAACCTCGCGGCCCCGAACACGCTCAACCGCTTCGTCATTCCCCGCATGCCGCCGGGCTCGTCCATACTCTACGTCGGCTCGACGCTGGCCGAGAAAGCGGTGCCCAACAGCTTCTCCTACGTGGTCACCAAGCACGCCCTAATCGGCATGATGCGGGCCACCTGCCAGGATTTGGCCGGGCTAGGCATCCACACCGCCTGCATCTGCCCCGGCTTCACGGACACGGAAATGCTGCGCGCCCATGTGCCGGCCGAGGCCATGGACGCCGTGCGCGGCCTTTCCGCCTACGGCCGGCTCATCGAACCCTCGGAAATCGCTGACACCCTGCACTGGGCGGCGGAAAGCCCGGTCATCAACGGCGCTGTGCTGCACGCCAACCTCGGCCAAGTGGAACACTAGTGTTTCTACTCGGTCGCCTCTTCGGTGCCGGTCAGGCCCAGGTAGGGCCGCAACCAGCGAACCAACAGGTACACCGGGCCGGTATCGAATGCCGCCACCAGCAGCTTGAAGACGTATCCGGAGAGGATGAACGTCAGCAACTGCGGGGCCAAGGGCGCCGCTTCATCAATCGGCAGCGCATGGGCGTAGAAGTGGGTGATGAGGATCACCGCGGTGGTGTCGACCATTTGGCTGGTCATCGTCGAGGCGTTGTTGCGTAGCCACAGGTGGCGTCCGCCGGTGAGCTTCTTCCAAAAGTGGAACAGGCGCACGTCGCAGAATTGGGCGGCCAAGTAGGCAATCATGGATGCCGCCACCGCGCCGAAGGCGAGCTGGCGCACCTCGAAGAAGACCGGCAGCCGGCCGGCGGCATCGGTCTGCGGCAGTCCGGTGGCGGGGTCCATCGGCTCAAATCCAGGCAGCGCACCACCGAGCCAAAGCAGGAACACCACCCAACCATTAAGCAGCAGGCCCACCCAGACCATGTCCCGCGCCTTCTTCTCGCCGAACAGTTCGCTGATCAGGTCCGTGCACAGAAAGGTGATGGGATAGGGGAGAACGCCGATGGCCACCACCATCGGTATGTTGACGCCGAACAGTTCGAACGACAGGTCCAGGAAGCGGCTGATGCCGAGCACGTTGAGCAGCGCCAAGGTGCCGAGAAACACCCCCGACAGGATCAGAAAGACCCGTTGGCGCCGCTTTTCGAAATTCGGTTCAGCCATCAGCAGCTTGGCGGACCTATGCCCGCCCGTCGAGCAGATGTTGGTTGACGCAATTCTGCAGCCGACCGCCGGCCAAGAAAGTCAGCGCAATTTCGCCGCCCTTGAAACGCATGTCGTAGGCCGATTCCGGGGTGAAGAAGGCGGAATGGGGCGTGATGAGCAGACGGTGGTCCACCCAATCCTCGTTGCTGGCCCAAGACTTGATGAGCGGATGTTCCGGGTCGGCGGGCTCCTTCGGCAGCACGTCGAGGCCGGCGGCCTGCACCTGGCCGGTCCGCAGGGCGTCCGTCAAGGCGTCGAGATCAACGATCGGCCCGCGCGCCGTGTTGATGAGAATCAGGCCCGGCTTGCTGGCGGCCAGCACTTGGGCATCGATCATCTTCTCGGTTTCGGGCGAAAGCGGCGCATGCAGGCTGACCACGTCGCTGGCGGCGAACAGCTCGTCCAAGGCATGCACCCGCCGCACGCCGATGGCGAGATCGACGCCGTTGCCGAGGTAGGGGTCGTAAAACACCACGTCCATGCCGAAGGCCTTGGCCCGCAGCGCTGCGGCGGTGCCGATGCGGCCCAGGCCGACAATGCCCAAGGTGCAGGCGGACAGCCGCCGCCCATAGGGATTGAGGGCCGGGCGCCAGTGCTCTTGAGGGTTCGCTTTGAGCTCCCTGGTGTGGAAGGTGATGCCCTTCATCAGCGACAGCATCAGCGCCATGGCGTGGTCGGCCACCTCTTGGGTGCCGTAGTCGGGCACGTTGCACAGCGGGATGCCAAGGTCGGCCCAGGCGGCGAGATCGAAGTTGTCGAAGCCGACCTTGGGCGCGACGACGATGCGGCATTGGCGCAGCTGGGTGCGGCAGCTTTCCGGCAGGTCGGCCACGGTGACGATGGCGTCGCAGGTTGCCCACTGCGCGGCGCTGACCTCCTCGAAGGTGGTGCTGAACTCGGCGCGCCCGGTGCTGCCCATGCTGGCGAGTTCCACGTCGCGGTTGCGGCCCCAACGAAAGAATGGATACAAGACGGTAAAGGCCATGGGAATCCTTGCGGTAGGTCAGAACAATTCGAGGACTTCGGCGATGGAAGCCATCAGCCGCTGCTCGGCAATGCCGCCGATGCGCAGGCGGGTGATGACGATGTGCGTGGCGCCAAGCACCTCTTGGTACTCATCGAGTTTTGCCGCCACATGGCCGCGATCGCCAACCAGCGCCCAGTCGTCGATTTCCGCGCCGGCGTCGCGCTGCGGCCGGCCGGCGTCGGCGAGGCTTCGCCGCACCTCCTCCACCTCCCCTCGGCTGTGGCCGATGAACACCGTGCGCATGATGGGCCGAATGGTCAAATCGCCGTGGCCTGCTTCCACCGCCGCCCGTCCGTGGGCCTCGAAATTGGCCTGCAGGCTGCTCAGCGTTTCCATCGGTGACGCCAGATACGGCAAGCCCAAGCGCCCCGCTTGAGCCAAGGCTTTTGGCCCAAATGCAGCCACCCAAATCGGTGGGTGGGGTTGCTGGACGGGCAGCGGGTCGAGCCGCAGTGGCTCATCGGCGCCCTCCACGGCGATGGGCTCCCCAACCCAGGCTCGCATCATCACGTCCAGATTGGCCTCGAAGCGTGCCCGCTTCTCCCGCGGGACCACGTCAAAAGCTCGCAGCATGGCAGGCGCGTAGCCGCGCCCTACGCCCAGCAGCACCCGTCCAGCGGAGAGTTGATCGAGCACCGCCACTTGCTCGGCGGCCAGCAGGGGATTGCGCATCGGCAGCAGATAGGAGGTGGTGCCAAGCGCAATGGTCTCGGTGCCTGCGGCGGCCGCGGCCAACAGCATGAGCGGGTCGGGCAGGGCGCCCGCCGTGAAGTGGCTTTCCGGCAGCCAGAACGATTGATACCCCAAAGACTCGCCAATTTGCGCCTGCCGGGCCAAGGACTTGGCCGAACGGTCGTTGAAGTTCCAGGGCGTCAAACCGAGGTGCATGGCGTCAGTTCCTTGGCTTGCCAGCCCCGGAAGCGACCGGAGTCTTCAATGCATGGGACTTCTTGAGCGCTTGCAGGCCAATGAAGTCATGGGCGAGGGTGGCCGCGGCGATGGCGGTGATTTCGGCGTGATCGTAGGCGGGCGCCACTTCCACCACGTCCATGCCAACGATGTTGAGTGGCCCAAGCCCGCGTACGACAGCCAGCGCTTGGGCCGACGACAGGCCGCCGGCCACGGGCGTTCCGGTGCCGGGTGCAAAGGCAGGATCCAGGCAATCGATGTCGAACGTGAGATAGGCCTTGCGGTCGCCCACTAGGGCCAGAGTCTCCTTGAGCACCGCGCCCGGCCCATGCTCATGCACCCAAGGTGCGTCCAGTATGGTGAAGCCGTGGTCGCTTTCGCTGTAGGCGCGGATGCCAACCTGCACGGAGTGCGCAACGTCGATCAGCCCCTCGCGCTTGGCGCGCAGGAACATCGAGCCATGATCCAGGCGTTCGCCGTCGTCGGCCCAAGTGTCCACATGGGCGTCAAAATGAATCAACGCCAGTGGGCCATGCTTTTCAGCGTGGGCGCGCAGCAGCGGATAGGTCACGAAATGGTCGCCGCCGAAGGTCAGCATCATCGCGCCTTGGGCCAAGATTTCGCGGGCATGGCTTTCGATCACCGCCACGGCATGCTGTGGATACCCGGAATCGAACTCACAGTCGCCGTAGTCCGCGATACCCAGCGCGGCGAAGGGATCGATGCCAAAGGGAAACGCCCGTTCAGTGATCTCGGCAAGTTGAACGCTGGCGGCGCGGATGGCCGCCGGACCGAAGCGCGCGCCGGGACGGAAGGTGGTGGCGCAGTCGAAGGGCAGCCCGGAGACCACGATTTCCGCCCCTTCAATATCCCGCGTGCGCCTGCAGCGCAGAAAGGACAGCGCCCCGCCATAGGTCATGGCTGTGTCTTGGCGGATGGAAAAGTCCTGTCGCGGCGCTTCCATGGATCAAATCGAGACAGCCCAGCGGCTGGCTGGTTGTTCCTTCGGCGTCGGCGGCGTGCCGCTCCGGGGCAAGCTAAGGGCTTCCGGCACGATAGCCTCCGGCAGTGCGCATGAATTGGGGCGGCGAAGGCCGCAACTGAGCCGGGATGCTAGTTCATCGGCTTGGCAAAGCCAACGTTCGCGATGGGGGCTTGGGTTCAAGCCTGCTCCCGTTCGAGGTCGAAGACCGAAGTCCCATCGACCCAAGGCATTGCTTGGCTCACCTTGCCGGTGCTTGACCCATAGACCACAAGCGCCACAATTGCGTCGGAATGCTAGTTTCAATTCACATTCCCAAAACCGGGGGGACCACGCTGCGAGAGACCGTCCTCAAACCCGCACTGGGTGATCGGTTGATGCTGGACTACGGCGACAAGCCGCTCGCTACCGAAGTCGCGGCGCGCAACAAGGCGGCCTTGGCGTTCGAACCATCGCCCGACCTAGCGAGTCACTACGACTGCGTTCACGGCCATTTCCTGGCGACGAAATACCTGTCCAACAGTTTCCCGTGCCAATTCGCCGTCTGGTTTCGCGATCCGGTGCAACGCATGGTCTCGCGGTACTTTGACGGCAAACGGACCGAGGGCAGCGTGGTCACGCCGCAAATGAGCTTGGCGGAGTTTTGCGAAATCGAGAAGTTTCACAACACCTATGCCAGCTACTTGTGGAACTTCGACTTCAGCCGGCTCGACTTCGTGGGGATTGTTGAGGACTACGAGAACAGCCTCGCGGTTTTCTGTCGACGCTTCGGCATTCAAGCCCCCGGGGAGCTTCACTTGCGCAACAGGAATCCCGACAGATCCTCGACTCAACGCTACCCCCTCAGCCGCCAAGTCACCAAATTGATCCGTCGAAGCAATAGAGAGGACATTGAGATATACGCTCAGGCCCTTTCGGTCCATAAGCGCCTGGTAAAGAGGGAACGTCGGCGATTTTGGCCGCGCATGTCGCTTAGGAATTGAGTCGCAGCGCCTCGAGCAGGCCGGTGAGAATCAAGTCGGGCGCCACCCGGTCGAACAGCTTTTCGCGATTGAACAGGTGGCAGAAACCGCCAGTGGCGATCACCAAGGGGCGGTCGTCGCTAAAGACCTCCTCGCTGATCCGCTGCACGAGTTCCTTCACCATGCCGACGTTGCTCCAGTACAGGCCGCTCTGAATGCTCTCCACGGTGGTGCGTCCAATCGATGAGCGCACCGGCTTGATCTCGACCGACGGCAGTTGCGCGGTCTTGGCTTCCAAGGCGTCCATGGCCAGCCGCAGGCCGGGCACGATGTTGCCGCCGAGGAATTTCCGGTCGCGGGTGATGGCGCACACGGTGGTGGCGGTGCCGAAGTCGATGACGATCAGGTTGCGGTCCGGAAACAGCTTGATCGCGCCCATGGCGTCGGCAATGCGGTCGGCGCCGACTTCCTTGGGATCCTTGTAGCCGATCTTGAGGCCCGTCTTGATGCCCGGGCGCAGGATCAGGGGCTCGATGCTGAAGTACTTCTGGCAGCAGGCGCGCAGGGAGTAGTTGATGTCCGGCACCACCGAACAGGCCGTGATCTGGGCAATGTTGTTGGGGTCGATGCCGTTTTCCCTCAGCGCCGCCCGCAGGAACACGCCGAGTTCGTCTGAGGAGCCCCGCACAGTGGACGTGCGCCGAAACTGCACCACCAATTCGCCGGCATCGAAGACGCCGCAGTAGATTTGGCTGTTGCCAACGTCAAGGGCCAGAATCATGATGGGTTGCCTCCGGCCGCATCGCCAGCGGGATGTTGTCAATCAAGCGCACCCTGCCCTCTCCTTTGCCGATGCTCGCCGCCGCCAGCCGCCGGCCGAAGCGGGTGGCCACGTAGTCCACGTCAAAGCCCAAGCGGGAAAGGGCATCGGCTACTTGACCATCCGGGCCCGGACAGGCCAAGGCCTCGCGCAGCCGCGGCGCCAGCGCCCGGCCCGCCGCATCGAGCCGGGCGTTGCGCGAACTCAATGCGAGGCCATCGGCGTCGCGAACCGTCGGGCAGGCCACGATCTCCGAGTCGATGAAGAAAGCCTGCGCCATGCCGCGGATGAGCTCAAGCTGCTGGTAGTCCTTTTCGCCAAAATAGGCCCGGTCGGGCTTGACCAGATTCAAGAGCTTCAGCACCACCGTCAAGACGCCGCTGAAGTGCCCAGGCCGATGGGCGCCGCAGAGTTCGCGGCTGAGCGGCGATTCCTCCACCTTGAAGCGAAAGCCATCGACGTAGATCGCCTCCCGGTCGGGGGCCAGCACGGCGTGCGCTCCCTGCGCTTCGGCGTAGGCCAAGTCATCTTCGAGGCTGGCCGGATAGCTCGCCAGATCCCGCGGGTCGTTGAACTGGGTCGGATTCAGGAACAGGCTCACTACCGCCAAGTCGTTGTCGGCGGCGGCCCGCTGAATCAGGGCCGCGTGGCCCGCATGCAACCCGCCCAAGGTGGGCACGAAGCCGAGGCCGCCGGTGAGCGCGGCCCGGAATCGCCGCCACTCACCGATGCTGCGCAGAACTTTCATCCATAGGACTCCGCGGCGGCAGGGAACGCGCCGCTTCGAGTTTCCTCGGCGAAGTGATCGACGGCGTCGTGAATCAGCCCGTGCCCATCAGCGTAGTGGCGCAAGAAGCGCGGCTTGAAGTCCGGGTTCATGCCCAGCATATCCTGCAGCACCAGCACTTGGCCATCGGTGTCGGGCCCGGCGCCGATGCCGATGGTGGGAATGGAAAGCTCCTCGGTGATGCGTCGTGCGAGTTTCTGGGGTACGCATTCGAGCACCAGCGCAAAGCAGCCGGCCGCCTCCAGCTTGCGGGCGGAGTCGAGTATCCGCCCGGCTTGCCCTTCGTTGCGGCCCTGCACCTTGTGCCCGCCGAAGGCTTGCACGGATTGCGGCGTCAAGCCCAGATGCCCCATCACCGGCACGCCGGATTCGACGATGTGGGCCGTCAACTCCGTCTGGCCCGCCTCGCCCTCCACCTTGATGGCGTTGACGCCGGTTTGCATGAGCGCCTGAACCGAGTCCATGGCAAAGCCGCGACCCTTGCGCATGGACAGGAAGGGCATGTCGCCGACGATGTACTTGTCCGGTGCGCCCCGCCGCACCGCAGCGGCGTGCAGCGCCATTATCTCCACCGTGGCCTGCACGGTGCTGTCGAAGCCGTGCATGACCATGGCCAGGCTGTCGCCCACCAGCAGGCAATCCACGTCGGTTCCATTCAGGACCTGGGCCGACCAAAAGTCGTAGCAGGTGACCATGGAAATGGGATCTCGAGCGGCCTTGCGCCGCGCAAAGCCAAGGGTGTTCACGGCTTCCTCCGTAATGTGTCTGGAACTCGGCGCCGGAACGATGAACACGGAGGAGAAGCAACGGGGGCGCATTGATGCGCTGGGGTCGTCAACAAATGGCCGTTGCCGTCGAATTGCATGGGTACCTGTCCTCCAAGGCGGATCAAGTCCTAGTGCCTGCTAAGCGGTGCTGGCGCCACTCTGGGGCGGACCAGCGGTCTCCGTCCCCGCAGGGGATCGAAGCCGAGGCCAAGATTAGGTGGGAAAAACGGTGTTGTAAAGACCCACCCGGCAACGCTTCCCTACTACCCCCTTCGTTCAGGCACATTTCCATATTGGAAATCACGGACCAGCCTAGCCACGCACCCAACGGATGGCTAGCCCCGATAACTCACGAATAGATAGAGCAAAAGCCCTTGGTCATGCGAAAACGGCGTTGCCAGACAACCGGTTAGCGCAGCAAAGGCTTTTTGCATGTCACAAGATGCCGGCAAACGGAGTGTTTTGTTCGAGGGCCTGTCGAACAAGGCGGTGATCGCCAAGTTCGACCAGGATCATGCCAGTTCGGACGGGGGCGCCATCCTGCTCAAGGCCTGCGACGAGCGGCTTCAGCTGAGCGAGACGTGGGCGGCGCGCCTGTCGCACGACCGCGGGCAGTCGAAGGTCGCGCATTCCCCGCGGGAGTTGTTTCAGCAACGTCTGTTCGGCATTGCCTGCGGCTGCGCCGATGGCAACGACGCCGCCCGGTTGGCTGACGATCCGGTGATGAAGCTGCTGACGGGACGCGACCCGGTCGCCGGCAAGCACGCCTGCGCACGCTCTCGTCCGCGCACCCAGTGCTTTCACTGCTATTGACGACCTCGCCACGTTCATTCGTGAATTAGGTCGGGCTAGCGCTCCGCACGTGCCGCCGGCTGCAAAAGGAGAGGCGCCGGATAGCGAAGGCCGACGCGGACTCTGCCCCAAAAAGTCAAGTACAATCAGCATCATGGCGGATGAATCCACAGCGGTGAACACCGATCGGGATAGTGGGTGGCGCACCCATGTGCCGCTGCTGGGAGTTTTGCGGGGCTATGACCGCACGGTCTTCAGCAGCGATCTGACCGCCGGGCTGATTGTCGCGGTCATCTCCGTGCCCCAGGCCGTGGCCTACGCCTACCTAGCCGGGTTGCCGCCGTCGGCGGGCCTCTACGCCTGCCTGGTTCCGATGGTGCTGTACACCCTGCTCGGGTCGTCCCGGCATTTGGTGGTGGGGCCGACGGCGGTGGCGGCGTTGATGGTGGCGGCGGCGATTGGCGCCCATGCCCCGGACTATGGAGGCGACCATCTCGGCGTCGCCACCGTCATCTGCCTGGAAGCGGGGCTGTTTCTGCTGCTGCTGCGGCTCACCCAGATGGGCGGCGTCGTGCATCTGCTGAGCCATCCGGTCATCACCGGCTTCGTCAACGCCGCCGCCATCCTGATCATCGTCAGCCAATTGAGCGCCTTCACCGGCATTGCCGCGGAACGGGATGATCTGCCCATTGCGGCACTGTTCACCGTGTTCCAGAACTTCCCCAGCTTCAACGGCGTCACTCTGGTCTTCGGCGTTGGCAGCCTGTTGCTGCTGTGGGCGGCCGCTCGATACGGCCCAAGGTTGGTGGGCTGGGCTTGGCCGCGGCTTGCCGGTTCGCCCTTCGTGGCCCAAGCCGGGCCGTTGCTGACCCTGCTGGCGGCTACGCTGCTGGTGGCGGTGCTGGACCTCGATGCCAGTTTTGGCGTCGCCACCGCTGGCCAAGTGCCCGACGGGCTGCCGGAATTCACGCTGCCGCCCTTCAGCCCCTTGATGTGGCTGGCGCTGATGCCCTCGTCGGCAATGATCGCCGCAGTCGCCTTCGTCGAGAGCTATACCATCGGCACGTCGCTCGCCAACCGGGAACACACCCGCCTAGACAGCGGCCAGGAGCTGCTGGCGCTTGGCGCGGCCAACCTGGCAGCGGGATTCAGCGGCGCCACTCCGGTGGCGGGCAGCTTCTCACGCAGCAGCCTGAACTATCAGTCCGGTGCGCGCACCCCGGTCAGTTCGCTGGTTTGCGCCGCGGTCATTTTGCTGACCCTGCTCTTCCTGACGCCGCTGTTCGCCGATCTTCCGCAAGCCACTTTAGCGGCCATCGTGATTGTGTCCGTGGTCGGCTTGATCGACTTCGGTGCCATCAGCCGGCACTGGAAGCTGTACCGGGAGGATGGGGTGACCGGCGTGGTCACCTTGGGAACGGTGCTGGCGTTGGGTGTGGAAACCGGGCTGATCGCCGGCGCGTTGCTGTCCATCGCTTTCTTCGTGCGCCGCTCCAGCCGCCCGCACATCGCTGTGGTGGGGCGCATCGGCGAGTCCGAGAGCTTCCGCGCCGCCCGCCGCCACGAGGTGGAGACCCACGACCACGTCACCGCCGTGCGCGTCGATGAGAACATCTACTTCGCCAACGCCAATCACATTGAGAGCAAGCTGCATCGGCTGATAGCCCGCCGCGCGGGCACCCACCATGTCCTGGTGGTTTGCAGCGCGGTCAACGTCATCGATGTCAGCGGTGTCGAGATGCTGGCCCGGCTGAACGACAACTTGGCGCAAAAGGGCATCAAGCTGCATCTGTCTGACGTCAAGTGGCCGGTTATGGCGCAGCTTAAGCGCTCCAAGCTGCCCGACGAACTCAGTGGCCGGATATTCTTCACGACCGACGAAGCCATGAACGCACTCGCTGACGAGCCTTGCGAGCCTTCAGCTTGCCCCAGAGCGGCACGCCGTTGACGCCGAAGGAACGACCAGCCAGCCGCTGGGCTGTCTCCATTTGCTCCATGGAAAGCAGGATGCCGGGGAGGCGATTCAAAACGGCGATGGCATTTGAGAAGATAGCCCGCCCCGGCGGTGCGCAAACGGAAGCGGCGCCGCAGTCAACTCGTTCGATTAGGGAGGATCGATGAAACTCGGACTTATGCTCGGCTATTCCGGGGCGGGACTTGCGCTGCCCATCAAGAAGGTGCAGCTCGCCGAACGGCTCGGCTACGACTCGGTCTGGACCGCCGAGGCCTATGGCTCCGACGCCATCACGCCGCTGGCCTTCATCGCCGCGCGCACCGAGCGCATCCGCCTCGGCACAGCGGTCATTCAACTTGCCGGACGCACCCCGGCCAATGCGGCCATGGCCATGGCCACCCTGGATCAGTTGGCGGGTGGCAACCGGGTCATTTGCGGCATCGGCGTGTCCGGTCCGCAAATCGTCGAAGGCTGGTATGGGCAGCCTTGGGGGCGGCCCTACTACCGCCTAAAGGACTACGTCACCATCATGAAGAAGATCTGGGCCCGTGAAGGGCCGGTGACCCACGACGGCAAGGAAATCCGCCTGCCCTACCAAGGTGAGGGTGCAATGGGCGTGGGCAAGCCGCTGAAGTCGATCCTGCACATGAACCCGGACATTCCCATTTGGCTCGGCACCGGCATGGCCTCCACCGTGCGTCTGACCGCTGAGATTGCGGACGGCTGGCTGCCTTTGGGCTATGTGCCGGAGTCCGCCCACCTCTATCAAGACTGGATCGACGAAGGGCTCGCCAAGGCGGGCAAGAGCCGGGCGGACTTTGAAGCCCAGGCGGGCACCCAGGTGATGATTACCGAGGACTCCAGCGCGGCGGTGCAGGCGGCGCTCGACCGGCTGAAGCCCAACGTCGCCCTGTACGTCGGCGGCATGGGCCATCGCCACAAGAACTTCCACAAGGAAATGATGGTCCGGCGAGGCTTTGGCGAGGCAGCGGAGAAAATTCAGGAGCTCTACTTGGCCAAACGCAAGGATGAGGCGACGGCGGCCGTGCCGGACGAATTCGTCGATCAGGGGGCGCTGGTCGGCCCCAAGACCCGCATCCGCCAGCGTTTCCGCGCATGGGAGGACGCCGGCCTCACCGGGCTGACGATCGGCGGTGACGAGGCCGCAATCGCCTTTGCCGCGGAGTGCGCCCGGCTCAACACGGAACCCTCCGGCTAAGGGCTCCGGCCACCCATTGCATGCAGCGCTGCGGCGAAAGGCGCACCGGCAGGCACAGGCAAACACAAACTCAAGGAACACAAGGACTGCGCGATGTATCCAGGCAAATGGGGGGTTGAATGCCCCAACAAACCGGCCGTGATTCACGCCACCACGGGCGAAACGCTGACTTACGGTGAACTGAACGACCGCTCCAACCAGCTTGCGCAGTTACTGTGGTCGCGGGGGCTGCGGCACGGCGATCGCGTCTGCATCTTCATGGAGAACAACCTGCGCTTCTTCGAGGTGGTCTGGGCGGCGCTGCGCTCCGGCCTGTACGTGACCACCGTGAACCGTTACCTGACCGCCGAGGAGGCGGGTTACATCATCGACAACAGCGAGTCCCAAGCGCTGATCGCGTCGAACTACCTGAGTGAAGTGGCCGCGGATCTGCCGTCCCATGCGCCCAACTGCCACACTTGGCTGATGTCCGGGGGCGCCGTGGATGGCTTTGAAGCCTATGAGGACGCCATCGCCGGCCAACCCGCCGCAAACCTCGCCGACGAGCCGGCCGGCTCATTCATGCTTTACAGCTCCGGCACCACGGGCCGACCCAAGGGCATCTACCGGCCGCTGCCGCCGAATAAGATCCACGAGGACGCCGGCCCCGTCGGTGCCCTGCAAAGCGGACTTTGGGGATTTGACCAAAACACCATCTATCTTTCGCCCGCGCCCCTTTACCACTCGGCCCCAATCAGCTTTTGCGTCGCCGCCCAAGTTCTGGGCGGCACGGTGGTGATGCTGCCGCGCTTCGACGAGGTGGGGGCGCTGAAGGCCATCGAGACGCATCGGGTCACCCACAGCCAATGGGTGCCGACCATGTTCACCCGTCTGCTCAAGCTGCCCGAGGCGCAGCGCAGCGGCTACGACTTCTCATCGCACAAGGTGGCCATACACGCGGCCGCGCCCTGCCCGGTGGGCATCAAGCAGCAGATGTTCGATTGGTGGGGGCCAATCCTCTACGAATACTATGCAGGAACCGAGCTCAACGGCTTCACCCACGCCACGCCCGAGCAATGGCTCGCCCACCCGGGCACCGTGGGCCAACCCATTCTCGGCACGATCCATATCTGCAATGAGGACGGCGAGGAACTGCCGAACGGCGAACCGGGCATTGTTTATTTCGAGATGGACCAGATGCCCTTCCAATACCTGAAGGACGAGGCCAAGACCAAGGACGCCCAACACCCCAAGCACGCCAACTGGACCGCGCTGGGCGACGTGGGCTACGTCGATGACGACGGCTACCTCTACCTCACCGACCGCGCCACCTTCATGATCATCAGCGGCGGCGTCAACATCTATCCCCAGGAGATCGAGGACGCCCTGATCATGCACCCGAAGGTGGCCGACGTGGCGGTGGTGGGTGTGCCCAACGAGGAGATGGGCGAGGAGGTGAAGGCCGTCGTGCAGCCTCCGGAAGACATCGAGGCCGACGATGCGCTGGCCGATGAACTGCTGGAATACGCCCGCGAGCACATCGCCCACTACAAGTGC
Organism: Candidatus Azophilus lithoversatilis; assembly: GCA_028278675.1. GTDB lineage: Bacteria > Pseudomonadota > Gammaproteobacteria > Pseudomonadales > Azotimanducaceae > Azophilus > Azophilus lithoversatilis. The sequence goes on from JAQAJJ010000003.1 coordinate 136,332, forward strand.
CCGAGGAGCATTGACTTCATGGACCAACTGCCCCGCCTGCCCACCGGCAAGCTCTACAAGCGCCTGCTCAAGGACCGCTACTGGGGCAAGACGGACTCGCGGATCGTATAGGGGTTGTTGGCGGCATCACCGCCGGATAGCCAGTTGATCAGTTTGATCGTGTCGATGACGGTGCGCACTCGTCACCGCCACTCGTCGCGCAACTGGCGCTGGAACTCGACCCCATCAATCCCACGACTCCGCCACATCCCGAAAGACGAGCCCCTTTTTTTGCGTGCCGGGCTTTCAGATGGTCGTCAATCGCCCTCGATACGGCCTCGGCACACGAGCTCTGTTCCAGGAGCCTCTGCCTGCGGAATTCACGGCTGCAAATCCGCTCTCATCCGCCCCTTTGGACGTTCGATTTCGTCAAATACAGCTGGATGTTCTTCTCAATCGCCCGTCCAAAGGGATGGCGACAGCGAATTTTCGCTTTCGCGACTTCCTGCGGGCTAGGCCTACGCCTCTGCAATCTTGACGTTGCATTCCTCCCTCTCAGCGGAGGGAGGATCAACGTGGATTTGATACTGCTTCCATCGAAACATTGGGGCCTCCTTCGGTTTCAGATTATTGACACCTTCGTGCAACCGCTCAGGCTGGTGTCCCGTCAGTGGCAGGCCTTGCCGAGGGCTTTCAAGCGCCAATAGTTGTAGGGTAGCGGCGTGACGAAGCCGACGGTGAGCATTGCTGGAACCACCCACCAAGTCAACTTGGCGCCACCGGTCAGGGACCAGTCGACCAGGTTCATGGCGGTCTCCATGGCCACCATGGAGATCAGCGACATGCCGACGGCGGTCCTGAATGCGGCGCGTGGACCCATTTGCCGCCACAGAACGGCCGTCTCCAGCAGAATTGACGTCAAAATGCCGTTGACGATGGCCAGCGCCATGATCGCCAGCGTCGGCCAGGGGATGCCGGTGAACTGGAAGAAGGCGATGGTGCCGAAGTCGCCAATGGAGCAGCCCAGCAGGCACCACGCCGTGTTGACCGATGCCGTTCGCCAAGTGTGGCGGCAACGCCAGTCGATCATGCTGCTCGCGGCGGATTCGCTCATGCTTTCGATCCCTTGGCGGGAGTGCCGGATCAACTAAGCCTGCCGCGGGCTGAAAGGTCAAGTACCGCAAGGCAGACCGCAACGAACGGGGTTAAGATGCACCAAGCCAGTCGTTTCCAGGAGAATGCCAAGTGCAGGCCCAGAGGCGTCGCCCCTCCAATCGGTGGCCAATTGATCCATGAAGGCTAGGCGCAAGCTGCCCATCGGCATTCAGACCCTCCGGGAGATTCGCGAAGACGGCTGCTTCTGCGTGGACAAAACCGCCTATGACCATCGGTTGGCGGAGGACGGCAAGCACTGTTTCCTGTCGCGCCCCGGCCCTTCGGCAAGAGCCTTTTTCTGGATACCTTGAAGGAACTGTTCGAAGGCAACGAGTCCTTGTTCCGGGGGCTGGAAGTGCATGGGCGATCGAACTGGTCGGTGCGCTACCCGGCGGTGCGCCTTGACTTCAGTGGCGCAAACTTCAGCGAAGAGGGGGCTTTGGATGAGGACTTGGCCGCGCAGTTGGATGCCATCGAGCGCGAAACAGGTGTCGAAGCATCATACAGCGGCGCGTCAACTCGCTTTCGCCACTTGGTGCAAGCCCTGCACGAGAAGTGCGGCCAACGGGTTGTGGTGTTGGTGGACGAATACGACAAGCCCATTCAATTGATCGGCGTTGAATTCAGCCGCGAGGATCGAAGCCTGTCCGCCTTTGACGGCGAGAGCACCCAAGATTCCACCGGCGCACCAAACTGCGGCGAGCTCGGGGCTCGAGACTCCAATTCGAGGCGAGGGCGGGACGCCCTCGCTCCGGACCCAAGAATCCCCACTGAGGCCATGCCGCCTTTTCACGGAACAATCGGAGACTGCCTCATGACCAATGGATTGTTCCTTCAGCGCCAGCGGTGCGGTGCACTATGACGAGCCGCCCCTCCCTTGACAGCAACACCCATTCCACTAATGCTTTCACGTGACAAGTGGAGACGGCCCAGCGGCTGGCGGGTTGTTTCTTCGGCGTCGGCGGCGTGCCGTTCGGGGGCAAGCTAAGGGATTCGATGTGACAAGTGGAGACGCCCACTGGCTGGCCTGGCGTTGCTTCGATTTCAGCGGCGCACCACACTGGGGCGAGCTAAAGGCTTCCATGCGCCAATTCGCTCCCGGCGTGGAAGGCCATTGAGCGGGCACCAACCAACTGTTGACCAACCTTCAAGGACCACGAACCACCCATGCAAAACAACCTCGGTCTTTTCCTGACGAAACGGGCCTTTTTGTCGCCCGGCCACGACGCCTACGTCGATAGCCACTCCGGGCTGCGGCTCAACTACGATGAACTCAATCGGCGTTGCAACCAGATCGCCAACGCCTTTGTGGCGGCGGGCATCCGAAAGGAGGAGCGCGTCGGCCTGTTGGTGATGAACAGCGCGGAGTTCATGGAATCCTACTTCGCGCTGGCCAAGATCGGCGCGGTCATCGTGCCGCTGAATTGGCGATTGGTGGCGGACGAGCTGGAGTTCATCCTAAAGGACAGCGGCACCCGGCGGCTGATCTACGGTGAGGAGTTCATCGACACCGTGGCGGAACTGCACAGCCGCGGCGAGGCGACCGACATCAACCATTGGCTGCAGGTCGAGGGCGAGCTGGAGACCGCGTACTTCGCCCAAAGCTATGAAGCGTTCCGGGACGGTGCCAGCGATGCGGAGCCCGAAGTCGGCGGCACCGGCGACGACATGCTCTACATCATGTACACCTCCGGCACCACGGGCCTGCCCAAGGGCGTGGTCCACACCCACAACACCGCCATCTGGGGCATCATCACCATCGCCGCCAACGTCCACTACCAGGAGCAGGAGCGCTACTTGGCGGCGCTGCCCATGTTCCATGTCGGCGCCCTGACGCCACTGGCGGTCAACGTCTATCGTGGCGCGGCCTCCATCGTCATGCGCGCCTTCGACCCGACGCTGGCTTGGCAGTTGATTGAGCGGGAGAAGATCACCACCGGGCTCGCGGTGCCGGCCATGATGAACTTCATGCTGCAGGTGCCGAACTACCAGCGCTTCGACTTCTCTAGCCTGCGCTGGTTGATGACCGGTGCGGCGCCGGTGCCGGTGGCGCTCATTGAGCAGTACTCGGAGTTGGGCGTTGACGTGCGCCAAGTCTATGGCCTCACGGAGACCTGCGGCCCGGCCTGCCTGATGGACGCCGAGACCTCGCTCATCAAGCCCGCATCAACCGGCCAGGCCTTCTTCCACACCGCCGTGCGGGTGGTTGACGAAAGCGGCGCCGACTGCCCGCCGGGCGTCTCCGGCGAGGTGCTCGTGGCCGGCCCCCACATCATGCGCGAATACTGGAACCGGCCCGACGCCACCGCCGAGACCATCGTTGACGGCTGGCTGCACACCGGCGACGTGGCCACCATGGACGAAGACGGCTACGTCTTCATTCAGGATCGCATCAAGGACATGATCATCTCCGGCGGCGAGAACGTCTATCCGGCGGAAATCGAAGAGGTGCTGATGACCCACCCGGACATCATCGAGGCGGCGGTGATCGGCATGGCCAGCGAGAAGTGGGGCGAAAGCCCCTTGGCCATCGTGGTCTCGAAGTCCGAGACCTTGAGCGAAGCGGATGTGCTCAACTACTGCCAAGGCAAGCTGGCCGGCTTCAAGCTGCCCAAGAAGGCCGCCTTCGTGGCGGAAATTCCGCGCAATCCAAGCGGCAAGATCTTGAAGCGGGTGCTGCGCAAGCAGTTCCCTGACCCCGCCCCGGTGTAGGCACCGGGCGATGGAGCTCGAAGAGCTGCGCCGGCGTCTCGGGCCGTTCTGCGAACACCACTACGGGGCCGGCGCCCGGGTGTTCGATGTGGTGATCATGCCGGGGCACGCCGGCTTCGCCTACGGCTTCCGGGTGGAGCAGGCCGGTGAGGTCGAGTCTTGGTTCATCCGCCTGCCGCCGCCCAACGTCAATTTGCGGGGCACCGCCGATGTGCTGCGGCAGGCGGCGGTGCTCAGCGCCTTGGACGGCACCGATGTGCCCCATTGTTCGGTCAAGTGGTCGGGCGACGATTTGCACTGGTTCGGCTGCCCCTACTTTGTCGTGCCTTGGCTTGAAGGCGACGTGCTGCGCATTGGCCAGGAGGACTGGGGGGCGGCGCTGACGGACAGCCAGCTATTGGACCTCGGTACCGCTGTCATGCGGGCGTTGGCTGGCATCCATCGGGTGCCGGCGCAGGAGGCCCCATACCTTGGCGAGCCGGTGCTGTTTATCGAGGACGTGCAGCGCTGGGACCGATTTTACCAGCGGGCTGCCGATCCCGAGTGCCTGAAGGACGCGCCCATCGTGCGCCAAAAGTTGTTGGATCAAATCCCCGACGGTGCGCCAGTGGGCATCTTTCACGGCGACTTTCAGATCGCCAATCTGTTCTGCGCGACGGACAGTCCCCGGCTGCTGGCGGTCATCGACTGGGAGCTCACCGGCATCGGCGCCACCCTCAATGACCTCGGCTGGATTGCCACCTTCAGCGACCGGGAAGCTTGGTCCGGCCAGCGCGGCGCCGCGCCGATGTTCCTCGATCCGCCCACCCTCATTGATCTCTACAGCGAGGCCTGCGGCCAAGCCGTCCCCGACGTCAACTGGTTCCGGGCGCTTGCCGCCTACAAGTTCGCCATCATCACGGGCTTTAACTTGAGCCTGCACCGGCGCGGCAAGCGCGTCGATCCGACTTGGGAGGAAACCGCGCTGTCGATGACCTCGCTGATCGATCGGGCCAACGAGCTGCTCGGTTGATGAACTGGCTCATCGCGACGGACCTCGACGGCACACTGCTTGATGACGGCTATCCCGTGGCGGAAGCCGCACGAGCCGTTGACACGCTTCATGATCGCATCCTCCAGCGCGACCCGCGATCGACGGTGCATTCGGTGCTGGCCTCGAGCAAGACCTGCGCGGAGCTGATCCCGCTGGCGAACCGCTGTGCTAGGGCACCCCTGATTCTGTTCGAAAACGGCGCCGGCTGGGCGCGGAAGACAGCGGCGGAGCCAGCGACCTCCACCCAGCCAAGCCAAGGCAAGATGCCCTTATCGGTCGGACGGGCTCCCCGGACCGAGGGCGTCCCGCCCTCGTCTCGAACCGAGGAGGATGCCCCGAAGGATTATCAGATCGAGCGCTTGGCAAGCATTGGCTATGCGGGGATTCGAACACTGCTGACGCGGCTGCGCCGCCGCCCGGAGTTCGACTTTCTCGGTTTCGGCGACTGGTCTGCCGCCGAAGTGGCCGCTCACACCGGCTTGGATGAGCCGGCCGCGCAAGCCGCCAAGCAGCGTGCGGCATCGGAGCCCATCCTGTGGCAAAGTGGCCCGAAGGGGTTGCAGGCGTTCAGATCGGAGCTTGAGCGCAACGGCCTGAGCCTTACCCAAGGTGGCCGATTCCTGCACGTCGCCGGATCGCATGGCAAAGGCGTGGCCTTGTCCCGAATTGAAGCGCAAGTGGAAACTCCCGCCAAGCCGCTCTTCAAGCTGGCCTGCGGGGATGCCGGCAACGACCTCGACATGCTGCGCCACGCCGATCTGGCACTGGTCTTCCCTGGTCGCGATGGCGGCTACATCCTGCCGGAGGGCGCGGGCGTCGCCCATGCGCCGAGCGCAGGTCCTGAAAACTGGCTGGCGGGCACCACCCGCCTCATCGAATCCCAATACCCGCAAGGCTGAAAGCCCATGAGCGACTTCTTCCAGAACGGCATCATCACCACTCTGCACAACTTGGGCAATCGCAGCGCCGAGTCGTTGGAGGCGGAACTGTGCGGCTTCGCCGAGCAGCGGCCCATGAATCTGGTGCTGCCCTGTCTGTACTCGGAGCTTGAGCAGCCGGCCTTGGCCCGCATTGTCGGCGAGCTGGCCAAGGTCCCCTACCTGGCCGACATCATCATTGGCCTCGACCGCGCTGACGGGGCGCAGTACCGGCATGCGCTGTCCTACTTCTCGGCGCTGCCGCAGCGCCACCATGTGCTGTGGAACGACGGGCCGCGCCTGCAGGCCGTGCAGCGCAAGCTGTCCGATGAGGGCTTTGCGCCGCCGGAGCCGGGCAAGGGCGCCAATGTTTGGCGCTGCTTCGGCTACGTGCAAGCGCTCGGCACCGCCAAGGCGGTCGCCCTGCACGACTGCGACATCACCACCTACGATCGTTCGTTGTTGGCCCGGCTGATCTATCCAGTCGCCAACCCGGCCTTCGCCTACCAGTTGTGCAAGGGCTACTACGCCCGGGTCGCCGACGGCAAACTCAACGGCAGGGTGTGCCGCCTGCTCGTCTCGCCGTTGATCCGCACCATGAAGGAACTTTCCAACGGGCATCACTACTTGGACTACTTGGATACCTTCCGCTATCCGCTCGCTGGCGAGTTCGCGGTGCAGTCCGATGTGCTGCACGGGCTGCGCATCCCCGCCGACTGGAGCTTGGAGATCGGCCTGCTCTCGGAGGTTTACCGCAACTACGCCACCAATCGCATCTGCCAGGTGGAGGTGGCGGACAGCTACGACCACAAGCATCAGGACCTCTCGGCAGAAGATGCCAGCCGCGGCCTGTCGCGCATGAGCCTGGACATCTCCAAGGCGCTGTTCAAAAAGCTGGCCACCTACGGCATCGTCTTCGATTCGGGCACCGTTCGCACGGCCAAGGCCTGCTACTACCGCATCGCTCTGGACTTGATTGAGTCCTACGCCAGCGATGCGGCGATGAATGGCCTCGCCCTCGACCGCCACGCTGAGGAGCAGGCGGTGGAGCTGTTCGCCACCAACCTCCTCAAGGCGGGGGAGGCCTACCTTGAGGGCGGCGAGGAGATTCCCTTCATGCCCTCGTGGCATCGCGTCACGAGCGTCTATCGAGACGTCTATGACGACTTGCTCGCCGCGGTCGCCGCCGATGCGGCGGACTTATGCTGACTAGGGCCTGTTAACACTACTTGGGTTAGCCTTGTTGCGCCCCAGGCCGCGCCACTCGGCGTTGCTCGTCGCTCATTTGACGCGGGCCACACCGCGCTCGCTCCGCCTTGCCCGGAGAAAAAACGGCTCCCGGCCGGGCCAACCCAAGTAGTGTTAACAGGCCCTAATCGCAAGCGGCTACTAGATTGGCGTCTCAACATTCAAGCCACGCCACTTGGTAGGGATCCAGTTCAATGTCGCGTTCCACCGCCTTCCTCTCGCCGCTGAGCAGGTCCGTGTAGGTTCCGGGCGTCACGCCACTCCCAGCCAAAGGCACGGATTGGCGCTCGCCGACAACGGAGGCCGCCACCAGAATGCGCTGGCCACCGCCCTCCCGTTGCATAAGGAAAGCGGTTGGGGGGCTTGGCAGCACCGTCTGCGCCGCATCGGCGGATAAGGCTGGCTGCGTGTTGCGGCAGGCCAGGGCGCGTCGAAAGTGGTCGAGCGTTCGAGCCGGGATGGAAGCGGGGTCGGCCAGTTGCGCCTCTAAGTGGTCCAGTGACCAGCGGCCGCGGTTGACCGAGCGGGTACGGCCCGTTTGCTCGACCAAGTCGAGGTCGTTGGGTGTGGCCAGCAGGCTGTGGATGTAGAGTGCCGGCACGCCTTGAAAGCTCATCAGCAGGCTGTGCGCACCCAGATAGGCGGGCAGATTCCGCTCTTCGCCGCCGAAGGCCGAAAAAGGCGAGATGTTGATCTCGTAGGGGATCGGCGGCCGTCCGGAGCGTGTGCGCAAGGTGACGAAGCCGCCCTGCTCGCGCATGCGCTCCACGAGCCGGGCGATGCCGTCTTCCGGCACCAGCCCTTCGAGGGGGCGCAGGCCAATGCCGTCGTGGGAGGCGATGAAGTTCAGGTAGGCGCCACCGGGCGGTGGTGGCTGAAGGGCCTTGGCCCAGGCCGCGAGCGGCCCCGCGTCGCCGAAGACGTAGCTGTATAGCAGCAGCGGCGCCAAGCTGAATTGATAGACCATGTGCGCCTCATCGCCGTCGCCGAAGTAGCTGACGTTTTCCCAGTGGGGCACATTGGTTTCGGTGACCAGCTTCACGTCAGCACCCGCGTAGACCAGCAGCAGGCGCAGCGCTTTGACCACCGCATGGCTTTCCGGCAGGTTCATGCAGCTTGTGCCCAGCCGCTTCCAAAGGAAGGCAATGGCGTCGAGGCGAATCAGCCGCGCACCCTGGGTGGCATAGAAGAACAGAATTTCCACGAATTCCCGCAGCACCTGCGGATTGGCGAAGTCGAGATCGATCTGATCGTCGCTGAAAGTGGTCCACACGTGGCGAATGCCGGCGTAGGTCGGCACCGCCGAGATCAACGGGGAGGTGCGCGGGCGAATGACCGCGGAGACATCCGACCTTTCGGGCAGTGTGATGAAGTAGTGTCGGCCCGGCTCGCGATCGCTGACGAAGTCCGTGAACCAGAGGTTCTCCCGTGAGCAATGGTTGATGACCAAGTCGAACATCGGATCGTAACGCTCCGCCAAGGCTCGCACGTCCTCCCAACTGCCGACCCGGTGGTCCACCCGCCGATAGTCGATGACCGCGAAGCCATCGTCCGACGAGGAGGGGAAGAACGGCAGCAGGTGCAAGCACCCAACGCTGTCGCCGACATGGCGGTCGAGGAATCGAACCAGAGTCCGCAACGGCGCTTCACCCTCCGCCGCGATGGTGTCCGCATAGGTGATCAGCATGCATTCGGGCCGCGGCTGCGCACTTTGATGCCTTGCCGCGCTCGGCGTCCACAGGTCCAAAGCCAATGCCAGCAGTTCGGCGGCTAGGCGCTCAGCCACCGCCCGTTCGTAGAGCCGTTCAAGCAGCGTGGCCAGCTGATTCCGGTACGCCTCCCGCTGTGGATGGTTTGATTCTTGCATTGTTTCCTGGGTAAGAGTTCCTGCGTGAAATGGCGCGGCTACCGGTTGCGGTGCTGCGCGACGGTGGCGCAAATGATAAGAACAGATGTTCATGAAACAAGTGCCCATTACTCCGGTGTGAGAATTTCAATCGCGCCAGATTTGGATCCTCCGCAAACCAGACGAGAGCAGGGCGCCTTCGCAACGGCGCTCATGCAACGGGGAAAGTGAGCCGTGAGTTCAATTGACTGGCTGGTGGTCGCCACCTACCTGACGGGCATGTTGAGCTTGGCGGCCATGGTGGGACGGCGCCAGCGTTCGCGCCGGGACTACTATCTTGGCGGCAACCGCCTGCCGCCATGGAGCTTGGCCACCTCGACCATCGCCACCCAGTGCTCCACCAACAGCCTGCTCGGCGCGCCGGCATTCGTCGGCTTCGTGGCCGGCGGCGGCATGATCTGTGCCGCTGGCCATGCTGGCGTTGCTGTTTCTTCTGCCCCCACTGCGCCGGGCGGGCCATGTCTCCGCCTACGCCTTCCTTGAGGACCGCTTGGGCCCCGGTGCCCGGCGGCTGGCAAGCGCCTGCTTCCAGATCTTCCGCGGCATCGCCACCGGCGTCACCGTCTACGGCGTGGCCTTGGTGGTGACCTTACTGGTCGATGTCACCTATACCCAGGCCGTGCTGCTGCTGATGGGCATCACCATCCTCTATGACGTGCTTGGCGGCATGCGGGCGGTGGTGATCAGCGATGTCCTCCAGCTCGCCTTGATCGCCGGGGCGGTGGTCTTAAGCCTGTTCATGCTTGGCGACTCCGGCGCCGTCGTGGCGCCCGAACGCTTGAACGCCCTGCAGTTTTCCTGGGGTCTTCAGGACAGCGGCAACTATGGATTCTGGCCCATGCTTTTACGCCGCCTACTACGGTTGCGACCAGAGCCAAGCGCAGCGGGTGTTGGCAGCCCGTTCCGAACGAGCTGCCAGCCAAGTGCTGCTGCTCAACGGCCTGCTGCGGTTTCCGCTGGTTGTGCTCTACTGCCTGCTTGGCTTGGCCTTGGCGGCCTATGCTGAGCACGAGCCGGCGTTCGTTGCCGGCCTGCCCGTCTCCAGCGACGGTCAGGCGAACTACAATCTCGTCTTCCCCCACTACGTTCTATCGACCTTTCCGCCTGGCGCGGTGGGGCTGGTGATGGTCGGCATCTTCGCCGCCGCCATGTCCTCCATCGATTCAGCCTTGAATTCGCTGTCCGCCGCCACCGTCGTTGGCGGCTTTCGGAAGGCAAGCTGTTCCTGGCCTCCAAGCTGGCCACCTTGGGTTGGGGCGCGTTCGCCGTGGCCTTCAGCTACCAAGTCGAGCGCATCGCCCCCACCGTGCTGGAGGCGATCAACAAAATCGGCTCGATGGTCAATGGACCGCTGCTCGCCCTGTTCGCCATCGCCCTGCTGGCGCCCGGGATTGGCCAGCGCCACGCCATTCTCGGCTTCTTTGCCGGTGCGCTGTGCAACTTCATCCTCTGGATCGGCTTTCCGGGCGTCTCATGGCTGTGGTGGAACGTCTTCGGCTTTGCCGTGGGCTTTGCGGTGGCCTTCATCGCTCGACCCGTGCGGTTGGCGTGGCCGCCCGCATTGCCGACCAAGGGACTGGCGCTGCCCCTGCTGGCCATGGCCATCCTGATTTTCGTGGTTTGCCTCGGATTCTCCTGGGTGGGATTCCGAGCCTAGGGCATTTCCACGGATTCAATCAGCCCCGGGCGCAGCAGGGGCGACTTGCGCTTGCGTTCGTACTTGCGGGCCGGCGTGTTGATGATCTTGGCGAGCTCCCCCGCCCGGCGGCCGGCTTCGATGCGCTCCTCGTTGACCTCGCCATAGAGTGTGGTGCGCTGGCGCGGCCAGCGGCCGGCGGCTTCGATCATGGCCACCATTTCCTGCGGCGAGGTCTCCTGCCCGTGGGTGGTGCCCGCGGCGCGGCTGATGCTCTCGTTCATCAGCGTGCCGCCGAGGTCGTTGCAGCCGGCGTTGAGGCAGGCGATGAGTCCCTTGTGGCCCATTTTCACCCAGCTGGCCTGGATGTTGGTGATGTGCGGGTGCAGGGCCAGGCGGGCGACGGCGTGCATCAGCACGGCTTCGCGGAAAGTGGGGCCTTTTCGAGCCCGGCCCTTGAGGTACATCGGCGCCTCCATGTGGACGAAGGGCAGGGGCACGAACTCGGTGAAGCCGCCGGTTCTGGCCTGCAGGTCGCGCACCCGGATCAGGTGCCGAGCCCAGTGCTGCGGCCCTTCCACATGGCCATACATGATGGTGGCCGTGGTTCTGAATCCAACGCCGTGGGCGGCCTCCATCACCTCAAGCCACTGACCGGTGTTGATCTTGTCCGGGCAGATGACGGCGCGGACCTCATCGTCGAGAATTTCCGCCGCCGTGCCCGGCAGGGTGCCGAGGCCTGCCGCTTTGAGCCGCTGCAAATAGGTGGGCAGGTCCAAGTTCAGGGTGGCGGCACCCTGCCAAACCTCCAGGGGTGAAAAGGCATGGATGTGCATGTCCGGCACCGCCGCCTTCACCGCCTGCAGGATGCCGATGTAGGTCTCGCCGGTGTATTCGGGATGGATGCCGCCCTGCATGCACACTTCCGTGCCACCCCGGCTCCAGGCCTCCTCGGTGCGCCGCTGAATCTCCTCGTGGGAGAGGTCGTAGGGCCGGCCGCGCAGGTTTTCCGACAGCTTGCCCTTGGAGAAGGCGCAGAATTGGCATTTGAAGTAGCAGATGTTGGTGTAGTTGATGTTGCGGTTGACGACGAAGCTGACGGTGTCGCCGCTAACCTCAGCGCGCAGGCGGTCGGCGGCCTCGACCACGGCGGCGAAGTCGTCGCCCCGCGCCTGAAACAGCCGCACGATCTCCGTTTCCTCAAGCCCTTGGGCGAAGGCCGCCTTGTCCAGAATGGCAGCAAGCTCGGACGAAACTTGCACAGCAGATTTAGCCCCGGGCGCTTCGACAATGGCGGCGAGAACCGCTTCGGGCGGGTCTTGCTGCTCCCCGGGAGACCAGCCATCGGTGCGCGGAAAGCCGTCAGCGTCCACCAAGTCAAGCACGGCTTGGCGCACTTCCGGCGCCACCCAAGTTCCAACATCCTGCGCGTAAGCCGGATAGATGGTAAGGCGCTCATGCAACTGCTTGCCCGCCGCCGCGGTTTCCCGGGCCAGTTCGTCCAGGTGCGGCCAGGGCGCTTCGGGGTTCACGAAGTCCGGGGTCACGGGCGAGACGCCGCCCCAGTCGTTGATGCCCGCATCGACAATTTGCGGCAGCACGCCGGGGCTGAGGTTGGGCGGTGCTTGGATGCTCATGGCGGGGCCGAAAATCAGGCGCGCCATGGCGATGGTCCAGAGCAGCTCGTTCAGGTCCGGCTCCGGCGCCTGAGCCATCTTGGTTTCCGGCTTGGCGCGGAAGTTCTGGACGATGATCTCCTGAATGTGGCCGTGCCGTTCCTGCACGGCGCGTATGGCGAGCAGGGACTCGATGCGCTCCAAGCGCGTCTCGCCGATGCCAATCAGAATGCCGGTGGTGAAGGGGACTTTCGCCCGCCCGGCATCTTCCAAGGTTTGCAGCCGCACGGCAGGCACCTTGTCCGGCGAGCCGTAGTGCGGCATGCCCTTTTCCGAGAGCCGATCGGCCGCCGATTCGAGCATGATGCCCATTGACGGCGATACGGGGCGCAGGTGCGCCAACTCGTCCGGCGTCATGTTGCCGGGGTTCAAATGGGGCAGCAGCCCGGTTTCCCGATGCACGGCCTCGGCAGCGTGGCGCAGATAGTCCAAGGTGGAGTCGAAGCCGAGCGCGGCCAGCCCCTCGCGGGCGGCCTTGTAGCGCAGTTCCGGCTTCTCGCCCAAGGTGAACAAGGCTTCCGTGCAGCCCATCGCCGCACCGTGGCGAGCGGTATCGAGCACTTCGTCGATGGTCATGTAGGGCGCCTTCACCCGCCGCGGCACTTGGGCGAAAGTGCAGTAGTGGCAGACGTCCCGGCACAGATGGGTCAGGGGAATGAAGACCTTGCGCGAATAGGTTACGACGTTGCGAAAACCTTCGTCGCGCAGCGTTGCAGCGACTTCGGCGAGCGCTCGGGTGTCCTGCCAAGCGGCTAGCCGCAAGGCCTCGGCATCGGTCATCCGACCGCCTTGGCGGGCTTTTTCGAGGGCCGTTTCAGGCTTTGACATGTCAAGTCCTTGGCGCGCGGCGTCCCGGTTGGACGCCCTATTGCTGTAACCCTTCATTATCACCAGCGGCAAGCCGTTCGGCTATACCCGATTTTCGCAGGTATGTGCCGGTCTGGCTGTTCGAGCCTTGGCGCAGCAACTGAGCGAGGTCAGCCGGCGTGTCGATGTCCAAGGCGAGGCCGGAAGCGTCCGCCACTTGAAGTCCAAAGCCCGCTTGCCTCGCGTGTTCGGCATGGGCGTTGAAGCTCTTGCCGTCAAAAACGAAGGGGATCGCGTCCGGCGGGGTGCAGATCATGCCGTTGGTGCCAATGCGCTCGGCGTCCGGCAGCAGCGTGACGCCTTGATGCGCAGCGATGATCCCATCGGTTTCGGCAGGATCGATCAGCGGGGCGTCGGCATGCACGATGAAGATGCTGCAGGCGCCGAGTTCCGCCACGGCGTGGTCCCGAGCTTCGTTCAGCGCTTCGGGCAGGTTGGCTTCGGCGCTTTCGGCGAACTGGCGCAGTCCAAAGGTCTCCGCCAAGGCATCCGCCTCCGGGGCGCGGGAAACGAGCAGAATGCCGCTCAACCGCTGGCAGCGGGACAAGGCCGAGAGCACGTCCCGGGCCATCGCCAGCATGAGCGCCTTCCGTTCCTGGGCGCTCAGCACACTGGCCAAGCGCTTCTTGGCTTGGTCGAAGCGCTTGATGGGCACGATGGCCCACACTAGACCGCTCCTTTGCGCAGCGCGTTCACGAATTCCAAGGTCTCCGCCGCCAACCGCTCCCGATCCGCCAGCGTCACCATCAGGGATTGCGCCACTCGGGTTGGCATGGCCAAGGTGCCATCCAAGGCGGCGTCGCGCTCATCAAGAATGAAGCCGTCGATGAGGCCGGCGTAGTGCGCGGCGACTTGAGCGGCGCTGGCGGGCACCCCGAGCTCGCCCATCATCTTGGCGGTCGGCCCCTTGATGGCCGCGCCGCCGACGATTGGCGAGACCGCCACCAAGGGGGCGCCGCTGGCCTGCAGGGCTGCCCTGAGTCCGGGCACCGCGAGTATGGGATCAACGGAGACGAAGGGATTGGAGGGGCAGATGATGACGCCTTCGCAGCCCTCGAGACAGGTGGCCAAATCCGGGCTCGGCGTCGCGGTTTCGGCGCCAGCGAACTCAAAACCGGTCACCGCGGGCTCACAGCGGTCGCGCACGAAGTAGTGCTGAAACGCCACGGGGCCGCTGGCGGTGTGCACCTGCGTGCGCACCGGGTCATCGCTCATGGGAATGATTCGCTGCCGAACGCCGAGACTGTCGGTGATGCGCCGGGTGGCTTGGGTCAGGGTGGCGCCCTGGGAGAGCATTTGGGTGCGTGTGACGTGCAGCGCCAGATCTCGGTCGCCGAGCCGGAACCAAGTCTCGCTGCCCAGTTCATCCAGGGCGGCCATGAATTGCCAACTCTCGTCGTGGCGTCCCCAACCGGCTTCCGGGTTGCTCAATCCCGCCAGCGTGTAGGTCAGCGTGTCCATGTCCGGCGAGATGTGCAAGCCGAAATGCTCGAAGTCGTCGCCGGTGTTGACGACGAAGGCGATCTTCTCCGCCGCCAAGACCCGGGCTAATCCCAACGCCAGCTTGGCGCCGCCGATTCCGCCGGTGAGCGCAACGTAAGCCATTAGCGGAAAAGGTCCTCGTCAAGCGGACGCACGATCATGGCTGCCGCCTCCGCGCTGCTCTGCGCGCCGAGGCCCTTGGCCAGCACCAGCGGCATCCGTTCGGTGGTCTCGCCCATCAGCAAGGTGGCGGCTGCGGCGATGGCGTCGGCGCGATTGATGAGCGTGACCTTGAGCTCGCGCCCGAAAAGGTCCGCACCGCCGCGATGGTCGTCGAGCACCTCAACGCCCGCCGCGCCGATGGCCACGCCCACGGTGCCCAAGCGCCAGGGTCGGTTTTGGCTGTCGGTGATGAGCACACCGACTTCAATGCCGGTCAGCTCGGCCATGCGGTTGCGCAGTGCCGTCGCCGAACGGTCCGGATCGACCGGTAGCAGCAGCGCCTGCTCACCACCGCCGTGATCAATGTTCGACTGATCGATGCCGGCGTTGGCGCATACCAGCCCCAGCCGGTGACGAACGATCAGAATGCCCGGGCGCTGGCGCAGGACCTCGGTCGACTCGTCGAGAATGAGCTGGACCAAGCGCGGATCCTTATCCGTTTCAGCACCAAGGCCGATGGCCTCGGCCGAAGGTTCCACGTCGCCGAGATCAACCTGCCGCCCCTCCGCCTTGGAGACGACCTTCTGCGCGACGCAGACCACGTCGCCACGTTCGAGCTTGAGGCCGGCCCCGTCCATGGCAGCTAAGGCCAGCGCCGCGAGATCGTCGCCCGCTTGGACCATGGGCAGCCCTGGAACCGGCGCCAGATGCAGGGCGGCGGTCATCAGTGGTCGGACTGGCCGACGATCTTGATGCCGGAGTGGGAGATGTCGTGGCGGCGGTTGATTTGAATCAGAATCGACGTGAGTGCCTCCGCAGCGGCCGAATTCTCGATCGGCCCCGCGTGCCAGCCGGTCATGCCCGCCTCCTCGGTGAGCTGCATCACCTTGTCCCGAGCCGCTTTCTTGTTGCCGGCAATGAGCACGTCGCATTCGATTTGCACGTCTTCCTGCAACAGGTGGGCGGCGACGTTCTGATAGGCGGTAACCACCATGACCTCCTCGCCGAGCAGGTCCTGGGCCCGCTTGCCGGCGCTGCCTTGCGGCGGCAACTGGACGGTGCCGACCTTGGGCGGCACTAGGGGCACGGTGACGTCGATGAGAATCTTGCCTGCCAGAGCGTCCTTGACCCCGGCCAAAGTCGAAAGCTGATGCTCCGCCGGCACCGTGAGCACCACGATGTCGCCCGCCGCCGCGGCGTCAGCGTTCTCCATGGGCATGGCAGGGGTGTCCGGGCTGATGGCCTGCAGGTCGGCTACCGCCCGCTCAGCCTTTGGCAGCGTCCGCGAGCCAATGATGATCCGGTATCCGGCCTTCGACCAGCGAATGGCGAGGCCGGTGCCGAGATCTCCGGTGCCGCCAAGGATGGCGATGGTTTCCTTGTCGTTGTCGATGTCTGACATAAGCGCTTCCCAAAAGCCCCTTCAAAAAGGGTGCGATTATGAAGGCAAATGCCCGCTCGGTGCCATTGTTGAGCGAGGGATCCCTGCTCCGAGGGGGCCCCACCCTCGTCTTGAATCGGGGGAATCCCATTCCCCGTCGCCGACATTTGCCCTATGGTGTGCGGCTCAATTCAATACTAGGGAGACAACCCATGCGCATCGGCACCATGATTGGCGCGGACGGCACCAGCAACACCCTCGACAGCGTCATCGGCAAGGCCAAGGAGGCGGAAGCAGCCGGGCTCGACAACGTCTGGCTGGCCAACATTTTTTCCTTCGACGCCATCTCCACCTTGGCCTTGATTGGCCGCGAAACCGAACGGGTCGGCCTTGGCACGGCGGTCACGCCCACCTATCCCCGGCATCCAACCGCTATCGCCCAGCAGGCGCTGACCGCCCAAGCGGCCAGCAGGGGGCGATTCACGCTCGGCATCGGGCTGTCCCACAAGCTGGTCATCGAGGACATGCTCGGCCTCTCCTACGAGCGGCGGGCCGCCCACATGCGTGAGTACCTCGAAGTGCTCATGCAGTTGGTCCGGGGCGAGACCGCCAACTACGACGGCGACGAATACCGGGTGCATGGCCTCGCCTTGGACATCCCCGGCTCAGAGGGCCTCAAGGTGGTGGTCGCCGCCCTCGGGCCAGCCATGCTGAAGATTGCCGGAGAGCTGGCGGACGGCACCAACACCTGGATGGTAGGGCCGAAGACCATGGACGCCCACATCGTGAAGCGGCTCACCGCGGCCGCCGACGCTGCCGGCAGGCCAGCGCCGCAGATCGTTGGCGGCTACCCCATCGCCCTGACCACGAAACCCGACGAGGCGCGCGCGGAAATCGCGAAGAACCTCGTGATCTACGGGCAGTTGCCAAGCTATCGCGCCATGCTCGACCGGGAAGGCGTGGCGGGGCCGGCGGACATCGCCATACTCGGCGATGAAAACCTGCTTCGCGGCGAAATCAAGCGCTTGGAGGATGCCGGGGTCACCGACTTCAATGCCGCCATCATGAATGTCGAGGATGGCGCCTACGAACGCACCCTCGAGTTCCTCGCCAGCCTGAAGGGATGATCGATTGGCGCCGCCCACGAGGGCATCCCTAAAACTCAGGGACGCCCCAGAAGACTGCGTTCGTTCCGTACCACGCCGGGCGCGCGCTAGTCGTGCGGCGGCGTGGTACGCAGGTCAATCCGCGACCGATGCCGGAATCCAGCTGCCATGGAAGCCATTCGGGACACGCGGCAGTTCGACCGACGCGACGGGCTCATTGTCCATCGTTGCCGCATCCATGATGACGAAGCGGCTGCTGTCCGAGTGGGCATCGTAAACGAACGTCATCAGGTAGCCGTCGTCCTCGCTCTTCGGGTCGGCCGAGGGCGCGAACACCGCTTCGCCGCCGACGCGGCCCCGGCCGAGCTCGATCGCCGAACGTGCGCCGGTCTCCCGGTCGTACTTCAAAATGGCGCCCGAGGCGCTCATCGGATCTTCCGGCGTACCCGGTTCGGACATACTCATCATGTAGCCGTAGCGGTGCTTGAGGCCGATGACGCTGTCGGCGACCCGGGGGAATTCGGCGGAGCGGTCGTCCACCTGCTCCTCGCGGACCTTTCCGGTGCGGGTGTCGATGGTGAACCGCCACAGCTCCGGCGGCGGAAAGTCCATGGACGATTCGCGCCACATGTGGCTGAAACGGGCGACGTCGAGCACGATGGCATCGCCGTCCTCGTAGGAATTCAAGGGGTGGAAGACATAGCAGGGATTGATGTCGTACCAGGTCACCTGCTCGTCCGTGCCGTTGCGCGGCATCACGCCGAGGCGGGCCGGGTAGTTGTCGTCCCAGCGGATGGGCATTTCACCGCTCATCGCCAGTTCCATGTTGAACACCGCCGGCAGGTCCATGAACACGACGTGGTTCCGGGTAATGTTGAAGTCGTGCATCATGGTCGGCCCGCCAACTGTGATGTTCTCCACCTGCGCCAGCTTGCCGTCTGCCGATACCCGCAGGTAGCGCAGGTAGGGCGGCATGGCCGAGTAGCCGAAGGCGAGCAACTCGCCGGTGACCGGGCAGATCTTCGGGTGGGCGGTGAATGAGCCGTTCAGGACGCCGTCAAAGTCGGTAGCGCCCAGGGTGCCGAGCTCGCCGTCGATCACGTAGGGGAAGTGGCCTTCCTCGAGCGCGAGTATCTTGCCGGCATGGCCGATGACGTGGGTGTTGGCCTTCGATGACTTCATGTCCATCAACACGGCGGGGTCGAGAATGTCGGTGGACGGATTGGCGATGAAGGGCGTTTGCACATAGCGGTTGCGGTACCACTCGGCGCGGCCGTCACGAACCCTGACACCATGCAGCATGCCGTCGCCAAAGAACGGGTGGGTGCTCGTCCCGGTGAAGGGATTGGCGCCGTTGCGCACGAAACGGCCATCGAGTTCGGCGGGAATGGTCCCGGTCACCTTCAACGTCGTGAGCGTGCGCTCCTCGCTGATGGGGCGGCCGTTGCCGCGCAGGTGGACCGGTGTGTCGTCAATAACTTCTGCCATCGCTGGAATCTCCCTGTCTTCTGGTAGCACCCCTAGCCGAACCCGCTGTGCCGGTGGACGGTGGAAGGAACCCTTCCTTGACACCAGATCGGACGGCCGGGAGCAAAGGCGGCTATCATAGTCTGCGGGGCAGGATAAATCTACCGATGGTAATTTAATGGGATGAGCCGTCACGCGCCATCATCCGGCGCCGCGCCGCGCCGACCCGGCAGGCCAGCGGGACGCACTGCCGCTGACGGGGCCATTGCCGATCGCGAAGTGCTGCTTGCGGCAGCCGAAATGCTGATTCGCGCCAAAGGCCCGGATGTGTCGCTGCAAGCGATCGCGGCCGAGGCCGGCGTCACCAAGCCCAGCCTGTACCGTGGCGTGGGCGACCGGGATGCTCTGGTCATGGCGCTGGCAGAGCGGTTGGCGGCGCGCATGTCGGAATCGCTTTCCCGGCTGGTGGCCGAGGCGCCAGCGCCGCGTCAGGGGCTGCGCAACCTGGTTGCCGGCTATCTGCAGCTCGCCGCCCGCGAAAGGCACCTGTACCTGTTTGTCACGGCGGGCGGCGCCCGAGAGGACCGGGTTCGGCAGTCGCTGCGCCTCGCCGATGGCGCGGCCGGTCAGTTCGCCGAACCCATCGCCGCCTACCGGGCAGCGCAGGGTGCGGATGCCGAGGTGGCCACGGTCTGGTCCTACGGGTTGCTGGGGGCGCTGCACTTCGTGACGCTGTGGTGGTTGCGCGAACCCACCGGCGACATGGAACGGGTCATCGAGCAGATTTCCGAATTGCTGTGGTCGGGATTGGGGCTGGAGAAGGGCCTCTGAAACGGTACCCGACCGGGCACCTGAACCTCCGGGACAGTGTGCTGTTCGTGCTCGGCGCACCCGGATGGCAGATCACGTCAACCATCGTCGTTTCCATCGGCATCTACTTTTACCTTCCGCCGGAAGGCGCCGGGCTTCAAGTTCAGGTTTCCGAAGAGATTTTCCTTGGCGTGCTGACGGCCTACGGACTGGCGCGGCTGATCGGCGGCCTGATCGACTCGCTGGCCGACCCGCTGGTCGGCCACTACTCGGATCGTTCGCGCACAAGGTTTGGCCGGCGCAGGATTTTCCTGGCGTTTGGACTGGTCCCAATGGCCGTGACCCCGGCGTTGCTGTTCTTTCCGCCGGGAGAGCCCGGCAGCCACGGCGTGTTCATCTACCTGACGGTGCTGCTCTGCCTGTATTACATCTTCTTCACGGTGTACGTCGCGCCCTACAACGCGCTGGTGCCGGAACTGGCGAACACCGAAGCGGAACGGGTTGAACTGATGCGGCTGCGCTCGGCGGTCGGCGGCTCCATCGCCATGGCCTACGGCATCCTGTGGCTGGCGGGCATCAAGTTGTTCCGGGAGCTGGGCATGGATGCGAACACCGCAGTGCAGGTGGTTGTGGTCATTTCCTGCGTGGTTTCATTCGTGTTCTGCCTGTGCCCGCTGTTCGTGGTGCGCGAACAGGAGATGCGCTACCAGCCGAGCGCCATGAACATGCGCCGGGCGCTTGCCACAACGCTGAGGAACGGGCCCTTTCTCACCTACCTGTTCGCACAGGTGATATTCGCTCTGGGCATCCACATGAGCGGGCCGGCCATACCCTACTTCGCCCGCGTGATCCTGGGCCGGGATGAAGGGTTCGCGGCGGTTCTTTCGCTGAGCATGCTGCCCGGCATCCTGATCGGCTTCGTGTTCATTCAGCATGTTGTGGACCGGATCGGCACCAAGATGACGCTGGTGGTCTCCATCCTGATCCTGGGGATCGCCCATGTGCCCTACGGGCTGCTCACGCCGAGCGTCCCGGGTGATGCCCATGACTTCCTGAACCTCGCCGTGGTGGTGGGGCTGTCCGCACTCAAGGGACTGGCGATTGCCGGCATCATGATCCTGCCAACAGTCATTCTGGGCCAACTGATCGATCTCGATCAGGCGCGCACGGGGGCCGGCCGCTCAGCCATGTACTACGGCGTTCAGGGCCTGATGACCAAGTGGGTGCACGCGGCCTCGGCAACCCTGATGAGCTTTCTGCTGTCGGCCTACGGCAGAAGCGCGGCGGAACCGATGGGGGTGCTGTTATTCGGGCCGGTTGCGGGCGGCCTGTGCCTGGTCGCCGCCGGCTTCTACGCTTTCTACCCGGAAAAACGGGTGCGCGCCGAGGCCCGGGGGCTGATCGATACCTGAACGGGGAACGCCAAGGTCAACCGTCGAGAATCCCCGGACGCTCTCCAGCCGGCATGTCCAATGGATCCCCGGCATCAACCGGATCGAGAATGCCGCACTCGGTTGGACTAGGGCCTGTTAACACGACTTGGGTTGGCCCTGCCGGGAGCCGTTTTTTCTCCGGGCAAGGCGGAGCGAGCGCGGTGTGGCCATAGTCACATGGGACCCCTCGCTCCCCGAGCTGAGGGCTCCGATTGACGCGACCTGGGGCGTAACAGGGCTAACCCAAGCGTGTTAACAGGCCCTAGTTCAATGCCGCCACTGCCGGCAATACCCGCTCGATCAACAAGCGGGTTTGGGCGACGAATTCCTCGGTGCCGTTGGCGATGGGGCGCAGGATGAACTTGTGGACGCCGGCGTCTCGGAAGCGTTGCAGCAGCGCCATGATGTCCTCACGGTCGCCGACAGCTAGGAAGCCGTCCGCGGGCTTGTCGAGCCGTTGCGTCAGAAACTCACTGTAACGGGTGACGATCGGCTCCTGCGCGCTGCCGAAGCGGAAGGCGAAGCCGGCGCCGTAGTGGTCCTCGTCGATCGGCCGGCCGAGTTCGGCGGCGCGCGCCTTGATGGCCGTGATCACCGGCTCGACTTCGGCTGGCGACTCGATGCCCGCCTGCCAGCCGGTGCCCCACTTGGCGGTGCGCTCGATCGCCTGGGGTGCCGCGCCGCCCACCCAGAGCGGCAGCGGTTGCTGCACGGGCTTGGGGGCGATGCTGGCGTCCGAGAGCTGGAAATGTTGGCCTTCGAAGGTCACTGATTCCTCCCGCCACAGGCGCGAGAGGATCTCCAAGCCCTCCGCGCTGCGCTTGCCCCGGCCCCGGGTGGGGGTGCCGGTGGCGGTGTAGTCCCGGCAGCGGCTGCTGCCGACGCCGAAGGCGGGCAGCAGCCGGCCTTCGCTCAAGACATCGATGGTGGCGCAGGCCTTGGCGGTGACGACCGGGTCGCGCAGGCCCAAGCTCGCTACGTTCATCCCGAACTTGAGAGTGCGCGTCGCCCCCGCCAGAGCCGCCATGACGCTCATGCACTCCAAGTTGGGGTCCGGCCCGATCAGGCGGTCGCTTTGCCAGATGGAATCCACCCCGCCGTTGTCGCACAGGTCAACCCAGCGCCAGAAGCCCTTGGCGTCCTCGAAGGGGAAGTTGGCGATGCCGAGGCCAACGCCAACCGTCATGGACCGCTCAGTCCCATGCCGCCATCGTGCCCAACAGGTCGCAGACGCGGTTGGAGTAGCCCCATTCGTTGTCGTACCAGCTCAGCACCTTGAGAAAGCGGCCGCTGGTGACTTGGGTGAAGGATGCGTCGAAAATCGACGAGTGGGGGTTGCCGATGATGTCCGAGGAGACCACGGGTTCGGTGGTGAACTCGAGCACGTTCTTCATGGGCGGCGACGCGGCGGCGGCTTGCATGGCGCCGTGCACGTCCTCTACCCCCGCGGTCTTCTCCAGCGTCACGAACAGATCCACCACCGAACCGTCCGGCACCGGCACCCGGGAGGCGATGCCGTCCAAGCGGCCCTTGAGCGCCGGCAGCACTTCACCCACCGCCTTGGCGGCGCCCGTGGAGGTGGGAATGATGTTCTCCGCCGCAGCCCGGCTGCGCCGCCAGTCGGAATGGGGTACGTCGGCCAGGCTTTGATCGTTGGTGTAGGCGTGGACCGTGTTGATGACGCCCTCGCGGATGCCGAAGGCGTCGTGCAGCACCTTGGCCACCGGCGCCAGGCAGTTGGTGGTGCAACTGGCATTGGAGACGATGCGGTGCTCGGCGGCGAGGCCCTCCTCGTTGACGCCCAGCACCACCGTGTAGTCGATCGCGTCCTTGGCGGGTACGGTCAGCACGGCGCGCTTGGCGCCCGCCTCGAGATGCATCGCCACCTGCTCGCGGGCGCGAAACACACCCGTGCTTTCCACCACCGCATCCACCCCAAGCGCCGCCCAGGGCAGCTTCAGCGGGTCGCGCTCCTTGAGCATGCGCACCCGGCTTCGGGGCGTGACCATTTCGCCATCCTCAATGGCCACCCCGCCTTGGAAGCGTCCCATCACCGTGTCGTAGGTGAGCAGATAGGCCAGCGCGTTGTGGTCGAACAGGTCGTTGATGGCGACGATTTCAATGTCGTCGCGCAGTTCAGCAATGCGGAACACCGCCCGGCCGATGCGGCCGAAGCCGTTGATTGCCACTCGTATCATGTTGCCCTCCCGGCACCAGCGGCATCCAGCGTGCCGTACAGGGCTGCAAGATCAAGAATGCGCCGCGCATGGCCCAGGGATTCATGCCACCCCAGCACTTTGATGAGCCGTTGGCCCGCCTTCATCGTGCCCTTCAGATCGACCAACAGCGACTCGGAGCGACCCTTGACGTCCGAGGACACGATGGGGTCGCTGGTGGTCGCAATCAGTTCCGGCTCAGCCGCTGCGGCGGCGTCGAAGAGCTCGTTGACCCCTTCGACGTCCACCTCGGGATCGGCGAAGGCCACCGTCATGTCCAGCAGGGATCCCGCCTGCACGGGAACGTTCAACGCAAACCCGCTGACCTTGCCCTTGACCGCCGGCAGCGCCCGCTCCACCCAGCGCGGCGCGGGGGTGTCATTGGGGATGATGTTTTCGGCTCCGGAGCGGCTGCGGCGATAGTCTGGCCCCGCGTAGTCCTGCAGGCTTTGATCGCTCGTGTAGGCATGCACCGAGGTCATGGTGGCGTGCTCGATGGTCTGGGTTGCCGCAAGGGCTTTCAATGCCAAGGCCGTGGCGGTGGTTGACGCGGAGCCTGCGGAAATGATCCGGTCGCCGGCCGACGCCTGGGCTTGATTGACCCCGTACAGAATCACCCGATCAACGTCCCCTTGCGGCAACGTGGACAGAATCACCCGCGGGGCGCCATTGTCCAAGTGGGGGGCCAACTCGGGCGCCGAACGGAAGCGGCCGGTGGCGTCGATGACCAGATCGACGCCGAAAGCGTCCCAAGGCACTTCATTGGGATTGTCGGCGCGCAGCAGGCGGGCGCGGCACTTCGCTCCGCCCTGCTCGCACACCAGATGATTGGCCTGCAGCCGGATGCCGCCGCCGTCCATCGCCTTGGTCAGGAGGTGGTGCAGGATTTCCGGCCGCCCGATGTCGGAAATGGCAACCATGTCGAATTGCGCGTCATCCAGCGCCAAGCGGAAAATCTGCCGGCCCACCAAGCCGAACCCCATCATGCCAATTCGCATTTGCCAATCGCCCCACAGGCAGTCTTTCGGTCCATTCTACTCCCTTTACCGCGCACCGGAGCCTGCGTACGGGGAAATACAGCGGGTTCCTAGGCTTGATTGCGGGCCTTGGCGTCGGGCGGCAGGTAGTCGAATATGAGGGTGATCCGGGCCTCGGCACCCTTGTTCATCACGCTGTGGGCGAGCTGGTTGTTGATTTCGTAGGCTTGGCCCACTTCGAGTCGGTAGGGACGGCCATCGATCATGAAGCGGACCCGCGGGTTGGTGGTCAAGGGCACGTGGATGCGGTGGCTGCAGTGAAACGAGGGGTGGCCGTCGCGGTGGGTGGCGATGCGGCCTCCGGCGGCGAGCCTGGCCGCCATGGCGCGAATGATGGCGCCCCCTTTCGGGTAGTGGCGCTCGATGATGCCGTGCATCAGCGGCACCGCAGGCTCCGCCAGCCAGGACCAGCCGGATTCCTTGGTCACCTCGATGTCCGGCCAGCCGGCGCCGTCGGTGAACACGAGCACCAGCGATTGGGTCTGCTGATGCACCTCATAGGTCTCCTGGCGGTGCCGCTGGCTTGCCCAAGCCTCCTCGTCGAGCGCCAACACCGCCGCCTGAAGTTGGGATACATCGATTTCGCCCAAAGGGCGCAGGGGCGCATCGATATTCATCAGGTCTCTTGATCGCCGATTAGGGTTGTCGCATGAGCCAATTCTTGCGTCCGGTGACCGTCGCTTCGCTAGGGGACGTACCAGATGGGCGAGCTGTAGGCCCGCTCCTGGGTGGTGAGGGGCACTTCCGGCGGCAGGCGGGTCTTGAAGAAGGCGGCATCGAAGGCCGTCCAGCGCGGCGTTGGGATCTCCAGCACCCGCACATAGTAGAAGGCGGCTTGGGCCGGGTTGAAGTCCGGATCTCGCCAAACCCTTTGCAACGTCGCCGCGCCGATGGCGTTGCTGTAGGTGGCCGTCGCCACATCCACCGTGCTGCCCACCGGCGGCGCCTTGCCGGTCCGCGCGTCCACCCGGCGCCCATCCGATAGTGCCACGTCATACACCCGCTCCGCGGTCTCCCCATTGTCCTTCAGCCAGCCCTTGACGATTTGCACCCGGTCCAGATTCGCGCCGATGGGATCCTTCAAGGCTTGCACCACGAAGACAGGCGCCACATCCTGCGACCGCAGGGCAAGATCGCCACCCATTGGCACCCCCCGGGCGGTGCACGCCGATACCCAATCAGGCCTTTCCAAGTCGGCGGCCTCGAAGTCCCAACCGCCGAAGAAGCGCAGGCTCATGCGCGGCCCGGTGGTGGCGTAGGTCTCCTTGCGGGCGAGGGCGGCGAAGATGGACTCGCGGGTGTTCGCCTCCGCCCAGACAGCGGCGTACCCCGAAGCGGCCATTTCCCATTCCAATTGCACGATGTCGGGAATGTTGACGAACGGCTCCGTGGCGCGGGCGGCACTCGGCTCGTGCCAACTAAACTTGCCCCAGAAGTTGTTTTCGTCCGCTGACGGAATGCCGGTGTGGGAGTCGGTGCTGCCAATCAGGCCGAACTTGAAAGGGTTGACGCCGACTTCCCCGAGCAGCGCCAGCCCGGTTCGAAGCGCCGGGCGGGCGTATTCGGCGGCGAACATCGCATCCTCATGCGGACGCGTGCTGAATCCGGCGAAGCGGTCCCAGGATTCATAGTCGGCAAACTCATCGTCCGGCGACACATAGGGATGGGTCTCGCTGTCGCCCTTGAATTGGGTGACTTCCGTGAGCGGCTCCCAGCGGGCCCGCAGCCGTGCGTAGTCCATGGTGATGGCCTGGCCATCGGAATCGGTGCGGGAAAACATCAGCCCGGCGCTCGTGTTGCTGTTGTGCGGGATGGCCAGCGCGCGACCGCCGGTGCGGGCCTCGTAGTCGGCGAGAAACCGCCACAGCTCCCGGGGCCGGTCGCCGTCGAAGGAACTGAAGGGCGCCACCCGTCCGGCGCGCTCCGCCCCGTCCTGGAAGATGACAATGCGGTGCATGTTGCCGCCGCCCCGGCCCGAGGACCATTCATAGCCGATCAGGGCGGTGAATCGGCCTGGGTCGTTGTAGCGCTCGGCCTGCTCGGTAACGACCTTCCAGACCGACTTGTTGTAGGCCGGGCTTTGCAGCAAGTCCTTGCGGTTGCCCAGCGCATCGCCGAATTCCACCAGAATCTGGGCAGCCTGCTCCGGGCCGGCCTGATGCATGGCATGCCAGCGCTGGCCGATTTCGGTGGCCAGCAGCCGGGCATCCCCGGATTCCAAGGCCGGAAACAGGCCCATGTACTCGGCGTGGTCGGCCGCCACCAGAAAGTCCAGGGGCCGATTCAGTTGCACGCGCCTGCCGCTGTGTGCGGTGACCGCTTCGCCCCGGGCCAGCCGGTAGAGCTCATCGTGGCCGAAGCGGACGTTGCCGCCCGCCGCCGCGTCCGGCGACAAGTTGGTGTGGACGTGGGTATCGCCCCAATAGAGGTGCTTGGCAGGCGGAGCGTTTAGGCTCGGTGAATAGAAGGGACCTTTGGCGTGAAGCGGTTCAGCAGCGCCCATCAGCACCGCCGTCAAGGCGGCAAGCGGGGCGAGACATGCAGTTGGCCGCTCCGGAATCACCGGTCCGCAGCCGACAGGCGCCGCAAAATCTCCCCTATGCGCTCAGCGTTGATGCCGCTGTCGCTTACACCGACTCGGGATACGCTACGCACATCGACCAAGGCGCCTTCCGGAAGCGGACGCACCCGGACAGCCACGTCGTCCTTGAAGCCGAACCAAAACGTGGTGGCGGTGGCTTCGATCAAGCCTTGCTGCGGATGCTCAGCCACGATATCGAGCCCCATGTCCTGCAGGGCGGCGCGCGCTTTGGCGAAAGCCGCCTCGGGCGTCGCCCGCATCGTCAGCGGCATCACCCACGGATAGGCCTCCGCTTGCAGGGGGGTGATGGTTTCGGCGTCGAAGTCCAACGGATTGGACTCGGCTCCGCGCAGCGCGACGATTTCGATGAATTGCGGCGGATCCTGGGTGTCGGTCGAAATGTGGTGAATCGGCGGCACGGAGAGGGCGCCTTGTAGCTGCATGCCGATGTAGGCGACCGCCAGCAGGCAAATCGTCAGTCCGACGCCCGAGGCCCGCAGGTCGTCAGGCAGGCGTCGCCGCCAGGCAATGACGGTGGCGGCGATGGCGCCAGCCGCCACCACGATGGCCAGCCCGGCGCTAACGTTCAGAATCAGAAATCCGGCGTTCCAGTTCCATAGGCCGAATCGGGTGCCCAACGCGCTGATGGGAAACAGCGCAGCTGCCGCGACGGCACCGATCAAAACCGTTCTAGACCACCAAGCTGTCATGAACTTCCCCCCAACCGCTGCATCTACGTGATCACGGGGATTTATAGCACATTCGTGCGCTCCCGTTCTTCGGAAAGCCTTGCGCCAACTCATGTGCGCCGAGTTGCGCCGCAACTCGAACGCATGCATGCACGCGCCTTCGCCAGAGGCGAAGCGCATCCGCATATCGGTTATAGTTCGCGGCCTGTCGCATTGCCCCTCGAAACCCACGCCAAGCTCCAAGGAGACACTCCGTGCCCGCAACGTCGATGGACGAACTGGTTTCGCTTTGCAAGCGCCGCGGCTTCGTGTTCCCGTCAAGCGACATCTATGGGGGCTTGCAGGGGCTTTACGACTACGGGCCGCTGGGCGTCGAGCTGAAGAACAACCTCAAGGCCGCTTGGTGGCGGGCGATGGTCTACGAGCGCGACGACGTGGAGGGCCTGGATGCGGCGCTTCTGACCCATCGCCAAGTGCTGCGCCACTCCGGTCACGAACAGACGTTCACCGATCCGCTGGTTGACTGCCGCCAGTGCAAGAGTCGTTGGCGGGCGGACCAGATTGGCGGCGCCTGTCCGTCCTGCGGCGCCAAGGACCTGACCGAGCCGCGCCCGTTCAACCTGATGTTCAAGACCAGCGTCGGGCCGGTGGATGACGGGACCAACTTCGCCTACCTGCGTCCGGAAACCGCCCAGGGCATCTTCACCAACTTCAAGAACGTTGTGGATGCCACTTCGCGGCGCCCCCCCTTTGGCATCGCCCAGATGGGCAAGGCGTTCCGCAACGAAATCACGCCGCGCAACTTCGTCTTCCGCACTCGAGAATTCGATCAGATGGAACTGGAGTTCTTCGTTCCGCCCGGAGAGGACGAGAAATGGCACCGGCACTGGCTCGAGGAGCGGCTCGGCTGGTGGGAGGCCCAAGGGGTGCCGCGCTCGGCCGTGTCGGTGTACGAAGTGCCTGCAAGCGAGTTGGCGCACTACTCCAAAGCCACCTTCGACTTGATGTACCGCTTTCCCCACGGCGTGGATGAGTTGGAAGGCATCGCCAACCGCACGGACTTCGACTTGGGCGCCCATTCCAAGAACGCGGCCGAGCTGAACCTCACCGCCAAAGTGCCTGAAAACACGGACTCCACCGCTCGATTGGCAGTCCAGAACCCCACTACCAATGAATGGCAGGTGCCGTTCGTCATCGAACCCTCGGCCGGGGTGGACCGGGGCGTTCTGGCCGTCATCAATGAGGCGTTCGCACGGGAGGAACTGCCCAACGGCAGCCAGCGCACGGTGCTGCGATTGAAGCCGCACTTAGCGCCCATCAAGGTCGCCGTGCTGCCGTTGAAGCGCAACCACGAGGGAATTGTCGCCAAGGCCCGGGCCATCAAGCGCCAGCTTCAGGGACTGGGGTTAGGGCGCATCCTCTATGAGCACACTGGCAACATCGGCAAGGGCTACCGCCGCCATGACGAGGTCGGCACCCCAATGTGCGTCACCGTGGACTTCCAGACCCTTGAGGAAGACGATACGGTGACCGTGCGCGACCGCGACAGCATGGCCCAGGTTCGAGTGCCGGCGCAGGCGCTGGAGTCCCATGTGCGCAGAGCGCTTGCCGATGGTTGATCGCCGCCCGCAAGAGGTGCGCCGGCCGCCGCCCCGTGCGGGGTGCCGGGCCGTTGTGTCCACCATCGGCCGTGACCGCCCGGGCATCATCAACGAGCTTTCCGAACTGGCCGCCGAGCTCGATCTCAACATCGACGACAGCCGCATGGCCGGGCTCGGTGAGGAGTTCGCCGCGCTGATGTCCCTCACCGGAAACGAAAGCGCCCTCGCCGCCTTTGAAGCCCGGCTGAAGGCGCTCGCCGAATCCAAGGGCTTCAATACCCTGTTCCGCCTCACCGGCGAGCGCGAGCCGCCGCCGGCGGCGCTTCCTTATCGTGTGAACCTGTTTGCGCTCGACCACCCCGGCATCGTGTATCGAGTCACGGGCTTCTTTTCCAGCCGGCGGATCAACATCCAGGACTTGCAGACGGGCACTCAGCGCGCCCCGCACACCGGAACGCCGCTGTTCAGCGTCGCCATGACCATTGAAGTCCCTTCCTCGGTGAAGATTCGGGCGCTCAAGGACGCCTTTGAGCGGTTTTGCGCGGAACAGGATCTGGATGGGGAGATTTCGGCCGCGCTGTAGCGGTTTTTGCGGGTCAATCTCCTACAGGCATTGCAGAGATATCCACTAGGTACCACACGATGCGCTTCATAGACTGCTCCCATGAAATCGCTCGCGCGACCAGTGGAAGCACCCCGCCCGAAGGCCGCTCGCGCCTTCGATGTTGGCGTGGCCGATGCGCAGGGACCGCAGGGGTAGCTCCTTGTGGCCAGCCGGCGCATTGTGATCAGCATCGACGAGCAAGCGCACGATGCGCTCAAGGGCTATGCGGCCCGTCGCAACACCACCGTCGGCGGTTTGGTGAAGTCCTACCTGATGCGCATCGCCGAAACCGAGCGGCGGGCGCTTGAGGCGCGGGAGCGCATTCGGGCGATGAATCGAAATCCGCAAAAGGATGATCCCACACAGTGATTACGCCCGCTGAGGCATTGCAACGGCTGCGGGCGGGCAACGCCCGCTTCGCCAAGGGCACGCCGAATCCGTCACCTAGAAGCCGGCTGGAAGCCATGGGTGCGCAGCGTCCATTTGCTGCGGTGCTCGGCTGTTCCGATTCACGCTGCCCCGTGGAGGCGGTCTTTGACCAAGGCTTCGGCGAGTTGTTCGTGGTTCGGGTGGCCGGCAATGTGGCGGACGGACCGCAATTGGGCAGCATTGAATTTGCCGTGCGCCACCTTGGCGTCCGGCTCATCCTCGTGCTCGGCCACCAGAGCTGCGGCGCGGTGCAAGCGGCCCTGCAGCGGCCCGCTGACCTGCCGCCCGCTTTGGAGCGCGTCATCGACGCAGTTGAAGCAGCCGTCAGCCACCTCCTGCCGGTGGCCGGGGTCGAGCCCTCCGAAGCCCTGTTGGAGAGCGCCGTCTCGGCCAACGCCCGCCACGCGGCCGAAGCGCTGCGCTCAGGCTCCTCCTTGATCGCGAGCGAATTGGAGAGGGGCCGCGTGGCCATTGCCTGTGCCGTTTACGCCTTGGACACCGGCATCGTCACTTTCCTCGACGACGGCGCTTAGGAAACTGTCCGGATCAGCGCCGGTGCCGCAGAGTCACCACATTGCTGGCCTTGATGGCGTCCTGCTTGAGGCCGAAGGCCACTTCCCATGTGAGCGTTTGGTCCCGCTCGCGCAGGAAGCCTCGAAATCCGCAACCCTTGGCGACTTGGAACAGCGCGAAGGTGGTGTGCAAGGTGCCATCGGCATTCCACAGAAGGCCTAGATTGGGAGCGCTTTCCAGCTTGGCGACGCCGTCAAGGCGGACGCCGCCGATGCGGGCGTCGATGACGTAGGTGCCAACCTCGTCAGGCGCCACACGAATGGACAGCGGGTTGGACGGGGTTTGCTTGAATTCCAGGGTGCCGGTCAGGGTCAGCCCGGTGCTGTCCTGCTCAATGGTCAAGTCGCACTCGATGGGCTCGCCAAGGCTCGCTCCCTCCACTAGGAGGCTGCCGCGCCCGAGCCATTGCCCAGCCTGCAGCAGCATCAGGCCGGAAGCTGCCTAGGAGGCATGTTTGCCCACTTGCCAATCGATGCCGCTGAGTGCGGCGGTGGCGAAGCTCTCCGGCATCGCCTCAAGCTCGGTTATCCGATCCGCCAATCCGGCCAAAAGCGCTTTTAAGTCGCCGCCGAAGATCACGTTTGCCAAGCCGGCAAACGCAAACGGCAACTGCGGCATGTGGGCCATGGTCCGCATGCTGTTGGGCACGAAGCCCATCGCGGCTTCGGCGGCTTGGAAGACCGGCTGCAGACCGGGCACTTCGCCGGGTGGCCGTGGGGTGACGTGACTCATGGGGTCTCTCCGAATGGGGCGGTTTCAAACTGCACACTGTTTCCCAATGCACCGGACTTTGCAACCGCAGCGCCGATCGTTCAGCGCCGATCGGGTGCTTGCTCAGTTCGATTTCCATGCGTTGGGGGTAGTGCCTGGCCGGAGCGGGGCATCCTGTCCTCGTGCCGCACGAAGCGTGGCTCACGGCAAGACTCGCTGTCCGGTGCGGCATCGATCCGGTCGAAGAAACTGGAGGGGAAATCGGTCATGGTCGCTGGCTTGGGTGCCGTATGTGAAAGCAAGTGGCCCGCCTCCCTTTAAATCGAGGATGCCGCCAGCCGCAGCTCGTCCCGAAATGGCGGGGCGGCAATGGCGGTGAGCGCTTCGGCGCGCGCGGCGAGCGGCAGTTCCTTGAGCGGCGCTGCGCCGAATTCGGTCACCACGATGTCCACATCCGTGCGCAGCGCAGTCACCACTTCCACGCGGGGCACGATACGTGAGGCCGTGCCCCGGCGGGCGGTGGCCGTCATGGCGATGATGGACCTGCCGCCCGGGCTGATTTTGGCGGCGCGCATGAAATCGACGGAGCCGCCGGTGCCGGAAATTTGCCGCCCGCCCACCACCTCAGCATTGACTTGACCCATCAGGTCCACCTCCACGGCGGAGTTAATGGAGACGAAGCCCGGCAATTGGCGGATCACGCTCGCCTCGTGGGTGTGGTCGGCGCCCTTGAAGACCACTTCCGGCGCGTCGGCCAGCCAGTCGATGAGCGCCGACGAACCCAGGGCCATGCCAGTGACGTGGCGGCCGCGGTCGATGGGCTTGTTGGCGCCGGTGACGATGCCTTGACGGATGAGAGCCATGCCGCCGTCGTCGATCAGCCCGCCATGCAGGCCGAGATCGTTCTTGTCCTGAAGGCTTTCGAGTATCGCCGCCGGAATCGCGCCGATGCCGGTCTGGATGCAGTCGCCGTCCTCGATCAGCGCCGCCACCAGCTGGCCGATGGCGGTGGCCGTCTGGTCGATGCGCGGGGCGGGCATTTCGAAGAGCGGACGGTGGGTGTCGAGGACGGCGTCGAGGCGCGTCTCGTCGACCGGCGGACAGCCTGCCGGAGCGGCAAATGCGGCGTTGCACTCCGCGAGAACGAATTGGGCGCTGGCCAGCGCCGCGGCGGCGAAATCGGCATTGGGCCCCAGGCGCAGCCGCCCCTGCCGGTCTCGAGCCACTTGGATGAGCGCCACGTCGATGCCCTGCTTGAGGTAGTTGTGCAGCGCGCGCATGCCCATAGGCAGGAAGTGCAGGCGCTCGGGGTCCGCGTTGCGCAGATGAGGTGCCATGAAAGGCGTGGTCATCTGGTGGCTGGGGTGCCAGGCCGTGAAGTCCGTTTGGTTGAATCCCGCCAATGGAAACTGAATGAAGTGCAGGCCCTCGGGCAGCGCCGCTGCGCGCAAGGCCTGGAGCAATCCAGTGGGTTCATTGCTCGCGCCGGCCACGAAGACGCGCTGGCCGGAAGCTAGGCAGGAGATGTCCATGGCCAATCCTTGATCAACCGCTACGCCGCGCCGGTGCCGAAATTCCGTTCGGGAAGATAGCCGCGATAGCCGTAGCCGGTGCTGATGGAATAGGCGGTGTCGGTCATCTGCGGCTCGCGCTCGCCCTCAATGGGGTCGCCAAAGGGCTGGTCGAGCACCGTCGTGTAGGCGTCGTTGCACTGCCTCGCCGCCGCCTTCATGTCACAGGAGTTTTGCCACTTGGTGCGCGAGGGCTTGAATTCGACGTCGATTGGAGAAAGCCCGCCACTTTGGCCGGTGAGCCCGCAAAAGTACCTGAATTCACTGATGGCGATGTCCATGTCCTGTCCTGGATAGTGGGAGAGCGGCTCCCGGAGCATCCCATCTTGCCTGCATCGAGACGTCCGATTCCATGGCAATTGTCCTACAAATCCTTGCCGGCTCGCCAACCTTGGCGATCGGTCGCAAAGCCCGCATCCAAGCCCGAAGCGTGCACCATCGGGGTCAATCTCGCCGTCATTGGGGCGATGGGAGAGGCCAAGGACGTCCGCTTCGCCCAAATCGATGCCCGGTTTGCTCAGGTGGACGCCCGGTTTGAGCAGGTGGACCGCCGTTTGGAGCAGATGGACCGGCGCTTCGGGCAGGTGGACCGCCGGTTCGAGGCCATGGACCGCCGGATGGACGAGGGCTTCAAGGAATTGGCGACCGCCATTGCCCGCTTGGAGGGGTTGATTCAAGCCTTCCATGGCACCGCCCAAGCCGGCCCCGACCACTCGGCACCTGAGCCCGGCCAGTCCTCCTAGGAGTCTGCTTCTCCGCGCCGCGCTTCGGCGGCCAAGGCGTGCGCCTCGAGCCCTTCGCCACGGGCCAGCACCGAGGCCGTTTGCGCCAGCGCCGAAGCGCCGTCCCTGGACAGGGCAATGACGGAACTGCGTTTCTGAAAGTCGTCCACGCCCAGCGGTGAGGAGAAGCGGGCCGTGCCGTAGGTGGGCAGCACATGGCTCGGTCCAGCCACGTAGTCGCCCATCACTTCCGGAGCGTGATGGCCCAGAAAGATCGCGCCCGCGTGGCGCACCTGATCGAGCAGGGACTGCGGGTCGGCCACCGCAAGTTCGAGGTGCTCAGGAGCGACGTCGTTCGCTAGGGCTACCGCCTCAGCTAAGGAGCGGGTGCGTATGAGGGCACCCCGATCGGCGAGGGAGCGGGCAATGATGTCCCGGCGGGCCATGCTTGGCAGCAGCGCTTCGATCCGCTGGGCGATGCGGTCCAAATAAGCCCCGTCCGGGCACAACAGGAGGCTTTGCGCCAAGACGTCGTGCTCGGCTTGGGAAAAGAGGTCGTAAACCATCCAGTCCACCGGTGCAGTGCCATCGGCGACGATGAGGATTTCGCTCGGTCCGGCAATCAGGTCGATGCCGGTCTGGCCGAACACTTGGCGCTTCGCCTCCGTCACCCAAGCGCCGCCGGGGCCGACGATCTTGTCCACGGGGCGGATGGTCTCGGTGCCCAAGGCAAGCGCCGCCACCGCATGGGCGCCGCCGACCGCATAGGCCTCTCCCACGCCCGCCCGGTGCAGTGCCGCCAATGCCAGTGGGTTGGGCGCGCCGACGCAGGGCATTACGGCAACGATGTCCGTCACGCCCGCAACGGCAGCAGGCAGCATGGTCATCAGCACTGTCGATGGATAGGCGGCTTGGCCACCCGGCACATAGACGCCAACCCGATCCAACGGCGTCACCCGTTGGCCAAGTTCGTTGCCGAATTCGTCGGTGTAGGACCAGGAGGCCCGAAGCTGGGCCCGATGGTAGCGCTCGATCCGCTGCACGGCCTCCTCCAAGGCCTTGCGTTGGACTCCGGGAAGCGACTCCCAGGCGTCGCTTAAGGCGCTGCGATCAATGACCAGGTCCGCCACGGCGGCGCAATCCGCGCCATCAAAGCGGGCGGCGCACTCCACGAGCGCGTCATCACCGCGTTGCCGGATGGCGTCGATGATTTCCCGAACGCCTCGCTCAACCTCCGCCGCGCCCCGCATGCTGCCCGCGGACAGGACGGCGAACTCCGCATCAAAAGTAGGCGAGCGCGTGTCAAGGCAGCGGATGGTCGCCGGCTTGTCGATGGAACTGTCCCTCAAGTTCATCCGGAGATGCGCTGCACATCCGCGCCCAAGGCCGAGAGCTTCTCCTCGATCATCTCGTAGCCGCGGTCAATGTGGTAGATGCGGTCGATCAGCGTCTGTCCTTCGGCCACCAAGCCCGCCACGACCAAGCTGAAGGAGGCCCGCAGGTCGGTGGCCATCACGCGTGCCGCCTGCAGCGACTCAACGCCGTTGACCAATGCTTGGGACGGGCCGAGCAGCTGAACGTCCGCACCGAGGCGATTGATTTCCTGGGCGTGCATGAAGCGGTTCTCGAAGATGGTTTCGGTGATGCGGCAACTGCCTTCGGCGACGGCGTTCATGGCCATGAATTGAGCCTGCATGTCGGTCGGAAAGCCGGGATAGGGGCGGGTTTCGATGTCCACGGCCCGGGGTCTTCCAGGCATGTTCAATTCAATCCAGTCCTCGCCCGCCTCGATTTGGGCGCCCGCCGCCCGCAGTCGCGCCAGCACCGCATCGAGTGTCCCGGGGTCGATGTCCCGTAGCCGGATGTGGCCTCGGGTGGCGGCCGCGGCAATCAGGTAGGTGCCCGCCTCCACCCGGTCGGCCATGACGGCGTGCCTCGCGCCATGCAGTGCCGGTACGCCGACAATGCGCAGCGTGGCGGCGCCGTGGCCGGAAATCCTTGCGCCCATGGCATTCAAGCAATTGCCCAAATCGACGATTTCCGGCTCCCGGGCAGCGCCGCTGATGATGGTCTCGCCCTCGGCCAGGGCGGCCGCCATCATCAGGTTCTCGGTGCCGCCGACGGTGGCCAAGTCCAGGTTGATGCGGGCGCCCTTGAGCCCTTGCGGGGCCTTCGCCTGCACATAGCCGTCGGCGACGTGGATGTCCGCGCCAAGCGCGGCGAAGCCCTTCAGGTGCTGATCCACGGGCCGGGCGCCGATGGCGCAGCCGCCGGGCAGCGACACCTCGGCCTCGCCGAAGCGGGCCAGCAGCGGCCCCATGACCAGAAAGGAGGCCCGCATGGTCTTCACCAGTTCATAGGGTGCCTTTAGATTCGACAGTTGGGCGGCGGTGACGCTGACCTCGGGCTGCTCGCCAACCGCCACATCGGCGCCAAGATGGGCGAGCAGTTTGACCATGGTCGTCACGTCATTCAGACGGGGCGCGTTGGCGACGGTGACGGTTTCGCCAGCCAGCAGGGTGGCCGCGAGAATGGGCAAGGCGGCGTTCTTGGCGCCGGAGACCTTGAGCGATCCTTCGAGGCGCCGGCCACCGTTGATGAGCAGCTTGTCCATTGGCCTTAAGAAGGAACGCTCGCCCTGATGGTCACCGCATGCAGCGCCCCGTCGGCGATGAGATCCTCAACGCAACGGTACACCGCCTGATGGCGCTGCACCCGGCTCAAGCCTTCGAAGGCCGCGCTGGCAACCTCAATGAGGGCGCGGTTCCCCTCGACGGTGACGTCAACTTCGCAGCCCGGCAAGGCATTGCTGATTCGTTCGGCGATTTCCTGATTCATGGGCGGGCTCCGGCGTTCGTTGCAGAATAGCCGCGCTTTGCCGCACCGGGCAAGGTCGCAGATGGCAAGTCGGTGTGCTTGAGCGACGTCCCGAAACGCCGGGAGGGCGCGATTGCATCTCCAAAAGGCTATGGGTACAGTCGCCAGACACCTTTTGGACGCGGTCCCAAAGGCTCCCTTTGCCCGGCGTGGACCGGGGCCGGAATCACAACCATCGGCCAATCATGTACGAACTGATGCGCCCTTGGCTCTTCGCGCTGGACGCGGAGCGCTCCCACGCCCTGGGCCTGAACGCGCTGGCTGCGCTGGGCGCCCTGCCGGGGCCGCCGCAGCCAGCGCTTGGGCGCTCGCGAACGGTGATGGGCATTCAGTTTCCCAACGTGGTGGGCGTGGCGGCGGGACTCGACAAGGACGCCATCGCCGTCGAGGGGCTGGCGCGGCTTGGCTTTGGCCACATCGAAGTGGGCACGGTGACGCCGCGGCCGCAACCGGGCAACCCCAAGCCGCGTCTGTTTCGGCTGCCGGAGGCGTCGGCACTGATCAATCGCATGGGCTTCAACAATGACGGCGCCCACACCGTCGCGGCTCGGCTCAAACGGCTTAGGGGCCGCGGCAGTCGCTTGGCTGCGCCGCTGGGCGTCAACATCGGCAAGAACCGGGACACCCCCATCGAGCGGGCGGTGGATGACTATCTTGCCTGCATGGACGCGCTTCACGATTGCGCCGACTACTTGGCAGTGAACCTGTCCTCGCCGAATACGCCGGGGCTGCGCGACTTGCAGTATGGTGAGCCGCTCGCGGCGCTGCTGGGCGCGTTGAAGGCGCGCCAAGCGGAGCTTAACGCTCGCAACGGCCGCCACGTCCCGCTCTGCATCAAGCTGGCGCCGGACTTGGCGGATGCCGATGTCGCAGCGATTGCTGACGCGGTGCTGGACTTTGAAATCGAGGGCGTGATCGCTGGCAACACCACCGTCACCCGTCCCCAAGTGGCGAACCTCCGTCGCGCCGACGAAGCCGGCGGCCTCAGTGGCGCGCCACTGGCACCCTTGGCCCGCCAGTTGGTCACCCGGCTGCGGGACTGCCTTGACGGGCGCGTGGCAGTCATCGGCGTCGGCGGCATTCTTGCGGCGGCTGATGCCCAGGCCATGCTCGACGCCGGCGCCGACCTTGTGCAAATCTACACGGGCCTGATCTATCGCGGTCCGTCCTTGGTGCGCGCGATCGCGCAGCTTGGGCGCGATTGACCGCACTCTGATGGAGACGGCGCCGCCCGCGCGCCCTGACGGGCGCGTTTTAGTTTCGCTGGCGCGAAACTACTTTGATTAGAAAGGGGGCGGTGGCTTGAGGGCGTCCGAAGTCAACGTTTCCCGTCTCCTGCGCCGAGCTGCGAAGCAACTCGAACGCTTCTTCCGCAGGACGAAGCGCTGGCGCGGTGTGGTTTCGGTAACGCGAAACTACTTTGGGATAGGGGGGTGTTGCGTCGGCTTGAGGATGTCCGAAGTCAACGTTCCCGTCTCCTGCGCCGAGTTGCGAAGCAACTCGAACGCTTCGTCCGCAGGACGAAGCGCTGGTACAGCGCATCGCCTTCAAGTAATCTCTTTGCATCGCCGCTTCAGCGCTTCATCAGCGGCGACCCGGAGCGGGCGCGACTCAATTGTTAAGGGGGGTGGAACGAAGATGATGCGTTGGACGGCGGCCTTGGCCTTGGGCCTGATGGCGATGCCCGTTTGGGCCAGTCAAGGATTGGACAAGGGCGACACGGCTTGGATTTTGACCTCCGCAGCCTTGGTGTTGTTCATGACGATACCCGGGCTTTCGCTGTTTTATGCGGGCTTGGTGCGCACCAGGAACGTGCTCAGCGTCCTGATGCAGTGCTTCACCATCACTTGCATGGTCTCCATTGTGTGGCTGATCGCGGCCTACAGCCTGGCGTTTGGCGACGGCAACGCCTTCATCGGCGGCTTGGGCAAGGTCCTCTTCGCCGGCGTCGGCGAGGACGCCATGAGCGGCTCCATCCCGGAATCCTCCTTTGCCCTGTTCCAGCTCACCTTCGCCATCATCACCCCCGCCCTCATTGTCGGCGGCTTTGCGGAACGCATGCGCTTCTCGTCGATGCTGCTGTTCAGCACCCTCTGGCTGCTGCTGGTGTACGCCCCCATCTGCCACTGGGTGTGGGGTGGCGGCTGGCTCGGCGACATGGGCCTGATGGATTTCGCCGGCGGCACCGTGGTTCACATCACCGCCGGCACCGCCGCCATCGTCGCGGCAATGGTGCTGGGCAACCGGCGCGGCTTTCCCGGCCAGGCCATGCCGCCGCACAACATGACGCTCACCATGGCTGGCGCAGGCATGCTCTGGGTCGGCTGGTTCGGATTCAACGGCGGCAGTGCGTTGGCGGCCAACGGCGATGCCGCCATGGCCATGCTGGTCACCCACCTGTCAGCCTCCGCCGGGGCCTTCACCTGGATGGTTTGCGAATGGATTCGGTACGGCAAGCCGAGTGCGCTCGGCGCCGTCACCGGCATGGTGGCGGGCCTGGGCACCATCACCCCGGCTTCCGGCTTCGTCGGCCCGGCCGGCGCGCTCATCATCGGCATTGCCGCGGGCTTCGTCTGCTTCCTCGCCACCAACTACATCAAGCGCTCGCTGAAGATCGACGACTCCCTGGACGTCTTTCCGGTGCACGGCGTCGGCGGGGCGCTCGGCACCCTGTTGACCGCAGTGTTCGCCAGCACCTCCCTCGGCATTTTCAGCGGCCAAGGCTACGGCTCCGAGGACGCTACCATGGGCTCCCAATTGGGTGTGCAGGCCATCGGCGTGATCGCCACCTTGGGCTACACGGCGCTGGCCACCTTCGTCATTCTCAAGGTCACCGGCGCACTGCTCGGCAACCGGGTCACGGAGGAGGACGAGCAGCAGGGCCTCGACCTCGTGATGCACAACGAGCGGGGCTACGATCTGTAGGGTCAAGTCTCACAATGGCGGCGGATGATCGTCCGCCGCCATGAACACGACGGCTGCGTCTCGGTCGCGCGGTACTCCGATTGCGAAGGGTATCGCTACGACCTCACCCGCACTTGGGACCCATCCAGTCCCAAAGCGCTTTTCGTCATGCTCAATCCCTCAACGGCGACGGAGCTGGCGAACGATCCGACGGTCGCTCGGGTGGAGCGCCGGGCGCGGTCGATGGGCTTCGGTGCCTACCGAGTCTGCAACCTCTTCGCCTGGCGGGCCACTGAACCCAAGCAGCTGTTTGCGACAGCCGCGCCGGTGGGACCAAAAAACGATGAAGTCCTGGTTGAAGCCTGCCACTGGGCCGATCAAATCATCTGCGGTTGGGGCAACCACGGCGCCTTCGATGGCCGAGGCGCGGCGGTCGAGGCGCTTTTGCGTCGCACCGCCCGTCCGCTCTTCCACCTTG
The DNA here is from genome assembly GCA_028278675.1 of Candidatus Azophilus lithoversatilis. GTDB lineage: Bacteria > Pseudomonadota > Gammaproteobacteria > Pseudomonadales > Azotimanducaceae > Azophilus > Azophilus lithoversatilis. The sequence continues at coordinate 176,295 of JAQAJJ010000003.1, forward strand.
GCCTGACCAAAAAGGGCCTTCCGAGGCACCCACTGTACGTCTCGTACTCCGTGGCGCCTGCAGAATGGCCTTAGACCTTCTGCCGCCTAACCCCGCTCTAACGCACTCCCCACGAGCGCGTCAAGCAATTCCGGGAACTCCAAGCCGTCCGCCCGCGCACCATCCGGGTAGAGGCTGGTCGGCGTCATTCCCGGCAAGGAATTGACTTCCAGCAGAAATATCTCTTCTTCTTCACTGACGATGAAGTCGGCGCGGGACAGGTCCCGCAGCCCCAAGACTCGGTGCGCGGTGATGGCGATGCGCTGCAGTTCGGCATTTACGGCGGTGGGTAGGGGGGCGGGGATGATGTGTTCACTGGCACCGGCCTGGTAGCGGTTCACGGCGTCGTACCACTCGCCCGGCGCGGTGCGGATTTCGATGACCGGGAAGGCGCTTGGCGAGCGCCCGTGGAGGTCAAGTACGCCGACGGTGATTTCACGCCCGGTGATGAAGGGTTCGACGATGACGCTGCCGAGCTTTAGGGCATTGGCCACTGAGGCGGCGATTTCGCTGGCCTCGGGCAGGCGGGCGATGCCGATGGCGCTGCCTTGGCCGGACGGCTTGATGACCACTTGATCGCCCAGGGCGTCGGTGATTTGCGCCGCCGCTTCCTTGCTGGCGCTGCCCGGCAGGATGACCACGTCGTCGGCGACCGGTAGGCCGGCGCGGCGGAACAGGGCCTTGGCGCAGGTTTTGTCCATAGCCGCCGCGCTGGCGGCGACGCCGCCGCCGACGTAGGGCAACTGCAGGATGTCAAGCAGGCCCTGCACCGTGCCATCCTCGCCGGGCGGGCCGTGCAGGGCCGGGAAGACGACGTCCGGGCGGGCCTCGGCCAGCCGCACCGGGGCGTCGCGGTCCACTTCCAAGCGGGTTACGCGATGCCCAGCCGCTTCAAGGCCAGCGGCCACTTGGGCGGCGGACACGCGGGAAATCTCGGCTTCCAGCGAGTCGCCGCCCTGCAGCACGATCACATCGCGAGCGCCGGTCACAGGTTCTCCACCTCGATGTCCGGGAGGCCTTCGGGCACCGGCAGGCCGAAGACGCGGCAGAAGAAGGCGTACTCCGCCCCGATGCTGTGGGCGATGTTGCCGCCGTCGCGGAAGCCGTGCCCCTCGCCGGGGTATTCGATGTAGGCGACGGGCTGGCCCTTGGCGCGGAGCGCCGCGACCATGGCCTGGGCTTGGTTGGGCGGCACGATGCGGTCCTCGGCGCCTTGAAAGAAGATCACCGGGCAGTTCAGGCCGTCGAGGTGGTTGATGGGTGAGCGCTCGGTGAGCGCCTCCTCCGAACCGAGCAGCGCATCAAGGTAGCGGGACTCGAACTTGTGGGTGTCGCGGGCCAGCGCAGTGAGGTCGCCGATGCCGTAGTGGCTGGCGCCGGCCCGGAACACGTTGCCCTCGGTGAGGGCCCGCAGCACCGTGTAGCCGCCGGCGCTGCCGCCGCGTATCGCGGCGCGGGCCGGGTCCGCCTCGCCCTGGGCGGCAAGGTAGTACACCGCGTCTTCGCAATCGCTCACGTCCAGTTCGCCCCAACGGCCGTTCAGGGCCTCCCGGTAGGCGCGCCCGTAGCCCGCGCTGCCCCGGTAGTCCACGTCCACCACCAGCCAGCCGCGGCTGGTGTAGAACTGCACCAGCAGCTTCAGCGCCGCCGAGGCGGCCCCCGTGGGCCCGCCGTGGCAGAGCGTCAGCAGCGGCGGCTTGCCATCGGTGGCCTGATGCTCGGGATGCTGGGGACGATAGAGGTAGGCGTAGGCCTGCTCACCTTCCCGCGTTGGGAAGGCGATGCGCTCCGGGAAGCTGAAATAGATCGAGTCCACGGCGGGGGGCGGCGGCTTGGCCACGGTGATGGCGTCCCGGGTTTCTGGATTCAGGCGGGCGAACTCGGTGGGCCGCTCGCCGTGGGCGGTGAGAAAGCAGATGTCGTTGCCGTGAACCGAAAGCTGTCCGCAGCCAGCCAGTTCCTCGAGCAAGGGGCTGGCGAAGCCGCTCTCGCGATCGATCAGCACCAGGTCCTGCCCGGCTTGGCCGTGCCGGCAGGCGGCGATGAAGCGTTCGTCGAGGCACGTGTAGCTGCGCTGGCCGAACTGCCAAGGCGGACCGCCGTAGTCGGCGGCGTCGGCCAGCACCGGCGCGTCCCCGGACTCATCGAGCCGATGGAGATTCCAGTAGCCGCTACGGTCGCTGATGTAGAGGATGGCGCCGTCCGGCGCCCAATTCGGCTGCATGACCGATTCCCGTGCGCCGCCGGCGATCACCGAGGCTTCGCCGATGGCGGCCCCGTCCAAGCGACAGCGCAGCAGTTGGGTGCCATCCCACGGCATGTTCGGATGGTCCCAGGCGATGAACAGCAGTTGCTCGCCGTCCGCCGACACCTGGGGCGCGGCGTAGAAGTCGTGGCCTTGGTGCAGCAGCGCCACATGGCCATCGTCGATGTTGACGGCAGCGAGCGCATTCTCCGGCTCGCCGTCACCGTGAATCTCGGTGACCGCGATCAGTCGGCGGCGGGCGGCATCGAAGCAGAAGTCCGCGTAGCGCACGCTGGACGGGGAATCGGTGACCGGGCTGATGCCGCCGTCCGTGGCGATCCGATGGATGTTCTGGCCCCGGTCGTTAACGAAGAAAACGCCGCTGTCGGTGGGCAGGTAGGCGCCGCCGCCGTACTCATGGACGCGGCTCTTGACGCTGTAGGGGCTCGGCGTGAGCTCTGCGGCTTGGGCTCCGGCCTGTTTGAACAGGGTGACGCGGCCGCCTTCGGCGGGGCGCGATTCCAGCCAGTAGGCTACGCCGCCGCTGACTTGCGGATCGCCGATGCCGACCGCCGCCTCGGCCACGAGGCGGGGCGTGATTGGCGAAGGCCAAGCGCCGTAGGCCGTCACAGTGGCGGACGCAGGCCGTGGCGCCGGTCGAGCCAGGTCCAGCGCTCATGGTCCCGCCAGGCGCCGGCAATGAACAGGTAGTCCGGCGAGAGGCCCTCCCGTTTGAAGCCGCAACGCTTCACCAAGGCGATGGATCGTTGGTTGCGTGGCTGGATGTTTGCCTCCAGGCGGTGCAGGCCCAGTTTTTCGACCGCCCACGTGATGACTTGTTCAAGCCCTTCCTGCATGTAGCCGCGCCTCGCATAAGGTTGGGCGGCATAATAGCCGAGGGAGGCGCTCAGAAAAGAGCCGCGCACGATGTTGTTGAGATTGAAGCAGCCCACGATCGCGTCAGTTTCCTTTTCAATGACCAGCAGGCCCACATGGTCGTCCTGCTCCAAGCGCTTGAGGTAGCGGCTGAACGCTTCGCGGGTGAGGGGCGGGTGGATCCAAGGCTCGTGCAGCGATGAGCTTCGACGCATGACGGCAATGAACTCATCGCGGTCCCGGCGGTTCACCGGACGCAGATAGACCCGCGCACGAGCTTCAGCCATCGCCGCGGCGCTGCTCAAGCAGTAATATCTCGCCCAGCGCCGGTGGGATCATGGCGATGCCGACGATCAGCAGGTAAAGCGGATGCAAGCCGTCGTCGAGCCGCCAAATCCCGGTGAAGGCGAAGCCTCGATCGTGCCAAAGCATCAACCCGGCAGTCGTTAGGCCAAAGCCCGCCATCAGCAGCAGGAACCATCCCAAGTGCTTCATCGCGCTTCCACCGAACAATTAGAGAATGCCTCTCGGCGAACACGTTGTTCTTTCCGCATCAGCGGTGCGCCGCACTGGGGCGAGCTAGCGGCTTCCCGCCCCGCCATCTATGGCGCAGGCATGATGTAGGCCGCTCCCCGGCGACACAGCCAAGCTCGGCTGAAGGCCTCGAGATCGTAGCGGCGCGGCACGCCAGCCGCATCGGTTGCCGCCGGGTCGTTAACCAGCACCGCGTCACCATCAACGCCGTAACAGGTTACCAAGTGGCCCGCGGTCTTGGGAAGCGGCGCACCGGACAGTTCACCGGCGGCGAAGTCGATGCTGGCGACGATCGGCAGACCAGCGCGCAGCACTTGGATGGCTGGGTCCCAAGCGGGCAGCGCCTCGACGGCCCCAAGCCGGCCAAAACCGGCGGCGCAGCGGACCGCCATCGGCCAGCACCCATAGGACTGGGTGCGTTGGTCGAAGCAGCGCTCCACCACGTCCAGCCAGTCGATGCCCGCATCCGCCGCCTTCAGCATCATCGCTAACGCGGTGGGCGAACAGATTCGTTGCTGAATGTCCTGCGGCCCCTGCATTTGGCTGATGGCCGGGGGCTGCGGCCCGATGGCCCTTATCGCTTGGGGCGTCTGCGGGTGCATTTCGAGGGGACGCACCGAGACGGCCAGCAGATGGCGCGGCGGCGGCTCGGCCCGGCGCAGCGTGAAGCGCAGGTGGCTGGCGGGCAGGTCGGCTTCGGTGTGAAAGCAGTCTATGTGGGTGCTGACCGCCCCGCTCGCTGATCGGCTGTGAGCCCGTCCTCGGCTGGACGGAGGCGAAGAAGGCACGTCCTGCAGGGTCCAGTGGCCTTCCGCGGTGCGAAGCGTCACCTGATAGGCGCAGCTCTCTGGACCGATGGACAGGCTTGGCACGATGATGTGAGCGGCCGGACAGGACGGCAAGGCAACCTCGCACCAAGCGCCGTCGGCCGCCGCCCGCCACGGCAAGGCGGCGGCGGTGGCCAGGGGGTACTTGTCGGCGCTGGCCCGGTCACCGTGGCGGTATGATGCAAGCATGGACTTGATTCTCTATTCGACCGGCGGCTGTGCGCCGTGCGAACAGGCGCTGGACATGCTGCTGAGTATGCCAGAACTCCGCGGCTTGACCTTGCGGGTGGTGGATGTGGCCACCGAGGATGAGTTGCTGCAGCGCTACGGCGAACGCATTCCAGTGCTTTGCTTTGAAGGCCGGGAAGTCGATTGGCCCCTTGATCGGGATGCTGTCATTGGTTTCTTAGGTCGCCGCTGAGGCCGAACAGACGCCTTGCGTTGGCCGCGGTTTGGCGGCCCAGCTCCGATGCGGGCATGCCCAGCAGTTCCGCGACGTAGCGGGCAATGAAGGGCAGCAGGCAGGGTTCGTTGCGGCGTGTGTCAGCGGTTGGGCTGGCGGCTCCATGGGGCAGCAGGAAGGGCGCGTCGGTTTCGATCAACAGGCGGTCAAGCGGAATTTGCGGGACCAGGCCGCGCAGGCGCTCGCCGCGCCGGCGGTCGCAGACCCAGCCAGTGACGCCGATGTGAAAGCCCGCTGCCAAGTAGCGCTTGAGATCCCCTTCATCTCCGGTGAAACAGTGGATTACGACGCCGTTGAGTTGCCCGGCTTGGTTCATCAGGGCGTCGTGCACCGCCCCGCCGCTGTCCCGGTCGTGGACGAAGAGCGGCAGGCCGAGTTCGGCCGCTAGGCGAACTTGGGCGTCGAACACGGTGCGCTGATCTGCCGGCGGCGAGAAGTTGCGGTGGAAGTCGAGCCCGGCCTCGCCGATGGCGCAAACCGGTTCCTGTCCAGCCAGCGCCCGTAGACGCGCCACCCAATCTCCGCCAGTCGCCAGCGTCTTGGCGGCATCGTGGGGGTGAACGCCAACCGTGCAGGAGAGATCCGCATGTCCCCGGCACAGTTCGATGGCGGCAGCCGAGTCCGCCACGCTGGTGGCAGTCACCATGATGTGGCCGAGCCCGGCGCTCGTCGCACGGGCGAGCACGGCGTCAAGGTCGTTGCGGAACTGCCGGTTGAGCAAGTTGGCGCCGATATCCACCAACTCGACGCCGCTCATCAAGGGGTCACCACGAGGTCGAGGTTGGGCAGCATCGGCGCCCCAGCGCCGAACCGGGCGGCGTAGATCTGGTTGAAAGCCAGTACGTTGTGAACGTAGTTGCGGGTTTCGCTGAAGGGGATGGCGTCGATCCAGACGTCCAACGAAAGACCCGCACTCTCCCTGATCCAGCGGTCAACCCGGCGCTCGCCGGCGTTGTAGGCCGCCGCCGCGAGCGGCAGCACGTCGTCGTAGCGCCGCAGCAGCCAGGCGATGTGGCTGGCGCCGAGGGGTATGTTGACGCTGGGATCGTACAACCCGCTGGCCGTCGGTGGGGGCAGACCGGCGCGTTTGGCGGCCAGCCGCGCGGTGCCGATGAGCATCTGCAGGACGCCCCGGGCGTTGGCCGATGAGCGGGCAGTGGCCTCAAAGGCGCTTTCTTGGCGGGCGAAGGCCAACAGCAGCGGCAGCGGGACGGTGGTGGCGTGGCTGGCCTTTCCAAATAGAGGCTGGTGCAGCACAGGAAACCGCAGCCGTAGATCATCGCGCAGCTCGGCCCGGTTGGCGGTGTGGATGGCGAGGCTGGTGTGGCCGATGCGCTGCACCATGACGGCGGCGGCACGGCGCTCTTCAACGGTCAATCGGGGAATGACGCCGAGCAGTTCCCGGCGAGCGTTGACTTCGTCACCGACGGCGAACAGTTCGATGGCGCGCCCGAAGGCCGGAATGGATAGCACCCGCTGCATCTCCGCTTTGGCGATGGCTCTCGAGGCGTCGTTCATCTGCGCCGCCAGCCCGGCCCGCTGGGCTGCCAGGAAGCCGTAGTAGGAGCGCTTTTCGGCTAATGAACGGTAGGCGAGCCGAGCCCGTTCCGAGTCACCGTGGGAAGCGTCGATGGCCCGCGCCAGCCAATACTGCCACTTGTCGCTAAACCGCTCCGCCTCCGACATCCGCTCGATCCAAGCATGCAGCAGCGGCCAGTTTTGCTGTTTGAGGTAGGCGAGGGCGAAGCGAGCCGCGGCTTCCGGCGAGTCGTCGTCGGTGGGCGTCCTGTCCAGCAAGCCGGCTTGTGCCAGTGCGGCGTCGATGGCCTCGTCGATGGACCGGCGCTCGGCTTCCGAAAACCCGTGGCTCGCTTGATACTTCGCCCAGGCGTCCCGGGCGCCTTCGGCGTCCCGCTCGGCCAGCCTTTTCAACCCATGGGCGATGACGCCTCGGGACCATTCATTGTCGGTGCGGTAGCGGCTGGTCCGCTTGATGTTGGCGGGACTGAAGTGCACATCGTAGTGGGCCTGCGCCCAAACCTTCGCCTGGGAGGAGAAAAAGCGAACCAGGTAGCGGGCCAGGAGGTGTTGGTTGGCATTGATGGCAAGCGCCAGGCGCCGCCAGGCGATGGCATCGTTGAGCCGCTCACGCTGCCAGATCTGAAAGATCGGGTCACAGGCTTTGGGCTGCGACTTGCCCACCGTCCACAGCGCTTCCACGCCGTCCAGGGCGGCTTCCCGTTGGCCGGTGATTTGCAGTGCCCGCAGGTGCTGGCATTGCAGCTCGATGCTGTCGGTTGGCTCGTAGTGCTCAAGGAAGGTCCGCCACTGGCCGCGCCCCGCCAAGCTTTGCAGCCACTGCCGGTAGATGCGTTGAGCACCCGGCAGGTCCGGATGGTCGCGTCGAAAGCCGTTGACCTCCGCCGCGCTCAGGCGGCTGAGGCGCAGCCGATTGCGATGGTAGGTGATGTAGGGCGCAAGGACGTAGTCGGCCAGTTGCTTGCGGATTTTCAGCGCCGCTGACACGTGGCCTGCATGCACGAGGTCCACCGCTTTGCGGTAGGCTTGGCGCTGCTCATGGAGCGCGGCGTTTTCGGTCCCGCCGACCAAGGGGCTGTTGGTCAACAGCAGAAAAAGCAGGGCCAGCCCGACGCAATGCCTCACTGGAAACTTGTTCAACGCGATTGGCCGCGCTGCCGATGGCTGCCGATGACGTTCCGCTTCATGTACTTGGTGATCTGTCCAACCGCAACCAAACGACAATGGAATAGACTAACTGGAAGGGCGGCGCGGTCTCAAGGTGCATTGGAGGTCATCGCCGCGGCCAGGGAATCGGGAGGCGCATGGACGGCATTTGGATTGGGGTCATCATCGTCGGTAGTTTGACCGTCGCCTTCGGGCCCATCCTTTACTTGCTGCCGAGCAGGAAGGATCGTCGTCTTGCCGCGCTCAGGGCGCAGGCGAGGCGGCTGGGGCTGACCGTCGAGTTGAAGTCGGTGCGCAACCCCGGTGCCGCAGCGAAGGAGCGGGTCACGGCGGGGGGGCGGCCACGCGAACCCATGCATGCCAGTGCGCGCTATGCCTTGACCTTGAATCGGATGCCGGGTGCGGCATCTCCTTGGCGACTGCTGCGCTCCGCCCGCGACTGGATAGCCGATGAGGGAACGGAACTGCCCGTCGAATGGCTTGCCGAACTTCGGCCCCTGATTGAAACCCTGCCGGATGACGTGGTGGCGGTCGATTTCGGCGGACGCTCCGTAGGCTGCTATTGGCTTGAGAGATCGCCGTCCGCCGCCGATGCGGTTGCGGAAATCAAGAGCGCCTTGGAGGCCATCGGCAAGCAGGTTGCAACCCTTTCAATGAATGCGGAAGCGCGTTAGTCAACGCGTCGAGGTTGTGTTCAGGTTCAGAAACATATCGGAATCCATCCCACTCAACGGGCATGGGGTTTCGCGCCGGCGAAACTCCAACGGATCGCAGGTCCCCCGCGACCGTCAGGTCGCGCAGGTTGTTGACAGCCGTTTGGACCTAGCCGTATAACGGCGCCCGTCCGCGTCGATTCCCTTGGCACGCGGCCTCACCAACCGGAAACAGCCTTGGCCCGATCACTCGTCATAGTCGAATCGCCTGCGAAGGCGCGCACCATCAACCGCTATCTGGGCAAGGATTACGTCGTCAAGTCCAGCGTCGGCCACATCCGGGACTTGCCTTCCGGCAAGGGCGCCAAGACCGGCGGCGCTCAGCCGCGCAAAGTCGCGGCCAAGACGGCCAAGCTGTCGGCCAGCGAGCGCGCCGCCCTCAGGGAGCGCCGGGCGCGGGAGCAACTCGTGCGGCGCATGGGGGTGGATCCGGACAATCAGTGGCAGGTGGCCTATGAAGTGCTGCCCGGCAAGGAGAAGGTGGTCGATGAGCTGTCCCGCTTGGCGGCGCGCGCTGATACGGTGTATCTCGCCACCGACTTGGACCGGGAAGGGGAAGCCATCGCTTGGCACTTGCGTGAAACCATCGGCGGGCGCGCTGACCGCTATCGGCGCGTGGTCTTCAACGAGATCACCAAGAAGGCCATTCAGGAGGCCTTCCGCTCGCCCGGCGAACTCGACATGGACCGGGTCAACGCCCAGCAGGCGCGCCGCTTCCTCGACCGGGTGGTGGGCTTCGAACTCTCCCCGTTGCTCTGGGCCAAGGTGGCCCGGGGCCTGTCGGCGGGGCGGGTGCAGTCGGTTGCGGTGCGGCTGGTGGTGGAGCGGGAGCGGGAGATTCGGGCCTTTAAGCCCGAGGAGTATTGGGAACTGTTCGCGGATCTCAAGCGCCGCAACGATGCGGAGTCGCTGCGCTTCCAAGTGGTCAAGGAGGGCGGCGAGGCTTTCCGTCCTGCCAACCAGGTGGCCGCCGAGGACGCGCTTGGCCGGCTTCGGCAAAGAAGCTTCGGGGTCAGCGACCGCACCGACCGGCCCACCAAGACCCGTCCTCATTCGCCGCTCATCACCTCCACCCTGCAGCAGGCCGCCAGCGGCCGATTGGGCTTCAGCGTCAAGCGGACCATGACCTTGGCGCAGCGGCTCTACGAGGCGGGCCACATCACCTACATGCGCACCGATTCGACCAATCTCAGCGGCGATGCGGTGGCCGCCTGCCGCGACCACATCAGGGCCGAGTTCGGCCAGCGCTACGTGCCCGACAAACCCCGCTCCTACGCCAGCAAAAAGGGCGCTCAGGAGGCCCATGAGGCCATTCGCCCAACCAACGTGGCGACATCCCCTGCGGGGCTGTCTGGCCTGCCGGACGACGCGGCGCGGCTCTACGACCTGATCCGCAGGCAGTTCATCGCCTGCCAGATGCCGGATGCGGAGTACCTCGCCACCACGGTGCTGGCCAAGGGCGGCGAGTTCGAGTTGCGCATTCGGGGCCGCATCCAGTTGTTCGACGGACACACCCGGGCACTGCCTTCGATCACCCGGGGGGACGACGCCAAACCCCTGCCGGATCTCTCCGTCGGCGAAGCCCTGGACTTGGCGGATGCCGAGGCGGTGCAGCACTTTACCAAGCCGCCGCCCCGCTACGGCGAGGCGAGCCTCGTCCGGGAGCTGGAAAAACGCGGCATCGGCCGCCCGTCCACCTACGCCGCCATCATTTCCACCATCCAGGAGCGGGGCTACGTCAGCATCGCCAACCGCCGCTTCCATGCCGAAAAGATCGGCGAGCTGGTCACCGACCGGCTCGTGGAGCAGTTCAGCAACCTCATGGACTACGGCTTCACCGCTGCGTTGGAGCAGGAGCTCGACCAAATCGCTGAGGGCGAGGTCAACTGGCGTGGGGTGCTCGATGCGTTCTACGGCGATTTCAGCGCCAAGCTGACCGTTGCCCGCAGCGGTGACGGCATGCGCCCCAATGCCCCGACCGACACTGGCGTCGATTGCCCAAAATGCGATCGGCCCATGCAGCTGCGCACCGCTGGCACCGGCGTTTTTCTTGGCTGTTCGGGGTATGCGCTGCCGCCCAAGGAGCGCTGCCAGAACACGATGAACCTCACCCCCGGTGAGGAGGCGGTGGATGTGGACGTGGACGATGAGGGCGAGTCGAAGCTGCTGCGCAGCCGCCGCAGGTGCCCACGCTGCGAAACGCCCATGACCTGCTACCTAGTGGACGAGACGCGCAAGCTGCACGTCTGCGGCAACAACCCCGACTGCGCTGGATTCGAGGTGGAAGCGGGGCAGTTCCGCGTTAAAGGCTACGAGGGGCCGGTGCTGGAGTGCGACCGCTGCGGTGCGGAGATGCAGTTGAAGACCGGTCGCTTCGGCAAGTACTTCGGCTGCACCGCCTGCGCCAACACCCGCAAGCTGCTGCGCAACGGGCAGCCAGCGCCGCCAAAAGCCGACCCGGTGCCGATGCCGGAGTTGCGCTGCGCAACGGTGGACGACCACTATCTGCTGCGCGACGGCGCATCGGGCATCTTCCTGGCGGCCAGCCAGTTCCCCAAGAATCGGGAGACGCGGGCGCCAAAGGTCGCCGAACTGCTGCCCCACGCCAATGAGCTCGATCCCAAGTTCAAGTACCTGCTCTTGGCGCCGACCGAGGACCCTGACGGCACGCCAGCGGTCATTCGATACAGCCGCAAGACGGGGCAGCAGTACGTGCAATCCGAGATCGACGGCAAAGCCACTGGCTGGCAGGCGTTCTACCAGGACGGCAAGTGGGTGGCGCGTAAAGCGGCGGTGGGCAAGACCCGCGCCAAAGCGGCCAAGCGGAAGCCTGCCAAGCGAACAGGCCGCGGCGCTGCTAAAGCGCGGCGGGGTTGAGCGCGACCGCTTCCCCACCATCGTCACCCATAGGCGGGTCCAAAATGATCGACCATCAAGCTGGCATTTTCCGTGAGAACACCGCGCACCACATATTTCTTGAGTTCAGCTTCCTTGAGTTCAGCGTTCGCGGAGCGCCGGCCTTGCTGCCAGGGCGACCGCTGGCGCTGGCACCGGTGGCCGATGGGGAGCAGGTCATCGGCTTCGGCCGCGGCTTGATGGCCGGGCTGCGGTCGCCCGGGTCTTCTCCGCCGCCGGCATTGGCGGACTTCAGCGCCGTGGCAGGCCGTGGCAAGTCTGCGCCGGCTTCGCAGCGCGACCTCTTCATCTGGCTGCACGGGGAGGCTCGGGACGAGCTTTTCGCCCGCGCCCTGGACTGGCGCGATGCGTTGTCGGGCGTGGCCCGCCTGGAGGCGGAGGAGCACGGTTTCCGATTCCGCGACAGCCGCGACCTGACGGGGTTCGTCGACGGCTCCGCCAATCCGAAGGAGGACGCCCGGTTGTCAGCCGCCTTGGTCCAAGCCGGCCCTTATGCCGGCGGCAGTTTTGTCCTCGCCCAGCGCTGGATACACGATCTGGCCGGATTCGGCGCCTTGGCGGTGGCCGACCAGGAACGGGTGATTGGCCGCACCAAGGCGGACAGCATCGAACTCACGGGCGACGCAATGCCGCCGGACAGCCACGTCAGCCGCACGGACATCAAGCGCGGCGGCGAGGCGGTCAAGATCTACCGCCGCAGCAGCCCCGTGGGCCGCGTGGCGGACGCCGGCCTCTACTTCCTGGCGTTCAGCGCCGACCCGAACCGCTTCCGCTGGCTATTGGAGTCCATGTACGGCCTCGCTGAGGACGGCCTGAGCGATCAGTTGCTGGGCCATTCCCAACCCGTGACCGGCAGCTTCTTCTACACACCGCCGCCGTCGGTTCTACTAGACGCCTTCGGTGATGTTGCTGCGCCCTGACGCGGTTTGGCAACCGGCATCGTTCGGCGGCGCTCGTGATTGACACAGGACTTGGGCCTGCGTATGGTGCGCCGCCCTTGACATCAGCAACGGACATTGCCGCTGCCATGAAACCGTTTTCCCAACATTGCCGGGTCTTCCGGTGCGCCACGAGCGCACAGGGGGACATGACCGTGCCTGCGGCGACGGGGGTGCATGGGTAGTGCGCGCAGCGTCGGAAGGTGAGCCTTTGGCAAGCCTTCCGTTGATACGAAAGACCCCGAAGCGCCTCTGGCCTTCGGGGTTTTTTTTTGGATTGTCCGTATTCGAAAGCTGCCAAGCAGCAAGCAGTTTGATTTGCAGAGTTTCCAAGTGTGAACATGCGAAAACCCGAAACGATGGAAGGCGATGCAGCGCGGCTGCGGGCCAATGTGGGCCGTACGCTTTGGCTGGGGTTCTTCAAGGCCTTCCTGGTCATCATGCCCGTGGCCGTGCCCTTCTTTCAGAGCAAGGGGCTGTCCATGCAGGAGGTCTTCTCCCTGCAGGCGCTGTTCGCCTTGGTGGTCATGCTCACCGAGGCGCCGTCCGGCTATCTGGCTGACCTGATCGGGCGGCGCCGCTGCCTGATCCTTGGCTTCGCGTTTTCGGGCGTTGGCTACAGCCTGCTCTTGGTCGTCGACGGTTTCTGGACGCTGGCGTTGTTTGAAACCGCCTTGGCGATCAGCTACAGCCTGACCTCCGGCGCCGATCTGGCCTTGCTCTATGACACGGAGCTGGCCCGGGGCAGCAGCGACCGGCGGCAGCGGCAGGTGGTGGGCAAGCTCTATGCTGTGAGCACCCTGTCCCAAGCCGCTGCGGGCGTGGCCTGCTCCCTGCTGCTGTTGTGGGGCACCCTCGGCGGCGTGGTCGCCGCCCAGGTGTTGGTCGGCTGGCTGCCGCTGCTGTTTGCCGTGCGCTTGCGCGAGCCGCCTGTGGCGAGGCTGTCCGCCGAAGGCCACATGGCCAACATGGTCCGCATCACCCGCCACCTGCTACGCGGCAAGATGGTTTTGCGACTGGTGTTCCTGGCGCTTTGCATCTGGAGCCTGACCACCTTCTACGCGGCGTGGCTGCTGCCCAAGCTGTGGGAGCAGCAGGGCCTCGGACTCGCCCACTTCGGCTACCTGTGGGCCGGTCTGTCCTTCTTAAGCGCAGTGGCGGGGCGTTGGACCCACAAGCTCGAGGATCGCATCGGCCCGGCCGGCGTACTGGCGGTCATGGGCTTGGCCCCGGTGCTGGGTTATTTGGGGCTTGACCGCTTGGGCATCGCTGGCGGACTGCTCGCCGCCTCGACGTTCTTCATCGCCCGCGGCCTCGGCACCGTGATTCTCACCGATGCGCTGAACAGCCGAGTGCCGAGCGAATTCCGAGCCACCGCCAATTCGCTGGCCAGCTTCGGCTTTCGCGGTCTCTTCGTGGTCACTGGCCCGCTGGTCGGGCTGCACTTCGACCTTTGGGGCATGACGGCAACCTTGATGATGTTGGCGGTGCTGAGCCTGGGCATTTTCGCCAGCCTCATCGTGCCGCTCATCATCGCGGTGCGCGGACTACGGACGAATGCTGCGGGCTAGTGTCCTGTCCGGGCATTCGCCGCGTTCGAGTTGAATGGTGGAGTGCGCCACGCCGAATTTTTCGCGCAGCGTTGTCTTGAGCGCTGCGGTGACGCCCTGGCCGTCGGCCTCGTCAGCGATGTGCGCGTGGAGGGTGGCGACGGGCCGCTCCGCGGTGAGCCCCCAAACGTGGAGCTGGTGCACGTCAATGACGCCCGGCGTCGCGGCCAGGGCGGCGCGTAGATCGTCGGTACTGACCGGGTTCGGCGCACCTTGGAGAAGCAGGTGTCCCGAACCCTTCAGCACCCGCCAAGTGCCTCGGGTGAGTATCGCCGCGATGACGAGGGCGAGCAGTGGATCCACGCGGGTCCAGCCAGTGAAGTGGACGGTCAGGGCGGCGGTGATCGCCGCCAAGCTGCCGAGCAGGTCGCCTAGAACGTGCAGCGCCGCGGCCTGCACATTGATGTTGTCGTTGCCATGGCCGAGCCACCGATAGGCGATGAGATTGACGATCAGGCCAATTGTCGCGACGATCAGGGCGGGCAGCGGCGCCATCGCCTGCGGCGCCATGAAGCGCTCGAAGGCCTCCTTGAGAATCCAGAGCACCAGCAAAGCGAGCGCCAAGCCGTTGAGAAACGCTGCCAGTACCTGCACGCGATGGTGTCCGTAGGTCAATCTGGCCGTGGCGGGTCGCCTGGACAACCGCAGTGCGCCCCAAGCCAAGCCCAAGGCGGCGGCGTCGAGAACCATGTGGCCGGCGTCCGCCAGCAGGGTCAGCGAATTGCTCAGGATGCCGCCAATGATCTCCACGGCGGCGAAGCCCGCGATCAGGACGAAGGCGCGTCCCAGCACGGCTTGGTTGCGGTGCTCGCCGCCATCCGGGGAAGAGGGAAACGAGCTGCCGGGCTTGCCGTTGCGATCCTCGGCGCTTTTCACGGGGCGATCAAATGCCAATGCAAAGGGCTGTGCATATGCGTTAAGGTTACCGACTTTTTTGGGGGCTGAACATGGAACGCATGTCGCTGGACTTCGACGGCAAGGTTGCCGTGCTGAAATTCAATCATCCGGAGGTGCTCAACGCCGTCGGCGCACAGATGCTGGCCGACTTCCACGAGGCGTTCAGCCGGGTGAGGGATCCCGCCAACGGCGCCCGCTGCCTGTTGCTGACCGGCCAAGGCCGGGCGTTTTGCGCCGGCGCCAATCTGCAGGACGAAGGCCGCAACGAGCGCGGCGGCGGAGCCGGTGACGGCCTTCGCGGCGGCTACCATCCCTTGCTGTTGGGGCTGCGGGATCTGGACATGCCCATCGTCACCGCGGTCAATGGTCCGGCGGCTGGCGTCGGCATGAGTTTCGCGCTGATCGGTGACATCGTCTGCGCCCAGCGGGGCGCCTACTTCCTGCAAGCCTTCGCCCGTATCGGGCTCGTGCCGGACGGCGGCTCCACATTCATGCTGCCGCGCCTGATTGGCTGGGGCCGGGCTGTGGAGCTATCGCTTTTGGCAGAGCGGCTGCCGGCCGACAAGGCCCAAGAGTGGGGCATGGTGAATCGGCTGTTCGAGGACAACAACGCGCTCATGGAAGGCGCCAGCGCCCTGGCCCGCCAGCTCGCCGATGGCCCACGCTCCTTGGGCTTGATTCGCCAAGCCTACTGGAACACTTGGCACAATTCCTACGAGCAGCAGCTTGACTTGGAGGCCCGTCTGCAGAACCAAGCTGGCGCAACGGCGGACTTCCAGGAAGGCGTGTCGGCCTTCCTTGAGAAGCGCACCGCGAACTTCAAGGGGGAATGAGGGCGAACTTCACAATCATGTACAAGATTCGCACCTACAATCAGATTGCCCTTCGCGGCCTTGAGCGCTTCCCCCGCCAGCGCTATGAGCTCGGCACCGAGATCGCCGACCCCGACGCCGTATTGCTGCGCAGCCACAAGCTCGGCGAGGACGATGTCCATGACCGCCTGCGGGCCATCGCCCGGGCCGGCGCCGGCGTGAACAACGTGCCAGTGGCGCACTGCACCCAGCAAGGGGTGGTGGTGTTCAACACCCCGGGCGCCAACGCCAATTCGGTGAAGGAATTGGTGCTCGCGGCGCTGTTCATCAGTTCCCGGGACGTGGTCGGTGGGGTGGACTTCGTCTCCACCTTGAGCGGCGTGACCGATGCCGCTGAACTCAACGCCTTGGTCGAGGCGGAGAAGAAGCGCTTCAAGGGCCGTGAGCTCAGCGGCAAGTCCCTGGGCGTCGTCGGCCTCGGCGCCATCGGCTCGTTGGTGGCCCGGGCCGCGCTGGATTTGGGCATGGACGTCCTTGGCCACGATCCCGCCATTTCGGTGGACGCCGCGTGGCGGCTGCCGAGCGAAGTGCGGCGCATGGAGAACCTGCCAAGTCTGTTCGCCCGCTCCGACTTCGTGACCCTCCACATGCCGCTGCTGCCGGAAACCGAAGGCATCATCGGCGAGGAGGCCTTGCGTTCGTTGCGTCCGGGCAGCGTGCTGCTCAACTTTGCCCGGGAGCCGGTCGTGGATCGGGGGGCCCTGATTCGCGCGCTCGACGAGGGGCGCCTCGGCAGCTATGTAGCCGACTTTCCCGTGCCCGGGCTGATCGGCCGCCCCAACGTCCGGCTCACCCCCCACTTGGGGGCCAGCACGGCGGAGGCGGAGGAGAACTGCGCGGTCATGGCGGCCAACCAGCTCATCGACTTCCTCGAGACCGGCAACATCGTCAATTCGGTCAACTTTCCGGCGGTGGCTTTGGAGCCATCCGGGGGGCATCGCCTGGCCATCACCAACCGCAACGTCGCCGGCATGCTTGGCCAGATGACGTCGGTGCTTGCCAAGCACGACATCAACATCATCGACATGCTCAACAAGAGCTTGGGCGAGGTGGCCTACAACCTGCTCGACATCGAGGCCGCCCCGGACGATGCGCTGATCGGCGAGCTCGCCGCCATCGACAGCGTCATCAACGTGCGCGTTCTCAACGGCAGCGTATCCGCTTGACGCAGTCAAGCCGAGGCACCAAGGCGGTAGCCGCGCCGGGCTTGACGGCGGCGAAAGCGGGCCGGATCGACAAGGGCTTCGACGCAGCGCTCCAACGGTGGAAAGTCGCCGGTCCAATGGCTGGCGACGATGGCGCCTGCGAACGGCGCGGTGGTCATGCCCATCGCGCCATGGGCGCAGCTGACGGTGAGGCCCTCGGCCAATTTGCCGACAATGGGCGTGCGGTCGGAAGCGACCGCTCGACTGGCCCGGGCGCGTCCGACCCATCGATGGCGGCGTCCACTGAGCTGGCGTAGATTGTGGGCTGTAGCCTCTTCGACTGGCCAAGGCCGGTGCTCAAAGGTGGCGCCGGCGGCAACGCCCAAAGCGATGGGCACCAGATAGCCATTGCTGACCACCGGCAGTCGCGGCCGTTCATCCACAGCCACGATGTCCATCTGCCCCGCCACCTCCACCAGTTCCAGAAAGGCAGCCGCCGCGCAGAGGCGCACGGCGCCGCCGCAAGCCAATGCCAAAGGCGCGGCACCGCACGGGGCCCGGCGCCGGAGCTGAACGTTGATGAGCGGATGGTCAAGCAGCGCTCGGGTCAACGTCTTGGGTTCCACAAGTCCGCTTTGCGGAAAGCGAAGCGCGTCGCCGCCGATGGGCCAGCCGCTGGCTTGCGTTGCCTCGGCGGAATTCAGGGCTTCCACCATCCCGCTTCCAGCATAAGCCGAGGCGATGCGCCGCATTTTCGCAGCGTCTAGGTTCGGTCCTTGGGCTTGCAGTACGCCGCTTTCCAGGAAGCCGGGAAAGCGCCCCACCAAGGCTTGGCTGTAGGCGTAGGCGTGGACGCGCCAAGCGGCGCTCGGGCTGCCGTCACCGAGCAATCTCGGATGCAGCAGCGCGGCGGGGATGCCGGAGGCCCCCGAGGCGATGGATTGGGCCGGGTCGAACACGTCCACGGCTACGCCCTGCTCGGCCAAATGGCGGGCGATGCTGGCGCCGGCAATGCCCGCGCCGGCAACGGCTGCGCGCTGAGCCACCGGTTGGCGAGCGAGGCCAGGCGGGATGAAAGTCCCGGCCAGGCTCTCGCGCTTGTGCGGGCGCTGATCCACGCGCCGCATGCTGAAGCCGCACGCCTCAAGACGTCGCCGAACGGCTCCCGAGGCGGAAAAGGTGGCGACGGACGTCCCCGCAGTGGATAGGTTGGCCACCTGCCGCAGCAAGCCCTCGTGCCACATCGCCGGGTTTCGGCTCGGCGCGAAGCCGTCCAGGAACCAAGCGTCGATGGGCTGGTGCTGCCGGTTCGCCATGTCGGCCAAGCCTTCCCCGGCTTCGCCCCAGTACAAGGAGAGCATGATGCGGCCCTCGGCGAACACGCGCCGGTGCCAGCCTGCCAGCAGGGGCGGATAGGCTCGCTTGAGATCGGCGTAGATCGGCCAACCTGCCCGGCGCTGGCGGGTGATCTCGGCGAAGGCGTCCGCGGCGATGGGGCGCGAATCAAAGCTGATGAAGTGCAGCCGGCAGCTGGCCATGAGGGTCGCGGCAGCCGCCACCGCGAAGTTGAGGCCGGTGCCGAATCCCAGTTCGCCGATCCGCAGCGTCAGTCCTCGGGCAGCCGCGGTCGTCGCCTTCTCCTCGATTTGGGCAGGCGCCATGAACACCCGTTGGACCTCATGCGCGCCGTCCGGGGCGTGGTAAATGTCGTTGAAGTCCCGGGCGAAGGGTTGGCCGCCGCGCCAAGTGAGATCTGCCGGTTCAATCACGGTGCGACGGGTCGCTTGGGATCACTGATCCATTCGCTCCAGGAACCCGGATAGAGCGCCGGCTCATCAAACCCCGCCAAGCGCATGGCCAGCACGTTGTGGGCGGCGGTCACCCCCGATCCGCAATAGCAGACCGGGTTTTCACCAAGGCCGGCGAAGCGCTCGCGCAATTGAGGGGCGGGCAGAAAACGGCCTCGGGCATCCAAGTTCCCTCGAAAGGGCCGGCAGTGGGCACCGGGTATGTGACCTGCGACCGGATCGATGGGCTCCTCAAGGCCGTCGAAGCGGCGTTGGGCGCGAGCATCGACCAGGGTCAGGACGGATGGGTCGGCTTCGATATCGGCGACGCCGACGATTCGCGTCAAGGGCGTGCGCAATGAGAAGTTGCCGCGTTCCGGTGCGGCGGGAGTGGTGGTCAGCGGCTCCGTCCAAGCACCCAAGCCGCCGTCGAGCACCGCCGCCGCCTCATGGCCGCACCATTGGGCCAGCCACCAGCCCCGGCCTGCGAAGGCGCCGCCTGCATCATCGTAGAAGACCAACTGGTCGCCGTCATTGACGCCCCAAGCGGCAAAGCGCTCCGCCAACGCCGTGCGGTCAGGCAGGGGGTGGCGGCCGCGGGGACCGGGCGGGGCGGCGAAGTCCCGATCCAAGTCGCCGTGCTGCGCACCGGGTATGTGGCCCTGTTCATAAGCCCGCCGCCCGTAACCTGGGTCGCCTAGGCCAGCCCGGCAATCGATCAATCGGGCTTGGCCGCCAAGTTCGCGCAAGGCTTCAACATCGATCAGCGTTCGGTGCACGGGCCCGCTTCCTGGTTCATGCGGCGGATTCTAACCGCTTGGATCGATGCAACGGCGCTTCGCGCCGTCGTTTGGATTCGGTGAGGTTCTATTCGGTGAGGTTCTATAATGACGTTTGCCGCGTTGCGGGCTGCCCGGACGGCATAGGGAGCATCGATTCGTTTGTATGGGGGCGCCGGATGGTCGCGGCGGAAAATGCCATAGGCGGCAATAGCGGGACGGCACCAACGGATGTTCTGCTGGTCGTCGCCGCAGCGTTCTTCTGTTATCTGGCGGCGGACTTGGCCGGGTTGGGCTTGGGGCTGGACGGCTTGGTGTACGCCAACGTCGCCAAGCTGCTGGCCGCAGGCGAAGGCGGCTTTTGGTCACTGCCCTACTACATTGACGACCGGCCCGCTTTTGTCGAGCAGCCTCCCTTGGGTATCTGGCTGCTGAGTGGGTGGCTGTTTGCCGTCGATGGATTGTCAGGTCATGCGCTCTGGGCCGAAAAGGCCTACAGCCTGACCTTGGCGGCGCTCTGGGCCACCTTGGCCTGCCGTCTCTACCGGGCGTTGAGCGGACGCCGCGACTACTGGCTGCCCATCGCGCTGCTGGCCCTCATGCCGGCGGCCAGCTACACACTGAAGAACAATTTTCTCGAAAACGCGCTGACCGTGCTGACATCGGCTGCTTGCCTGTGCGCTTGGCGGGCACCCAACAGCGGGCGTTGGACCGTCCTGACGGCGCTTGCCGTGCTGCTTGCTGTGGGCATCAAGGGGCCGGTGGGCCTGTTTCCGCTGGCCGCCCCTTGGCTCTTTGGCTGGCTCGCCGCCGGACAATTCCAAGCCGGCCTTAAATCGAGCCTCGCTGCCTGCGCCTTGGTGGCGGCGGGCCTTTCGGCGATGCTGCTGCATCCGCCGGCGTTTGCGGCGGCGGAGGCCTATTGGCAGAGTCAAATTGGGCCGACGTTTGCCGGAGAGCGCTTGCCGGACCACGGCCGCGCCTACCTGCTCGGCCATTTGGGCTTGAACTTGGGGCTGGCCGGATTGGCGGCACTGGTTCTTGGCGGATGGCGCGAGACGGGTTGGAAAGTGCGTTGGCGACAGGCGGGCGCGGTCCTGGCGGTCGCCTTGTGCGCCGCTTTGCCCCTGTTGGTCAGTCCGCGGCATTACCGGCACTACCTGCTGCCATCGCTGCCCCTGTTCGCCATCGGACTCAGCCTGCTGACCACCCCGCGCCTGCCGCGCCTGCCGTACCGCGCCTTGGCCTGCGTCCTCGCATTCGCGGGCTGCCTGCGCTTGGCCTACAATTGGCAGGCCATTCCCGAAAACGAGCCACAGATTGTGGAGGCCCAAATGCTGGAGGGGATGAACTTGGGCGAGACGATCGCAGTCTGCGCGAACACCCATCGGCCGGAAGTGCTCATGGCCTATCTCTTTCGCCACCACGGCATCCGCAGCACTTTTGCGCCCATGCCAGCGCCGAACGTTGCGGTGGTTTGCGCCGTTCGGCCCAGCCCCGGCCACGGGGCCGGGCGCGATCTGCATGACGGCCTCAAACTTTGGTTGCCTCGCGGGCAGGCGCTTGCGGAGACTGACGAGCGGGTGGGCGATTGAACGCGCTCGCCGCGGTCCTGGCGGTCCTGGCGTCCGTTCTCGCCGGATCTGCCAAGGGCGCCGAGTGGCAGGCCGCCGTCAAATTGAATGCGGGCTTCGCTGCCATGAGCGGCGTCACCGATCGGGGCACGTTGGGCACTGGAGAGCGGATCGGCATCGACATCGATGGCGAATTGAAGCAGCGTCGCACTGAGGATGTGGCGGCGGGCGTGGGCGCGGCGGTGGGCCGCCGCTTCGGCTCCTGGCTGCTGGAGGCGGAATACGTCTGGCGCTATCGCACGGATTGGGATGCCACCGCCCCCACGCCCACCATTCGGGCCATCACCAACATCTTCACCAATGTGCGGACCTCGACGCTGATGCTCAATGCGGCCCGCACCGGGCCGTTCGGCGCACACTGGTTCTGGGAGGCGGGGCTGGGCGCGGGCGCAGTCTGGAACCGGATGCGCAGCGACTACATCGAGCGAGCGGTTTCGGGAGTGCGGCCAGAGCGGCGCTTTGAAGGGACGCACATCAAGAGCAGCTTCGCTTGGAACCTCTTTGCCGGCACCAGCCGGGCCGTGGGCCAGCGGTGGCGGCTGGGCTTGCGCTACCGCTACATCGACTTGGGCAAACTGCGCGTTGGACCCTTCGAGGCACGGCCCGCCCAAGTGTCAGCCGACCACAGCGCCCACGAACTGCAACTGGTCCTGACCTTCGATTGAACGACATCTCGGCAAAGGCTGACACTCGGCAAAGGCTGACTGGTGACCTGCTCGAAATCCTATGACATACTGAATGGACACTGGAACCCAAAGGGAGAATTGCATGAGCGCAGACGGCACTTGGAGCATCACCATGAACACGCCCATGGGGGCGCAAAACGCGACCTTGGAATTGGCCACCGACGGCGGTGCGCTAAGCGGCAAAATGAGCGGCCCGCAGGGCGAAATCGAACTCAAGGACGGCGCTGCCGACGGTGATTCGCTGTCTTGGAAGGCGGACATCACCACGCCGATGGCCATGACCCTGGAGTTCAGCGCCACCGTGGACGGGGACAGCATCAGCGGCGACGTCAAGCTCGGCGCCTTTGGCAATGCAAGCTTTTCGGGAAGCCGCGCCTGACCGGAACGGCAATGCTCGAAACGAGGGTGGGGCTTACTCGATTCGCGGAGCGCTTTGGTGGCCGAATGGCGATTTGTCCTCCCCAGTTTTTCATCAAACAGTTCATTCGGCGGCGGTTTGGCGCCTGAGAAGGAGAGGGCGGACTTGTCAGACGACATCGTTGCGCTGCAGCGGGAAATCAAGGAACTTAGGGCGCAGTTGGACCGGGTCGAAGCTGAGGGCAGCGGTTACTACCACTCGCCCTTGGCGCAGCATGACTGGTTCAACCTGCGCCGAATTCCCGAAAAAGGCTTGGACCGCGAGGCGGTCAAGCTGATGATCGAGAATGCCCACACGCTCGACTTCGACCATCGGTTGAACACATCCTCCTACGTAAACGTCAGCCTCGATCCGGAGGAGGAGGCCATTGCGGTCATGGGCTTGCGGGTGAACTTGGCCGATCAGACGGTCTATCCCCAGTCCTACAAGCTGCACGATACGGCGGTGAACATGATTGCCGACCTCTGGCACTGCCCCCAAGGCCCCGAATTTGACGAGTACGGCGTCCTTCCGGGTGCGGGAACGGTCGGCTCCACGGAGGGGTGCCTGCTCGCCGGGCTGGCGCTCAAGTTCCGCTGGCGCGATTGGTACGTCAAGCGCCATGGCCTTTCCGCCGATAAGGTTCTGCATCAGCGGCCAAACTTGGTCATTTCCACTTGCTATCAGGCGGCGTGGGAGAAGTTCTTCAGATACATGGACGTCGAGCCGAGGCTCATTCAGGCCTCCGTGAATTCATTCACGCTGGATCCCGAAAGGGTTCGCGGGGCTATCGATGAGCGGACCATGGGCGTCGTCTGCATCATGGGCAGCCACTACGGCGGACACTACGATCCGGTCCAAGCGGTCAGCGATGTCATCGATGAGGTGAATGCGGAAAAGGGCTATCAGGTGGGCATTCATGTGGATGCGGCTTCCGGCGGCTTCATCGCGCCTTTTCAGGACGAGGTGCCGCCTTGGGACTTCCGAGTGCCCAACGTGCTGTCCATTTCCGCAAGCGGCCACAAGTACGGCGAATCCCTGTGCGGCACCGGTTGGATCGTTTGGCGGCATCGCAAGGACTTGAGCGAGCATGTCGCCACTTCAGTGACCTATTTGGGCGGCAAGGCGGAGTCCTACACGTTGAACTTCTCACGGCCCGCCGCCGGCATCTACGCCCAGTACTACAAGCTGCTGCACTACGGCATGGCGGGCTACCGCCAGTGCTGCGACAACATGATGGAAAACGCCCGCTTCCTGCGCCAAGGGCTGCGGGACATGACCCACAATGGCAAGCCCCGATTCGTGATTCTCGACCACGGCGACCGCGGCTGCCTGCCCGTGGTGACGGCAATGCTCAACCCCGAGTGCGGCTTTGGCTACGATGACGTTGACTTGCAGCACGTGCTCTCGCAGCATCATTGGTACGTCGGCGGCTACCGCATGGTCTTCGACCACCCCCTGACTCACCAGGACATCGCCCTGTTCCACGATGCGGATGCCGATCAGACCATGTTTCGCATCGTCGTCAAGAGCAACCTCACGCGCAACATGTCCGAGCATCTGCTGGAGTCCATTCGCGCCGCCGCCGACTTTCTCGACTCCCTAGCGCTCACCGACCCCTTGGAGTTTGAGACGCATCGTCTGCGGCACAAGGACCAGCGCCGCTTCACCGAGCACTGCTAGGAGCCTCTGCCTCCGGAATTCACGGCTGAAAATCCGTTCTCATCCGCCCCTTTGGACGTTCGATTTCGTCAAATACAGTTGGATATTCTCCTCAATCACCCGTCCAAAGGGATGCGGCGGCGCGAACCTGCGGTTCGCGTCGAATTTTCGCTTTCGCGACTTCCGGAGGCGCAGGCTCCTAGTGATGGGCGCCTAAATCTGTTCCGTGGTCGAGAAGTCCAAGTCCTCCAAGTCGGTGGCGCTGAAGCCGGCCCCTCGCCGAGGCTTTCTCCCGAGCGCCGCTTCGGGCGGCAGGATGTCCTGGCCTGGGCGGTGCTGCTGCGGATCGGTGAAGTAGCCCAAGGCGTAGTTGCCCTGGGTGTAGCCCAATAGCTCCTGCAGCTCGGGTTCAAAGTCCTTTGCGATGTGCGGCGGACAGGACAGGTATTGGTTCTCCTCCTGCCGCAGCCAGCCTAGAGTGTAGGTGAGGTTGAGGCCCAGTCGCGATGTCGAGGCGCGGTTTTCGCCGCCGCTGTGCAGCACGCTGCCGGTGTAGAGGAAGACGGAGCCTGCCGTCATTTCCGCCTGCGCGATTTGATCCCGGCCGGCGCGCTGCTCCCAGTCCCACTTGTGGCTGCCCGGCACGCAACGGGTGGCCCCGTTTTCGGCGGTGAAATCGGTCAGCGCCCAGAGAGTATTGAATTGGGGTTCGATTTGCCTGGGGATGTGTGTGCCCCACGCCAAGCGATCCCGATGCAGGGGCTGCGCCCGGCTGCCCGGATGGATGTGGATGGTTTGCGTGAGATGGAGGATGATGCGATCGGTGAACGGCGCCAGAAAGCTGCGCGCGGCGTTCAGAACCTGCGGATTCACAATAAGCGCCCGGCAGCTTGGCGATCGGGCCGCCAAAGCGCCTGTGCGCTGCGTCCTTCGCCCCGTAAAATCGTCGTGGCCCATGGGCGTGGCTTCGATGTAGGGCGTCACTTCGCCGATCAACTGTTGAACGGCTTTTTGATCGATGGCGTCGCGAACAATCGCCGCGCCGTCCTGTTCCATCACGTTCAACAGGTCCTGGGTGGTGGCGGAGGTGTCCAGCGTTTGCAGGGACATGGGCTTTCCGAATGCAAGGTTGAAGGGGAAACTTATCCGGCGCCAAGCCGTAATTCAAGATGCCCAACGGAACCCCGAACGCTCCGTTGGGGCGCCAAGCGTCGCCCGCTGGTGGCTGCTCGCCGGGCTCTGGCTGACTTACGCGAGCTTTGGCTTCGTTGCCGCCAGCATCGCACCTATGGTGGCGCCCATTGAAGCGGAATTAGGCCTGTCGCACGCCGCCATGGGCAGCGTCATGGGCGCCTGGCAATTGGTGTACATCTTCTCGGCGGTACCCTGCGGCCTGCTGCTCGACCGCATCGGTGGGCGCCGCGCCTTGCTGATCGGTGTTCTACTCATCGCCGCCTCCGGGCTCGGGCGGGCCTTGGCGGTTGATTACTGGACCTTTCTGTTGGCGGTCATGCTCTTTGGCCTGGGCGGGCCAATCATCTCGTCCGGCGCTCCGAAGCTGGTAGCGGCGCTCTTCAATGGCCCTCAGCGGGGCATGGCCATGGGCATCTACATGACCGGGCCCGCGGTCGGCGGCGTGGTCTGCCTAGGTCTGACCAACAGTTGGCTGCTGCCCGTGCTGGGCAGCTGGCGCCAGGTCATGCTGCTTTGGGCCGGGGTTGCAATGGCGGCGGCGGCGGTTTGGTGGGCTTTGGGCCGGCTCTTTCCCATCGAACCGGAGCAGGCTTCGCCCCCAACCGCCCCGAGGGCCACGCCAAGGGGTGGCTCGCCACAATTGACCTTGATGGCCGAACTTTGGCGCACTCCCGCAGTGCGCCTAGTGCTGGTTATGGGCGTGGGCGTCTTCCTGTTCAATCACGGCCTCAACGGTTGGTTGGTGGAAATGCTGCGCGTTGGCGGCATGGAGGCCTCGACCGCGGGCTACTGGGCCACGGTGCCGACCATCGTCGGCATTTTCGGCTCACTGCTGATTCCCCGCTGGGCGGTGGCCGAGCGGCGCGTCGCCATCCTGACCGCGCTCTGCGCACTGGCGCTTGCAGCGAGCATCTTGTTGCGCTTCACTGAACCCGCCGCAGTGACCGTCGGCCTGATCCTGCAGGGCGTGGCCCGCTCCAGCCTGATGACCCTGCTGGTGCTGACCTTGGTGGAGTTGCCCGAAGTTGGCGAGCGACGCGCCGGCGCGGCTACCGGCCTGTTCTTTTCGGCGGCCGAGGTCGGTGGCCTGCTCGGCCCCTTGGGCATGGGTGTGCTTTATGACACCAGCGGCGGTTTCCACTCGTCCCTGACTGCCCTGACCGCCGTCGCCTGCCTGCTGCTGGTGGGCAGCTTTGGTCTGCGGCGGGCTGTGGGATCCAAGCGGAAGTAATTCAGAGCGCGGGTGTAAGCGTTGGCCACGCCGTATAATTCAGAGTTAATCCTCCGCGGGAAACGGGTGGCGATGAGAAAGTCCAGACGGCTGGTTTTGCCCCCCCTGTCTCAATGTTGCAAATATCGACGAGTTGCGCGCCCGGCCTACGCGACGGCAGCCGAGCGACTAAAGGTTCAGGCCCGTATCGAAAGCCTCATCGCCGAAAAATCAAAAGATCCGCCCGGTCGCCGAATGGCTGGAGTAGCTCAAGGCCACTCGTGTGCCCAGCACCCGCGTCAACAATTTTGCCCGGGCTCTCAGCGACCCCCAGGTTTTGCATCGCAACATGGTTGTCGAGCTCGACCATCCGCTCGGTGGCAGCGCCAAAGTGCCGGGCAACTCGGTGAAGCTGTCGGTCAACACGGACGAGGCCTCTACGCCACCCCCCTTGCTTGGGGCACACACAGTGGCCGTGTTCGGGGAGTGGGCCGGGATGTCCAGGGAACGAATCGATCAGGTAATCGCCGCTGGTGTGTTGCAGCAGCCCGGAAGCCCTAGCTCGCCCCAATGAGGAAACCGGCATGGAACAGGTAGTCGTTAACGATGTGGCGCCCCGGGATGGGCTGCAAAACCATCCGGCCGAGGTGTCGCCCGAAGGTCGGGTCGGGCTGGTCAACAGGCTGGTGGACGCAGGCGTGCCAGCCGTTGAAGTGGCTAGTTTCGTCAGCCCAAGCGCGGTGCCCAAAATGGCGGGCGCGGCAGAGGTTGTGGCGCAGCTCGACTTGGGCCGCGCCGCGTTCAGTGCCTTGGTGCCTAATCGCAAAGGCTACGAACTGGCACGAACGGCCGGTGTCCGCTCAATCGCCCTGGTGCTTTCCGCGACGGAGCAGATGAACCGCAACAACATCAACATGGGTCTCGACACCGCCACGGCGGTATGCCGGGAAGTGCTGCAGCAAGCCAATGCGGACGGCCTGGAAGCCCGCTGCTACATTTCCGTTGCCTTTGAGTGCCCGTTTGAGGGGACTGTGCCGGATTCCGAGGTCGAGCGGCTGTCGGCCGAAATGTGCAAGGCGGGTGCCACGGAAATCATCGTTGCCGACACCATCGGAGCCGGCAATCCGGCGCGGGCGAAGGCCTTGTTTGGCCGGATGGTCGCGGCATTCGGGGCGGACCGTTTGGCCGCGCACCTGCACGACACCCGAGCGCTGGCGCTCGCCAACGTTTGGGAAGCCTTGGCCTCGGGCATTCGCAAATTCGATGCTTCCCTGGGCGGACTGGGCGGCTGCCCGTTCGCCCCCGGCGCGGCCGGCAATTTGGCTACGGAGGATCTGGTCGCCATGCTGCACCAGACCGGGTTTCAAACGGGGATCGACTTGCGCGCCCTGCTCGGTGCGCTGCAAATGCTCGCATCCTTGGTCGGCACCCCGGTGGGCGGCAGGGCATTGCCTTGGCTCAAAAGCCAATACGCACCCGAGTCCTCATAGTCAGTCTCTATTGACGCCGAGCTTTCGCCTCCATGATATTGCTCGCTACACCCAAGTTCGGGGAAGGAGATTTTCGATGCCAAGACTCAAGGAAGTTCCGCTTGCGGACGCGCCGGAAAATGTTCGCAAATACTACCAGGCGCTATTCGGCGACCGCGACCCGGTGGCGGAACCGGGCACCGCAACCGGAACTCCAGGCAACTGGTGGACGGTGTTCGCGCTGGTGCCCTACGTCTTCGACCACGCTACCAGCCACTTCGGCATGTTTGGCATGTTTGCGGACGAGAGCGTCAGCCAACTCGACCCCAAGGTGCGCGAATTGGGCATCATGCGGGCGGGCTTTGCCCAGGGCAGCCAGTTCGTGTTCTCGCAACACTGCAAGGCGGCACGCCGCTTCGGCATCTCCGACGACCAAATTGCGGCCATCCCCAGTTGGCAGGTCGCCGATTGCTTCGATGCCAAGGAGCGCGCCATCCTGGCCTGGACGGATGCCCTCATCCTGCAGGGCGGGCGCGCTTCGGACGACCTGTTCGCGGCCCTGCACCAACACCTTTCCGACGCGGACATACTGGAGCTCACCTACCATGTGCTCGGCTACAACCTGCACGCGTTGATGTGCAAGGCGTTACGCCTGGAATACGATGACGTGGACGAGCGTATCCGCGAAGTGCCCGTGCCCGCCGCCGGCGAACCTGCGGACTGGGCGGGGGCGGCCTGGGACAAGCCACAACAAACCGATTGAACGCCCCTTTTTCCTGGCTTCCATGGAACAAATGGAGACCGCCCAGCGGCTGGCGGGTTGTTCCTTCGGCGTCAACGGCGTGCCGTTCTGGGGCAAGCTAAGGGCTTCCATGCAACAAATGGAGACCGCCCACCGGCTGTTCGGGTGTTTCCTCGGCATCAACAGCGTGCGCAGGTCGCGCAGGCTGCGCTGCAAGGGGCTCTTGATCGTTCGCGACGGCGATGGCGGGGTGGTCAGTCGACGCTGACGGGCGCGATGTTCACGTCGCGCTCGTCGAGTTCCCGGGTCCAAGCCGCGAACTCCAGCAAGATGCCGTCTGGATCCTTGAAGTAGATGGAGCGCACGAAGGTGGATTCATTGATCTCCGGGCTGGCACCGGCCTCGGACTCGTCGTGATTGACCACGTCGGTGACATCGACGCCGGCCGCTTTGAGCTGTCGCTGGTATGCGTCGATCTGTTCTCCCGGCACGTCAAAGGCGACATGGTTCATCGACGCATGAGCGGAGGTGATGTCGCCCTGGTCCACCAAGTCCCGGGCATGGGTGACCCCGGGCTGGCTGTTCCCCGCGTTCGGAAACCAAAAGAACGCCAAGGAATCGCCCTTGCCGATGTCGAAAAAAAAATGCTGGCCCGCACCGTTGGGCAGCTCGATGGTCTTGGTCAACGGCATGCCGAGCACGCCCGAGTAGAAGTCCACGGTCGTTTTCATGTCCCGGCAAACCAGTGCCAAGTGGTTGATGCCGCGCAATTCGAACTTGTCGTTAGCTGCCATGCCCGCTCTCCGATCAAAGCCTCGCTAGCTAGGGGATCAATATCATGGACTGTGGCGCCTGCTGTCAATCCATGATGAGCGAACGTTTTTCCGTGCCCATCATTTCGAGGGCGCGAACGCGAACCGGAGGTTCGTGGCGGTTCGTTATGCCTTCGGTCCGAGCGGCTTTGGAGTTGGCTCCGATTCGGGCGTAAACTCATGGCATGGACCATGTCATGAGCAAGGGCGCGCGGCGCTGGGCACTTGAGGCGGAGCGCTATCGGCGCGACGGCTTTCTCTCGCCGGTGCGGATCATCGGGCATGGGGAGGCGGCGGATCATCGCCGCAAGCTGGAGCGGGCGGAGGCGGCGGCCGGCAACCTGCACTATCAGGCCAAGGTGCACACCATTTTGCGTTCGCCGCTGCAGCTGGCCACCCATCCGCGCGCGCTGGACGTGGTTGAGGCGTTGCTGGGGCCGAACATCCTGGTCTGGAACGTGACCTACATTATCAAGGAGCCCAGAACGCCGGCCCATGTCAGTTGGCATCAGGACCTCACTTACTGGGGGCTGGACGGCGAGGATCAGGTTTCGATGTGGCTGGCGTTGTCGCCGGCCAACGAAACGAGCGGCTGCATGCGACTGGTGCCCGGCAGCCACCGGGAAGGGCGGCGCGGGCACCGACTGACTGGCGATGAGGCCAACGTGCTGTTTCAGGGGCAAACCGTCGATGGCGTCGATGAATCGGCGGCCGAACTCTGCCCGTTGCAGCCCGGGGAGGCCTCCTTCCACCACGGCTGGACCCTGCACGCCTCCTTGCCGAACCGCAGCGATGACCGCCGCATCGGCCTCAATGTTCAGTACCTGGCGCCGCGCATGCGGCAGGTCAAGCACAGCCGGGACACTGCCTTGCTGGCCCGGGGCGTCGATGAGTTCGGCCACTTCGAGCACGACATCCCTGCTACGGAAGACCTGCACCCCGACGCCTTGGCGCGGCATCGGGAACTGAATCGCCTGTATCAGGAGACGGTTGGCCGCGGCCCCTGACTCGAACCTTCGCTGGCGCCCTCATTGAGCAACCGCTCGATCACGTCGGCAACCTGCGGGTGGTCAGCGTTCTTGAGGTCGGCCATGCGCTCATAAACCGAAGCTGCGGCCTCATGAAAGCCGCCAGGCAAGCCCGCGGCTTCGAAGGTTGCGGCGATCTCGCGCATCTCCCCGGCGAATCGCCAAGCCTTCGGACTCACCGCCTTCGCCGAGTGCTCCGAGCGTTCCGCCAAGCCGGGCTGGGAGCGGGACCACTCCGCCAGCAGCGCATCGGTCACGCCCTCGGCCTCGGCCAGCGCTCGAATGGCCAGCAGCAGGGCGCTCGCCCCCTTGGTGTAGGCGGCATAGCACATCTTCAGCGCCTTGGCGGCGCCGCAGCGCTCGCCGAGCATCACCGTTTCGATGAATCCAGCAGCAAACCAATCGGCAGCTTCTTCGGCCCGCGGACCGGATAGAAACAGACGAGTGCTGCCCGGTGAACGGGCGGGCGGGCCGACGATGCCGCCATCGACGTAGCGCTCGCCCAGCAGTTCCGCCAAGCGGGCGCCGGTGTCCGGAGATACGGCGTTGGCATCCACGTAAAGGCCGGAAAAGCCGCTGCGCACGACGCTCGCAGCCAATTCAAGGGCCGCCTCCGGCGGGCAGACGCTGATGATGCCGTCCACTGCCTTCGTGAGATTGGGCAAGGTCTGCAGATCAGCAAATCCGGCACCCGCAGCGCGTTGCGCCGTGGCCGCGCTGCGCCCATCACAGGCCCAATGCACCCGGTGCCCGGACTCGGCGAGCGCCGTGCCCACCGTGACGCCCATGGCGCCGGGATGCAGCAGCCCGACTTTCATTACAACCGATAATCGAGCGGCGGGGTCCGGTTGCCCAAGAGGGCCTCGTATTCGAAGTCGGCACCGCGCTTCTGCCGAAGCTCTGCCCAAGCCCGTTTGATCAGTTCGGTGTCCCGGAACAGATCAGTGGCCGTCAGCGCCAGCAGCCGCGCCGCCAGCAGCATGCCCTTGTGGCCAATGCTGGTGCCCCCGGCAGCCACGGCCTGCCACGAATGGGCGGGCGTTCCCGGTACCCAAGTGGCCGTGCTGAAACCCACGGTCGGGGCCGCCCAACTGACGTCGCCCACGTCGGTGGAGCCCCGGCCTTGGCGCAGGACGAAGGGCTGGACCTCAGACTGCGCGCCTAGCGGCAAGGCCGCCTCGCCCAAGGTTCGATGCACGGCTTCGGCGAAGCGCTGTTCCTCGGGGGTGTAGGCGTAGCCGCCCAATCGGCGCAGGTTGGCGTCCACCAGCCGCGCCAGCGTTTCGTTGGGCAGGACCGGGTAGTTGCCGTGCATGACCTCGTAGGTCACTTGCGTCCCGGTGCCGAGCGCTGCTGCCTCGGCGGCCTTGACCACCCGCTCGAACAACGCCTTGACCGTGGGCAGCTTCGGATGACGCACGTAGTAATAGGCTTCTGCGGACTCCGGCACGATGTTCGGGGCGTCGCCCCCGTCGGTGATGACGTAGTGGATGCGGGAATCCTCCGGGATGTGCTCGCGCATCAGGTTGACCATGAAGTTCATCGCCTCCACCCCGTCCAAGGCCGAGCGACCCCGTTCCGGCGCCGAGGCGGCGTGGGCGGCGGCCCCCTGAAATCGGAAGCGGCCGGACTTATTGGCCGTGCTGCTGGCCGCGGAGGCATCGTTGCGGTCGCCGGGATGCCAGTGCAGCACCACATCCACATCATCGAATAGGCCGGCCCGAACCATATAGACCTTGCCGGAGCCGCCCTCTTCGGCCGGAGTGCCGTACACGCGCACGGTGCCGGAGGCGCCGGTTGCCGCCAGCCAGCGGGCCACCGCCACGCCCGCCGAAGCCGAGGCGGCGCCGAACAGGTGATGGCCGCAGGCGTGGCCCGGCATCCCATCCGCAACCGGTTCCCGAACCGCCTTGGCGGCTTGTGAGAGTCCGGGCAGGGCATCAAACTCGGCCAGGATGCCGATCACCGGCGTACCCTCGCCATAGGTCGCCACGAAGGCCGTGGGGATGTCGGCGACACCGCTTTCGATCGCAAAGCCCGATTCGGAAAGGTAGCCCTGCAGGCGCGCGGAACTCTTGGTTTCGAGATAGCCCAGCTCGGCGAAAGCCCAGATGTCATCGGCCAGGGCGATGGACGCCGTGCGCTCTTTTTCAACTTCGGCGAGAACTTGCTGGTCGGCGGCGGCAAACCCACCGGCGAGCAGCAACGCAGCCAAGCATCCAGCGAAACTAAACCTGTTCATCTAGGACGCACACAGGGCGGCGATGCTGGAAATCGCTACCCCGCGCCGACCTTGGCGAATGGTGTGGCGGTCGTGGGTGCGGGTGCAATAGCCCAACGACAGCCCGGTGGCGGGGTCCGCCCAAGCGAGCTGGCCACCGGCGCCGTTATGGCCAAAGGCCTCGGGCGAATTGGTCTTGCCGAAACCGCGGAAGCTGCGCGCCTCATCGCCGGCGATGATGATGCCGAGGCCGCGGTTGGCCACCGTGCCGACGAGGTCCGTCAGATCGCCGGTGCGCACCCGGCGCGCCTCGCTGAGCATGGCATCGCTCCAGATCCGCTCGCCGCCCAGCCCGCCGTGCAGCAGGCCTTGGTAAAACAGGGCCAGTTCGGCGGCGCTCATGAAGGCGCCGCCGCCGGGCACGCCGACCGTGCGCACCTCCGGGCGGTTGAAGCTGAGGATGGCGTCCTCGGTGACCTCGGTGACCGGCGGCGGCGGCAGGCCGAGATCCCGCCAGTCCTGTTCGGTCATGGGGTCGCCAGCGTGCTCGCAGAGTGCCGCCCGGCCTTGCTCGCTGTCCGGCAGGCCGACATGCAGGTCCTCCAGGCCCAACGGCTGGGCAACGCGCTCCCGGACGAAGGATTGGAAGGATTGCCCGGCACGGCGCTCGATGATCTCCGCAATCACCCACATGCTCGACGATGGGTGGTACTCGAACCGGCTGCCCGGCGTCCAGTTGAGCGTCCATTGGGCGTAGCGTTCGCGCCGCCGGGCCGGGTGGTTCCAATCCAGGGGCCGAAAGGGGGCGGCGGGAAAACCGCCGGTGTGGGTGAACAGCTGGCCCACTTGGATCGCTTCTTTGCCGTTGCTGGCGAATTCGGGAATGATGTCAGCCACGATTTCGTCTTCGTCCAAGCGGCCTTCCTCTATGAGTATCCAGGCGGCTGCCGAAGTCACCGCCTTGGTGGCGGAGAACACGCAGAACAGACTGTCGTCGGAAGCGTCGCCAAAGGTGGCCAGTACGGCTAACTTGCCGTTGCGGGCAAGAGCCACTTGAGCCGCGGAGAGCAGCCCGGCATCGACTTCCCGGCGCGCCCGGGCCAGCAGTTCGTCCACCTTGCCGGGGTTCAGCCCGGCGTCCGCAATGCTGCACCAATACGAATCTGGGGCCATGGAGCGTTCCGATATCTTTGGCAACAGGCCGGGATATTCACCCCGTCAGGGCATTAGTGCAAGCGCGAACCCGCTGTGCGGGTTCGTTTGGAGTTTCGCTGTCGCGAAACTCCGCGTCCATCGAGTCACAGGCGGTCCCCGATGTTCGTCCTGTTTGGGTGTGGGAGCTTAGCGCAAGCAAAGCAAGTTAAACTTGGATCTTTGGTTTACGGAATTTCCCTATGGCGATGAGAGAGGGCTTTGCTGGCAGCATTGGCAACACGCCGCTCATCCGCATGCCGGCGTTGAGCGAAGCTACGGGTTGCGAGATTTTGGGCAAGGCGGAATTTCTGAATCCCGGCGGCTCGATCAAGGACCGAGCCGCCCTTTGGATGGTGCGCGAACACGAGAAGAGCGGGGCGCTCAAGCCGGGAGGCACGGTGGTGGAAGGCACCGCCGGCAACACCGGCATCGGCCTCGCCCACGTCTGCAACGAGCGCGGCTATCCCTGCGTCATCTACATGCCGGACAACCAGTCCCCGGAAAAAGTCGCCATTCTGAAAACCCTAGGCGCCGAGGTGCGCGTCGTGCCGACGGTGCCGTACCGGGACGAGATGAACTACCAGAAGCAGGCCGGGCGCTACGCCGATGAGCTGCCGAACGCCGTCTGGGCCAATCAATTCGACAACGTGGCCAACCGGCTGGCGCACTACGAATCCACCGGCCCGGAAGTCTGGACCCAGACCGGCGGCGCCATCGATGCATTCACCTGCTCGGTCGGCACCGGCGGCACTCTAGCGGGCGTCTCCCGCTACCTGAAGGAGCGCCGATCGGACATCGAGGTGGTGCTGGCCGACCCCCACGGCAGCGCCCTGTACAACTGGGTGGCCACTGGCGAGGCCACCATGACGCCGGGGCCGTCGATCACCGAAGGCATCGGCAGCAGCCGGGTCACCGACAATCTGGCGGGCACCGACATCGACGGCGCGGTGCAAATCGACGACCAGCGCATGGTGGAGATGGTTTACGGCCAGCTACGCAGCCAAGGATGGTTCTTCGGCTCCAGCACCGGCATCAACCTGTGCGCCGCGGTGGAGGTGGCCAAGCGCCTCGGCCCCGGCCACACCATCGTCACGGTGCTCACCGATACTGGCCACAAGTACCAGTCGAGCCTCTACAACTCCGAGTTCCTGGCTGAACGCGGTCTGCGCACCGATCCGTAGGGAACCTCCGGGCCAAGCCGGCAAGCGCATCCGACCTGAGCCGCCCCTCTTCGCCCTGTAGGACATTCGCCCAAAAAACTGGCGGTTCCGTACTACAGACAGACTTCAAGCAACGCTGGACAATGGCATTCGGATTCACCCACAATGCCAAGGACATGTCCATGAAGCACCAGTTCATCACCACCGTCGCCACCATCCTCATGGTCGGCGTCACCACCGTCGGGGTCAACCTCGGCATCATCAGCGCGATGGGGGAGGCCAATGACGCTCGCTTCGCCCAAATTGACGCCCGCTTCGAGCAAGTTGACGCTCGCTTCGAGCAAGTTGACGCTCGATTCGAGCGGATGGACCGCCGCTTGGACCAAATGGAAGGCCGCATCGAATCGCTGGAGCGTCGGGTGGATGATGGATTCCGGGAGATGGGCGCGGCCATCGCCCGCCTGGAGGGGCTGATACAGGGCATCCACGGCGCCCCCCACGCCACCTCCGGTCGCCCGGCTCCGCGGCCCGACCGCCCAACCTGACCGGCCAGCGACGGGACGTTGCAGGCTCCCTAGCGGAACTCAGCGGCCGGTAAACACCGGCTGCTTCTTCTCAACGAAAGCCCGTGCTGCGTTGCGATGGTCCTCGGTCAGACCCGTATGGACATGGTGGGTGGCCTCAAGATCCAAGCAGTCAATCACGTCGGCCCCCGTTGCCGCCCGGTTGAAGTTCTCCTTCATGTAGCGATAGGCGGCCGGCGGACCGGACGCCAAGCGGCGGGCCAAAGCCTTGGTCTCAGCCTCGAGTTGGTCGGCGGGCACCACGAAGTTGGCCAAGCCCAAGCGCTGGCACTCCTCGGCGCTCACCCGATCGGACAGGTAGTAGATTTCCTTCCCCTTGGCGGCGCCCACCAAGTGAGAGAGGAAAAAGGTGCCGCCGTAGTCGCCGCTGAAGCCGACCTTGGCGAAGGCGGAAGTGATGAAGGCGGTATCGGCCATGATGCGTAGATCGGCGGCCAGCGCCAAGGACAGGCCAGCGCCAGCGGCAGGCCCGGGCAGGGCGGCGACCACTGGCTTCGGCATCAGGTACATGCGCCCGGCGGTGTTGCGCTGGTTGAGCCGCTGGTCGTGAATGCGCTCATCGAGGGTCGGCCCCGGGCCATCGCCCTCGCCGCGAGCGGCCATGCCCTTGACGTCGCCGCCCGCGCAAAACGCGCCGCCAGCCCCGGTCAGCACGATGCAGCGCACGTTCGGGGAGCGCTCGCCGTATTCCAAAGTGGTGGCCAGAGCATCGTTCATCGCTCCGCTCATGGCGTTGCGGGCTTGGGGCCGGTTCAGGGTGATGGTGAGCACTTGCGCCTCTTCGTGGGCCAAGAGATCGTCGGTGCCGGTATCCATGGTGGTTTTGGACATGATTGCTCCTTGCGGTCAACAGTGTGAGTGTGCGTACCTGTGGCTGAAGCGACTCGGAATCCATGGAGCGAGGGCATGACGAACCGAAGGTTCGCGCCCTCGATCTTGAATCGGGCGTTGACGAGGTGCTCAATCCGCACACCCCAACCGATTCCGCGCCGCGGCGACCGGCAGCCCGGCCACGTCCGTTCGAGTCCGAAAAACCGCCCCAGCGCGCTCGCTTTGGCTACCCTCCGAGCCCGAAACGATGTACAGGTCGCGCCGGTCGGCGCCGCCAAAGCAGAGGCTCGTGCACATCGGCTGGGGAATCTTGATGAAGTCCTGCTGAGCCCCGGAAGGTGAGTAAACGCCCACTCCGCTGCCACCCGCCAAGGCCACCCAAACCGCCCCGTCGGCAGAGACGGCCAAGCCGTCGGGAGCGCCACCGCTGGTCTTGACGAACGGACGCTTCTCGCCCAAGGAGCCGTCGGCCGCGACGCTGTAGCAGAAGACGGTCTGGCGACGGGAGTCGGAGTGGTACAGGGTGGCACCGTCGGGGGAAAAGCCGAGGCCGTTGGTGAGCTGCACGTCCCGGGCCACCACGCGGGCCGAGCCATCGAGGTCAACCAAGTACAGATCCCCCGCCCGGGGCTCGCGGCCATCATCAAAAACCGGACTGGCACCCAGCGCGCCCGCGTAGATGCGCCCGGCCTCGTCGGTGGTGAGATCGTTGAAGCCAACGACGCCCGCGGATTCATCCTGCTCAGAAACGGTGACCGTGGCGCCCCCGGAAAACGGCTTGAAGGACAGGTTCCGACCGCTGACGATCAAGCCGCCCGCTTCGTGCAGCGCCATGCCGCCAATGCCCCGGCGGTGCTCGAACACCGTCTCCACTGCGCCGTCGAGATTCAGCCGGAAGACACCGCCGAACAGCACATCGCTGAACAGCAGCCCCTTGCCGTCCTCCCACACCGGCCCCTCGATGAGGCCGTAGCCGTGCGCCAGTTGCTCCATGCCGGTTCCCGTTTCGGGGTAGTTTACTCGACTTGGGGGAGTGTGGTTGAAACGCAGGTGGGAGTTTAGTGTCCCCCGCAACGCGGACAGCGCGTCCGAAACGCCCTTCTTGAAGGGCGCGCCCTGCCGAAGGGCGCTTCACCATGGGCAAGGGCTCGATTCCGCTCCGTTCGAGGTCAATGCCAATCCGCTGGACCAGTGAAGCGCTGAGCCAACGGGACTTGATCAGAGGTTTCCTGGGGCGTTAAAGGCTGATTGCCGATGCTGGCTCGGGCGGGAGTTTCGCGCTAGTGAAACCCCAACGACTTGCCGCTACTGAACCTCTCCGCGGACGTAGTGCTCCAGGTGCTCGATGGTGTCGGCCTGCTCGTCGATGATGGCCGAAAACAGGTCGCGCAGGCTGAGCATGCCTGTGATGACGCCGTCCTCGGACACGGGCAGGTGGCGGACGTGGTGCTTCTTCATCAACGCCACGCACTCATCCACCTGCATTTCCGGCGTGACCGAGATCACTTTCGTGGTCATGATCTCCCGGACTTGGGACTGCTTGGATGACTTGTCCTTCAAGATGACCTTCCGGGTGTAATCCCGCTCAGAGATGATGCCTGCCGTGCCCCCTGCGTCCACCACCAGCAGGGCGCCAACCTCCTTCTCCGCCATCATGGCGATGGCGTCGTACACCGTGTCGCTGGGGGCGACGCTAAAAATGCCGCCGGTCTTTTGCTTTAGGATGTTCTGCACCGATTGCATTCCGCTCTCCTGCGTTCAAGCCCTGTTCACATCGTGACCTATGTCCTGTGCGTCAGGGTCGTCGATGCCCACAATCTGCCACGGCGGAGCGAGAATTGAAAGCGCGAACGGGCCGCCGAGGCGCGGGACGGGGGAGAGTCCGCCCCGCGACGCCTCACTTGAGATTGCGCTCGAACAGCGCCAGCAGCCGCTCCCAGTGCCGCTCCGCCTGGGCCTTTTGGTACATCCCGGCCCGCAGTGGAAAGACGAAGCCGTGCTGGGTGCCCGCATACCACTCGATGCGGTAGCGGGCGCCGCTCGCGGCGAGTTCCCGGTCCAAGCGCTCTATCATCTCCGGGGGCGCCCACTCGTCGGTTTCCGCGCAGCCGAAGTAGAGCTCCGCCTTGATTCTGCCGGCCTCCCGATGGGGCGAGTCGGCCGCGTCGCTACACAGGCGTACGCCGTGGAAGGAAGCTGCCGCGGCCATGCGTTCCGGGAAGGCGGCCGCGGCGGCGAAGGCGAAAGGGCCGCTC
Organism: Candidatus Azophilus lithoversatilis; assembly: GCA_028278675.1. GTDB lineage: Bacteria > Pseudomonadota > Gammaproteobacteria > Pseudomonadales > Azotimanducaceae > Azophilus > Azophilus lithoversatilis. The sequence goes on from JAQAJJ010000003.1 coordinate 214,721, forward strand.
ATGCAGTAGCCCACGCAACCGACCGGGCCGCCCTTGGCGGCGTGTTCCCGATCGGCGAACTCCATCAGGGCGGCGGTGTCCGCGCAGGCCATGGCGTTGCTCGTGGCGTTCATGTGCGCGAACATCTCCTCCCGGTTGTCCGGCGTCATGACGAAATCCCGCACCCGGCGGTAGTAGAGGTTGGGCAGCATGACGTAATAGCCGACGGCGGCTAGGCGCCGCGCCATGTCGTGCAGCTCCTCCCGCTTGCCGGGCGCGTCCATGTAGAAAACCGCCAGCGGATGGGGTCCGCCCTCGTCCGGGTGGACGATGAAGGTGTTCATCGCCCCATCCGGCGTTTCGATATCGATGTGGCGCTCGATCATCGCTAACGCAAGCCGAAGTCGAAGCCTTCGCCGCGCGCGAAGCGGCGCAGGATGCGGCCGCCGGTATTCTGCACATGCACCTCGTCGGCGCCATCGTAGATGCGCGCGAAGCGGGCATGACGGTACATGCGCTCCAACGGCGTGTCCTCGGTGACGCCCTTGGCCCCATGCACCTGAATGGCCCGGTCGATGACATTGTGCAGCATCTTGGCGCCATACACCTTGATCAAGCCGATCTCCACCCGCGCCTCGTCGCCCTGGTCGATCTTTTGGGCGGCGTGCAGGGTGAGCAGGCGGCTCGCTTGGATTTCGGCGGCCGAGTCGAAGACGAACTTCTGAATCTGCTGGTGCCCGGCCAAGGCCTTGCCGAAGGCGACCCGTTCATTGGCCCGCTCGCACATCAGGTCGAAGGCACGTTGCGCCTGGCCGAGCCAGCGCATGCAGTGGAAGATGCGCCCCGGCCCCAAGCGTTGCTGGGCGATCTTGAAGCCTTGGCCCCTAGGCCCCAACAAGTTGCTCTTCGGCACCCGCACGTCGTCATAGACCACTTCGTAGTGGCCGTCGTACTGGCCCATCACGCGCACGTCGCGAATGATGTTGTAGCCGGGCGTGTCGGTGGGCACGACGATCATGGAGAAGGCCGAATGGTCCGCGGTGCCTTCCGGTTCGGTGCGCACCATGGCGGTGGTGTAGGCGGCGGTGCCTGCCCCTGACGTAAACCACTTGCGGCCGTTAATCACCCAGTCGTCGCCTTCGAGCTCGGCCCGGGTCTGCAGCTGGGTGGGATCGGAGCTGGCTACGTCGGGCTCGGTCATGCCGAAACTGGGGAAGACCTCGCCATCGACCAGCGGGCGCAGGTACTTGTCGCGCCACTCGTCGCTGGCGTAGCGGTGCAGCATGATCGAGTCCTGCAGCGAATGGGTGCCCAGCGCCACCGTCGCCACCTCGGAGCGGCCCACCACCTCGTTGACGAACACGTAGTCCATGAATGGCAGCCCGCCGCCGCCCAATTCCTCAGGATGGCCCAAGGCCCACAGGCCCTCGGCCTTTGCCTTGTCCATCAACGAGCGCAGCAGCCCGCCGCGCCGGCTGCCCACCTTGTCCGCGACAATGTCCGCCTCGACCGGATAGACCTCCTGCTCGATGAACGCCAGCACCTTGTCGCGAATGGGCCGGACATGGTCTGGTATGGATAGATTCAGCATGGCTTTTCCTTGAGCGACGTCTGCAGCATTGTAGGGGAGAACTTTGACGGAACAACCAGCGACCCGTTGAATTCGCGATCAACGGCCATTTCAAAATCGAGGGCGGGACGCCCGGCCCGGGCTCCGTTCAACGCTCACGCCCGATCCGAAAGCGAAGGCGAGATGCCCTTGAGTCGGCGCGAAGACGCGGCGCTCGTTCAGAGCGCCCTTCCCTCAGCGAGTTCTTCCTGGACTAGGCAGAGTCATCGCCAATCCGCGCTTGAGGAACACCGTGGTGAAGCTGGCTGCCGACGAGGCGAAGCGCAGGTCACTTGTTCGACAAGAGATTGATCCGCATGCCGCATAGAAGGACCTGCCGATCCCCGTTACGGGCGCCGCGGGCCTCGGCGGCTTGCAGCACCGCTTGCGGGTCGGCGCAGGCAACGTCGATGCCGCCCAAGCCCTCGGGGCGGCCATCCGTGCAGGGTACGAAGCGCACCTTGGCGTTTTCCAACGGCAAGGTGCGCCGGGCTGCGCCGCCGAGGTCAATTTGGGTGATCTCCGACCAGCGGGCAGCAACCGCGTCGGGGTCATCGCACTGCACTTCGGCTGCCACGATGCCCGTGACGTGCTCAAGGCGCCGATGCGCCTGCCAGTTCGGCCCGGCCGGTTCCCAAGGGCCGTCGCGGTCGTGCGCGCGTTCGCCGCGCTGCTCGTCGATCTCAAAGAACGAGCCGCCGGTGTCCTTGGGATGCAGCTGCATGTTGCTGAACTCGCCGCTGTCGAATTGATTGACGATGCGCACTCCAAGCGCTTCCACCCGGGCCCGGCGGGGCGCGTGGTTATCGCATTGGGTGATGACCATGTAGCCGCCGTTGCCGCCCCGGCGGGTCAGGTAGCGGCCACCGGCAGTGTTCTCCTGAATCGGGGCCACGACCTCAAGCAACTGGTTGCCGATGGGCATGAGGGCGTTCTCCAGGCCGAAGTGGCCGACGCCGGGGTCACGGTAGCCGACCTCAATGCCCAGCACCTCGGCGAAGTCCCGCTCCACCGGCGACAGTTTCTCAGCCACCAGCGCAATTTGGCGCAATCTCAGCCACATCAGCATTCACTCCTTCTGTTTGATTTAGATGGTTCGCCCCAGCGCGGCGCCCGCATGAATGGCGCTCAGGATGCTGTTGCGGCCCCGCACATCGCCGATCAGATGGCACGGCATCCCGGCTTCAGCTAGGTCGTCGGCGAGTTCCCGATTCGGTTCGTTGTAGCCGACCATGACCACTAGCCCCGCCTGAAGGCGGCGCGACCGTTCCGTGAACAGCACCCCAATCTCCACGCTGTCGTCGTGGATGGCCCGCAGGTAGTGGCCGCCGATGAAATCGAAGTCGCCGGCATAGAGCCGCTCCCGGGCCGCGCCGGCGGTGACCGGCGGATAGGGCAGTGAAGCGCCGATGCCGTTGAAGCGGGAGACCAGGGTCACACAGAGGCCCCCTTCAAGCAGCGCGTCGGCTACCGAGATGCCTTCAAAGGAGCCAGTGTCGTCATAGACCACCGCCGGTCCGACCAAACGGGGCGGGGCACCGACGCCAAAGAAGTCCCAAGACGTGTACACATGGGGTTGATCGAAGCCGGGCACCGGCGCGCCGGGGGTCGAAAGCTGAAACCCGTCGGAGCGCGGCGTGGTGCCGGTGGCCAACACCACTTCATCCGGGGCCGTGTTTTCGATTTGCCCGACTTCCACGGGCGAGTTGAGATGGATGCGGATGCCCAGGGCATCCACCTCGTCGGCCAGCCAGCTTGTGATGGCGCCGACATCAGCGCGGTGGGGTGCGCTAGCGGCGATGGCCACCTGTCCGCCCAGCCGCTGGGCGGCTTCGTGCAGTTCAATGTCGTGCCCCCGCAGAGCGGCGGCACGGGCGAACTCCAGTCCCGCCGGACCGCCGCCGACCACAAATATCCGCTTCGACTCGGATGACTTGTCTTCCGGATCTATGCTGAGCTGGTCTTCCTTGGCGGCCGTGTGGTTGACGACGCAGCTAATTTGGCCTCGGGTCATCAGTTGGCCCACGCAGCCCATGTTGGTGCCGATGCAAGGGCGGATGCGATGCTCTTGGGCGTTGCGCGCCTTGCTGACCAGATTGGGGTCGGCGATCAGCGCCCGCACCATGGACACCATCTGCGCTGCGCCGCTGGCGACGATGTGCTGGGCGTGATCCAAGGTCATGATGCGGCCCGTGACCATCACCGGACTTTTTAATCCCGGTGCGATGACCTCGTTGGCGGGCATTTCCACGCCGAGCGGGTCGTCCGCCGGGGCGATCAGTTTGTGGAACCGCCAATAGGCGCCCATGTGCAGGGAGATGTAGTCGGATTGGGCGTCGATGGCGGCGGCGATGCGGGCGCTTTCGGAGGCAGAGATGCCGCCGGGCACATGGTCTTCGTTGGGCAGTCGCACCCCGACGGCAAAGGCGCTGCCATCCACCGCCTCACGCACCGCGGCGATGACCTCGTTGAGGAACCGCAATCGGTTGTCAAAGGAACCGCCGTAGTCGTCAGTGCGCTTGTTCAGGGCGGGGGATAGGAATTCGTGCAGCAGATAGCCGCTCGAGGCGTGGATGTCCACTCCGTCGAGGCCCGCGTCGCGGCAGCGGCCGGCGGCGGCCGCGAAGTGCGTCACCACATCGTCGATCATGTCTTGGGTCATGGCGATGGGCACCACCCCCGCCATCGGGTTCGGCACTGCGCTCGCCGACCAATGCTCCGGCATTCCGGCCTGGGCCGCATAGCCTGCGCCGGGATGGTAGAGCTGCAGGAACAGCTTCATGCCGGTAGCGCGGATGCGTTCGCTGAGTTCGGTGAGGAACGGCAGGCAACTGTCGTTCCAGATCTGCAGCCGACCGGGTGCCAAGGGATGGACGCTGGTGGCCTCAATGGTGGACATCCCGACGCCGCCTCGGCCCCGGGCCTCGTGGTAGGCGATCAGCGCCTCGCCGCTCAAGCCCGTGCCGTGGGGCGAGCGCACGATGCGGTTGCCGATGGTGACGGGGCCGACCTGAACCGGCTCGAACAACGGGTCGTAGAGGCCCACCGTCAGGCGCTTTCCTCTTCAGCCAGCCAGGACAGCCGAGCGATTTCCTGGGAACCGATGAAAGGCTCCGGGCGCATTCGCTGGGCTTTGCTGTACCAATAGTCCGCGTTGTCCCGGTCGCCCTCCATCATGTGGACGATGGCATGCGCCCAATGCGCCGCGGGGGTGGACAGAGTCTGAACGATGCGGTGAGCCGCCTCCCAATCGCCCCGCTCAAGCAGCCGAAGGGCATCTTTGAGGGTGTCCATAGGGGGAACTTAGCAAGAAGGAGGTGGGAAATCCAATGGGCGTCTGGGTGAGCGAGCGGAAGGCGGGCGTAGCGGAAGAAACGCAGACCAAACCTTAGTCCGACTCAAGGCTGCAATCAATGCGCCATCGCGTCGAGCACTTCGTCGCATTCGAATTCGATCTCGATCGCCGAGACTCTTCGCCGTGGGTAAACGTACTTCGATGGGCGAGCACGTCCAGACGGTGGCGAGCGTTGAATTTCCAATTGCAACGCATCAGCCCAGCCTGAAGTTCGTTAACCCTTCTCCAATAAGATCGGGTTCGGGGTTCTCCGTAACCATTCTTCAGGTAAACAACCGAGCGATGATGGGCATTCCCTGATGAGCGAGGTTCGCCGAGAATCACTCGGAGCACTTCAGGATTGGACGCGAAGGGCGCTTGCAGCCGATCAAAGCCAAAGCTGCGGCAGTGATGGCGAAGGAAGGATAAATGAATCGGGCCAATCTAGTGTCAAAGCAGTACCCGTTGTCCCCGCTCCCGCTGGTCAGAAATAGCAGCAATAGGCCGTGCGGCACGGCGACAGTCACAGTAATTCCCGCCGGCAGGAGCATTGGCGCCAGACCTGGCGTACCGATCAGAACGAAAAGCCTTCGGCGGGCGGCCAAGGTCAGATGCATCAATCGGACCAGCCGCCAGATCATCCAGAAGACAAGCGGGATAACTGCGGCGGGTGCCAAATAGGCAAAAGTAAACCTGCCTCAGCCTGAGCGGGACGCGCGCAAGGTGTGCGGCAGGCAGCCATTCGCCGGCCAGGATGCCCTGATCATCTTCGACAGCCGCCGCGCCGAAACGCCGTCCATGTCCGTCGCCGCCGGATGCATCGCGGCGAATTACTTCGCGAGCGGTAGTCTGGTGTGCTCCAACACCGCCCCGGCGGTCACTGAGGACTGGTGCCGGTACGCCACGCCAGTTCGGCAAGGCAGGACGTCTCGGTGGCGAACTTGCGCGTCCGGTCGAGAAAGCTGGTGGGGGATGCCGCATGGCCACGCCCCCTTGGCCGTTCAACACGAATGTGGATAAATATACAGAAGCGCTGAGGCATATTTGGAGGTGCTGAAGCAAAGATCGCAAAGTCGTTGAAGAACATCGAGAAGGGGTCCAGCAGACCGAGGTATCGAGTCTTTAGCAAACCATACCGTGTCAAAGCAAAGTGGAAATGTCCCCTTTGGGACGGCTTCCGGGGCCGTCGCTCGTCTTTCGCTCGGGGCGCGATTTGGCAGCCAACTAAGCGGCGGCAGAAGAGTGGTAGCTAGGGGGAGACTCGAACTCCCGACCTCAGGATTATGAATCCTGCGCTCTAACCAGCTGAGCTACCTAGCCACTTGAGGCTGCCGCGTATCAGCGGCAAGGGGGCGCAATTTTCCTGTTGGGGGAGAAGTCTGTCAATGAAATGCGCATTCACGAATCTGTTGGGTGAGAAAAGGACGGCTTTCGTCGCCGGTTCGCGCTGCAGCTTCCTTCGTGGGCAAGGCCGTGGGGGCTATGGGTCCGATTGTCACAGGTTTGATCATCGACATCGTCGGCATCATCCGCGGTGCGCCGCCGACGAACTTGGCCCCCGACGCGGTTACGCGATTGGGCTGGTTTACGGGGTCCAGTGTGGTGCTGTTCTCACTGCTATCCGTCTTGTGCGTCGGGTTCTATGACATCACCCGGTCCCAGTACGCTGAGTCGCTCGCCCCATTTGTGGGATCGAGACGGAGAAAATCAGCAGAATTTGAAGACGCATCGGGAGCGCCGGAAACGATGTTTTTGGATCTGCTTTCACCGGAGATTAGCGGCCTGAACAAATCGCTGAACCTCAACATGAGTTGGTGGAGAACAGCCAACTCGCGATATGTTGATGGTGGCGGCTGCACATGCATAGTCCAACGCGTTTCCAAGAGTCGGCAAGTCGAGTTGGGACAGCCCTTTGTCCAACAATCCCAGTCTCGACAAGTTCGCCAGAAATGCAGCGTGAAATGTATCACCTGCGCCTATTGTGTCCCGCAACTGCGCGACAGGATATGCCGCTCTTTTCGTCAAGCCGGAGGGCGAAAATACTTGCGCACCGCCTTGGCCTTCCGTCAGCACCAGCAGCCCGTCCGTTATCTTGTCATACACCAGTTCCGCAGTCTCAAGTACATCGTCACACAATCCCAAAGCCAACAAGTCTTCGTCACTAGCCTTGACGATATCGCAGTACTCTACCAATGACATCACCCCGTCAAGATAGGCTGTGGTATCCAAACTGGCACCCAGTCGGATGTTAATGTCTACACTGATCAAGATGTTGGAAGCAGTCAGGTGCTCAAACAATTGACGGTTCTTCGGCAACTGGCTGGGCGTTATTGCCAGCGAGCCGGTGTGGAAGAGTTTGCAGGAATCTGGGAGATGAGCACAGATCTCTTCAAAGGAAGTGTCTTTGTCCGCGATGCCTTCCCGATACAATTCATACTTGGGCGATCCGCTGGCATCAATGCTCACCAATGCCAACGATGTGGGCCGTGGGGATCGCCGAACCATAGGCAGGTGAACTCCTTCCCGCAGCAACGTATCCGCAAGCTGGTCACCAAATGCATCTTGCGCTAGCGGCGACAAATAGGTGACGTCAATGCCCTGTCGCGCCAAACCGATCACGACATTGTACGGCGAGCCACCCAAATGCGGCCGGTAGGCTCCATCTTCGCCTTCAATGAAGTCGACGAGCGCTTCACCAGACACTGCAATCGTCAAGACGTCACTGCCGCCATGTCTGATCCGGCATCGAGGCACGTCGGGCACGGAGTTCCTGCTCAACTTGGCTCAAAGTTCGTCGATCCAGCCGGTAGAAGAACATGAACACACCGCCCAGCACAAAGAAGATCGCCGGGATGACGTTGAACATAAGATGAATGCCTTCCATCGCCGTCTCGGTCTGTACTTGGTTGGGAACAAAGCCAAACCCAGCCAGCATGAATCCGGGCAACGCTCCACCAATGGCCGTACCGAACTTCAGCGAGAACATTGATGCTGAAACGACCAAACCCGCGTTGTTCCTGCCCGTCTGCCACTCCCCGTACTCCGCACAGTCCGTGTACATGGTAAAGAGCAAGGTAATTGTTGTTCCGAAGGTGAAAATGCCGAGGCTATGTACCAAGACCAGCCAAACAAACTGCTCCGGCGGAATGACATGGCACAACGCGAGAAGACCTGCGTGCAACAGACTCATGGCGATGATTAGGTGGTGTTTTTCAAAATGTCGCGCCAGCATTGGTGTCAGCAGCGCCCCGACCAACTGGCCGACTAACCCAAACGACCAGAATATCGCCTTGCGGTCAAAGATCAGGAATACGGTGCTTCCATCGTCCGCCATGTAGTATTTCAGATAGTAGATGATCGACGAAAACCGCGCAATCAGGCCGATGATCACAACAATTCCGGTAGCAACCAGTACCAACCAAGATATATTCCTGACCAATCCAGATAGATCTTCGCCCACGCTCGAATCATGCCGCACGGGTCGAATGCGCTCTCGAGTGGTTGCAAACGTAGTCCAGAAGATCACCACTGACAGCACCGCGAACAAGGCCATCGTCAGGCGAAACCCGAGCACTTGGTCGTCACCGCCCAACAGGGTTACCAACGGGGTTGCAAAGGCCCCCACGCACAGAGTGCCCAGGGAAGCGAACACAAAGCGATACTGGGTTGCCTTGGTGCGCTCCTCAGCAGCGGGCGAGATTACAGCGAGCAGTGCCGAGTAGGGTACGTTGATCGCGGTGTAGGCTAGCATGACCAGAGCGTACGTCACGTAGGCGTAGGCCAACTTGCCCGCGTCCGAGAGATCGGGGCTCAGGAATAGCAAGTACCCCAACACCGCGTAGGGCACTGCCACCCACAGCAAGTAAGGCCGGTATTTTCCCCATCGGGAATTCGTCCTATCCGCTACCAAGCCCATCGCCGGGTCGCTGATGGCGTCCACTACCTTGGAAACCAACAGCATGGTGGCCGCGGCTGCCGGTGAAATGCCAAACACGTCGGTGTAGTAGTAGAGCAGGAAGAGGCCGAAGAAGCCCATGTAGAAGTTCGACGCCATGTCGCCAAGGCCGTATCCGGTCTTTTCCCCGAGCGACAATGGCGTGGTAGCCGGTTCTTCCTTTGCTGATTCCATCTGCGCGTCAGCGCTTCCTTACCAACAATTTCGCCTGATCACCCATCAATACAATTTGTTCCTTTGGCGCGATTGTCCCCACGAATTTGCGGCGCGCTTCACCCCGAGCTTCAATCTCCCGCGGAGGCACGCCTTTGAGATCAGGAAAATTGACGAAACCCACTACAGTTAGGTTCTGCATCACTAACCAAGAATAGGCTTGGAAGGGCTCCTCGGTCGGATTGCGAAACACAAGTCCGGATCCATTTATCGGGGCCCACTCCCCATTCATACGGTCTGATACGAACCCATAGAGGCCTGTGGGGCCGCTCACCTCCGGATGAAACGTGGTCGCTTGTGTTGAAAAAAACAGGTAGTAGAGACCCCCGTTCCAGACTATATGAGGCCGTTCCAGTTCGTTGTTAACGCCGTCTGCATGCAGTAACGGAGGCAACAAGGACATTCCGTTGGCATTGGTACCTACAGCTACGCCGACGGCGCCATTGAAGTCCGTGTCGGAATCGGCGAGCGACGCGCTGAACAAGACGTACGGTGTATTGTCGGCAGGATCGATGAAGTGGCTCGGATCTCGAAAAGCCTTGATGAAACCGGGTTCACCGGTCAGTTGGTCAAGGGTCGACCTATAGTAGGGGTTTGGTCTAACAAGTTCACGATGCTCCGCCCAATCCTGCACCCGTATTTCATCGTTGTCGGAGACCAGGGTGCCGCCGGCATGGAAAATGCGTTGGATGAAACTGAGTTCCTTCTCTTCCCGCACCCCGGTCGCGGTGTACCAGACATCAAGGTGTGCTTTGTCCGGTTGGTACATTGCGCAACCCGCCCATTCCCGACTGCCTGGCGACGCTGCTTCAGCGAATACAGGGCCGTGATCCCGCCACTGGCTCCGCTTGTGGGACAGCAAGCGCAAACGTGCAACATCGTGGCGTTGACGGGGCTCCAGTGAGGATGACGCGGCCAGCCCCATCCAAAGCGTTGCACCTTCTACTTCAGCAATTTCCCCACTGGGCAGTCGAACCGGCCATGGGTCCCAGATATACAGCTTCGGAAAGATTCGGAAACTCTCGGCTGTAGAATAAACTGGCGTTGATTGGCCTCGCCCAGGGACCAACAGTTGGAGATGACTACGTTTCCAGCATGAGGTCATGTAAGGAAAGTTCGATCAATTGCAGTTTGGGGCGGTGGCACGTTCCGTCACAGAATTTCAACCGGTTCGAATTGTCAAAATCGGGGGTACTGCCGAAATTGGGATTCATCGGGAGTGGGGCCGACTGTACCCCTCTTAAACAAAAGGGTGGCGTGGCAGGGAATTGGCACGCGCCGCTTTTTTTTTTGTGGGGCACCGTTGAGGTTCCGCTCAGCGGGCGGGCGCGAATGATGCTGCCGGGAGCACCGGTACCTTCCTCCGCTTCGGTAATTACAAACTCGTCTGTGAGATTGTTGATGTTGATGCTGGCGGTCAACTGGTCGGTAATGTTCCAGCTACCGAACAGGTTCACGAGCATGTACGCCTCTTGCTCCAGACCGTTGTTGTCCTGCAGGTAGAATTTGGTGGATCCTTGCAGCGTCGCACCAAACGCAAACCGCTCCGTGCGATATTCGGGGATGATCGTGTAGATGAAATCAGCCTGTCGGCGGGGTGTGTTGCCTTCAATTGCGGGATTGTCTCGGTCTTTGCTGATTTCGGCGTCCGTCCACGT
>JAQAJJ010000030.1:0-51398 GCA_028278675.1 Candidatus Azophilus lithoversatilis
GCCATGTAGATCGGCGCCACCAAGGAGCCAAGCGCGGCACCGACCATCATGCCGTTGACCGTGTAGAGCCGCGGTGGCGATTTGGCCCCATTCATATTCGTGGCTCCACCAAGCTCTTCACTTCGCTCGGTTGCGAGGCCAGCTGGGCGAAGGCGGCATCGAGTTCGTGGAGGCCGACGGTGCCGGTGTGCAGGGGCGTGCAGCGGATGCGGCCATCGGCAACCAGCGCCTTGGCGATCTCAAACTCCTCATGCAGATAGGCAAGCGAGGCGCTTAGGCGAATTTCCTTGAGCAGCCATCCCGCAGCATCGATTTCCGCGTGTTGGCTGGCTACGCCCACTAGGGAGGCGACGCCGCCGCGCCGCGCCAAATCAACTGACTGCTGGATGGTGGCCGGAACGCCTGCGCACTCGAACACCACATCCACGCCTTCCTGGCCCAAGGTCTCCCTGACTATGGCGGCGGCGTCCTGCGCATTGGGGTCGATGAGGGTGTCGGCGCCGAGTTGGCCGCCGAGTTCGCGCCGTGCGCCAGCGGGCTCGATTAGAAAGACATGTCCGGCACCCGCCGCCCGTGCCGCCTGCATGACCAGCAGACCAATGGGACCGGCGCCGATGACCGCCACGGCATCGCCTAGTCGGAGTTCGGTGCGCCGCACCGAATGCACCGCTACGGCGACCGGCTCCAGGATCGCCGCCTCCACATCGCTGAGCGAGCTCGGCACGGCATGGAGGCGTCGGGCTTCGAAGGCGATGGCGCGGGCAAAGCCGCCATGGGGCGCGGCCATGGGCCCTAGGCCAACGGCGCCGGCGAATACCACTTCGCAGTGATGAGCGTCGCCGCGAGCGCAGGTAGGGCACTGGCCACAGGCGGTGGCGACCCCGATGGCCACGCGGTCACCCGCCTTGACGTTGCCAACGCCGGTGCCGACGGCGCTGACCGTGCCGGCCCATTCATGCCCGCAAATAGCCGGATTGTAGGGCTGCCCTGACTGATAGGCATGCACATCGGTGCCGCAGATGCCGCAGTGGCTGATCTCCACGACGGCCTTGCCCCGGCTGGGTTCCGGCGCGGGCATGTCGATCAGCTCAATCTGCTGACGGCCCGTGACCAATCCTACTTTCACGAATTGCCCCAAGAGTCCGATGTGATCTTGGGAGTCTATATAATCAAGCTGCGGAATGGCATATCCCCGGTGGCGTGCCTCACTGGCGGCGTGGAGATGGAGCGCATGGAAATTGAAATCTTCTCCGATGTGGTCTGCCCTTGGTGCTACATCGGCAAGCGGCGGCTTGATGCGGTGCTGCAAACGCCGGTCGGCGAGGGGGTGACCCTGCGTTGGCGGCCTTACCAGTTGCGTCCCGGAATGCCCGCCGAAGGCGTTGACCGGGCCGAATACCTGCGGGCCCGGTACGGGGAGGATGCCGATCCGGGCCATGTTCCCGAACGCTTGGCCGCGGAAGCCGAGGACGCCGGACTCATCTTCAATTTTGCCGCAATGGGGCGCATGCCCAACACCTTTCAAGCCCACCGGCTCATGGAGTTGGCGTGGGACGACGGCGTGCAGCATCAATTGGCTGAAGTGCTGTTTGAGGCCTATTTCCGCGCCGGCAAGGACATTGGCCAACAGGCAACCCTCATCGAAGCGGCGGAAAAGTCCGGCATCGGGCGTGCCGAGGCAACTCGATATCTCGGTGGCGATGCCGGTGCGGAACGGGTTCGGGAACAACTCGAACGCGCCGAGGACTTGGGCGTTTCGGGGGTTCCCAGCTATCTCCTCGCCGGCCGGTTCACCCTGCCGGGCGCCCAAACCCCGGAGGTGATGGGGCGCTTCATTGAGCGGGCCAAGGAACGGCTGACCTGAAAGGCGTGGGCTCAACCGCTGGTCCATGACGTGGACCGCCAAACCTTGAGTTTCGCCAAAGTTTCTTGGCCGGGATGCTGGCTAAGCGCGTGCTTCAGCGACCGGGTTGCGCCACATCAATCCTGAGAAGCGAGCGAAGTCGCTGTCGTTGGAGTGCAACTCGGCCTGATGTTCGATGGCCAAAGCAGCAAGGTGCGCGTCCGTGACCAAGTTGGATCCGACCGGACCATCAAGCAGATCGGCGAGAATGTCGAGGTGGCTCGGACCGGGCGTGATGACGCGGACGTTGGGTTTGGCCAGCCACGTGCGGCAGTGGCCAACGGCCTCGACCAGTGGCATGGGCTGAAGCAGGGCTCGGCGATTGGACATGATCCGAACGAACCCGAGCATTGCCACCCACGCCAGCCCGACGGGTTCGTTGCTCGACAGTCGCGCCTCCCACCACGCTTTGGCTGCCACGTGAAAGGGCGCATCTTCATTGTAGGCATAGACCAGCAGGTTAACGTCCGGGACGAGCATCGGTCTCCGGGCCATGGGATTGTGTCAGGAACCCATCCACTTCCAGCTCGTCGATGAGCTGATTGAGCTTCAATGGATCGACTCCGGGAAGAAATCCCCGCGGTGCCGAAATGACTCGAAACGGCTCTCGCTTGTCCAAGGGCTTGTCGCCAGTGGACAGGCCGCGACGGATCGCGTCGTTAACCACCGCCTTGAACGTCACCCCACTGCTGTGCGCGGAGGCCTTCAACGCCGCGGCAAGGTCGTCATCAATGGTTAACGTCGTGCGCATGGCGCACCTTGATGTTGATCATTTGAAGCATCAGTATGCCACCTAACCGGTGCGATGCAAGCAAGGGGTCAGTTCCGGTGTCCCACCGTGCCAACGCAACAACCGCTTGCCCCAACGCCCCCAAGGCGGCGCACACTCTTCTCGTCGATCTGAGGCATCGCCTCGTTAGAACCCAAATCTCATTATGGGTTCATCTTCGCCAATCAGTTCTCCGGTGTACTCGAAGCCTAGCTGTTCGTAGAAGTGTCCGGTGTTCGCGTCTTCCAGGAGGTGGCTGGTGATCAGGGCCTTGGGGTTGTCTGATTGCTGGATGCGCTCGATCAGTAGCTGCACGGCACGCCGTCCGTAGCCGCTGCCTTGGAAGCGCTGGTCGATCATTAGACGCCAAAGGAAGTACTCCCCTTGATTCGGGGCTTCTGAGGTCATCATGAATCCCACAGGGGTTTCCCCGGCGTAGATCGCCCTCAACCACACAGGGTCTTCATCGGCTGGGTAGTGTGCTTCGGCAATGGAATAGGCGTTGGAACGGGGATAGGACTTGAGTTGATGGTCGGTGACCGAGAGCTCGAGAATGGCGCGCAGGTTCTCGCTGGTGAGTTTTCTGAGCGTGACTGGCCCCACTTCATTGGTCACGCGCTGCAAAAGCTCTAGCTCAACCGCTGGTCCATGCCGTGGGCGGGCAGGCCCTGGGTTGCACCGACGATCTTGGCCGGGATGCCGGCTACCGTCACATGATCGGGCACGTCTTCGAGCACGACGCTGCCGGCACCCACTTTGGCGCCTTCACCCACTTCGATGTTGCCGATGATCTTGCAGCCCGCGGCCAACAGCACGCCGCGGCCAATCTTGGGGTGCCGATCGCCGGATTCCTTGCCGGTGCCGCCGAGCGTGACGGCATGCAGAATGGACACGTCGTCACCCACCACGGCGGTCTCCCCGGCCACCAGCCCGGTGGCGTGGTCGAGCATGATGCCGGCGCCGAACCGGGCTGCGGGATGGATATCGACGCCCAAGGTGACGCTGATCTGGTTTTGAAAGAAGTGCGCCAAGGTCCTGCGGCCCTGCCGCCACAGCCAATGGGCGATGCGATGGGCTTGCAGAGCGTGAAAACCCTTGAAGAACAGGAACGGCGTGAGCGGGTCTTCACAGGCGGGGTCCCGGCTGAAGGTGGCCATCATGTCATCGGCGGCCGACTGCAGGATGCTGGGGTCGGCTTCGATGGCCTCCTGAATCACGTCGCGAATCAGCATGGTGGGCAGCATGGGGTTGTCGAGCTTGCTGGCCAGGCGGAAGCTGAGTGCTGCGCCAAAACTGTGGTGATTGAGCACGGTGGCGTGGAAGTAGCTGCCGAGAATGGGCTCCTCGCTGGCCTTGGCCCGCGCCTCCCGGCGCAGCACCGGCCAAAGATCGGCGGGCGTGCGCCCCGTTTCGGGAACGTCCGACACTAGCGCTTCGACGTGGTTTTGATTCATGGCGGCTGCTTCATTGGCGGCGCACCAAGGTTAACGCCAGTGTGGTGTTTTGCAACCAACCAAAGGAACCAGTCCCAGCCTAGAAGCGATTCCAGGTCAGCACGTCCTGAATGGGCTTGCGCTTCACGGGCATGAAGGCACGTTGCGGATAGCCGACGGCGACATACACGAACAGGTGCAGGTCGTCCGGGATGTTGCACAGCGCCCGAATCTCCGCCTCCGCATGGCCCGGAAAGGTGGTGAAGCAGGTTCCGATGCCCAACGAGCGCGCCGCAACGATCAGGTTCTGCGCCGCTGGGTAGATCGTTGAGTGCATGAAGCCGTCTTGAGGTGCTTGGGGTGGATACACCTTGCGGGCCATGCCGACGATCCAAGCCGGGACCTTGGCGAAGTTCCCGGCCAGATGCTCGGCGCCGAGCAGCATCCGCTCCTCCACGCCGTCCTGTCCAGCGGGGCGATTGGCGAAGAAGGGGGCCATGCCCTCAAGCACCTTGTCCCCCACGGGTTCCTTGATGGCGGGGTCGTCGATGACAAGGAACGCCCAACCCTGGCTGTTACCGGGGTTGGAAGCGCGGGTAGCGGCATAAATGAGCTTCTCCAAGGTTTCCCTCGGCACGGGCTCCTCCTTGAAGTAGCGCATCGCCGTGCAGGTTTCCATGGCCTCCATCACATTCATAAGAAAATCCTCAAGCCATTGATTTGCAGAAATTAACTCCGGTTCATGCACGCTGCGCGGTGCGCCGCACCAGCCATACCATGCCGACGAGGCTGACGCTGGCGCCGGCCAGGGCCGCCCAACCAGCGCCAACGAGGCCGATCAGGGGTTTGGTTGCGAATAGTGTGGCGAAATAGAGGATCACTGCTCCGCTCTGCAGAATGAGCACTTGGACCACGCGGTCCATTGCGTAGCTCGCCGGACGAAGGGGGGCGGCGCCCAGCTCCAAAGCGGCGGCCCCGAGCAGTAGCGCCAACAGCGTTGATGCAGCCCGGAAGGGCTCACCGGCCAGCAGGACGAGCAGATCGGCGCCAAATGCCAAGGTGGCCAGGACAAAGACCCCGCCCACCAGTGCGAGCATGGCGCTCGCCTGCCAAGTCAGGGACAGGAACGCACCTTTGTCCTGCTCCCAAAGCTCGGTCAGGTCGGGAAAGATGGCTTGGTGCAGCAGGACGACGGGCTTACTCACCACTTCCGCGATGTCGCGAGCCAATCGGTAGATGCCTGCGCTGTGGGCGCCGAACAGCAGACCTACGGCCAAGGTCGCCCCATGCCGGGGCACCATGTCGAGGATGGACTGCCAGTACACCGCCTTGAGGAAAGGAGCCAGCTTGGGCTGCGTCGCCAAGGCCGGGCGGATGGGCGCACCGAGCTTGGGCAAGCTCAGATAGGGCGCAGCGCTTGCCAGCAGCAGTAAGTGCTCGAGCAACAGGCTCGCGCCCCACACCGTTACATACCACTCGATCGGAGCGGCGACGGTGACGCAGGCCGCCACGCCAACCAATCGCAGGGCGGGCGCGGCCACCAACTGGACGCTGAGCAACCGGTATCGGTCCAAGCCGCGCAACGCGCCCTTGGCGGCGCCGGTGGCCGTGCACATCAGGGCGGCAACATAGATCCAGGCGGCGCCGGCCAAATCAGCCGGCAAGCCAATCGGTCGGGCGGCAAAGGCGAGGCCTGCTGCGGCAACGATCGCCGCCGACAAGGCGATGAGTAGATCAAAGCGGAACAGGGCGCCGACCAGATCAAGCCAAGCCGCTGCAGGAAGGGCGCGGCCGCTGCTGCGGTTTAGCAAGTTCTGCCCAAAACGGATGGCTGCTTCCGACGACTTGACGCTGCAAAGGTGGCGCAGTATGTGCGTCGCCGTATGCAGCAGGATGACCAGTCCGAACGGTTCCGGTCCTAAGCTCCGGGCCATCAGAGCGGTGGCGGCCAATGCCAGCAAAGCCCCGGCGCCTCGGCCGCTGAGCAGCCAGCCGAAATTCCGGGCGACTCGCCGGGTAGCGCTCAACGAAAGGCCTTCAGGCGATAAAGGCGCCAAGCCAGGGGCCAAGCGAAGAGCAGAGGATAACGGCGTTGCCGTTCGGAGGCATCGAGGCGCACGCCCGAATGCCGTTCCAGCTTCCAGAGCATGTAGTCCACCGCATCCTCGAAGGTGAGGATGGACTTGATGATGCGCAGCAGTGAAAGCAGCTTACCCGCCGCTTGGGCCAGGGGCCAGGCGCGGGCGCCGCGTCCTGACTCGGCCATGGCGTGGCGTGCCTGAAACAACCGGTCATAGTAATCCTGATTGGCTGCGTACAGCGCCTCGCGCCTGCTTGGCCTCTCGGATCGGATTTCCGCGGCGTAGGTTCTGGAGAACACCGCCATCCAATAGGCGACCGAACTGTCCGGGGATGGGACTGGGGCGACCTCGGTCATCAAGCGCTGCAACGACTGGGCAACCATGAACTCAAGCCGCGCGGCGATGTCCCGATCCCGGCAGTAGAGCTGTTGGCAGGGCTGGGCGAAGCGTGCCCAGAAGTACGGATGTCGATCGCCGGTGACCGCTCTCAAGAGCTGCCCCGTGGTGAGAACGCTGACCTTGGCGCGCCCTCCAGCGCCGTTCTCGAAGGGCAGGTTGAGGACGTTGGGTGCCAGCGCCGCGCCCAGCCAGCGATGCAGGCGAGGTTTGGCGGGCCAGCGGTTCAGCAGGACGTAGACGTCCGGCATGGCGTCCGCCACGCCGCGCAGATAGGAGCCGTACAGCACGATGGCGTCCACCCGATCGCCATAGCGCTCACGGAGGCGGGCGGTGAGGCGAGCGATGGCATCGTCAACCGGGCCGCTGCGCATGGCCGTTTCCAATGTCATGTCAAGCGTCCTACGGGGCGCATCGGCGTTCGCCCTTCAGTTCCCATAAGCGCGCCTCGTGGACGAAAAAGTGCGGAAGGCGCGGGGGTGGCGGCGCGGTGCTTCGGGGTCGGCCAGCCAAGATTGCAGCGGGCCGCGTCGAATCCTCGAGCCGGTCGCAATGCCCAGCCGCCCAAGCATCACTAAGGACGACAGCGTCGTCCACAGCGCCACGAGGGCGAAGCCCACCGCAGGTGCCCCAGCCAGCAGGCATAGGGTCAGAATCACCAAGCAGGGATTGCGGCGGGCGGTGATCAGTCGGCAGT
Source organism: Candidatus Azophilus lithoversatilis (assembly GCA_028278675.1). Classification (GTDB taxonomy): domain Bacteria; phylum Pseudomonadota; class Gammaproteobacteria; order Pseudomonadales; family Azotimanducaceae; genus Azophilus; species Azophilus lithoversatilis. Next base: position 7,280 of record JAQAJJ010000030.1, read on the forward strand.
AGGCATCGAAGGGACGCCAAGCGAAGAGGCTCACCGAACCCAAGGCGTGAAAGGCCGCTTCGATGAGTCGACCCGCGAGATAGCCGCCGAAGGTGAGCGTCAGGAGCGCATCAAAACCCAAACCAAAAACGGGTTCGAGCGGGGTCAGGGAAAGGCCCCACAGCCAATACCAAAACGGCGGGTGAACGATGTCCGTACCGTGGTCCAGCCAATGGCCAACCTTGCTCGATTGAACGGTGACCCGGGCTAGCTTGCCGTCCACGGTGTCCAGAAAGGTCATTAGCCAAGCGGGTACCAGCCCCGCCCAAAGCCATCCCTCGAAAAACAGCCAGCAGGTGGCCAGCATGAGCATGAATCCGGCCAGCGTGACGGCGTTGGGCGATATGCGCCGATTGGCGCAGGCGCGCACAGCTGCCTTGGCTGGCACCGGCCACCACCACTTGGTAACGAAATCGGTGATTCCTTTGTAGGACGCACCATACAGGCGATCCTCCAGGGCAGTGGCCCGATCAGGAGTGATCCGTTCGAGCAGCGGCGGGGTGGCTAGGCGCAGATCCTGTTCGAACGCAGTGAGGTCCGATGCCCCAACCCGCGGCAGGACGTCGTCGGCTGGGGTCGCTTCACCCCGGAGCAGGGCCAGGGCGGCTCGAACCTTGGACGCACCCACGGCTGCCGCGACCGGCGCATCGCCGTCCATGAGAACACCGCCGCGCTGCACCAGCCCGGACAGGGTGCGTGGCTCGAAGAGGTAATCCGCCCTGACCAGTAGCGTGCTGCCAGCGCGGCTTCCGGGTGCCTCGACGGATAATTCGACGTCGTCGATGTGCGCCAACTGCCGGGCCAGCCGCTCATGGCTGGTCAGACCCCAAAGGGTGACGGCGGATTGTCCAAGGATGTGGGCGTCGGTCATTTGCAACGGATCAAGGTAAAAGGCGATTATGTGACACACCATGCGCGTGATCCACATTTCCGACCTCCATCTGACCGACCTATCGACGGTCAGGCCCCAAAAAATTCGCGGTAAGCGGCGCCTCGGCCACTTCTCCTGGCGTGGCAGGCGGCGCTACCGCCACCTGCCTGCGCACCTGGAGGCTCTGCGCAGGGCGGTGCTTGACGCACAGCCGGACTTCATCGTGGTCACTGGCGATCTCGTCCACATCGGTTTGCCCAGCGAACTGGCGGTAGCGGCAAATTGGCTTGCAGCGTTGGCGCCACCCGGCAAGATGTTGGTTACGCCCGGCAACCACGATCTCTACGCCGAGGACTCGTGGGCCGCTTGCGAAGGGCACTTGGGCGACTACCTGCACCTCAGCCCATCCTCCGGCGAAGCTGGGGAGGCCCCTTTTCGGCGCGGATTCCCTTCCCACGTGAGCCTTCAGCTTGGCGCCGAACGGCACACCGCTGACGCCAAAGGAACAACCGATCGGCCATTGGGGTGTCTCCAAGCGTTCCATGAGAGTGTTGACGGGATTGAACTCTATGGGCTTAACACGGGTTGCCCGACGCCATTGGGCGCCGCCTCGGGTCGTCTCGGCAGTGGCCAAAGGCACCGTCTGGAGCGCCTTATGAAGCAAGCCCCGGCCGGAGCCTTGAAGGTGGTGGCGCTGCACCATGCGCCGATGCGTGGCGTTATGCCGGGGCGCAAGGCGCTCATCGACGCCGATGCTCTTGAAGCCCTGCTAGCGGACGCCCACTTGGTGCTGCACGGGCACGGCCATTGGAGCCGCAGCTACCGTTGCGGCGCGGCGCAGATTTTCGCCGTCGGTTCGGCTTCCACGGCGGATGCGGCTTTTCGCCAATTCGACTTTCACCCACAGGAAGGCACCGTGCAAGTTCGGATGGGTCTGCATGTGCGAGCTGTGGACGGCGACGGCTTTGGGCTCGGTGAAGAGGCCGCTTTCAGCGTTTCAACCGGACGCTGAGCAGAGCCGCGGCCAAGGCGAGCAGGTCCGGCGCCAAGCCGGCTAGAGGTGCCGGCAGGCGGTAGAGCAGGCCGACTTGCAGGCTGGTGCGCTCCAGAAGATAAAACAGGATGCCGATAAGGGCGCAGAGCGTGATTCGTGCGCCCATTGGGGTGCTGCGCACGTTGCCCATCACGAAGGGCAGGCCCAGCAAGCCCATGGCAAACAGTCCCATCGGCAAGCCAAGCAGCTGCCACAGCAGCACTTCAAAGCGGTGCGCATCGAGGCCGTTGCTGCGCAGATGGCCGATGTAGCCGACTAGATCCGTGGGGGAGAGGGCATGTTCGGCCCGCAGCAGGGCGGCAACCTGTTCGGCATCGATGTCGCTGGCCCAAGGCAGTTGGTCAAAGCGCCTTTGCTCAACGCTTTCGGCCTCGAAGCGGGTGACAAGCGCCTCGTGCAGCAGCCAAGTGTCTGGGCCGATGACGTCCGCCCGAGTGGCCTGAATGAGTTCGCGGACCCGCCCTTGGTCGTCGAGCCGGTAGATTTCAATGTCCGAGGGCAAAGTGCCATAGGCCACTTCGCCGACCCGCACCAGGCTGGATGCGCTGCGGGTCCAGTAGGCGTCGTCCTCCTTGGCGGCGTTGTCGAAGCTGCGGGTGCGCAAATCGGATGCGCGCCCCTCAAAGCCGGGAATGAGCGCCTGCTGCAGGACCAGTGCCGAGGCGGTCACCGCGAGCAGGATCAGCAGCAGCGGACGGGCGAGCTGCATGAGGCTGACGCCGCTGGCGCGCAGCGCGGTTATTTCAAGTTGGCTGGCGAGTTGGCCGAAGCCGATCACGGTGCCCAACAGGCAGGTGATGGGCAAGAGGTCCAGAGCGATTCGGGGCAGCAGGAACCCGACCGTGCGCAAGGCCTCCAGGGTGCCGAAGGCCCCCTTGCCCACGTCCTCCAGTTGCTCCGCCAACGCAACGAAGCCGAACAAGCCGAGCAGCAGCACGAAAACCGGCGAGCCGCCGCGCAGCAGGGCCAGCAGCAGATAGCGGTCCAGCACGTTCAAGGGACGGCCCCGCTCAAGGAGCGGCCCGTCGCGCCAGTGGCCAAGCGATGGCCAAGGCGATGGCCAAGGCGCCCGGCGCCCACCAAAGGTGCGGCAAGGCGCCTTGCTCGACTTCTGAACGGATGACGCCGATGAAATTGAAGTAGAGCACGTAGATGACGACCGCCAGCAGCACCCGGGCATAGCGCCCGCGGCGCGGCCGCGCGCGGCTCAAAGGCACCGCGACCAGAGCCAAAAGCAGTGTCGAGACGGCAGTGGACCATCGCCACTGCGCCTCCGCACGGTCCTCGTCGCGGGGCGAGGCCCACAGCGCGCTGGTGGGTTGGGCCTTGGGCCGGTAGCCGGGTGGATCCGGCGTGACCGCGGGCGCCCAGATTTGAAAAGCCTCGAAACGCCCCGCCAAATCCCTGTCGGTCGGTCCCTGCTTCGGCGCCTGCTTGTAGATCAAGGCCTGCTGCAGCGCCAGCAAGTGGGCGTCGCTGCGGGCGAAGGTGGTGAGCTGGCCTCGGCCCGCAGAGATCACCTCCAGAGTGCCGCCGCGGCTCGACCGCACGAAAACACCGCGCAGCTCTCCGGTGGCCGCATCGCGCTCGTCGAAGAAAACCATGCGCTCGGCTTCGCCGTGAATGTGGAACTGCCCGGGCGGCAAGTCCTCAAGCTCCGCGGTGACTTTGGCCTCGGCCTCCAGGGCGTAGAGATTTTGATAGGCCCAGGGCCGGACCCAGAGGGATGTTGCCGCAACGAAGATGGCCACTGCGGCTGCCATGCCGATTACTGGCACCAGGATGCGGTATTCGCTGAAGCCGCCCGCCCGCAATCCGATCATCTCCCAGTCCGAATAGAGGCGGCCCAGGGCGACGATCAAGCCGATGTAGAGGGCGATGGGCAGCAGCACCTCAAGAGCGATGATTGCCTTGAGCCCCGTCAGGACGAAAATGGCGGATCCGTCCAGCAGGCCGTCGTTTGCCTCGGTGAGAAACCGCGTTAGGCTGTAGGCGATGAACACGCCCACCAGAAACAGCGCTGTGAGGACGAATGGCTTGGTCGTTTCCCGGGCCAGATATCGATCGACGATCATATCGAGGCTCGCTCAGGCCGCAACGCTTGCGTTGTCATGCATTGCCGTAGGGCTGATGGCGACCGCAGCCGACGCGGAGCTGGTGCTCATCCGCGCCGACCGGGCTTGGGAGCCGGCGCCGCAAGCCATTAGCTTGCTTGAGTGCGGCGAACCGCCGATGCCGAAGGAACAACGGGTTCGTCCTGAGGCGGTCACCACTTGTTCCGTCGAGGAATCGGGAGGCGATGACGTGCTCAACCTTGAGGGCAACTTTGAAATGCGCGGCCCCGATTGGCGGCTGACGGCGGACTCTGCGCAAGTTTACGGCTCGGTGGAGGATCCCGAGCGGCTCGTCATCATGGGCGCGCCGGCTCGCATGTCCTTGATCCGGCGCAACGGCGAGCGCGCTTCGGGAACTGGCCAGCGGATCACCTATTGGCGTCGGCGCGAACTGGTTGAAGTTCACGGCGACGCCGCCTTTGCTGCCGGGAACCTTGCCGTGACCAGTTCGAGGATCATCTATGACCTGGATGAGGAGCGGCTGAAGTCCCTGGGCAACGATGGTGTCACTTTCGTTGTTCGGGAGGGTGATGACAACTAATCCACTGGCGCAAAATGGCACCACACGGGGCAGTGGTCGGAAGGCTTCTCGGAGCCTCTGATGCGATAGTCGATGCCGCAGTCGGCCACCGCGCCGGCCAGGGCCTGAGTGGTCAGCACCAAGTCGATGCGCAGTCCCCGCTTGGGTTCGCGGTCAAATCCCTTGCTGCGGTAGTCGAACCAACTGTAGCGGCGTTCCTTGCCGCCGAGGTGGCTGGTGTAGGCATCGGTCAGCCCCCAGTCCATCAAGGTCGCCAGCCATTCCCGCTCTTCGGGCAAAAAGCTGGTTTTGCCGGTGCGCAGCCACCGTTTTCGGTTGTCCTCGCCAATGCCGATGTCGGCGTCCTCCGGGGCCACGTTCATGTCACCGGCGACGATGAGCGGCGCCGCAGGGTCGCAGCGCTCATTGAGATAGCGGGTGAGGTCGCTGTAGTACTGGGCCTTGGCCGGGAACTTGAGTGGATGGTCGCGGCTTTCGCCTTGGGGGAAGTAGCCGTTGATGACTTGCACCCGGCGCCCGCCAACCTCGTAGCTGGCCGCTACAAAGCGGCGCTGCTGGTCAGCTTCCCGCCACGGAAAGCCGCATTGCGCATCGATCGGGGGGATGCGGGAGAACAGGGCAACGCCGTAGTGTCCCTTCTGTCCGTGGATGACGAGGTGCTCGTAGCCGATCGCCTGAATGGCTTCCCCGGGAAACTCGGAGTCATGCACCTTGGTTTCCTGGACGGCAATGACATCTGGACGGTGAGCTTGGTCGATCGCTTCGATCTGATGGAAACGAGCGCGGATGCCATTGGCGTTGAATGTCACGAAGCGCATGGCGTACTCCCGGACTTGCTTTGATTCAACGGGGGCGGTCGCTCGCACGGGTGGCGTTGAGCGGCGCGCGGCGCGGACACCCCTCCCTAGAAGTGGCCGCATTGTACAATGACCCTTAGCTGTAATCCGCCGCCCAAAACGCAAGGAGAACCCATGAGTGACAAGGAGGCTCAATTCAATTGGCTGGACCCTTTTTTGCTGGATGAGCAGCTCAGCGAGGAGGAGCGGCTGATCAGGAACACCGCCCGGGACTACGCTCATGAGAAGCTGCTGCCGCGGGTGATTGAGGCCAATCGCCATGAGACCTTCGACCGCGCGATCATGACCGAGTTGGGCGCGCTTGGCATGCTGGGCGCCACCCTGCCGGAGCGCTATGGCTGCGCAGCGGTGAACTACGTCTCCTACGGCCTGATGGCGCGGGAGGTGGAGCGGGTGGATTCCGGATACCGCTCGGCGATGAGCGTTCAGTCGTCGCTGGTCATGCACCCCATCTACGCTTACGGCTCCGAGGCGCAGCGGGAACGCATTCTGCCCAAGCTCGCCAGTGGCGAATGGGTCGGCTGCTTCGGGCTTACCGAGCCCGACCATGGCTCGGACCCCGGCGCCATGACCACCCGAGCGGAGCGGGTGGATGGCGGCTACCGGCTCAACGGCGCCAAGATGTGGATCACCAATTCACCCATCGCCGACGTCGCCGTGGTCTGGGCAAAGCTCGACGGCGTCATCCGGGGCTTCATTGTCGAGCGGGGGTTCGAAGGGTTTGCCACCCCGAAAATCGTCGGCAAAATGAGCTTGCGCACCTCGGTGACGGGCGAAATAGTGCTGCAGGATGTCTTCGTTCCCGAAGAGAATCTGTTGCCCAACGCCAGAGGCCTGAGTGGTCCATTTGGATGCCTCAACCGGGCGCGCTACGGCATCGCCTGGGGCGCCATGGGCGCCGCCGAGTTCTGCTGGCACGCCGCCCGGAACTACACTTTGGAGCGCAACCAGTTCGGCCGCCCCTTGGCCGCCAACCAACTCATCCAAAAGAAGCTGGCGGACATGCAGACCGAGATCGCCTTGGGGTTGCAGGGCTGTCTGCGCATCGGGCGCCTGCTCGACGATGCCCGCCTGCCGGTGGAGAACATCTCCCTGATGAAGCGCAACAATTGCGGCAAGGCCCTCGACATCGCCCGCACGGCGCGGGACATGCACGGCGGCAACGGCATCTCCGACGAATTCCACGTCATTCGCCATGTCATGATCCTGGAGACCGTCAACACCTACGAAGGCACCCATGACGTGCATGCGCTGATACTCGGACGCGCCCAGACGGGCCTGCAAGCCTTCTTTTGATATCAAGAGAATATCGCCTATAGGACATGGCTAGAATCCCTATGCGACATTAGCTGACCGGCATTGCCCGCAAGACACCTGCTGGTAGGGTGCAATAACAGCAAGAAAAATCGAATAGGGGTGGACGATGATCCGTATCCTTGTGGTGGACAGCCACCGGCTGTTTCGGATGGGCCTGCGAAAGATGCTTCCGGAAAGCAATGGCTTCAGCATTGTGGCGGAAGCTGAAAACGGCGAGCAGGCCGTTGATCTGGCGCGGGAGCTCATGCCCCATGTCGTGTTGATGGACATTCTCATGCCCGGCATCGGCGGGTTGGAAGCCACCGTGCGCATTCGCCGCCTGAGCCTCGACATCAAGGTGGTGGCGCTCACGGCGTGCTGGATGAACCCGTTTCCCCTGCAAATGCTGCGCGCCGGTGCCACCGGCTACCTCACCAAGGGCGTTCATCAGGATGAGCTGCATCTCGCCATCCGCAAGGTTTATGCCGGGCGCCGCTACGTCTGCGGGGAAATCGCCCAGCAACTCGCCGTTGAAGCCTTCGACACCAGCCAAGGCACACCCTTCAATCGCCTGTCAGGGCGCGAAATGCAGATCATGCTGATGATCATCAACTGCCACAAGGTCAGCGACATATCGGAGAACCTGCATCTTTCCCCCAAAACCATCAACAGCTACCGGTACCGCATCTTCGAGAAGCTCGGCGTGACCAGCGACGTGGAGTTGACCCTGCTGTCGGTGCGCTACGGCTTGATACGGCCCGAGGCCACCGGGTTGTCGGAACTGGTTTCCTGACGCCCAAGCCGCCGCTGGCTTCGTGCTCCAAAAGATTGGCCAAGCTGCGCCAGCAACTTGAACGTGCGCTCGGCGCAAGCACTTTCGGTTAAACTGCGGTGGCCATGACGGTCATCCCCAGCCGCTTTGATCCGCAGTCCCTGCTGCCCAACCTGAGCCAGAAGCCTGGGGTTTACCGCATGCTCGACGCGGCGGGCAAGGTGCTCTACGTCGGCAAGGCGCGCAACCTCAAGCGCCGGGTGGCCAGCTACTTCCGCGGCCGCGGGCTCGATCGCAAGACCCTGGCCCTCATGGGCAAGGTAAGTGACATCGGCGTCACGGTCACCAACAGCGAAACCGAAGCCCTGCTGCTTGAGCAGAGCCTGATCAAAGCCGAGCGTCCGCCATACAACATCGTCCTGCGCGACGACAAATCCTACCCTTACATTCACCTTACCGGTCACGCCGAGTTTCCGCGTCTGTGCTTCCACCGGGGCGCCAAGCGCAGGGCAGGGCGCTACTTTGGCCCCTTTCCCTCAGCGAGCGCCGTGCGCGAGAGCCTGAACATGCTGCAGAAGCTGTTCCGCATCCGCCAATGTGACGAGAGCTTCTTCAAGAACCGCTCCCGGCCCTGCCTGCAATACCAGATTCAACGCTGCAGCGGCCCGTGCGTTGGCTTGATCGACGCCGACGCCTACCAAAAAGATGTGGCGCTAGGCATCCTCTTCCTGGAGGGGCGCAGCAACCAAGTTCTTGAAACCTTGGAGGAGGCCATGGAACGCGCCGCCGAGCGCCTGGACTTCGAGCACGCCGCCCGCTACCGGGACCAGATCGCCCAGTTGCGGCGGGTGCAGGAGCAGCAGTACGTGCATGCCGCCGATGGCGACGTGGACGTCTTTGCGTTGGCCGACGGCGGGGCGCTTGCTTGTGTGCAGGGGCTGTTCATTCGGGCTGGCAGGCTGCTCGGTCAGCGCGCCTGGTATCCGCGCAACGAACTTGGCGTCGATGAGGCGAACTTGCTCGGTGCCTTTCTCTCCCAGTTCTATCTCGGTGGTGTTGACCGGGACATTCCCAAGACGGTCATCACCTCAGTTCCGGTCGGCGATGCCGGCATTCTGGCCGCAGCGCTCAAGGAGCGGGTGGGTCGAAAGGTGGAAGTGGCCGCAGCCGTGCGCGGCCAGCGCGCCCGCTGGCGGCAGATGGCGCTCGACAACGCCTGCGTCAGCCTGACCGCCTACTTGGCCGACAAACGCAACGTCTTCGCGCGCCTGATCGGGCTGCAGGACGCCTTGGGGCTGGAGGACAGGCCGGAGCGTTTGGAGTGCTTCGACATCAGCCACACCATGGGTGAGGCGACAGTGGCTTCCTGCGTGGTCTTCGACACGGGCGGACCGCTGAAGTCCGACTACCGGCGTTTCAACATTGACGATGTGGCGCCCGGCGACGACTATGCGGCCATGGAGCAAGCCCTGCGGCGTCGCTACACCCGCCTGCGGCAAGGGGAGGGTGCTTTGCCGGACGTGCTGGTGATCGATGGCGGCAAGGGACAAATTCACCGGGCGCAGGATGTGCTGGACGAGTTGCAGGTGGATGGCGTCCACATATTGGGCGTCGCCAAAGGCCCGAGGCGGCGTTCCGGCGACGAGCGTTTCTTCACTCGTGCCGGGGAAGTGCCGCTGCCCCCCCAATCCGACGCTTTCCATCTGCTTCAGCACATCCGCGACGAGGCGCACCGTTTTGCCATAACTGGCCACCGACAACGCCGCAAGAAGCTAAAAGCGCGTTCTGAACTCGACGAAGTGCCCGGCGTCGGCCCCAAGCGGCGGCGCGGGCTGCTGACCCACTTCGGTGGCCTAGCGGCCCTAAAAGGCGCGAGCGTCGAGGAAATTGCCAAGGCGCCCGGCATCAGCCGACGTTTGGCGGAAGACGTGTTCGGCGTCCTGCACGCCGAGTGATGCCGGTGTTCAAAGTGAACTGGCCGAACCTGGTGACTTTGGGCCGGATTGTCCTGGTGCCCGTGTTCGCCTTGGCCTACCTGCTGCCCGGCGGCGGCGCCTACTTGTTGGCCAGCTTACTGTTCGCGGCGGCGGCCTTCACCGACTGGCTGGATGGCTACTTGGCCCGCAAGCTGGGACAGACCACCCACTTTGGCGCGTTTCTCGATCCGGTCGCCGACAAGCTCATCGTGGTGACCGCGTTGACGGTGCTGATCGGCGAGCACGGCAACCTGTGGATGACCTTCGCCGGCCTCGTCATCATTAGCCGTGAAGTGTTCATTAGCGCCTTGCGCGAGTGGATGGCCGAGATGAACCGGCGCGGATTGGTGGCGGTCATCATGGTGGGCAAGGTCAAGACCGTGCTGCAGATGGCGGCCATCGCCCTGCTGCTCGCCAATCCGCCGGAACTGGAGCGTCCCTGGGTCATTGCCGGCTACGTCTTGCTGTACGCCGCCACCTTCATGACGCTGTGGTCGATGACCGTGTACCTGCTGGCCGCTTGGCCGACGCTGCAGTTGGGCATGAAGCGCAACCGTTAGGGAGCCATCAGGGGTTCGCTTTGGGCGTCGGGCGAGACAGCAACTCACTGCCGTCGTTGCAGTCAATGATCCATCCCGCCACTTCGACAAGCCGTTCAGCATCCTTGACTCCGCCCCAGTCCGGTACCGGCCCCCCGCCAGCAGGGTGGATTGTCAAGCCGCGGCAAACGTCCTTGGACCGGCTCCCGGACGAGACGTCCGGCCTCTCAACTCACACCTCCGGGAAGCTCCAGAACTCGTACATTCACTGCACAGCCTTTCAACAAGCCGTCGCGGAGTTTCCTGCCGCGAAACTCAAAACGACCCCTCGGACGCTCCAGGGTCCGAGGGGTCGCGCGATCAGTGACTGCCCGGCTTGGATACACTGCGCGTCCATTCGCCGCCGCCCCAAGGGGAATCGATGCCGCTGACAGAAGTGCTCATGCTCCTGGGTTTCGCCTTGGCTGCCTACTCGGTGGTGTCCAACGACTCCATCCAGACCTTGGGGACCTTCCTCTCCTCCAACGCCCATCGGCCTTGGTGGCTGCTGTGGCTGTTCACAGGCTCAATCCTGGTGGCGGTGGCGGTTTGGGGCTGGATCGTCAACGATGGCGATCCCGCCCACGGTCGCCTGGAAGCCTTCCCTCCGCCGGAGGGCGGCGTCAACTGGCTGCACGTGCTGGCGCCGTTCACCCTGTTGGTGCTGACCCGATTCGGCGTGCCGGTGAGCACCACCTTCCTCGTGCTGAGCGTGTTTGCGCCCGGCAACATCGAGAACATGCTGTTCAAGTCCCTAGCCGGTTATGCCGTTGCCTTTGTGGTGGCCATCGGTCTGTACTTCGCCGTTCGCCGCCTCAACGACTACCTCGTGCGCAGCGCCGGCAGCGCCGAGGCGCAGGCTGCGCATTGGGTGATCCTGCAGTGGTTGGCCACGGCCTTTCTTTGGAGCCAGTGGCTGATTCAGGACTTGGCGAACATTTTCGTGTTCCTGCCACGCACCCTCGGCTTCACCGCACTGCTCGGCGCCCTGGTGCTGTTGCTGGCTATGCAGGGCGTCATCTACTACCAACGGGGCGGACAGATTCAGCGGATCGTCACCAGCAAGACCATGACCACGGACGTCCGCTCCGCCACTATCATTGACTTCATCTTCGGCCTGATCCTGCTGGTCTTCAAGGAGTGGAGCAACATGCCGATGAGCACGACTTGGGTGTTTCTCGGGCTGCTGGCCGGACGCGAGATCGCCATGCGGATGCAGAGCGGCGGCGACCTCAAGGCAGCGGGCAAGCTGATTGGCAGCGATGCCTTCAAAGCCTTCGCCGGCTTGGTGGTGAGCGTCATTCTGGCCGTCGCGGGCATCTACTTGGCTGGCGGATAGCGTTGATAGCGGGTTGGCCTGGGCAGTCGGCCTGCGATGGAAACCCCTTCGGGTGCTGTTGTAGCATCCGGCGAAGCATGAAGGCCCCCCTGTCAACGATTTTCAGGCTTCCATTTGGCGGTGTGCGCGCGGCCTTTGGTCAACCATCCGCGTGGGGCGAGGCGTGAAGAAATATCCGCCAACGCCGCAGGAACTCCGCGAGTGGATGGACCGCAAAGGCCTGTCCAACAAGGAAGTCGCCAAGGCGCTGCGCCTGTCCGACGGGCGCGTGGTGCGCTTTTGGACCTCAAAGAAGGATCCGAGGCCGATTCCCTATCCGAGTTGGTACACGCTGCGCCACAAATTCGGCAAGTAGGCTCTATGGTTTTCGGAACAGCAGCGTAAAGCGGTCGGTGTTGCCGCTCACCGAACGGCGCCCCACTTCGTAGCGCAGTTCGTCGTCGAGGCGGTAGTGCAGGTCGGAGTAGTCCACAAACTCGAAGCCGGCCGCCTCGATTTCCTGGATGGCCAGTACTGGGTCCATGCGCCGCCAGTTCTCGAAGTTGTCCGCTTGCATGTGGCGGCGGGTGTGATCAACGACGCCGTAGTAGCCGCCAGGCTTCAACGCCGCGAAAGTCGAGGCGTTGAGAGCGGCCCGGCCGGCGGCGGTGAAATTGTGCAGGTTGCGAAAGGTCAGCACCAAGTCCATGTCCTCGGCCTCGAAGCTTAAGCCCTCGATCCGCCGTCCTACTCGAGCCATGTCGCCTTGCGATTCGATGACCTTGATGCGGTCGAAGCCCGGCTTGCCAAACAGGCTTTCCCGCATTCGGTCGGTGTAGAGGGACACGAAGAGCTCGCCGTCTTCATACAGCAGCGGCGCCAGAATCTTGGTGTACCAGCCGCCACCGGGCACCAGTTCCAGCACCCGCATGTCCTGGCGAAAGCGGAAAAACGCCAAGGTTTCGGCGGGTTTTCGGTTGGCGTCCCGAGCCCGTTCCGCCTCAGTGCGGATTTCCGCCGCTTGGGCAGTGGCAACGGCTTCGGCCAAATCCGCTGCGGCGGTGGCGACAACGGCGAAGGGAAGCAGCGCGGCAAGCGCGATTTGGATCAAGTTCTTCATGGTGACTCCTGCGATGGTTGGCAATGGGTGTTTGTGGCTGACTCTGCGAATCAGCGGTTCGGTCCTCGATTCATCGGATAGGGTTGCCAGCGTTCCAAGGGCGCCCGCGGCAGCACGGTGGGATTGACGCAACTGAGCGGCCACCGGTTCTGCAGCACCAAGGCGACTTCACGGCCCACCCGGCGCCGGGTTTCCGGGCGCATGCGGGTGGTGGCGGAGGCCACGTGGGGGGTGAGGACCACCTGATCCATGTCCAGCAAAGGGTTGTCCGCGGCGATCGGTTCGCGTTCCAGCACATCAAGGCCGGCCGCGGCGATGCGCTCCTCGGCCAGAGCGTTGATCAAGTCCCGCTCCTTAATGATGGAACCGCGGGCGGTGTTGATGATGACGGCGCTCGGCTGCATTTGCGTAAAGGCCGAGGCGTCAAAGGCATGGCGGGTTTCGGAGTTGAGTGGCGCGTGAATGGACAGGTAGTCGCTGCGTTGCAGCAGTTCCAGGAAGCTGACCGGTTCGACGCCGGCTTCGCTGACGGTCAGTTCGCTGACGTAGGGATCATGGGCGATGACGCGCATGCCGAACGCCGCCGCCCGCCGCGCCGTGCAGCGGGCCACATTGCCAAAGGCAAACAAACCCAAGGTCCGGCCCATCAGCCTCGGGACGTTGTTGAGCAGCGAGCGTCCCTTGAACCAGTTCCCTTCGCCTACCATGCGCTGCATGATGCGGCTGCGCCGGCCAGCTGCCAAGAGCAGCATCATGGCATGGTCGGCGACCTCCTCAATGAACACGTCGGGCACGTTGGTGACGACGATGCCGGCCTCGGTGGCCGCTTCGATGTCCACCATATCAACACCAACGCTGCCGACGCCGATCACGACGCAGCGGTCGAGTTGGTCGATGACGGTGCGGTCGATGTGAATGCCCCAGGAGGTGATGATGGCGTCCGCGTCCTTGGCGCCGGCGGCGAATTCGGCGGCGCTCGCCCCCGCCACTTCCACGATATCCGCCACCGGCGCGAGCGCTTCAAGCTCCAGCGCATAGCGTTCCGCCACCACCTCGGCATGCGCTCGGCGCGGCAGCTGCACGGCGACTTTCTTCTTGGTCAAAGCCATCGCTCCCACTATTGCACTCTGAATTTGCATCCCGGTCAGGATGCCAGCGCAAATTCTCGCATGTTAGAGTTGCGAAATCGACGCAGCTCGTCAACATAGCGGCAGCGTTCGAATCGGCGCAAAACCTAACGAGGCAATGCCTCAGACCAACGAAAAGGCGGTCGCCGGGTACAAGAGTTGACTCATTTGGCAACCTTCCCCCGCGATAAGGAAGAAAAACCAGGAGTGTCCAGTGCGTTCAAACAAGGCTTTGGCGGCGTGGCGCAACGGCGAACGGACCATCGGCCTGTGGCTGTCCCTGGCCAACGTTCATAGCGCCGAGACCTTGGCTGGCCTCGGTTTCGATTGGGTCTGCATCGACCTGCAGCACGGCCTGCTCGACTACAAGGACCTCACCGCCATGCTGCCGGCCATTTCCGCCAGCGACGCGACCCCCTTGGTGCGGGTGCCTTGGAATGAGCCCTACGAAATCATGAAGGCCCTCGATGCCGGTGCCTACGGTGTGATCGTGCCGATGATCAACAACCGGGCCGAAGCCGAGCAGGCGGTGGCCGCCTGCCGTTACCCGCCGCAGGGCAATCGCTCATTCGGGCCTATTCGTGCCGCGCTTTACGGCGGTCGCGGCTACGCAAAGGAGGCCAACGGCGAGATCGCCTGCATCGCCATGATTGAGACGGCGGAAGGCGTTGGGAAGGTGGAGGAGATCGTAACGACCCCAGGTCTCGACGGCGTGTACATCGGCCCCTCGGATCTGGCCTTGTCCTTGGGACTGGTGCCGAGGGGCGACAACGATGATCCCGTCCATGCGGCAACCGTTGAGCGCATTCGGGATGCCTGCCAACGCCATGGCGTGGCCGTCGGCATCCATACGGGGGGCTTGGAGTATACGAAACGCTACCTCGACCTCGGCTTCAACTTCGTCACGCTGGGCTCGGACATAGGCTTCATGGTCCGCACCGCAGCGGGCGATTTGGCCGCGGTTCGGGGCACGATGGAAGAGCAACGCGAAAAGACCGGCTACTGAACTTCAAGGGGACGCCATGAACTACGAACAGATTCTCTTCTCAGCCGAAGGTGAAGTGGGGATTCTCACGCTCAACCGCCCGGACCGGATGAACGCTTGGACCCATGTGATGCGCGATGAGCTCATCGACGCCATCCGTCGGTGCAACCAGGACCCGACCATTGGCGCCATCGTCATCACTGGCGCGGGACGGGGCTTCTGCGCCGGCGCCGACATCAAGCAGAACTTCCAGGCGCGAATCGACGGCAAGGGCTCGGAGCCCAGCGGTCAAAACACGGTTGATTGGGTGGATCTGCTGCGCTCCTCCAAGCCGATCGTCGCCGCCGTCAACGGCGCCAGCGTCGGCGTTGGCGCGACCATGATTCTGCCCTGTGACGTCATCATCGCCTCCGAAGCCGCCAAGTTCGCCATGGCCTTCATCAAGATGGGCCTGGTCCCGGAATTGGCCAGCTCCCACTTTCTCGTGCAGCGCATGGGCTTTGGCCGGGCCAGCGAAATGTGCCTCTCCGGTCGTCTGTACAGCGCCACCGAGGCCCACGCGGCTGGCTTGGTGGATCGTCTGGCCAAGCCGGAGGCATTGATGGACACCGCCTTGGAGACGGCTCGCTCCTTCGCCGCCAATCCAACCCCGCAGTTGCGCTGGGTCAAGCAGTTGT
The DNA here is from genome assembly GCA_028278675.1 of Candidatus Azophilus lithoversatilis. Lineage (GTDB taxonomy): Bacteria > Pseudomonadota > Gammaproteobacteria > Pseudomonadales > Azotimanducaceae > Azophilus > Azophilus lithoversatilis. The sequence goes on from JAQAJJ010000030.1 coordinate 22,605, forward strand.
TGACCGAGAACGGATCCAACGCGGATTTGACGCAAGTGCAAAAGCGGGAGGGGACCTTGCTGCAGGCCGCCTACAAAACGCCGGAGCACAAGGAGGCCGTGGCCGCCTTTTTGGAAAAGCGCCCCGCTGACTTCCGCAAACTGACGGGCTAGGTCGCGTTATCAGGCCCTAGGGCTCGCCGTGCGTCGGCGGCGTTGAAATGAACGCCGGCGTTTCGCAAATCGCGTAGGGGTGGACGTGCATTTCGTCCAGCGCCGTGCGGTGTTGTCGGAGCCCCTCCCGCCGCTCCCGCTCCAACTGTTCGCTGGCGGGTTTTAGGAAAACGCTGCCGAGTTCCGAGAAGATTGGGTGCATGGGCTTGGGTGGTTCGAATCGGCACGCGGTCTCCCACTGGCCGACATGCAGTTCGACGACATCGATGCGCTCGATGAAGCTCCAATGGCTGAACGTCAGAGGCTGGCCGGTGGCGAGCAGAATGGGCAACACCTCACCCTTGGCCGCCGTGGAGCGGAACAGATCCTGCGCCACCAGCCAAGGATGGCTGTCCTTGAAAAGACCGTCGCTGCCGCTTTCGAGAAGCCCTGCGATGGCTTTTTCGGTAACCACCGTGGCGATGCACCAGGAAGCGGCGTTCATTCTATAATCCCCTTCATGTCGTCCGCCGCGCCTCCTGCTCCTTCGCTGCGCCCCGGCGAACCGCCGCCGCCTGACTACTACCGCGACAATCTACTGCGCTTGGCCCGCTTTGTCATGACCGAGCACTTCGACCTGTTGATGCCGGAGGACGAGCGCTGCCTATCCGCGATACTGGCAGCGAACAAACCCGCGCAGCGCCTTTTCGCCCGTTTGATCACCCGCAAGGGGCCTCTGCTGCGCGCCGACCGGCTCAGCTACGCCGAAGTGGCGGACCCAATGCCAGCGCTCGAAGCCTTGGCAGACGCCGGGCTTGTGCATTTGAATCCCGAGGCGCCGGCGGGCGAGCTGCTCGCGTTGCTCACCCGGGATGAACTCCGTAGCCGATTCAAGGCGGCCGACCGTCCCAAGCCGGAACTGATTGAGGCAATCGTCGAACGTCATGCCGAGCCTTGGATTCGCGCCGCAGTGAAGGCGCAGTCCCACTGGTTGGCGGTGGCCTGTTGGCCTGGCTTGAAGCTGGCCCAATTGCTCTTTTTTGGCGATGGCCATCGAGATCTGAGCGTGTTGGTGCTCGAAGATCTGGGTTGGCGGCGCTATGAGGACTACGCCATCACCTCGGATCGGCGCCTGTTCAGGGACCGGGACGAAATTGACCGCTACCTGCGCGCCCGACTGCTGAATGAGGCCACCCACAACTTGGATCAACTGCCGGGAATGGCCCATCCGCTGTCCAAGGCGCTGGTGGCGTGCTCCGCTCCGCCCTCCCGTTTGGAGGAGAAAACCCTGAATCGGGCGCGCAATCGCTTGGGACGCTGGTTTGAGCGGGCAGGCGAGTGGCAGGCTGCCCTCGGCTGCTACGCGGCTTCGACAGCCCATCCGGCGCGGGAGCGGCAGGTGCGGATCCTGCGCCGCATCGGTGAGGAACAAGCCGCCGAGGGCCTGCTGCGCACCATCGCACAGGCGCCGGTGTGCGCCGAGGAAGCTGATTTTGCAGTTCGATTCGACCAGCGGAGAAAACGCTGTGCGCCGAAGACCACGACCAAAGCCCTCGGGTTGGCAGGGACGGATCGGATTGAACGGCACGCCATGAAGCTGCTCGCCACCGAGGGAGGCGAGGCTTGGCATCTGGAAAACCACCTGCCTCGCGGGCTGGCCGGCCTCGTCTTTTGGGAGGTGATGTTCGCGCCGGTGGCCGGAGTCTTCCTCAACCCCTACCAAGACGCGCCGCTGGATCTCCACTGGCAGGATTTCGCTGCAACCCGCGCCGAGGCCATCACCGCGCAAAAGGAGCGCTTGGCCAACCCAGCGCAGTTTGCGGAAACGCTGCGCCGCACTCTGCGAACCAAGGTGGGGATTGCTAACCGACTGGTCAGTTGGCGTCACTGGGACGGCTACCTGATTGAACGGTTGCTCGAAACAGTCCCCCACAACGTTTTGCTCGGGCTGGCCTGCCGTGTCATCGGCAATCCGGGGGCCACGCGGACCGGATTTCCCGATCTGTTGGTCCTCTACGGCGCCCAGGACTACGAATTCGTCGAGGTCAAGGGGCCGACGGACGGCCTGCAGCCGGCCCAACGCCAGTGGTTCGACTACTTGGAAGGCAACGGCTTCAAAGCCAGGGTGCTGAAATTCAAAGCTTGAATTCCCAACAACTTCCGGTCCGCTGGCTGGCGGAGCAGGTCCATCGCGTCGGTGACCTTTACGCCTATCGGAGTGCGCCGACCCAAGGCGCCGAGGGCATCGCCACCCAACGCCGCTTGCAGAAGGACCGGCCAGACGGCTACCAAGTCGAGCTGGCAGTGCAAATGGACGTCAGTCTCGAAGGCGCGCGTTTCGAGCTTCGCGGACGGGTGGACGGCGTCAACCTCGATGCGGTGCCCGCCGTCGTCGAGGAGTTCAAGACCACGCGGGCGGATCCGGAACTGGCGCATCGACACGACGGCCCGGTGCATTGGGCTCAGGCCCGCCTCTATGCCGCCATGCTGGCTGCGGCGCACCCGAACCTGCGTGACTGGCATTTGCGCCTGCTGTATTGCCATCCGGACGACGTTCGGGTCCGGGTCTTCGAAGAGCGGCAAAGCGCCGCCGCTCTGAAGGCCTTTCTGGACGACACCTTAAACCGTTTCGCTGCCCGCATGGGGCAGTGGCGGGAGCACCAAGCGGCCCGCAATGCGTGGCTGGCGGAGCGGGACTTCCCCTACCCGCGCTACCGGCCCCATCAGCGCGCCGCAGCGCGGCGCTGCTACCAAGCCCTGCGGGCGGCGGAACCCCTTTTGCTCGAAGCGCCGACCGGCAGTGGCAAGAGCATGGCGGTGCTCTACGCGGCGCTGAAGAGCCTGCCGCAAACGGACGCATCGAAGCTGATCTTCCTAACCAGCCGCGGCACCGGTGCCGCCGCCGCCGAGGCGGCCTTGGATCGCATCGACGCCGCGTCCGGGCACATCCGCCGCATCACCTTGGCGGCGAAGGAGAAGCAGTGCCTAATGAGGCAATCCCCCAGACCGGCGGATGGGCGGTCGCAGGGCGCAAAAGGTGGCTTAAGTGGCAACCTGGACCCGCAATCAGGAGAAAGAGCACAGGAAATGCCTTGTTCGGCGGACCAGTGCCCTTACGCCAAGGGCTATTTCGACAAGCGGCCCGACGCCGAGGCGGCGCTGCTCACCGACCCGGCCATTACGCCCGAGCGGATCCGCGAAGTCGGGCGCAACCACGAAGTGTGCCCCTACGAACTGTCCTTGGACACCGCGCTCTGGTCCGATGTGGTGATCGGCGACTACAACTACGTCTTCGACCCCGTGGTCCGCCTGCGGCGCTTTGCCGACGGCAAGGACATCGACTTGCTGATCGATGAGGCCCACCAGTTGAGCGACCGTGCTGAGGAATCGTTGTCGGTTGTGCTCCGCCGCAGCGTATTCAAGGCGGCACTGACCGAACCGCTGCCGAAGCTGCTGGCCAAGCGCCTGCGCGCCATCGACCGTGCCCTGACCGCGTTGCGCCGCCAGCATGGCCATCCCGAGGAGGCCGTCATCGAGCGGCCGGCGGCGCTCACCCGCGCCGTTGAACGCTTCTCCGAGGCCCTGTTCAGCGATGAGGCGGCACTGGATGCCTTGCCGCGAACCCAAGCGGCCGCCTGGTCAGCCAATCGTTGGCAGAAGGGCGAATCCTGGTGGCGTCCGCAGGCCTTTGTCCACTTGCTGCGCACCGACCGTTCCGACGTCACGGTGGCGCTGCGCTGCCTCGACGCCAGCGAGCACTTGAAGGAGAGCTTCGCCCGCTATCGAAGCAGCATCCTTTTTTCGGGAACCCTGTCGCCACGCCCTGCACGGCTTGGACCAAGCGCCCGCCGAACGGGCCGGCAGCCCGTTCGATTCCGAACAGGTCGCCGTGCTGCTCGTTACCGACATCAATACCTACTTCAACGGCCGACAGGCGTCCATGGCGCAGGTCGTCGATCTGGTTCAGGCGGTGGTGGAGGCTCATCCCGGGCACTACCTCCTGGCGTTTCCGTCCTATGGTTACCTCGGTGGCTTTGCCGAGGCCGTAACGGGACGCCTGGATGGATTCCGCCTGCACTGCCAGGTGCCTGACATGGCGGATGGCCAGCGCACGGATTTCCTGAACGCCTTTGCCCACAGCGCTCCTCCTGCTTTGGCGGCCATCGTGCTCGGTGGCGTCTTTGCTGAATCGGTGGATTTCGCCGCCGCGCCGCTCCGCGGAGTGTTGGCCATCGGTGCCGGCTTGCCACCACCGACCTTGGCGCGAGCGAGCAAGGCGCGCTACTTCGACGCCAAATCCGGCAACGGCGTGGAAGTGGCGTACCGCCAGCCAGCCATGACCAAGGTGGCGCAGGTCGCTGGCCGCTTGCTGCGCTCGCCCAAGGACCGGGGCGTGATCTGCCTGATCGATCCACGCTTTGGCCACGAAGGCCATCAGCGTTTTTTTCCCAGCCACTGGCGTCCGCAAAAGGTGCCGGCCCGGCATGTGGGCACCACAGTGGCGAAGTTCTGGCAACAGCCGTGGCAAGCGCCTATCCTCTATGAGGAATAGGGGGACGCAACAAGCTGGAATCCTCGCATGACGCTGCGCCGCACCAAGATCATTTGCACTATCGGCCCCGCCACGAGCAGCTATCCGGTGTTGGAACGGATGGCCAAGGCGGGCATGAACCTCGTGCGCCTGAACATGTCCCATGCCGACCACCGCGGCGCCGCCGAAGTCATTCAATGGATCCGCACCCTGAACCGCAAGGTGCGCGATCCGATTTCGGTCATTCTCGACACCCAGGGGCCGGAAATTCGCACGGGCGATGTCAGCGAGCCGATGGATCTGCAGACCGGCCAAGTGGTGACTTTGTCGGTGCGTGGTGACGACGACGTGGAAACCTCGTCCATTCAGGTCAATTACCAAGAGTTGGCGGACATCGTTGAACCGGGCAACCGCATCACCGTGGACAACGGCCTCATCAATTTCGAAGTGCTCGAAACCCACGGCAAGCAGCTGGTCTGCCGGGTCATCGACGGCGGCTGGCTGGGCAGCAAGCGGCACGTCAACTTGCCCGGTGTGCGCATCAATTTGCCCGCCATCACCGCTAAGGACCGGGCCGACATCGAGTTCGGCCTGGAGCAAGAGGTGGACTACATCGCCCTGTCCTTCGTGCGCACCGCCGAAGACGTCGAGCGCTTGCGATCGCTGATCGCGCAACAGGGGGCTCGGACGCTTATTTTGGCGAAGATCGAGGATCAGGAAGGCGTGTCCAACATCCATGCCATTGCGCAAGCGGCGGACGGCGTAATGGTGGCGCGGGGGGATCTCGGCATCGAGACGGACATCGCTGACCTTCCCAATGTGCAACGCCGGATCGTTCACGCTTGCGCCCGTTGGGGCCGTCGCTGCATCGTCGCCACGCATCTGCTTGAGTCCATGATCGAAAACCCGATTCCCACCCGTGCCGAAGTTACCGATGTCGCCAACGCCGTGTATGAAGGCGCAGATGCGGTGATGCTCTCCGGGGAGACCAGCATCGGCAAGCATCCGGTGCGTTGCGTTGAACAGCTCGTGCAGATCACGAAGGCCGCCGAACGCTATCCGGGCCTTGGCTATGAAAGCGATCTTGAGGCCGCGACCGACAAGCAGCAATTGGCGATCCACGCCGTCGCCCTAGCGGAATCCATCTACGCCGACGGCATCGTGGTCATTACCCGGCGTGGCATCACCGCCGATCTGGTCACCAACGCGCGGCCGCCTACGGTGCCCATCTATGCGTTCACCAACGACAGCCGCACCCGCCGGCGGCTGTTCCTCAATCGGGCCGTGACCGGCTTCCGCACGGAGTTCAGCCTTGAGCCGGAGAAGACCCTGCAGCGGGCCTTTGGCGTGCTGCGCGACCGACACGTACTCGGCGGCAACGCCAAGGTAGTGGTCATTTCCGATGTACTGGCCGGCGCCAAGACCGACGCCATTCAAATCCGCCAGATCGACTGAACTTGGCGACGAGGACACCAGGGGAAGCCAGGAAACTGCTGGCACGAATTTTGACCAAGGGAAGATGACATGCGATAGGGCGCATCGAGCCTAGTGTCCCGCAAATAAGTGGGTTTTAGGCGCTGGGCCGTTTGGGTTCCCGTGCAAGGGCCTTTCCGTTGCCGGAAAGGGCGACAACGCGGTGCCGCCGCCTTCGGCTTGCCGGAGGCGGCCTTGCACCATCACGCCCGCTAGGCTCCTCTGAGCTTTCAGGACTTGATCAGAGGCTCCCTGGACTTCAAATGCTCGCCCAGGCGGATTGCATCATGCGCAACGCCGCCATGATAAGCAGGATGCCGAACAGGCGGCGCAGGGCCGAGGCGTTGATTCGGCTGGCGATCCAGACGCCCAGCGGCGCGGCGGCGACCGCGCCGGCAACGATCGCGGCAAAGCTTGGGAGGTGGACGTAGCCGAGCATGTATTGCGGCGCTGCGGCGATGGGTGGAGCGAAGATGATGTAGCCGAGGGCGCCGGCAGCCGCCAACGGCACCCCCAGGCTGCTCGAGGTGGCCGTGGCCCGGTGTACGGCCGTGTTGAAGTAGATCATGGTGGGCACCATGACGTTGCCGCCGCCAATGCCGGCAATGCCAGACACCAAGCCCCCGCCAAAGCCGATGCCGCCAGCGAGCGCCGGAGCGGGGAAACTTCGATGCGGATGCGGAGTCCAGCGAGTCAACATGACGACGGCGACCAGGCCTAGAAACAGGCCGATGAAGCCGCGGAAGATGGGCACGGGCAACAAGGGCGCCAAGTACCCTGCGGCCGCGGCGCCCAGCGTCACGGGTGCCGCCCAGCGGCGCACGATCAGCCATTGCACCCGCCGAGCCCGCACTTGGGCGTAGGCTGCTGACAGGGAGGTGAACACAATGCAGGCCAACGAAGTGGCCACTGCCGCCGCGGTGCTGTGCGCCAAGGGCAAAATACCGGTCCAATCGAAGAGGATGATGAGCGCCGGAACGATGACGATGCCGCCGCCAATGCCCAACAGGCCACCGAGGAAACCGCTGAACAGGCCGACGCCAAGGCATAGGAAGGTGAAGAAAATCGGACTCAATTCGAGTAAAGTCGGTCGGTTACGTTGCGCAAGTCTAGTGAAGATGCTGCTGTGCTTCCACCCTACAAACGGAGACAGGTTAGTGACTGGCCGGTCGTTCCTTCGGCGTCAGCGGCGCGCCATTCCTGGGCAAGCTGAAGGCTCCCACCCTACAAACGGAGACAGGTTAGTGACTGGCCGGTCGTTCCTTCGGCGCCAGCGGTGCGCTGCGCTGGGGCGAGTTAGGGGCTTTCAGGCGGCCTGCGTCTTGATTCTGATTGCCCTCGCCGCCGTGGCGCAGGCTCGTTCGATCCAGCTTGACAACGGCGACGTCTACGAAGGCGACTTGGTGGACGGTCTGCGCACCGGCAAAGGCGTTTACGTCTGGGCCAGCGGCAACCGCTACGAAGGCGAGTTCGTCGCCAACCAGATGCAGGGGCAGGGCAACTACACATGGGTCGATGGGCGCACCTACTCGGGCGAGTTCGTCGCCGACAGGCGTCACGGCGAAGGCGTGTTGACTTGGAGCAACGGCAACCGCTACGAAGGTCAATTCGAAGGCGATCGGATGCATGGCCAAGGCGTCTTCGCATGGAGCAACGGGGACCGCTATGAGGGCACCTTCGTACGCGGCCGGCGCAGCGGACTCGGACGGTTCGACTGGGTCTCGGGCGACGGCTACGCGGGCCAATTCGTAAATGGCGAACTGCATGGGCAGGGCCTGTTCACCTGGCCCAACGGCAATCGCTACCAAGGTGGCTTTGCGAACGACCAGCGCCATGGTTTGGGGGTGTTTCATTGGCGCGACGGCACGATATTCCGCGGCCGGTTTCGAGCCAACAGGATGCATGGCCACGGCGTCAAGGAGCAGCCCGATGGAACCATGGAGCTGCAGCAGTGGACGGACGGGCGGCTGCGGACGAGCAGGCCCCTGGTCGAGGACGAGCGCTGCCGCCTGCGTCTCCGGGACCGCTACTGGATGTTCACCAGCGAAAGCTGCGTAAACGGCTTGGCCCATGGCCGCGGGCGGGCCACCAGCTTGGATGGGGAACTGATCATCGCCGACGGCTACTTCGTGCTCGGCCACTTAGTGACGGGTGAGGCGCAGCCGATCTGGCTGCGCAGCCCTGTGCAGTGAACATTCCCGGCTTTCAGATTGAGCGCCGGCTGGGGCTTTCTGGGGGTGCGGAGCTTTACTTGGCCTCTCAGATCCACCCCTACAAGCGCATCGTTCTGGCCGTCGCGCGCAGGGGAGCGGCTGAGGCGCCTGAAGCGTTGCGAGAACTTGAGCGGCATCCGGCCCTCAAGGCAAACTTCCGACATCCGAACATTTTGCATGTCTACCGAGTGGGCGCTCACGCTGAGTGGCTCTACTTGGCGATGGAGTACATTGAGGGCGGTGACCTTAGCGAGAATTTGGCTTGGGGCATGAGCCTTGATCGGCTCATCAACGCCTTTTGCGACCTATGCGCCGCTCTGGACCATGCCCGCGGGAAGGGTCTTGCACATGGGCGGATCAGCGCCGCAAACATACTCTTCAGATCCCCAAGCGAAGTGGTTTTGGCGGGATATTGTTCAGTCGCCGTTGAATCTGATGAACGCGATCAACGATTGCCGCAGGACGGGGCCAGCGCCGCTGATCATCGCGACGACCTCTTCGACTTGGCGCAGACCCTCTACCAGGCGTTGACGGGGGAAACGCACGGGCTGCTGCCCAGCGACGTCAACGGCCAAGCCAATGCCCCGGCGAAATTGCCCGGCTATTTCAAGACACTGCAGCCACTGCTCGACCAGGCTCTGGCGGTAGATCCGAATCGGCGGTTCCAGAACGGCGCAGCGTTTCGGGAAGCCTTGAAGGCGGTGGCTCGCACTGGCGCCTTGGCAGATCTGTCCATCAAGACCGCCGCGGTCTCCAGCGAAGAAATACGGACTGTGGGTGAAGCTGCGGGACTGTCCTCGCGGGAGCCGATTCGCGACGAAGGGGGCGCCTTTGGACGTTCCGCCGGGTTCCCGCGTTGGCTGTTGGCAGCCGGTCTGGCCGCAGCGCTGATTGGCGGAGGCGTCTATCTGGTCGAGCGGCAGTCGTGGCGGTTGGTGGCGTTCATGGCGCAGATTGGCTTGGCCGAAGACCCCAATGTGCAGAGCGCTTGGGTAGCTGCCCAGGCACTCAGGGAAGATCCCCTGCAGAGCTTGGCCACCCTGGTGGCTAGCTATCGCCGCGTTGTGGAGCTCGACGCCACCCACGGCCAAGCCAAGCAAGCCATCGCCGGCTTGGCCGACCAATGGCGGCAGGACATTGTCCGAGCCTTGGCGCAAAACGATCTCGGCAGCGCCGAAGCCAAACTCAACGAAATGACGCTGGTGTTTCCAGATGACTACAGCTTGATGGACCTGGGACGCCAGGTCAACAATCGGCGTGCGGCGGACACCCTGCTGGCCTCCACCCGGTCGCTGCTGCGCAGCCAGGGCATGTCGCGCATTCCGGCGGCCACCGTGGCCATTCAGGCCTACCAGGAAATCGTTCGGCTGGCGCCTGGACATCCCGCAGCGCTCGAGGAACTCGCCGCTTTGGCGGAGCACTACGCGGAACTCGCGCGGGAGGCAGCGGGCCAAGGTGATGTGGATGGCGCCATCGTGTATTTGGAACGGGCAGCCACTGCCGACGGCGGTCTGCCGATTTTGGGGGTGGTGCGTGAGGAGATTCAGCAGGCCAGCCGAGCCCGCAGCGCCATCCAGGAACTGCTTCAGCAAGCTGGTGCGCAGCGCGCCCGGGGCCTTCTCGTGCATCCGCCGGGGGGCAACGCCGCCGAGCTTTATCACCGGGTTTTGGCTACGGCTCCAGATAACGGCATCGCTCTGCAGGGCCTCAACGAGGTGACCTCGCAGTTGCTGAGCAAGGCCACCCGGATGTTCGAAGGCGATGACTTGAGCGGGGTTGAGCGGCTGCTCGGCCAAGCTAGCGCGGCTGGCATCGAGGCCGCGGCGCTGCTTGAAATTCAGACCCGACTCGACCTGGAAATCGAAGCCTTGGCAACGATCGGCCAGAAGCTCGAGGAGGCTGGCCGCCTGCTGGCACAGGGCTTCATCACTGAACCCCAGGAACACAATGCCGTAGCGGTGCTGCGCGACGTTCAGCGGCTGGATCCCGGCAACGCCCGGGCTGATGAGTTGCTTGGCCAAGCTGCCGCCCGTCTTGCCGCAGTGGCCCAGGAGGCGTTCGCTGCAGGTTTGCCGGAGCCGGCCCGTCACTATCTGGACCTCGCGCTGACCGTGACGCCGGATCAAGGCGAATGGCGTTCGCTGCGGGAGTCCTGGCAATGACCACACGGAAGTTGCGGAGTTTCGCGACAGCGAAGCTCCAAACGCACCCTCGGCTCCAAGGGAGGCGAGGGTGCGCTGGAACTTGCTGGCCAAGGCTGGAGATATAGTATGCTTGCGCTCCCATTCAGTGGGGGCGCCATCATCCAATGGCCACCAGCATACCCTTTCGACGCGAGTTGGACTTCTCCTACGGGGAGGTCAGCGAAGTAGCGCCGGGCGTTCGGCGCATCATTGCCGAAAATCCGAGCCCGTTTACGCTCTATGGCACGGGCACCTACATTCTTGGATACGGAGAGGTGGCCATCATCGATCCAGGGCCAGCGGATGGCGCGCACATCGCAAAGCTGCTGGAGGCGCTTGAAGGTGAGACCATCAGCCACATTCTCGTCACCCACACGCACATGGACCACTCCCCCGGCTGCCGCCTTCTGCAGGCGCACACCGATGCCAAGTCCTACGCTTACGGTCCCCACGGCGCCGGCAAGCTGGAGCAGGGCGTCCCGGTCGAGGAGGGTGGCGACATGGACTTCGAGCCTGACGAATTGCTGCGAGACGGCGACGTGTTGACCGGCGGCACCTGGTCGGTGGAGTGCGTTTACACGCCGGGCCACACCTCGAACCACATGTGCTACCAGCTTCGAGAGTCCAAGGCCCTGTTCACTGGCGACCATGTCATGGGCTGGTCAACCAGCATCATATCGCCGCCAGATGGTGACATGGGCGCCTACATCACCAGTCTTGAACGGCTGCTCGAACGCGATGACGCCGTGTACTGGCCCACCCACGGGCCCTGCATTGACGATCCAAAACCCCACGTTCGGGCGTTCGTCGAACACCGGCTGGCTAGGGAGCGGCAGATCATGGGCTGCGTCCGGCAGGGTGTGCATCGCATCGAGGACATGGTGCCCATGATGTACACCGAATTGCCGGAATTCATGTATCCGGCGGCAGCCCGCAGTGTCCTGGCCTCCATGGAGCGCTTAGTTCACAACGGCGCCCTGAAGGCGGACGGGGACATTCAGTTGGATGCGGCCTATCAATTGGCCTGAGCGGCGCGGGCCGGGGGCGCAGCGGACGCCCTAATCTCGATCTCGGGGTCGGTTGCAAGACGCGGCTCTGGCACTTCAGTGCGCGGCTCTGGCACTTCAGTGCGCGGCAGTTGCACCATGATGGCGACGCCGCTGTTGTCGGCCAAGTTCAGCGCCCGCACGAAGCCGCCGTGGTGCTCGGCGATGATGCGCACCACATAGAGGCCCAATCCGAAGTGCAGCCGATTGTGCGGCCCACGATTGCTGACCATGGAGTCGAACACCGACTTGCCCAACTGATCAGGTAGGATCGGTCCTCGATTGGCTACCGTGATGCGCAGGTAGTCGCGCTGCACATCGAGCTGGACGGTGATCGGCGAGCCGGTTCGGTGGAAGTCGATGGCGTTGTCGATGATCTTGTCGAGCAATTGCTCGATCCGGTAGTCGGATACCTCCGCGTGGGCGGGTTCCCGCAAGCCGCGAAAGGCAAACTCACACTCCGGGTGGCTGGCGGCGCAATTGGCCACGTAGCTTTCGAGCAGTTTTTGGATATCGACGACTTCAAGCTCCTCGGACTTTAACGACTCTTCGAGGTTGGCCGCATCGGAGAGGTTTTGCACGATGGAGCCAATGCGGATGACGCCGTTTTTGGCGCTTGCCAAGTACTTGCTGCTCTGTACGCCCGGGCTTTCCTCAGCGAGGTTCTGCAGGGAAGTGCTCAGCGTGTTGAGCGGATTGTTGATTTCATGGCGCAGGGTGCGCGGCATGTTTTCCAGGAAGTGGTTGTGCTGATGCAGCTTGGAGAGCGTATTGGAGAAGCTGCGGGCCAAGTCCCCGATTTCGTCCCCGGAGCCGATTTCGCTTCGCAGCGCGCTCGCTCTCAGACGTCCGTGCTGGTCGATGGCGGCGCTGGCCTCGCGGCGCAATTGGCGAATGCGCCAAGCGAGGCGTCCGGCGAAGGTCAGCAAGGCGGCAAACACCGCGGTCAACGCCGCCACCGACAGCAGAATGACCTGCTCGAGCGCCTCCCGCTGAAAGCTCAAGATGTCGTCGATGTTCTGCTCCACCACTACCGTGCCGATCACGGCGTCCTTGGAGACGATGGGATGCGCTGCCATGATGACTTCAAGCTGGTTGCCCAACCTGTGCCGGGTAGCGGCTGGGCGACCCGCGAGAGTTGCGCTGATGATGTCCGCAGCGGTGTACTCAGCAGATCCGCCGCCGCGTTCCGCCTCCAGGGATTCAAAGGTGCTGAAGCGGTGCAGAACGGGGCGTATCGCTTCGAAGCCCCGCTGGATCAGGCCTAAAGCGGTGCTTTTGTCCCGGCTGGGGCCGGCAGCTTCGGCGAGCTGGGTGCCGGCTTCAGCGCGCACCCGCTGCTGGGCGTCGACGACGAGGATGCGGGCGCCGGAGTATCCGAGCCCTTGGATGATGTTGAGCACTTCAGGGGAGCGCAGCACAATGAGGTTGAAGCTCTCCTTGCCGGCCTTGGGCAAGGTCTGCGCCAATTTGAGCGGCGCCCGGGCAACGGGATCATCCACATCGGCGATCGAGACGCCGAAATAGCGGCGCGAGCCCAAGCGATCCAAGGGCAGGCGAAACTCCATCGACCAACCGGACTCTCCCACTTCCACAAAGCCCAGCACGTCCGCCTCGGCGGTGCCGGTGGTGGCAAATCGCCAGTCCGCGTCCATCGCATAAGCGGTGATGACCCCGGGCTCAGCAAAGACCAAGCCGATGCGGCCGTCCTCACCGTCAGAGCCGATGTAGGACAGGCGCACGTGGTCGGCGTTGTCCAAGCGCAAGTACTCCGGGTCGCGGTAGACGATGTCGGCATCCGAGGCCTGAACGAACAGGTGCAGCTGGCCCGCGCGCTCCCCGAGCAGGAGCTGAAAGGCGCCGTCGTCCGAAGCGGCTGGGCCGAAGCTTAGGAGCCGGTCCTCGATCCGTTCGCCCCAGTCGTCGTAGCGCCCGTCAAGACGGATGTTGCCCTCAAGAGGGTGGGCGAACAGCGACTCGTAGTCCTCAATGGTCACCGGCAGATCGTTGAACAGGTCTTCACGCCCGTTGAACAGGGTGGAGATGCCTTCGGCCGTCAACAACTGGGCTTGCGATTGTCCTTGCACCAGCAACCGCTCCATCTCCAGCAATTGGCGGTAGCTGAACCAAGGAACCACCAACAGCGTCAGGCTCAGCAGCATCAGCTTGGTGCCGATGCGCGGGCCGCGCAAGGGATTTAGACGTCTTGCTAGGGCGGCAGCCATCGGTAGCCGAATCCGTATTCGCTCTTGATGCAGGCGAAGTTGGCGTCCAAGCGCTCGAATTTCTTGCGAATGTTGCGCATGTGGGTGTTGATGGTGTTGTTCGTCACCAGGCTCTGCATGGTGGCATTCATGAGGGTTTCGTAGCTAACCGCATGGCCGGGCACTCGGACCAGTTTGGCCAGCATTCGGAACTCGGTGCCGGACAGGTCGATGCGCTCACCTTTCCAAGAAACCAGCAGCGCGTCCTGGTCGAGGGTGAGATAACCGATTTTTCGAGCCGTGGAACTTCCACGCTCGGCGTTTTCGGCACGCACCTCGTTGATTCTGAGTAGCGAGGAGATCCGCTCCGCCAAGTAGTCCAGGGAAATGGGCTTGGGCAAGTAATCCCAAGCCCCCAGCCGGAGGCCTGATATCTTGTCGATCTCGTTGATGCGTTCGGTTAGGAAGATGACCGGCAGGGAAGGGGACTTGAAGAGCAGTTCCCGGCAGAGCTGAAAGCCCGCATCCACTTCGTCACCGAGTATGATGTCGAGTATGACCAGATCGGGCAGATTGCCATCCATCCGCTCCAGGGCTTCCCGGCGGCTGCCGTAGGCGACCACTTCGTAGCCTTTCTTGGTGATGGCGTCACGGTAGTTCGCCCGCTGATCCGGGTCATCCTCAACGATGGCGATGCGCTTGGCCATGGTGCGGCGTTGCCTCCTAGTGTTCTTGATCGCGGGAATAGGTTGTCACATGAGTCAACTTTTGCGCCCGCCGACCGCCCGCTCTTCGTTCAGAGGCGTTTGCCTCGTTTGCTCAACCCACCATTTTGCCACAGGCCGCAAGCCTGCGTTCGAGTTGTTTCGCAACTCGGCGCACCCTGTGCGCATGGAATCCATCCAACTTCCGACTTGCGTGCCGCCGCCTGCTGTGCGATAGACGCCCCATGAAAGCTCAATTTCAGAACGGCGGACCTCCACTGGCCCATGTCCGCTGAGCCGTTCATCGTCTGCCTTACCGGCGCGGAGTCCACCGGCAAGACGACCTTGGCGACTTCCTTGGCGAATCACTACGGCGCCAGACTGGTGCCGGAGGCCGCACGGCGTCATCTCGTGCCGCATCGCCCATACGGACCGGAGGAGGTCCTGGCCATCGCCCGGGCGCAGGTGCTTTTGGAACGCGAAGCCCTTCGCGGATCGCCTGGCTTGGTCGTCTGCGACACCGATCTGCTGGTCATTCAAGTCTGGTGGCAGGTCAAGTTCGGGCCCCTGCCGGAGGAACTCTCGGCGGCCTTGACCGGCCGCTCCGCGCGCGCCTATCTGCTCACCCGGCCGGACATCCCTTGGATGCCTGACCCCCTGCGCGAGAGCGGTGGTGAGCGTTCGGATCTGCATCGACGCTATCAACGGACCTTGGCCGACGGACCGCACCCCTATGTGGAGTTGGGCGGCAGTCTTGACGATCGCTTGGCGGCCGCGCGAAGGCAGATTGACCAGTGGTTGTCAGTCCACGCCTGCGCCAACTGTTCTTAGAACTGCGCCCCGAACTCCAAGCCGATGGTGCGTGGGCGGCTCACCACCCAGCGTGGTCTGCCCGGCGTCTCGGCGGCGATGGAGCGGTTGTCGCCGAGGTTGGCGATTTCATTGGTGAGATTGCGGACAAACAGCGCTGCCTTGTAGCGTGAATTGGTCAGGCCGACCCGCAGCCCCACTTGCTCATAGGCGCTGCGTTTGCGGGAGATGGCGTTAACTAGGGAAAGGCTTTCATCGACGTAGTTGACGTCGGCGCGCGCGAACAGATCCCAGTCCAGCACCGCCTGCGGCCACAGGTAGTCCAAGATTAGCGATGCCGTCCACTCGGGCACGAACTGCAGCGGGTCGCCGTCCTGGTTGATGCCCGCCACCGTCTCGGTGTATTCGGCATCCGTGTAGCCGAGATTGAGGCTGACGATCAGGTTCTCGATGGGCTGGGCGGTCAACTCCACCTCCAGGCCCCGGCTGCGCGCCGCGCCGAAGTTGCCGACGAACTGGAAGCCGCACTTGAGTTGAGTGCGCTGCTGGATGTCGTCGAAATTGATGTGGAAGACCGTGGCGTTCAAGCGTGTGACGGCGTTCAAATCGGCCTTGACGCCCGCCTCGTAGCTGACCAGATCATCCGACTGATAGCTGCCGGTGCCGCCATCGCCAAGACCGAGCGCCGCCAAGTCCTCCGGGCAGCCCAAGGTGCTGGGAATGACGCCGTTGGCGCCGCCGAGCCGAAAGCCCTCGGACACGGAGGCGTAGAGGAATAGGTTCTCGTGCGCTTGGAACTCCAAGGCGCCCTTGAAGATGAAGCCGTCCTCTTTTTGACTGCCGCCGCCCGCCACGATGCTTGACAGCGGCGCATCTTCGGCGAGCGGCACCTCGACGGCAAGGCCGGCCTGCCGCTCTGAAAAAGACACCTTGGTATCGAACCAGCGCGAGCCGAAGACGATGCTCCAGCGGTCGGTGAGCGAAAAGGTGAGTTCGCCGAAGGTGCCGAACTCCTCAACGTCCGTGGGCCGGAACGACGTGAACACCAGGTCGCCGAACGGCCAGATGGCCTCCAACGGACCGGGCAGTCCAAGCGTTTGCTGCAGCGCACTGAAATTGTCATTCAAGCCACGGGCGTAGTTGCGCGGTTGGAAGGCTTCATCGTCGTCGGTGTTCTGGTAGAAGGCGCCGGCGACGAAGTTCAAGCGGCCGTCGAGTTCCGACGTGAAGCGGACCTCCTGCACAAAGGTCTCGAAGTTCAAGGTCTGGAAGATCGGGGAGGTGACCGGCTTGACGCCGATCACGTCGAAGAGGCCGAAGCCGCCGGCTTCCGTCGGCAGGGCCTGCAGGAAGTTGATGAAGGAACCGCTGGCCTCGGTTTCGAAGGTCTCCCGTTCGAACCAGGAGGTCGCCGAAGTAAAGGCGCCGGCGTCCGTCGCGTAGTTGACGTTCAAGGTGTAGAGGGTCCACTCGTCGTCACCACCCTCGTCCACGTCGAAGTCCCGGTTTTGGTCAAAGTTGCCGGGCACGACATCGGCTAAGGGAAAGCCGTCGAGGTCGGTCTTTTGGTAAAGCACCCGGGGCGCGATGGATAGACGGTCGTTGGGCTCGATGAGCAGATAGGCCTGCGCGGCGGCGACCTGCTGCCCGTCCACGTCCTCAACCACGCTGTCCGCAGGGCCGGTGAGCGAGGCCGGGTCGGAAAGGTGGTTGGCGATGGTGCCCACCCGGCGGTCGAAAACGCCGCCCCGATCTTCGTAGAGACCGGAAAAAATGGCGGCGACTGTGTCGCTGAAGGGCACGTTGATCGAGCCTGAGGCGACGACGTTGAGGTCATCCGACGCTTTGGTGCTGGAAAGCTCTGTGCGCAGCCAGCCACTGCTGGCCTCGAAATCCGGTCGCCGGGTGATGTGGCGAATGGTGCCGCCCAGGGATCGGGCGCCGTACAGGGTGCCGGACGGGCCGCGCAGCACTTCGATGCGCTCCAAGTCGAGGATTCTGGGGTCGATGGTCTCGGAGATGGGGGTGTCATCGATGTAGAAGCCCGTGGTGTTGATACCCTGAATGCCGCGTAGCGAGACGCTGCGATTGGACAGGATGCCGTCGGTGAAGGCACCGAATGACAGGTTCGGGATGCTGATGGCGTAGTCGAAGAACTCGGTCAGGCCGCGTTCGCGCAGTTCCTCACCGGATATTGACGACACGCTCAAGGGCAGCGTCTGCATGGATTCCGCCCGCTTGGTGGCGGTGACGATGATCTCTTCGAGCACTGGCCGTCCTTGGCCACTGCCCGGCTGCGCTTGGGCGCCTGCGCCTAGACTCAACGACAGCCCAGCAGCGATTAAAAGCGCGGCGACGGTGCAACGCAATGGGCCAGCAAACATAGATGCCTCCTCTCCGATGAATTCGAGTCTACCATTGAACAAGTGGAGACAACCCAGCGGCTGGCCGGTTGCTCCTCCGGCGTCAACGGCGTGCCGTTCTGGGGCAAGCTAAGGGCTTTCATGGAACAATGGGAGACGGCCCCGCCGCGGCCCGGTTGTCCCTTCGATGTCAGCAG
This sequence comes from Candidatus Azophilus lithoversatilis, assembly GCA_028278675.1. Classification (GTDB taxonomy): domain Bacteria; phylum Pseudomonadota; class Gammaproteobacteria; order Pseudomonadales; family Azotimanducaceae; genus Azophilus; species Azophilus lithoversatilis. The sequence goes on from JAQAJJ010000030.1 coordinate 40,460, forward strand.
CGCGTCGCACTTCGACGAGCTGATGGCTTAGTTTACACCCAACGCGAAAGACAGCGCCGGGCCGATTTCGCCACGAACCACCAGATCAGCCATGGCGTCCAGCGGCGTTTCCTCCCGGTTGACGATCGCCAGCTTCGCGCCGAACTGCTTGGCGTGTTCCGGAAACCCCGCCGCTGGATAGACCACCAGCGAGGAGCCGGCGACGACCATGAGGTCGCACGCCTCCACCGCCGCCTGAGCGCGTTGCATGGCCTGTTCCGGCATCGCTTGGCCGAAGGATATGGTGGCGGTCTTGATGATGCCGCCGCAGCGCCCGCAAGGCTCGACGCGCCCGAGCTGTGCGAACTGCCGTTCCAAGTCGCCGAGTTCATAGCGTATGCCGCAGGCGAGGCAAGTGGCGTAGCTGGCGTTGCCGTGCAATTCTATGACCCGCTCCCTGGGCACCCCGGCATCCTGGTGCAGGTTGTCCACGTTCTGCGTGATCACCGCCAAGCAGCGGCCTTCCTCGACCAGACGGGCGACGCTCAAGTGGCCCTTGTTGGGCTGCGCGTTCTCCATCAGCCGCTCGCCGGTGAAGCGCCGCCGCCAGGATTCGTTGCGGACCTGCTCGGAGCCGATGAATTCCTGGAACTGAATGGGCTTGATTTGATTCCAAAGGCCAGTGCCGGGGCTGCGGAAATCGGGAATGCCGGACTCGGTGCTGATGCCCGCTCCGGTGAAGAAGACGATTCGCCGCGCATCGGCCAGCAGAGCGGCGAGCTTCTCGGCACTGTCATCCTGGATGGGCATCCCCAGCTCCTCGGGCTCAAAGGCGTGAGCGTATAGGAGGCGCCTATTCGCCTGCAATGTTCGGATTCAGAAACATATCGGAATCTGTCCCACTCAACGGGTGGGGAGTTTCGCGTCAGCGAAACTCCATACGCGACCGTCAGGTCTCGCATCTGTCCCGCCCAACGGGTGTGGAGTTTCGCGTCAGCGAAACTCCATACGCGACCGTCAGGTCGCGCAATGGCATCCGCAGGCCAAACTCCGCACAATAGCGACATGCAGGCAATTCTGGGCATCGCCGTCCTCCTGGGCCTCGCTTGGCTGGCAAGCGAGAACCGCAGGGGATTGGACTGGCGGATGCTGGTCACCGCGCTGGTCATGCAGTTCGCCCTCGCCGCGCTGCTGCTCAAGGCGCCGGTCCTGAGCGAGATGCTGCTGGCCGTCAACGGCTTGGTTCGCGCCGTGGAGCAGGCTACCCAAGCCGGCACCGGATTCGTGTTCGGCTATCTGGGCGGCGGCGCGGTGCCTTTTGAGGTCAACGTCGAAAGCGCGTTGTATCTGTTCGCCTTTCGCGTCCTGCCGCAGATTCTGGTGTTCAGCGTGTTGGTCGCCATCCTCTGGCACTGGCGGCTCCTGCCCGTGGTCATTCGCGCCTTCGGTGCGGTTTTGCGTCGCGCCCTGGGCGTTGGCGGCGCGGTCGGTACCGCCGGCGCCGCCAGCGTGTTTCTCGGCATGGCGGAATCGCCCTTGGTCATCCGTGCCTACCTCGCCAAGCTGACCCGCTCGGAACTGTTTTCAGTCATGACCTGCGGGATGGCGACCATTGCCGGATCCATCATGGTGCTCTACGCCAGTGTGCTGCAGGAGGTCATCGACGGGGCGTTGGGGCACATTCTGGTGGCTTCCGTCATCAACGTCATCGGCGCCATCTTCATTTCAAGGATGATGATTCCCATGGACGGGGCGACGGGCGCGGACGAGGTGGCGGCGACCCTAAGCTACGCGAGCACCATGGATGCGATCACCCGAGGCACCGCCGACGGCCTGCGCTTGGCGATGAACGTAGGAGCCATGCTTATCGTGTTGGTGAGCTTGGTCGCGCTGGTCAACCTCGGGCTCTCGAACTTCACCGTCGGAGGTTCGGCCTTGACCCTCGAGCGGGTGATGGGCTGGGGCTTCGCGCCAGTGGCTTGGTTGATCGGTGTCCCGTGGAGCGAAGCCCAAGCTGCAGGCGGTTTGCTGGGGACCAAGTTAGTGCTGAACGAATTGGTGGCTTACCTGCAGCTGGCCGCGCTGAATCCGGTCGAACTCAGCGACCATTCGCGCCTGATCCTGACCTATGCGCTGTGCGGCTTCACCAACTTCGGGAGTTTGGGCATTCTCATCGGCGGCCTGTCGGCGTTGGTGCCTGAAAGACGATCTGATTTCTTGGATTTAGGATCCAAGACACTAATTTCAGGAACTTTAGTTTCCTGCCTAACCGGCGCCATCATCGGTTTAGTGGGGCATTTGTAGCCCAGCGAAACCACAACGCGCCCATTAGGCCGCGCCGTCAGTTGGACGCCAATGAGACGTTGAAAACGCCGGCCGATCGGGCGGAGTCCATCACATGGATCATGGTGGCGGTTTGGGAATCCGGATGGGGCTGGATGATCACCGGCGCTTCGGGATTTTCCGCATGCAACCGCTCGATGTTGGCTCGCACCGAGCGCCAGTCCACGTCCCGTTGGGCGATGACGATGCGGTCCCGGTTGCTGATGCGCACGACAATGCTCTTCTTGTCGGGATCGACCGTTCTGGGCTTTTCATCATCCGGCTGATTGACGTCCAGCCCCACCTCCTTGACGAAGGTGGCGGTGACGATGAAGAAGATCAGCATGATGAACACCACGTCGAGCATGGGCGTGAGGTTAATCTGCTCCTCGCCTTCGTCCGATGCGTGGCCACCGATGATTCTTCGCACTGTCCGCTCCCCAACAAGTGTGTTCCGAATGATGGCCTGCATCTTACCGGGATGTTTGGATGCTGTGAAGCCTCAGCTTCCGGGCTCAGCTTCTGGGCTTGGCTCCAGCAGCGGCCATGCATCCGAAGGCCGCCAAGGCGGTTAAAGCCGCCGCCAAGTAGGCAAAGGCGTAGCCGACGGCGTCGTAAACCAATCCTAAGACCAGCGGTCCGCTGGCCACGCCCGTCAATGCGCAGGCGTTGGCGACGGAGAAGATGCGCGGGTAGGAGGAAGAAGGCTGCGCCCAGCCCCGCGGCCACCGGTTCAAACGCCATGCGGTCCAGCAGGAAGGCGGTCATGGGGGTGAAGACGACGCCGCCGAACGACAGTCCAGTGGAGGCGAGGGAGAGGGCGATGGAGCGGTTGCGGCCGGGGAACCAGCGGGTGACCAGGGTGGTGGCGATGACAATGGAAACACCGGTGTTGCCGATGCCGAACAGCATGAAAAGGCCATGCAGATGCCACAGTTCCCGAGCTTGGCCGAGCAGTGCCAAGGCGATGCCGGCGACGGCCGCGCCGATGATCATGATGCGGCGGACTTCAACTTGGTCGATGAGCCGGGCGACACCGATGCCGGCGATGCCTCCGGCGAGAAAGTAGAAGCTGATGGCCACCGAAACATCGGCAACGGAAAACGCGCCATCCGCGGACAGCGCGTTCAGATAGACGGAATGGTTGTAGAAGCCGAAGCCCGACGAGACGGTCAGGATCAGGAACAGCCCGGCCACCACCCACCAGCCGTGATAGACCATTCGAACGCTCCCTAAGCCGGCATGGGAGGGGCGGCTCGCGCTCACGGGTCGGTGAGGAAGTGCCCTCGGGCCACACCGCTGCCGTCGTACACCGGCTCCTCGTGATCGACGCGGTACTTTTTGATCACGTTGTTCGTGGCTTTGCGCGGATAGCGGCCGAGATGGGCGCCCATGTCACGATACCAGTGGCCCTGCAGGTGCGCTTCGAGCGTTTCCGATGAGGCCCATTCCTCGTAAACATGCACTCGGCCCGGCACGAGGTGGTCCTCGGTCCAGTCGTAGGCAATGCAGCCCTCCTCCTCTAGGGCGCCCTCGATTTGCGGACGGGCGCTTTGCAGCATTTCCTGGATTTGGCTGGGATCCTCAAGGTCGAGGGTGCCGGCAATGATGACTTTCATGATTCGTTCCTTGTGTTGGCCTATTGAGGGTTGAACTGCGGTTGCCTCGGCAGGAAGTTGAGTGGCGCACCCGGCGTGGTCCAAGGCATGGAGATCAACTTGCCCGTGGAAGACAGCGTGACGTAGGCTGTCTTGAGGTCCGGGCCGCCAAAGCAGATGTTAGTGGTGACGGGATCGGGGCAGGGGACGTGGCGGGCGGGTCCGCCCTTGGGCGAGAGGATGGTGATGCCGCCGTCAACGATGGTGGCGACGCAGACATTGCCCTCGGCGTCGATGGCCATGGAATCGAATAGAAAGTAGCCGGGCCGTCCCGGCAGCAGGCGGCCGCCATCGGGACGGTCGCGCCGTTCGTTCTTCAAGCGCCCCGGCGCGGCAAGTTCGTAGGCCCAGACGCGCCCGGTGGGGGTTTCGGCCACGTAGAGCTCATCTTCGTCGGGCGATAGGCCGATGCCATTGGGGCCTTCCAAGGGAAAGATGGCTTCCTCGATGAACGAGCCGTCCGCAGCGGCGTAGAAGACCCCCGTGCGGTCGCGGTCCCGGGCGCGGGTCTTGCCGTGGTCGGTGAACCAGAAGCCGCTGTTCGAGTCGAAGACGATGTCGTTGGGGCCCTTGAGCGGCTCGCCGTCGCAATGGGTGTAGAGCACTTCCGCTTGGCCGTCCGCCAGGTCAACCGCTTCGATGCGTCCGCCGCTGTAGTCGGTGGCCTGTTCGGCGGGGAACAGCCGCCCACGCCGTTGCGTCCAAGTGAAGCCGCCGTTGTTGCAGACGTAGCAACGGCCGTCGGGACCGATGGCGGCGCCGTTGGGACCGCCGCCGAGATCGGCGATGACCTCGACTTGGCGGTCCCGCACCCGCGAAAGGGTGCCTCGGGCGATCTCCACGACGACGACGCTGCCATCCGGCATGGCAATGGGGCCTTCGGGGAACTTCAGGCCTTCGGCGAGAACTTCGTAGTCGGGCATGGCCGAATCCTCATCTCCCAGTGAGTGTTGCGAGCCGTTAGAATACACTTGCTCGCGCCCCGCGTTGACAATGAGAGCTTGGAACATGAAGATTGAGCGCCTTGATTCCGATTTTTCCGGTCGTGCTGAAAGCAACCAGCGGGGAGGAGCCGCTTGGCTTGGCGACCTCCGTCAGGCGGGGTGGGGGATGGCCTGCGCGTTGCTGTGCCTGGCCTTGGTGGCGGGCTGCCAGAGCTACCGCGACGGCAAGTCGCGCACGGTGGGCGAGTTGACCGACGACTCGGCCATTCAGTTGAAGGTCAAGACCCAACTCATGGCCGCCAAGGACGTCAACGGGTTTCGCCTCAACGTGGAAGTGAAGCGCGGCGTGGTCAGCCTGCATGGCCGGGTGGCCAGTCAAGAGATGCGCTTGCGGGCGCTGGAGATCACTGGTTCCGTCAAGGGCGTCTCTTCGGTTGAGGACCGGTTGGAGGTGATGCCGCCGGAAGAGCCGGTCCCCTAGGCGCTGTCCTTGAATAGGCCCAGCCAGTCCTTCGGCTGCAGGTAGAAGGACACCAGCTCCGCCTCCCGGGTGCCGGCGGCGGGCGCTTGGTTATAGCCCCAACGCACCAGAGGGGGTAGGGACGCCAGAACCGACTCGATCCGCCGCCCGCTTTGCAAGCCGTAGCGTGTGCCCCGGTCGATGGCCAGATTGAATTCAGCGTAGCGTCCGCGCCGGCAAAGCTGCCATTGCCGTTCCGCTTCGCCATAGGCAAGCGGCTGTCGGCGCTCGAAGATGGGCTGGTAGGCGGGCAGGAAGGCCGCGCCGATGGCCACGACCAGGTCCAGGCTGGTTGCAAAGCCCCCCAGGCGCCAGTCGTCGAAGAACAGCCCGCCAATGCCCCGGCTCTCGCCGCGATGGCCAAGATGGAAATAGGCGTCGCACGCTTGTTTCATGCCCGCGTAATGCTCGCCGGCGGCTTCGGCGGCGGTTCGATGCCAGTGCACGCAGTCCTCGATGAACCCGTAGCACGGGGTCAGGTCGAAGCCGCCGCCGAAGTGCCAGGCGGGCGGATCGGCATCCACCCGAAAAAAACGCAGGTTCATGTGCGTGGTGGGCACATAGGGATTGCGCGGATGCACGATCACCGAGATGGCAACGGCTTGAAAGGGTGCGCCCGCCAAGTGCGGGTTGCGCTCGCTGGCCGCAGGCGGCAGGGAATCGCCGACGCTGTGGGTGAATTGAACGGCGGCCTTCTCGATGGCGGTACCGTCCTGCAGCACCCGGGGCTGACCGAATCCGACGCCGGACTGCGGCAGCCGCTCCAAGGAGAAGCGGGCTGTGCCGTCGAGTTCCTCCAGAGCAGCGCAAATGTCTCCCTGCAGCGCCAGAAAAAACGTCTTGACCGATTCAATGTCCGCCGTCATGGGTGAATTATGCCTGAGTTGCTGCGCTTCCCTTATATGCAGAAGGGGAAGGGCGAGGATGGTGACCAAAGTGACGAGAGCGGGATATCTTCAAACTGACGTTTCCAGACCCATTGGGACAGGATACTAGGAGCTTTGATTGCGGTCCTTGGACTCTATCTCGACAATTGCAAGCAGCGTCGTCGAACTCAATGTCCGCGGTGGCGCAGACAAGCGCAGGTTGAGGTTTCCATGGACGAATTGGTCGCCACTCCCCATGACATCTACAGGGTCAACTCACTCGTTCTGTCCCCCGGATCGAGTGCGTTGGCGGGGAAGTGAGGTGGAATCCTGCGCGATCGCTTTGGAATGGCGGCGTTCTAACGGGCGCCATTGTGCTCGGGCCAATGACCTTCACTTGGGGAGCGCTCGCGGTATCTGTTGTTCTGCTGGCGATCATAATGTGTGCCGGGCATTCGGTCGGGTTTCACCGGAGTTTCGAGTCTCCGAAGTGGCTGGAACGGACGAGTGTGTGGCTCGGCGTTCTATTCCGGATGCAGTGTCCGTACTGGATGATGCGCACCCATGATTTCCGTGACTGGGCGCAGCGGCAGCCGCAATGCCATGCCTATCTGCGCGACAGCAAAGGCTTGTTGCCGCTGAACAGGCGCGGGCGGATGATCGCCGTGAACATCAAATCATCGGCGCGCCTGAACAAGTCAAGGCGCAACTCGAAGCCCTGGTTGCCGCGGTGGACGCGGATGAACTGTCCATCTTGTCCATCACCCACGACTTTGGCCGGCGCAAGCGCTGCTATGAGCTGATTGCCGAGGCCTTCGGATTGGCTGCTGGATAGGAACTAACCGTAGGTGCGGCTGGCTTCGAGGTCCGCCCGGATCGTCTTGCCGGCGGCGAGGTAGAGCAGGGCGGAGACCACATTGAAACTCAGGCTGATGACCAGTGCCCAGCGCAGGGAATCGGCGCCGAGGTCCGTCCACGCGAACAGCAGGTCGGATGCGATGCCGGTGAATTGGGGACCTAGCCCTAGGCCGATGATGTTCAGGATGAACAGCAGAATGCTCGAGGCGAGCGCCCGCATGCGCAGCCCGACCATGCCCTGGGTCATGGAGAAGGTGGGGCCTAGGTAGTAGGCGCCCAGCAGGTATGGGATCGACAGCACCCAAAATGCCGCGTAGGGCGCATCGGCGACATAGACGTAGAAGCTGAACGGCACCGAGATGAGCGTCGCGAGCCCAGGCAGCCAGAGGTACCAGCGTTTGTCGCGGGCGCCGAGCAGGTCGCCGAAGTAGCCACCGGTGAGGGTGCCAATGATTGAGGCGAAGCCGAGGTAGAACAGGACCATGCCCATCTCCGCGGTGCCGATGCCGTGGCTGCGGTTGAACATCGCCGGGATCCAGTAGCCGACGCCGTAGCCAACGAAGGCGTGCAGACTGCCGCCGATCGCCATGTAGCGAAAGCTGCGGCGCGACCACAGATGGCGGAATACCTCGGCCACCGGCGGCGCATCACCCTCGCTGAGGGTGAGCCCTTCGGCAGCGCCCCGCGGCGGCTCCCGCAGGGTGAAACGCACGATCAGCGCCAGCAGGATGCCGGGCGCGCCGACCACCATGAACGCCGTGCGCCAGTCGAAGGCCTCGTTGATCCAGCCGCCGCCCAGATTGCCGAGCATGGTGCCGATGGGGATGCCGAGGGCGTAGATGGCCAGCGCCGTGGCCCGGCGGCGGGGCGGGAACATGTCCGAGATCATGGAGTGGGAGGGCGGGCTGCCCCCGGCTTCGCCCACGGCGACGCCGATTCGGGCCAGCAGCAGGTGGAGGAAGTTGGCGGCGAAGCCGCACAGCGCCGTGGCGGCGCTCCACAACGCCAGACAGACGGAGAGCACGTTGCGCCGGGATCCCCGGTCGGCCAGCCGGGCGATGGGGATGCCGAGGACGGTGTAGAAGGTGGCGAAGGCGATGCCGCCGAGAAAGCCCATCATGGTGTCGGAAACCCCGAGATCCTGCTTGATTGGCTCCACGAGGATGCCGAGGATCGAGCGGTCAATGAAGTTGAAGATGTACACGACCACCAAGAAACCGAGCGCGTACCAGCGATAGAGCGGCGAAAAGCCCCGCGCCCGCCTGGAGTCAGACATGTCCCTCCTCAATCCCGAATGGTCAACAACCCAGTGTCCACCAGAATTTTGATCCCGAATGGTCAACAACCCAGTGTCCACCAGAGTTTTGCCTTGGCAAAACTCCAACGCGAACCGCAGGTTCGCGCAGGTTCGTGCAGGTTCGCGCAGTTCCGCGCCGACAGCGACTAAGCATGAGCGAAAATGCCGTCAAGTGGTAGAATTTCGCGCCAGTCAACAACCGTCCCAATTGGACAAGGCGCTTATGGACTTCTCCTTTTCCGCCGAAGACCGGGAGTTTCAACGCGAAGTTCGGGCTTGGCTCGATGAAGCCTGGCCCGAACCTGCCCGTGAACGGCGGGCTCGCAGTGCGTTGGCGCGGGTCTCCAAGGCGGAGCAGGAGCGCTGGCAGCAAAAGCTGGCTGAACGGGGCTGGGCGGCACCGAATTGGCCAGTCGAGCACGGCGGGGCCGGCTTCACCGCCGCCCAGAACTACATCTTTGATTTGGAAATGGCCCGCGCCGGAGCACCCCGAGTGCTTCCATTCGGCATCACGATGGTCGCCCCGGTCATCATGAAATTCGGCACCGAGGAGCAAAAGCGGCGCTTTCTGCCTGACATTCTCCACTCGCGCGTCTGGTGGTGCCAAGGCTACTCCGAACCGGGATCGGGATCGGACTTGGCCTCCCTGCGCATGAAGGCCGAGGACAAGGGCGACCATTACCTGGTCAACGGCATCAAGACCTGGACCACCTTGGCCCAGCACGCCGACTGGATCTTCTGCCTGGTGCGCACCAGCACCGAGGAGCGGCGTCAACTCGGCATCAGCTTCCTGCTGATCGACATGAAATCGCCCGGCGTCACGGTCAAGCCGATCATCACGCTGGACCAGCCAGTGGAAGGTTTCCAGGAAATCAACACGGTGTACTTCGAGGATGTGGAAGTGCCCAAGGCGAACCGGGTCGGCGAGCAGGGCAGGGGATGGACCTGCGCCAAATACCTGCTGGAGTTCGAACGCGGCAACGCCTACTCGCCGGCGCTCAAGCAGTCCTTGGCCGGCCTCGAAGCGCTGGCCGCGGCCGAACCCAGCGGAGACGGTGCGCCGCTGATGGACGATGAGGCTTTTGTTGCCCAGCTACGGGATTTGGAGGTGCAGGTGCTGGCCATGGAATTTGTGGAACTGCGGATACTCGGCGCCCTGTCGGCTGGGCAGAACGTCGGCCCGGAGTCCTCCATGCTCAAGACGCGGGGCACTGAGCTGCAGCAGGCGGTCGCCGCACTGGCGCTGGAGGTGTGCGGCTACTACGGCTTCCCACTCGACCAATCCACACCACTGTCCGAGGATTTGGGCCCGGGCTTTGGACCGCCTCACGCCAACGGCGTCGCCCAGTCCCACTTCAACGCCCGCAAGGTCAGCATCTACGCCGGCAGCAACGAGATTCAGCGCAACATCATGGCCAAGCTGGTGCTTGGGCTTTAGCCGCGCCGAGCGCACCGTGAATCGAAAGGGGCTCATCTTGGCGGGGGGCGCAGGCACCCGCCTGCATCCGACCACCTTGGGCGTGTGCAAGCAATTGCTGCCGGTCTATGACAAGCCCATGATCTATTACCCCCTGTGCACGCTGATACAGGCCGGCATCCGCGACATGCTGCTCATTTCAACGCCCCAGGACATCGGCCGCTTCGAACAGGTGCTTGGCGACGGCGGCCAGTGGGGGCTGTCCATCGGCTACCAAGTGCAGCAAGCGCCCAACGGCCTCGCGGAGGCCTTTCTGCTCGGGGAGTCCTTCATCGGCGGCGCGCCCTCAGCGTTGGTTCTGGGCGACAACATCTTCCACGGCGGCGGCTTGCCGGAGCTCTTGAAGAGCGCCTCGAGCCGCACGTCAGGCGCCACGGTGTTCGCCTACGCGGTGAGCAATCCCCAAGACTTCGGTGTGATTGAGTTTGACGGCGCCGGCCGAGCGGTCTCCATTGAGGAAAAGCCCGCCACACCACGTAGCCGCCACGCGGTAACCGGGCTGTACTTCTACGACGAGGCGGTCGTGGAAGTCGCCAAGTCCATTCAACCCTCGGTCCGCGGCGAACTGGAAATCACCGACGTCAACCTGGCCTATCTGGGCCGCGGGGAGCTTGAGGTGAAGCGGTTGGCCCGTGGCACCGCTTGGCTCGACACTGGCACCCCGGACGCCATGCTGGAGGCGGCGCACTACATTCAGACGCTGGAAAAGCGCCAGGGCATGAAAGTCGGGTCGCCCGAAGAGGTGGCTTGGCGGGCGGGCTGGATTGGCGATGAGGAGCTGGAGCGCTTGGCGCAGCCGCTGCTCAAGAGCGGCTACGGGGAGTATCTTCTGCAGCTCCTGCAACGGCCATAGTGTCCTGTCCCGTAAGTAAGTTGGTTTTAGTCGCTAGGCCGTTTGGGTTCCCGTGCAAGGGCCTTCCCGTTACCGGAAAGGGCGACAACGCGGTGTGGCAGGCCCCACATATATTTATGCGAGGAGCGAGCCCCTCGCGCTCCCCGGCTGAGGGCTCTCCTCATG
>JAQAJJ010000030.1:51440-53974 GCA_028278675.1 Candidatus Azophilus lithoversatilis
CGCTCCCCGGCTGAGGGCTCCGCGGAGCAACGTGGCCGGGGGCCGAAACGGCCAGGAATAGTCACACTTGTTTGCGGGACAGCACACTAGCAGCCTGTCGGACTTAAGCGCGCGTGAACTTATAACCCACTGAAATAATTACATATTCTAGTATTATCTAAGAGGTCAAAAATAATACATATGCAATAAAGACAATTGGTTACAAGTGCTCCGTTTCTAAGCCCGACAGGCTCACTAGGCTAACGGTTCGAATCATTCACTTAGCCTCGTCGGCGCTGGCCGGCATGACCACCAGCGCGGCGCTGCCGCTGGCCCAAGGCCAACTACAGAAGCTGCGCCGCGTCCGCCAGGCTCGCTGCGACCGCCCAGGGCGCCAAGTGAGGAGTCGATTTGGCGATTGGAGCGATGAGCAGGGTGTTGAGACCCGCAGCAGCCCCGGCCTCCATGTCTCGAGGCGAATCGCCGATTAGCCAAGACCGGTCCAGGTCGAGGTCCAGTCCGAGTTCCCGAATCGCTTGGTGAATCAGGCCGGGCCGGGGTTTTCGGCAACAGCAGCCATCGTCCGCCCGATGCGGACAGAAGAACACGCCGTCGATGGCCGCGCCGTGATCGGCGCTGCGGGCGCGAAGATTGCGGTGAATGGTTTCGAGTGCCCCAATATCCATCAAGCCCTTGCCGACGCCTTGCTGATTGGTGACGACCACCAATCGATAGCCTTTGCGCTTTAGGGTACGCAGGGCGTCGAGCGCACCGTCAATGAAGCGGAATTGCTCCCAGGTAGTCACGTAGCCGCTGCCGCCGGGCGCTTCGTTGATGACGCCATCTCGATCCAGAAAGGTCACCTTGTCCCGCCTTTTAGTGCGCATAATATATATTATGTTAAATTAGTCCGGTGAACTGGGCGTCGAGTTCAGTCGCAGTTGGGCGTTGACGAAGCCCGGTGCGCGATGGGCGTCCAAGGAAGCCTGCACCACCCTCACTCCATTGTCGTCGTCGAGCTTTGCCAACCATGCGAGCACTTGATCAAAGGGCTGCTGTTCAAGGGATACCGATACCGCGCTGTCGCTCTGCGGCTGCAGCCGAGCCAAACGAATGCCCGCAGCCTCAGCCGCTTGAGTGATGGCGGGCAGGATCGAGACGGTCTCCGCGTCGTTGCGCTGGTTGCCACCTGTGGCCGCGGCCCGGGCCCGTCCTTCATTGACCGTCACCCATTCGAACAGTCGCTGCGCGTTGTCGAGCCTGCGCATCTCACGCTCCTGCCAGTCCATCAGCGGACGCCAGACCGCCAGCCATAGCAGCGTTGCGACGAGGGTCGCCGCCAAAGCGGCGTAGAGAAGCCGTTCGTGGGCCGCTTTGGTGCGCCACCAGTAGCTGATTGAGGACTGGCGCCAAGCGTTGATGAGAAAGGTGCGCATGGCGCTAAAAGCCACTCACGCGAAAGCGTGCGCTGACCCCGCCTTCAGCTTGTTCAGCGGAGCTGATTTCGGCCTCGAGGCCGCGCTCGGCAAGGGCCACCAGGACTTGATCGGCGTCCGCATATCGCCTGACGATGAGTTCGGCTTGGAATTCGCCGCGTCCCTCGTTGTAGTCGATGCTGGCTACTGTCATCGAGGGTTTGACGACGCTCGCCAAGTGGCCCAGGAGGTCGATCAACGAGACTTCGGGACCCCTCGGGTTGCCGCTTTCGCCCAGCCGAGCGTTCAGGCGGCGGCGCACGCTTTGAGCCGTGACGCTCTTGTCTTCGGGATAGATGTCCCTATACAGATCCAAGGCGCTGGTCTCCAACGCATCAGCCTCTCGAGAGGACCACCAACTTTCAGCGACGGTCGCCGCCAATGCCGCCACCAGCCAAAGCCCCGCCAAGGCGGCTATGCCGCGCCACTTCGCCCTGCCGGGCCGCACCGACGATTGCGGACGATAGCCACCCTGCAGGATATTGATGACGGCACCGCGGAGCGGCCAACGTTCAGCCAGATACTCAAAGGCCCCCTGCCCGTTCCCATGGCGCTCCGGATCAGGCGCTTCCTCGACCTTGCCGTCGAACTGACTGCGCTCCAATTCGCTTAGGGAACCGTTGAGCAATCGCACCCGTTCCCCGTTAATGGCGCCCAAGGCCATCAGCAGGTTGGCGCGCTCCAAGGTCGCCGCTTCGCGGGCGGACCGCATGAGCACGGCGTCACCGTCGAACAGGACGCTCACGCAGCCCGGCTCATCGGGCAGCAACTCCGATTCGGCGACCAAGCTTTGCGGAACGATGCCCGCGTCGCTGAGGCCGGCGAGCCAGTCGTCCAGCAGGGGCTTGGCGACTAGGCAGCAGCTTACCGGAGCGCCAGCCTTGATCGTCCCGTGCGCAATGTGCAGATCTTCAATCTCAGCCGCGGCAAACTCCTCGACCACATAGGGCAGAGCCTGACGGAGTTGACTCGCCCGGCGGCCGGGAACCTCGCATTGCAGGCTTAAGACATGTTCGTTGGACACCAGCCCCACGATCTCGACGAATGATTCGGCCCCATCGCCGGCCTGAGTCTCGCTGG
>JAQAJJ010000031.1:0-32209 GCA_028278675.1 Candidatus Azophilus lithoversatilis
CCGACCAGCTGCCCGCCAGGCAGAGCTCGCCCGCCGGCATGGCAAGCAGGAACTTGGTGGCACTGTAGTACTTGATGTAGGGGCGCACCGCCTGCAGAACCCGCTCCGCTGCCTTGAGGTCCTCCGGCGCCAAGGAATTGGGGTCGCGGCCCAAGTACATCAACGCCAAAGGGATGACTTCGGTGGGCGCCTCCAGAATCGAGATGCCGCAGTCGGCGAAGCGGCTGGCCACCTTGGGATCGAACAGCATCCGGGCGCTGCCCACCGGGGCATCGGGCATGCGCTCGAGAATCATGGCTTCGTTGTAGGCAAAGCCGGTGGTGCCCCACATGTACGGCACGCCGTAGCGGTTGCCCGGGTCGAACAGGGCAAATTGACGCAGCAGGTCCGGATCCAGGTGGTGCCAGTTGGTGAGTTGGCTGCGGTCGAGCGCTTGGTAGATGCCCGCCTCCTGCAGACGGCTGGAGTAGCCCGCCGAATGCACCACGACATCGTACCCGGAGCGACCGGCCATGAGTTTGGCATCGACCGTCGGCGAGGTGTCATAAACATCGTAGTTGACTTCGATGCCGAACTCGCGCTCGAAGTCGGCGATCGTGGTCTGGCCGATGTAGTCCGCCCAGTTATAGACGTTGAGCACCGGCTCCTCCGCGCCAGCCTTGGCCGACACGGCGAGGCAAGCGGCGATCAAGGCCAAACGCCTTGCGGCCCCGCCTAGGCGGCAAAGCGAAGCTCGCGCCCTCGTCTTCAGAGCCACATGCCGCGGGCCACGGTGCCCGCCAACGTACCGACCAAGGCCACCAACAGCGTCACCATCCAGCCGGTGATGCGACCGAGCTTGGAATCGACCCCGTCGAATCGCTTGTCGTGGTGATCGAGCCGCTCGTTGATGTGCTTGACTTCCCGGTGAACCAGCGCGAACTTTTCAGTCATCAGCTCGCAGATCTGATCAAAGCGCTCATCGGAGCGTTTGTCGCGCTGTTGAAACCGCTCTTCAGAGAGTTTGTGCAGATGCTCGATCCGCTCACCCATGCGGCTATCGAGCGCCTCAATGCGCTCGCCCATGCGGCTTTCGAGTGCCTCAATGCGCTCGCCCATGCGGCTTTCGAGTGCCTCAATGCGCTCGTCCGCACGCTTGTCAGATTGATCAACTCTCCGGTCCGCCCGTTTTTCGGACTGATCGATTCGCTTGTCGCGCTCGTCAAACATCCGTTGAATGCGCTTGTCCTGCTCATCGAAACGCATTTGTTCACGTTCATCGGCTCGGTCGAAGGCTCTGCCCAGCACCTCGGGGGTGACGGCAAACTTCCCGATCGAGTTGGCGATGGCCTGAATCACCGCATCGCCCTGCTCGCGCTTCAGTCCGGATGTCTCAAGGCGTTCGGTCATCTCTGTGATTTCCGTGACCGCTTGCTGCATGATTATAGACTCCAAAGTTTGTATCGTTCAGGGTCAGTACAGCACCGCGAAAACAACTATGGAAGTCGATATCTCTGCACGGGATGCAGGACATTGGCGCATTGTCGCGCCGCCGTCAGTCATTCCACTGGGCGCGCTCCCATGGAACAAATGGAGACAGCCCAGCGGCTGGCCGGTCGTTCCTTCGGCGCCGGCGGCGTGCCGTTCCGGGGCAAGCGGAAGACTCCCATGACGCTGGAACTGCCCGGACCGCGCAGCCAAGCCTTACTGGCCCGGGGCCTGCCCCACTTGCGCGGCGGCCTGACCTATCGGCGGGCCAGCGATGAGGCCACAGCGAAGGGCCACGCACCGCCGGCCCAGTTCATCGTCGGCCGGGCCGAGGGCGACTATGTGTGGGACCTGGACGGCAACCGCTTCATCGATTTCCAGAACGGCTGGGCGTCGAATCCGCTCGGCAACTGCCATCCGGAAATCATCGAGGCCGTGCATGAGGCCCTCAAGCGCTACGGCTTTCAGTGGGAGCATCCGCTGCGCATCCCCTTGGCGGAGAAGCTGGCGACAATCATGCCGGAGCAGGCGCTGCCGCGCTTCAGCTTCGAGGTTTCCGGCACCGAAGCCGTCGAAGCCGCCATTCACCTGGCGCTGTGCCACAAGCAGCGCCGCTACATCATCAGCTTCACCTCCTGCTTCCACGGCGAGGCATTGGGCACCAAGATGGTCAGCGCCTACGGCAGCGGCAACAACCTCTACATGGAGGCTTGGGCTGGGGGCGCGATCAAGGCCCCATTCCCCTACTCCGAGGACATCCCGGCGAACATGACGCAGGCGCAGTACGACGACTACTGCCTGTGGCACATCGACACCCACATTCCCGAATACGTCGTGCCCGCCGACAACATCGCTGCCATCCTGGTCGAGCCGGGCCTGGCGGAAGGCGGCAACTGGATACCCAGCGCCAAGTTCATGAGCGGCTTGCGCCGCATCTGCGATGAGCGGGACTGGCTGCTGATCGCCGACGAAGTGCTCACTGGCCTCGGCCGCACGGGCAGGATGTGGTCGGTGGAGCACTACGATCTAGTGCCGGACATCCTTGTGGCCGGCAAGAACCTGTCCGGCGGCATCGAGGCCTGCGCCGGGGTGGCGAGCCGGGACGAGATCCTTGGCGACACGCCGAGGGCGAGCGGCGGCAGCACCTTCGCCGGCACCCCCGCAGGCTGCGCCGCCGCCATGAAGACCCTGGAGATCTACCAGCGCGACCAGGTCGTTGCCCACGCCCAAAACCTGGCCGAAGCCGCCGCGCAGCGCATGGCGGACTGGTCGGCGCGCTTCGCCATCGTTGGCGAGGTGCGGGCCCTGGGGTTGTTGATCGGCGTGTCCTTCAAGGCGCCCGAGGGCAGCGACAACGCGCACGTGGCGCGCTCGGTTCGCGATGAGATGCTCAAGCGCGGCGTCTGGGCCATATGCGACCACGAACCCCAAGTGCGGCTCTATCCGGCCCTGAACATGGCGCCCGAGGTGCTGCTGCGCGGCTTGGACCGCATGGCCGAGGCCATCGACCAAGTCGAGCGCCAAGGCGCGACCGTCGGAAACTACCCGCCCCTGCCCAGCGGCAACGTGGGCTTTTAGAGCGGAAGTGCACACGAATAACCTAGCAAATCATCCACAAAATGGATAAATTGCAAGGATATGATCCCTAGGCTAATCGAAATCGAGGTCCAGAAGGCCCTGTCTCGACAGGCTGCCGTCGCCTTGATCGGCCCTCGACAATCGGGCAAGACGACGCTGGCACTGACAATTGCTGAACGGCGCAAGGCAGTCTATCTCGACCTTGAAGACGCCAGCGACCGCAGCCGGCTGTCCGATCCGGCACTCTTTCTGGATCCGTTGGCCGACCGACTGGTCATCCTAGACGAAATTCACCGCATCCCGGAATTGTTCCAGCCTCTGCGCGGCATCATCGACCGAGGCCGCCGCATGGGCAAGGGAAAGGGGCGATTCCTAATTCTCGGCTCCGCATCCATCGATCTGCTTCGGCAATCCGGCGAGTCGCTGGCCGGGCGGGTTTCATACTTGGAACTAACGCCCTTCTCCGCATTGGAAGTGGACGACGAAAGAGCGGTCCGCGAGCGGCTTTGGCTGCGTGGCGGCTTCCCCGACAGCCACTTGGCCGAAAACGATGAGATCAGCCTTGCATGGCGCAAGGACTTCATCCGGACCTACTTGGAGCGTGACGTGGCCACATTCGGCCCCCGCGTCCCCGCCGCCACCTTGGAACGCCTGTGGACAATGCTGGCCCACCGCCAAGGCAGGATGCTGAACGCCGCGGCGCTTGCCAAGGCCCTGGAAGTCAGCGCCCAGTCCGTGACGCGCTACATCGACTTGCTCGCTGACCTGCTGCTCGTGCGCCGCCTTCCGCCTCTGCACGCCAACGTGGGCAAGCGGCTGGTGAAGTCCCCCAAGGTTTATATCCGCGACAGCGGCCTAGTGCATGCCTTGCTGGGCATTCCGTCGCTGACGGCGCTAGCGGGTCATCCCGTGGTCGGCAACAGTTGGGAAGGCTTTGTCATCGAAACCTTGCTCGCCGTTCTGCCATGGCGGGCGTCCGCCTTCTTTTACCGTACCAGCGCAGGCGCGGAGATTGACCTCGTGATTGAGCACGGCGGCGGTGAGCGCTGGGCCGTCGAGATCAAGCGCTCACTCACCGCCACAGCCAGCCGCGGCTTCCATTCCGCCTGTGACGACATCGGCGCCACGCGACGCTTCGTCGTCCACGCGGGCAACGACCGCTTCCCAATTTCACAGTTGGCGGAAAGCACTGGCATCAGGGAACTCGCCGCTACGCTCGCAGAGATGGGCTGAGGCGGTCTAAGGCAGTATCTCGACCGGATGGGGTGCTGGTGGAACGGCCGGCTTCAGCGCGTTCATCCGTACACCGAGGGCAGCCAGAGCTTGGCCTCGGTTGCCGGGGTTGGGATGGGTGCTCAGGAACTCCGGCAAGCGTCCACCGCCTTGAGCCGCCATCTTGCGCCAAAGGGTGACCGCGGCGTGGGGCTCATAGCCGGCCCGCGCTGCCAGTTCGATGCCCATCCGGTCGGCCTCGGACTCGCCCACGCGGCTGTTCGGCAGATTGATGGCCAGCGCCGCGGCCAAGGCGGCGCCCTGCAGCGCCCGCGGATCGTCGGCGCTCGCCGCAACGGCAGCGAGGCCCAGCCCCGACGCGATGGCCATCGACATGCGCTCTGCGGTGTGGTTGGCCACCGCGTGCGAAATCTCGTGTCCCATGATCTGCGCCAGTTCATCGTCGGTCAGATCCAGTTGGTGGACGAGGCCGCTGTACACGGCCATCCGGCCTCCGGCCATGCACCATGCGTTGACGGTCTCCGGGCCATCGATGAGGGCGACGCTCCAATTCCAGCCCGCCGTGTGTGGATAGCGGTTCACGGTGGCGGCCACCAAGCGGCCGGTGACTGCCTGCACCCGCTCGGCCAGCAGCGGGTCGCGCAGCAGTTTGTCTTCCCGCTCCAACTGCCGCACCGTGGCCAGATAGGCCACGCGTGACTCCGCAATGGCGGCGTCCGGGGACACCAGGAGGAATTGGCTGCGCCCGGTGGGGCTCGTCACGCAGCCGCTGAGCGCGGCGGCCACAGCCAACAAAATGCAAATCCGTGCCTTCATGAGGTCGCCTCCTGAGTGACATCGCTGATTTCATCCAATGGCCGCGCAGATTTCAATCCAATTCAGCGCTTCCGCCCACGCGCTCAGGTCGACGCCGAGTTTCGCGCCAGCGAAACTCGAACGGACCGAAGGTCCACGGACTGTGGTCCGTGGACCTTCGGTCCGCGTTGGCGCAAAGTGATGGAAAAGTGGACAATGAGAGTCGTTGCATTCGCTTCGATGGACCGGCGCTGTTCATGATTTCAGTCCCCAATTCACCGCATCCTAGCGGTCAAACGCGCTGCGATCCATGAAGAAATACGATGCCATCGTCATCGGCGCGGGCCACAACGGGCTGTGCAACGCCGCCTACTTGGCCAAGGCCGGATTGGACGTGCTGGTGCTGGAACGCAATCCGCACATCGGCGGGGCCAGTGTCAGCCGCGAGCTTTATCCCGGCTGGACCTACACCAACTGCTCCTACGTCTGCTCCCTGCTGCGGCCGGAAATCTCCCGCGACTTGGAGTTGGCCCGGCACGGCCTGCAAGTCGTGCCGTACCACGGCGGCGTGACCTTCACCCAGGACGGCGACCACTTCGGCAACTATCCCGATGCCGAACGCCTGTACCGCGAAATGGCGCGGCACTCCCGGCGCGACGCCAACGCCTACGAGCGCTTCGAGGCCGACGTGACCAAACAGACCCGCTTGATCCGTCAATTCCTGCTGACGACGCCGCCGGACCCCACCTCGTTCAAGCCAAGGGACTTGAAGGGGCTGCTCGAAATGGCCAGCGCCTTCACCGGCATGGGCGAGGAAGGCCTGCTCGACACGGTGCGCTTCTGGACGATGAGCATCGGCGACTTCCTGGACGAGTACTTTGAATCGGACGTCATCAAGGCGCACCTGTCGGGCAGCGGCATCATCGGCACGGCCTTGGGCGTGTACTCGCCGGGGACCGCCTATGTGCTGTTGCACCACTACATGGGCGAGGTCGATGGCAACGTCGGTGCCTGGGGCTTCGCCCGGGGCGGCATGGGCGCGGTGGCCGAAGCCCTCGCGAGCAGTTTTCGCGCATTCGGCGGCGAGATCGTCTGCGACGCGGACGTGCATCGCGTCATCGTCGAGCGGGGGCGCGCCGCAGGGGTGGCGCTCGCCGACGGCACCGAACACCGCGCCAAGCTGGTGGTCTCCAATCTGGATCCAAAGCGCACCTTCCTGCAGTGCTTCGATGCAAGCGATCTGCCGGCACCGGTGGTCGAGCAGGCCAGAAACTTCAAGATCCGCGGCTCATCGGGCAAGCTCAACATCGCGTTGGACGGCTTGCCGACATTCAAAGGACTCGCGCCGAACAGCCCACTGATGCTCAGTGACATGCATTGCACGGACTCCCTGGAGCGCATGGAGCGGGCCTACGACGACTGGAAGGCAGGCACTTGGTCAAAGGATCCGTACGTCGATACGCTGATTCCCACCACCGTGGATCCGACCATGGCACCTGCGGGCAAGCACATGATGACCGTCTTCGTCCAATATTGCCCGCCAGCGCTCGCCGAAGGCCCTTGGACGCCACAAGCGCGGGACGCCTTCGGCCAGACGGTGATCGATCAGATCGCCGAGCACAGCCCCAACTTCAAGGACCTGATACTCGATTGCGAAGTCCGCACCCCCCACGAGCTCGAGGACGAAGTGGGCCTCACCGAGGGCAACATCTTTCATGGGGAGCTGACCTTCGACCAACTGCTCTTCAACCGTCCCTTCCCAGGCTGCGCCCAGTACCGGGGACCGCTGCGCGGCTTCTACCTGTGCGGCTCCGGCACCCATCCCGGCGGCGGCGTCATGGCCGCGCCGGGCGCCAACGCCGCCCGGGAAATACTGGCCGACTTAAGGCGGCCGGACGTGACGCCACCAAGCTACCTCAATGACTGATGCCACTTACGACGCCTTGATTGTCGGCGCTGGCCACAATGGCTTGGCCTGCGCCGCATACCTGGCGAGCGGCGGCCGCAAAGTACTGGTGCTCGAGGCCGGGGAGCGACCCGGCGGCTTGGCGGCCACCCGGGAATTCGCCGAGGGCTTCCGAGTGTCCGCTGCCGCCCACCTGCTGAACATGCTCAGTCCGGAGGTGGCCAAGGAGCTGGCCTTGGAGCGCCACGGGCTGGCCTACGCAGCACGCAACCTCAAGACGGTTGTCCTGCCTGGCAACGGGCGGCAACTGGTCATCGACGGCGATCGGCTGGAGGGCGCTTCGGCCAATGACCAAGCCGCCTTCACCGAGTTCCAACGCCGGATGCGGCGCTACGCCAAGGTGCTCAACCGCTTCTGCGCCCGTCCCTTCCCCCACCTCACCGAGCGCCGGGGACGTGACAACCGGCTTTTGGCCAAACTCGCATGGGATGTGCGCACGCTCGGCAAGGCGGACATGCGCGAGCTGCTGCGCATCGGCGCGATCAACATCCATGACGTTGCCGAGGAGCAGTTCGAGAACCCGCTGCTCAAAGCCGCCCTCAGCATGGATGCGGTGTTGGGCTCGCACATGGGGCCACGCTCGCCCAACACCGTTTACGCCTATCTGCACCGGCATCTGAACGACGACGGTCAAGGCCCCGCCTTGGTCAAGGGCGGCATGGGTGCGTTGGGTGACGCCTTCGCCGCCGCCGCCGAGGCTGCCGGCGCGACGATTCGCTACGGTGCCCGCATTGCCAGCATCGACTTGACGGATTGCCGCGCAGCCGGCGTCACGCTGGCGGACGGCACCAACTTGGCCGCTGCGTTGGTGGTGTCCAATGCCGACCTCAAAAGCACCTTCCAGCTGGTGGGGCCACTCAATCTGGACGCCGGCTTCGTTCGGCGAGTGCACAACTTCCGGGCCCGCGGCGTCACCGCCAAGCTGCACTTGGCGCTCGACGGCCTGCCTGAATTTCGGGGGCTGAACCCGGCTGACGCGGGTTCCCGGCTGCTGGCCGCCACCACCATGGACGGCATCGAGGGTGCGTTCAACCACGCCAAGTACGGCGAGTGCTCGCCGCAGCCGGTCATGGAGGTCACCATTGCGACGGTGCATGACGACAGCTTGGCACCACCCGGCAAGCACGTCCTCTCCGCCGTGGCGCAATACGCCCCCTACGCGCTCAAGGCGGGTTGGCGGGCGGGCCGCGAGACCTTCATGCACAGTTGCCTTTCGCAACTCGAAGCCCTCGCCCCCGGCATCGGCGAGCAGGTCATCGCCGCCGAGCTGCTGACGCCACCCGACTTGGAGGCCCGGTTCGGGCTGCGCGGCGGACATTGGCACCACGGGGAAATAGCCTTGGACCAAGCCCTGTTCACCCGCCCCGTGCCGGGCGCCAACCACTACGCCACACCGGTGCCGGGCCTGTATCTGTGCGGCGCGAGCGCCCATCCCGGCGGCGGCCTGCTTGGCCTGGCCGGGCGCAACGCCGCCAAGGCGATCCTCGCTGGAGCAGACGCCGCATGACGCCCCACGACAATCGAATGCTGCTGGACACGCCCTTTGCATCGCGGGTGCAGGCGGCTTGCGAACTTCGGGAGTGGGAGCCCTGGAAGGGCTACGCTTCGCCGATCGCCTACGAGGATGTGGAACTGGAGTACTTTGCCGCGCGCAACGCCACGGGCGTCTTCGACCTGTCCCCGATGACCAAGTACCGCATCGGCGGGCCGGACGCCGAACCGTACCTCAATCGCCTGCTGACCCGGGACGTGCGCAAGATTCGTCCGGGCCGGGTCGGCTACACCCTATGGTGCAACGACGCCGGCATGGTGCTCGACGACGGCACCCTGTTTCACCTCAGCCAAGGCGACTATCGCCTGTGCGCCCAGGAACGCTGCCTGGATTGGCTGCTCACCTCCGCCTTGGGCCTCGACGTGACCATCGTCGATGAAACCGCCGAAGTGGCCGCGTTGGCGGTGCAGGGCCCCACATCCTGCGCCGCCTTGCGTGCCATGGGCCTTGAGGGTCTTGAATCCCTCAAGCCCTTCGGCCTGCGCCACTACCCCTTTGACGGCGGTGAGCTGATGGTGTCCCGAACCGGATTCACTGGCGATCTGGGCTACGAAGCCTGGGTCGCCCCCGCTCATGCCGAAGCCCTGTGGGATGCCATGTTCGCCGCCGGGCGCAATCACCTCATCCGGCCCATGGGCAATGCCGCCCTGGAACTCGCCCGCATTGAAGCGGGCTTCATCCAAGCAGGCGTCGATTTTGTGCCTGCCGAACAGGTCCTGCGCCACGGGCGGGCACGCTCGCCCTTCGAGCTGGGCCTGGACTGGCTGGTGGACTTCGACAAAGGACACTTCACCGGACGCAGCGCCCTGCTCAGGGAACGTGAGCAAGGCTCGCGCTTCCGCTTCGTGCGTCTGGACGTGGAAGGCAACAAGCCCGCACCCGAATCCTTCATTCTCAACAAGCGGGGCAAGACGGTTGGTCATGCCACCTCCGCCGCCTGGTGCCCGTCAGCCAAACGCAACGTGGCGCTGGCCTCGCTGGAGATGCCCTGGGGTCGCCCGGAGGATGAGTTGTACGCCGAAATCTACTACAGCCGGGAACTGCGCTGGACCCGGATCGAGGCCCGCTGCCGAATCATCGACGGCCCCATTTGGGACCCGCCTCGCCGCCGCCAGACCCCGGCGCCCAACTTCTGAGCGGACCATGACCCTGATCAGCGTGGACGGTGACGACTCCGACGAACGATTGGCCGAACGCGTCGCCGCCCAGCGGGCCAAGCCGGGTTTTGCCCTGGACGGCCACTTTTACCGCTCCCGCCGTGTGTACCGTAAGGAGCTTGACGAAATCCTCTACAAGAGCTGGCTCTATGCCGGCCACGTCAGCCAGATAGCGAACCCCGGCGACTACTTCCTCTACGACTTGGGGGAGGATTCCATCATCATTGCTCGCGGCCAAGACGGTGCGGTGCGCGCACTGATGAACATCTGCCGCCATCGGGGCGCCCGCGTCTGCGAGGCGGCACAGGGCCATCGGACGAGTTTTGTCTGCCCATACCACGGCTGGACGTACAACTTGGACGGCAGCCTCAAGGCCGCTCGGGCGATGGCCGTGAAGCCTGGCTTCGAGCCCGCCCGCTACGGCTTGAAGACCGCCCGATGCATCGTCTATGAAGGCTTGATCTTCGTCAACGCGAACCCCGAGGCGGCCGACTTCGAGGCCGCGCTGCGCACGATCGAGCCGGCTCTGCGTCCCTACGGCCTGCCGAGCGCCAAGATTGCCCACCGCCAAATCTATACGGTCGAGGCCAACTGGAAGCTGGTGCTGGAGAACTACCAGGAGTGCTACCACTGCGCCACCGCCCATCGGGCCTATGCCAAGCTGCATACCATTGAGCGGCCGGAAAGCGAGGTTAAGGACATCACCGCCTCCATGTTGGAACGCGCCGAGCGGCAAACGGGCGTTCCCGGCATCACCCACGCCCACTATCAAGCCTATGGCGCATCCCGAGGCTTCGGCACCTGCGTGTACACCAGCCGCTACGCGCTCTACGACGGCTACCGGACCGGCAGCGAAGGTGGCCAGCCCGTGGCACCGCTCATGGGTGAGTTCAAGGGCTACGACGGGGGCGCCGGGGATTTTCAGATTGGCCCCCTGGCCTTCATGCTGAACTACCCGGACCACTGCGTGCTCTACCGCTTCACGCCGCGCAGCCCCACCCGCACCGACATGGAACTCGTCTGGTTCGTGCGCGGCGACGCCGAGGAGGGGCGGGACTACGACCGGGAGGCCGTCACTTGGCTGTGGGACCGCACCACAAAGGAGGATGAGTACATCATTTCCCGCAACAGTGCGGGGGTGAACTCCCGCTTTTTCGAGCCCGGCCCCTACCACCCCGAGTTCGAAAGCCTCTGCCTCGAGTTCGTGGACTGGTATCTCGGCGCATTGGAGTAACCTTGGCCCCCGAACCGCACACCGCGTCATACTACGCAGCCACCGGCAACCGGGATGTGCGCCATCCCGAACTTGAGGGCCGCATCGACGCCGATGTCGCATCTGCGGGGCCGGCTTCACCGGGGTGGCCACCGCCTTGACGCTGGCCGAACGGGGCTACTCGGTGGTGGTGCTGGATCAGAACCGCATCGGCTGGGGCGCCTCGGGCCGCAACGGCGGCCAACTGATCGGCGGCTTCGCCGGCCAAGGGCGCATGGTCCGCCAACTCGGCAATGAAGTGGCCGACGCGGTCTGGGACATGGGCTGGCGCGGCCATGAGATCATCGAACAGCGGGTCGCCAACAACGGCATCGAATGCGACCGCAAGCACGACTACATGGACTTAAGCGATCAACCCGCTGGAGGTGGCTTTCTGCGACCCCAACCACCTGCTCGACTATTTCCGCCTCTCGGCTGACCGCCGCCTGCTGTTCGGCGGCCGCTGCTACTACACGGGCCGCACACCCAAGTCCATCAAAGCCCGCATCGGGCCGCGCATGCTCAAGGTCTTTCCGCAACTGGCGGACAAGCGCATCGACTTTGAGTGGGGCGGCAAAATCGGCGTCGTGGTCAATCGGGTGCCCTTGATCGGCCGCTTGGAAGGCAACCTCCACCACGCCATCGGCTACTCCGGCCACGGCGTCAACATGACCCACACCACCGCTAAGATCATCGCCGACGCCATCGGCGGCACCTTGGAGCGGATGGATCTCCTCGAGCGCATCAAGCACGCCCGCATCGCCCTGCCACAGACCCTCGGCAACTGGATGGTGGCTACCGGCATGCGGCACTTTCGGCTACGGGATTTGCTCTAGCCAGCAGCCTGCGCCCACTGACCGGGGCCTGACGACACTTTGGCCACCATTCGGTGGATGTCGAGCGCCTTGATGTCCGCATCCGCCTTGAGCTCTTCCAGAAACCAAGCGGCCAACGCCTCGACGGTAATGTTGGCGACCGGCAGGGTGCGCACGTCGCGGAACAGGAAGGGGATGCGCTCCCCATTGAACAACGCGACCACATAGCCGCCGTCGCGCTCGATGCGGAGATGCGGCGAGCGCTCCGGCAACAGGGTGCGCTCATCCAAGCCGTCACACAGCGCCTTGAGCGCCCTCTTGACGATGTTGTAGTCGAAGGCCAGTCCGTCCTCGCCCACTTCCGCTTCGATTTCGAGCGCCACGAAAAAGTTGTGGCCGTGCAGATTCTCGCGCTCGGTGGCGGAGAACAGCGTGAAGTGCGCGGCAGCGAAGTGCAGCGCCTCCTTGGCAATTTCGATGACGGTGCGGGGCACGGTTGCTAATCGGCCGTTTCACCGACTGCGGCGGCGAACTCCGCCATGCTGGTGAAGGTCCAGGTCGGGGTGGCCGCCGCCGGCTTGGCCGCGCCCTTGGACGGGCGATTGATCCACACTGTGTCCAAGCCCGCCGCCGTGGCTGGCACGGTGTCGTGAAAGCGGCTCTGGGCCACATGCAGCACTGGCCCCTTGACCCGGCCGAGGGCGGCTTCAAAAACCTTCGGATCCGGCTTGTACACGCGCACCTGCTCGGCGGTGATGACGTGGTCGAAGGGTACCTGCAGGCGCTTCGCCGACAGCTCAAAAAGCCGATCGTCGATGTTGGAGACGATGGCCAGTTCAAAGTGGTTCGCCAGCGTCTCAAGCGCGGCTATCGTGTCCGGGAAGGCGGGCCAATCCGCGACGCTGGCGCCAAAACCGGCCAATTCCTCTGGCTTCGGCGTGAACGCCAAGCGTTCGCCCAACCGCGCAAGCAGCCGCGCCAACACGTCGGTGTAGGCCCCGCCTTCGGCTTGCAGTTCGGGCTCCAGCCGACTGAAAGCCTCCAGCACAAATTCATCGATGACGTGCACATCGTAGCGTTCGAGCACCGGCTGCAGATAGCCGGTGATGCCGCTCTCCCAATCGATCAGCGTGCCGTAGCAGTCGAAGGTGAGGGTGGCGTAGTTGTTGGGGTCAATCGCCTTCATGCTGGATGCGGTCCAAAATCAAGCCGTAGAAGAATTCCCCGCCGGGCGGGACGATGCGGTCAAAGTACCAACCGAGGTGGCGGCGGCAGTCGGCGCAGTTGGCGATGCGCCACTGAAATCCCATGAACCAGGTGTCCGCCCGCTGTGGCGGGCCGACGATTTCGCAGCCGAGCGCCTGACTGAAGCAGCCGACATGAAACAGCAGGCCGTAGGGATTGGTGAAGTGGTGGTCGTGGCTGCCGTTGACTTCCATGCGGTCGCTGCGCCGCCCAATGACCGTGGAGCAAACCGCGCAATAGATGTAGTCCTTTTTGTCCTCCTGTTCATCCTTAAGCAAATCCGCGAGCTTCGGTTCCAAGCGTTCCTTGTCAACAACTTCCGGCATGGGGTTGGCGCGAAAAGGCCCTCCGGCAGCGATGTGGTTGGCGTTGCGGTAAGGGTAGCAAGACCGAGCGCGTTGCGCAGCCTGAACTCAACTCGTTGGTTGAGCCCAGCGCATCAACCCCTCCTGAACGCAGGTGGCGACCAGTTCGCCGCCGCGCTCGAAGAATCTTCCGTGGGCGAGGCCCCGCCCGTTGCCGGTCACCACCACGCTCTGCTCGAAGAGCAGCCATTCATCGGCGGCGGCTGGGCGATGCAGCCACATGCCGTGGTCGAGGCTGGTGCCCAGGAAGTCGTCGTCCTGCCAGCGCAGGCCGTGGGGCAGCATGACGTGGTCCACCAGGGTGGCGTCGGAGAGATAGATGAGGCCCGCCCGATGCAAGACGTCGTTCGTTGGCGGCAGCTTGTCCCGAATGCGCATCCACATGAGCTGCGGCTCGATCACCGGTTCGCCGCGTGGCGCCGCGGGCGGATTGACGTAACGGATGTCCATCGGCCGGTCGGAGCCGTACCAGCTTGATTCGCCGGTCTGGGCCAGCGTGAATTCATCATAGCTGGCCGAAAGGCTTTCCGGCGGCGGGACGCTCGGCATGGCAGCTCCAGAGTATGCCGGACTCTCCGCGGGCACCTGAAAGGACGCCAGCATGCGGAAGCACTCCTTGCCGTGCTGAAAGGCCGTGGCTTGACGCGAGGAGAAGGAACGGCCGTCGCGCACCCGCTCGATGGCGATCTCCACCGGCGCATCGACGTCGCCGGGACGCAGAAATGCCGCGTGCAGGGCGTGGCAGGCGCGATCATCGCCAGCGGTCGCTTGGGCCGCCACCAGGCATTGGGCGAGGAACTGCCCGCCAAACAGCGAATCGCCCTTGTCCGGAGCGGGTGGACCCACAAAACGATCCTCCGCTTGCCGCTCCAACGTCATCAGAGCGCTGAACGTCATGCTCATGGGCAGTTGCTTCCCTAAAGCGCCGTGCAACGGCAATTGGCGCGAGGCGGCCAAGTTTGACGCCGCAAAGCGAACCGCTCAAGACTCAGTTCGGGGTAAACTCGCCGCTTCTTCAACAGGCAAAGGACGCTTTCATGAAGCTCGGAATTGGCATTGG
Organism: Candidatus Azophilus lithoversatilis; assembly: GCA_028278675.1. Classification (GTDB taxonomy): domain Bacteria; phylum Pseudomonadota; class Gammaproteobacteria; order Pseudomonadales; family Azotimanducaceae; genus Azophilus; species Azophilus lithoversatilis. The sequence goes on from JAQAJJ010000031.1 coordinate 14,486, forward strand.
CCCCCTCGGCCCGCCCGGCGGCGCAAACATCGTGGCAGCGGCCAGGGAAGCCGAATCCCTCGGCTACGACACCATCTGGTGCCCGGAAATCTATGGCGCGGACTGCTTTACGCCGCTGGCCTGGATCGGCGCCCAAACCGAGCGGATCAACCTCGGCACCTCGATCATGCAGATTTCCGCCCGCACGCCCGCCAGCGCAGCCATGCACGCGGTGGCCTTGGATTACCTCTCCCAAGGCCGCCTGATTCTCGGCATCGGCGTGTCCGGCCCGCAAGTGGTGGAGGGCTGGTACGGCCAGCCCTATCCCAAGCCGTTGGCCCGCACCCGGGAGTGGATCGAGATATTCCGCAAGATCGTCACCCGCAAGGAGCCGGTGGCCTATGACGGCGAGCACTACCAACTGCCGCTCCCAGGCGGCACCGGGCTCGGCAAGCCGCTGAAGTTGATTCAGCATCCGCTGCGCGAGCACATCCCCCTCTACCTCGGCGCGGAAGGGCCGAAGAACGTGCGGCTCGGCGTGGAGCACTGCGACGGCTGGATTCCCATGTTCCTGTCGCCCTACCGCATGATGGAGGTCTACAAGGACGCCATGGACCGCCGCGCCAAGGGCTTCGAAATCGCCGCGGTGGTGCCGGTCATTGTCGATGACGACCTCGACCGGGCCATGGCGGCGGTGAAGCAGAACGTCGGCTTCTACGTCGGCGGCATGGGTGCGAAGAACTTCAACGTCCACAAGGACCACGTCAGCCGGCTCGGCTTCGGCGCGGAAGCGGAGCGGATTCAGGAACTGTTTCTGTCCGGCCAGCGCGACCAGGCCATCGCCGCGGTTCCGGAGCAGCTCTGCGACGAAATCGCGCTGATCGGCCCCAAGGCGCGGATTCGCGAACGCCTTGCAGCTTGGCGGGACAGCCCGGTGACCATGCTGACGGTCGGCTCCTCCGATCCCGAAACCCTGCGCTTCATGGCCGAGGAAGTGCTTTGAGCTGAGCGACCAAACCATCGCCCCACGCCCCACGGCCATGCGGCCCGTCATTTACTGGTTCCGCCAAGACCTGCGGCTGGCCGACCTCCCAGGCCTCGTCGAGGCGGAGTCCGCTGGCGTCCCCGTGGTGCCGGCGTATGTGCTGGATGATGAGGCCCCGGGCGAGTGGGCGCCCGGCCCAGCCAGCCGTTGGTGGCTGCATCACAGCCTGAAGTCCTTGGCCGAGTCGATTCGTCAGCGGGGCGGAAACCTGACGTTGCGCGTCGGTTCCGCAGCAGAGCAGTTGATCAAGCTGGCTGCGGAGACGGATGCGGGCGCCATCTACTGCAGCCGCGCCTTCGAGCCTTGGGCGGTTCAGCAGGAGCGCGACGTGCAGCGCCGCGCCGAAAGGGCGGGGCTGGCGTTCAAGCGCTTTACCGGCACCCTCTTGTTCGAACCGGAGCAAATACGCACCCGCAGCGGCTCCTTCTATCAAACCTTCACGCCCTTCTGGAAAGCCTGCTGCCAGCAACCGGAGCAACCGCCACCGCAACCGGCGCCGCCGCACATCTGCTGGCGCCCGGCGAGCGGCTTGGCGCTTGACGACTTGCGGTTGAGCGCCAAGCCACCCCCATCGGCGGCGCACTGGCGCAGTCTTTGGCAGCCCGGTGAAGCGGGGGCCGCCGCCGCTGTGCGCCACTTTCTGAACAACGGGTTATACGGCTACCTGCAGGGCCGGGAACTGCCCGGGCATGCTGGCACCTCCCACCTGTCACCGCATCTCCACTTCGGCGAGCTGTCACCGCGCCAACTGTGGCAGGCGATCAAGATCCACTGCCTTGAAGATGCTTGCCTGGCCGTTCATCGGGACCGCTTTCTGGCCCAGCTCGGCTGGCGGGAGTTTTCCCACCACCTGCTGCACCACTTCCCGGCGTTGCCGAACGCCCCGTTCCGCGACGCCTACCGCCACTTTCCGTGGACCGAAAACGCCGCGACCTTGGCGGCATGGCGCGGCGGACGCACCGGCTATCCCTTGGTGGATGCCGGCATTCGCGAACTCCATCAGACCGGCCACATGCACAATCGGGTGCGAATGGTCACAGCCTCCTTCCTCACCAAGCATCTGCTGCAGCCGTGGCAGGCGGGCGAACGCTGGTTTTGGGACACCCTGCTGGACGCCGATCTGGCCAACAACGCGGCCAGCTGGCAATGGGTGGCGGGCAGCGGCGCCGATGCCGCACCCTACTTCCGCATTTTCAACCCGGCCTTGCAGGGGCAGCGCTTTGATCCGGAGGGGAACTATGTGCGCCGCTGGCTGCCGGAGCTGCGCGCCCTGCCGAACCGCCACCTGCAGACACCCGCCGAGGCGCCGGAAACCGTGCTCAAAGCGGCGGGCGTACGTCTGGGCGCGACCTATCCACGGCCCATGGTCGATCATCGCCAAGCGAGAAGCGCGGCCTTGGCGGCCTATCGCGAAATGCGCGATGCGGCTAGGCTGGCTGGCTGAGGGAACTTTGCGTCCCGCTTCCGATTCACCTATTGTCCGGTTGCGGCAATAGCGAGGACCATCGATGGCAAATCCCGAAATCGCCGATCTGGAACGGCAAATCGCCGATCTCACCGGCACGCTCAATGAACTGCGCCGGCAGGCTCCCGCCCGATCGGTGCCCAACTACCGCTTCGCAACCCTCTCCGGAGAGGTCACCCTGCTCGATCTGTTCGCTGGCAGGGACCGGCTGCTGGCCATTCACAACATGGGCCAGGGCTGCCGCTACTGCACCCTCTGGGCGGACGGCTTCAACGGCCTGCTTGGCCATCTGGAGAACGCCATGGCGGTGGTGTTGCTGTCCAAGGATGCGCCGGTCGCGCAGCGCGACTTCGCCAACTCGCGCAATTGGCGCTTTCGCCTCGCCTCCCACGGCGGCGGCGACTACATTCGGGAGCAAACGGTGATGAAGGGTGCGAACAACATGCCGGGGGCCGTTGTCTATGAGCGCCAGGGCGACCAGGTGGTCCGCAAGAATAGCTGCGTGTTCGGCCCCGGCGACCTTTACTGCTCAATGTGGAGCTTGCTGGGGCTGGCCGGGATGGGGGAAGCGGAGTGGACGCCCCAATACCGATATTGGCAACGCCCGGAGCACATGGACGATGGCGGCGAAAACCTACTCGAATAACCGTCATTAAAATGTAACTTTCCCCTCATACAGTGGCGGTCGTCCTAACCACTGGGAAGTCGAGTGAAACGATCGGTCATTGGCATGCGGCTCGCGCTCCCCACCGCCCTCGCTTTCGCGCTCAGCACAGGCGCCTTCGCCGATGAACTCGCCGACGACTCACTCACCCGTACCGACCCCAGCCGCGGCAACATCTGCTTCGGCGGCTTGGAGCACGGCAAGCTCATCCCCCAGGACGACGAGATCGAAAATCCGTTCCGCCAAACCACGTTGTCAGCCTGCTCGGCGGACGGCGGCTCACCCACCTTTCTGCCGGAGCTCAAGCCCAAGGTGCCCGACGGGATGCTGACCTGAGACTGGGGAGCCTCTGATCAAGTCCCGTTCGCACAGCGCTTCACTGGTCGTGAATGGGAGCGATGTCGCAGTCAAGCGGCAATGACTCCGAACGGAGCGGGATCGAGCCATTGAACAACGTGAAGCGCCCTGCGGGAGGACGCGCCCTTCAAGAAGGGCGTTGCGGACGCGCTGGCCGCGTTGCGGGTCAGAGCCTTCAGCTGGGGAGCGCGCGGGGGGCGCCCCGCGCCGGACATTGTCCGCCTTCGGCTTGCCGAAGGCGCCCTTGCACCATCACGCCCGCCAGTCTCCTCTGTGCTTCCGGGACTTAATCAGAGGCTCCCTGGCCTTTGATCGAACCCGGTGCCAGCCCATCGGCCGGCCTCTTCCCGCTCCCCAACTTCTCCCCCGCCGCTATACTTTCAGCGATGTCGCACAACCGTGTAGGACATCGCCCATAGCATTCGCCTTGGCCACCTCGCTACGGTGTTCGGGTTCGCGAACCCAACCAACGCCCCGATCAGGAGGACGCCAAAGTGGAATACACCTACACCCCTTTCTACGCTTACCCGGATAACGTCAAGCGCGCCATCGCCAAACTGGTTCGCCGCTACGGCGAACACTGGCACAGGCAACTCGACTTCGACGAAATGATCCTAGTGCCGGATGACTGGGTAGCCGACAAGCGCAAGCGCTTCGCCGACCTGATTTGGGCGGTGCCCCTCAAGACGGGCGCCCGCCAACTGGTGCAGGCCACCCACTTCATCCTGATACTGAAAATCCAGCGCACAATGGTGCCAGACGCGGTTCCGCGCATGCGCCGCTACCGCAAGCTGCTCCATTTGGAATTGAACCGCCGCGGTGCCTTCGGCGCCCCGGACAATCCACCGCTGCTGGCACCCACCCTGAGCTACCATGGCGAGGAGCCCTGGACCATAGCCGCCGAGGACGCCGGCCACCTGTTGGTCGGTCTGCCCCGCCTGGTCGAATGGGAGGGCGAAGGCAGCGAACCCAAAATCCTGGCCCACGGTGACAAGCCCACCGGGCCGGTCTGGAACCAAGCGGAGGACATCCGCAAGGCTGCGGTGGCGCGCGATCCGTCCAAGCTTGACTCAACTGGTTGATTGCGAGCTGGGAGCCTGCGCCGCAGGAAGTCGCGACAGCGAAAATGCGCCGTTTCCCTCTGGATGGGCGTTTGAGGAGAACATCCAGCCATGTTTGACGAAATCGAACGTTCAAAGGGGCGGAAGAAAGTGGAATTGCAGCCGTGAATTCCTACAGCGCAGGCTCCCAGCCGGTTCCAACGACCACCCGGCTCTTCATCCAGTTGTTGCTGTCGTGGAAGTCGGCCACGGCGTTGCCCGGCGGGACCAGCGCATCGAACAGGGGGCGGTCCTCCTCGGCCAGAGTCATTTCCAGCACGGGCAGGGCGTCGCGCATGTGGTCCATGGTGCGCGGACCGTAGATGGGAGCGGTCACCCTGGGCTGGTCCTTCACCCAGAGCAGCGCCAGTTGGGAGGCGCTCAAGTCGCGTTCGGCCGCCATGCGAGCCACTTCCGCTGCGACTTCAAGGCCGCGGTCGGTTACCCGGGTGGCGAAGCGGGCGCCCCAATTGGCGGCGCGGGAGCCCTCAGGGGCCTTGGCCTCCGGGCTGTAGCGGCCCGTGAGCACGCCGCCGGCCACGGGCGACCAAGGGAGCACCGCCATGTCATAGTCCTCACACAAGGGGATCAGCTCGTTTTCGATGCGCCGGTCGAGCAGGTTGTAGGGGGGTTGCTCGCTGACGTAGCGGTGCAAGCCGTAGCGCTCGCTGATGGCCAACGCCTCCATGACCTTCCACGCGGGATGGGTGGAGCAGCCGATGTGGCGCACCTTGCCCGCCCGGATGAGGTCGTCGAAGGCGCGCAGGGTTTCGTCCTGGGGCACGTCAAGATCCGGACGGTGGAGCTGGTAGAGGTCGATGCAGTCGATGCCAAGGCGCTTGAGGGAGGCCTCGCAGGACTTGATGACATGATCCCGCGAGCCGCCCCGATCGTTCACCTCCCGGCTCATGGGACTATAGACCTTGGTGGCGATCACCAGCCGGTCCCGTTGCGCGCTGGCGGCGACTGCCTTGCCGACGATCCGCTCGCTCACGCCCCGGCTGTACACGTCGGCGGTGTCGATGAAGTTGATGCCGGCGTCCAAGGCGGCATGCACGATGTCGATGCTCTCGGCCTCGGCGGTCGGGCCGCCGAAGTTCATGGTGCCCAGGCACAAGGGAGACACCCGGACCCCGGTCCGGCCGAGAATGCGATAGTCCATGGCTTGATCCTGCCTGATGGTGTTGGCCACCATGATAGACTGTCGCCGCGATGAACGCCCTGTTTCCCCTGCTTCTCCTCGCGCTTTCAGCCGGCCTGCCCGCCGCCGACGCCTTGGCCGGGGATGCTTGGCCGACGCCCAACCCGGACAATGCCCAGGTCACCCAATTCGGGCGCTACCGCATCAGCTACGCTTCCGCCCTGGAGCCCATCGAGATCAACCGCATTCACGCCTGGGTCGCGCAAGTGACGGATGCGGACGGCAACCCCGTGGTGGACGCCACCATCAGGGTCTCCGGCGGCATGCCGGAGCACGACCACGGCCTGCCCACGGAACCCCGGGTCACCGCCTACCTCGGCGATGGGCGCTATCTCATCGAAGGCATGAGGTTCCACATGAGCGGCGCTTGGCACGTCGTGCTCAAGGTCAAGTCCGGTACGGGAGAGGATTCCCTGTCCATCCCGCTGGATATCTGACAACCGCCACCGGTCGGCGGATTTCCATGCGCGGGGGCTTGCCCGGACTGATCGTCCTGCTTCTGGCATTGGCCGGGGCAGGTGCCATTCACATGAACGCGCCGCCGCCCGCGCCTTGGAGCGATGACGAGCTCAAGGCCATTCAATCTTTGAGCCTTAGCGCCCTGCCGCCCCTGCCGAGCGACCCGAGCAACGCCGTCGCCAACAACCCCGTCGCCCAGCGTTTCGGACATCGGCTGTTCTTCGATGCGCGGCTGAGCGCCAACGGCGCTGTCTCCTGCGCCACCTGCCACCAACCCTCGATGCGCTTCGCCGACGACCTGCCCCGGGCGGTGGGTCTCGCCATCGGCACCTTCAACAGCATGAGCCTGGTCGGGACGGCCTACAGCCCTTGGTATTTCTGGAACGGCCGCCAGGACAGCCTTTGGGCACAGGCCACCTCACCCTTGGAAAGCGCCATCGAACAAGGGGTGAGCCGGGCGCAAGCCGCCCGCCTGATCGCCGGCGATCCGACCTATCTGGCCGCCTACCAAGCGCTGTTCGGGCCACTGCCGCCGTTGCCCGGTGAGGCGCCCGAAACCGGGCAGGAGGAAGCGGCCGTCACCGAAGCATTCGTCAACATTGCCAAGGCAATCGCCGCCTACGAGCGCTTGCTGCTGCCGGGTGAAACACGTTTCGACCGCTACGCGGCCAGCTTGGGGCAGGACGAGGCCAGCGCGCCGGACGCCCAGCTCAGCCACCCGGAAACGGAAGGGCTGCGGCTGTTCATCGGCAAGGCGCAGTGCATCAACTGCCACAACGGGCCGCTGTTCACCAACCACGAGTTCCACAACACCGGCGTGCTGCCCGCCATCGGCGCCCTGCCCGACAAGGGCCGCGCCGAAGGCGTCCGCCTGATCCTCAAGGATTCGTTCAACTGCTTCAGCGCCCATAGCGACGATCCGGACAAAAACTGCCTGGAATTACGCTTCATGCGCACCGGGGATGATCTGGTCGCGGCGCAGAAGACCCCGTCACTGCGCAATCTCAAGGGCACCGCACCCTACATGCACGCCGGGCAGATCGACACGCTGGCCGAAGCGCTGGCCCACTACAACCGGGCGCGTGACGCCATCGTCGGCCACAATGAAGCCAAGCCGCTCGGCTTGCTGCCTTACGAACTGAAGCGCTTGGAAGCGTTCCTGAGCACGCTTGACGGACCGTTGGCCACGGCTCCGGAGTGGCTGGCGCCGCCCTAGGGCGCCGTCAACCCTAACGAGGCGATGCCTCAGACCAACGAGTGGCCGGTCGCCGGGCGCAAAAGTTGACTCATGTGGCAACCTTGACCCGTCGTCGCGGATGTCGCCGACCTTGTGGTGAATGACGTCGAGGAACAGATCCCGCAGGGAAATCATGCCGATGGCCTTGCCCTCCTCCACCACGGGCAGATGGCGGATATGGTGCTTGCGGGTCAGGGCAATGCAGTGAACGATGGTATCATCCCGGGTGACCGTGACAACGTCGCGGGTCATCACCTCCGACACCTTGGTCTTTTGCGAGGAGTGGATGTCCAGAATGACCTTGCGCACATAGTCGCGCTCGGAAAGAATGCCGACCAGATAGCCGTCGATTTGCACCAAGACGGAACCGACATCCTTCTCGTTCATGAGCTTGAGCGCGTCAAACACGGACTCAAGCGGGCCAATCCAAACGAGCTCCTCGGATTTCTCCTGCAAAATGTCGCCGACGTGACGCACAAGCGTCCCCAATTCCCAAGCTGGGATAAAGTAGAACGCCAAGGCCCGCTAAGCAAGCCCTATGTGGAGAACAGTCTGTCCACACTTCATCCGCACAAGGAGTGTCCATGGGAATGCAACGCACGCCCTTGCTGATGTCACGCTTGATCGAGCGCGGCGCCGCCCTATCGCCGGACACGGAAGTGGTCACGGCAACGGAGACCGGAACCCGACGGCAGACCAATCGGGAGACGTTGCGTCGAGCCCATCGGCTCGCCCACGCACTTGACAACGCCGACATCGGCATCGGCGACCGCGTCGGTGTCTTCATGTGGAACGGCTCGCGCCACCTTGAGACCTATGGCGCGCTTGCCGGCATGGGTGCCGTTGTGCACAACTTGAACGTCCGTCTTCCGCCCAAGGACATCGAGTACATCGTCAACCACGCCCGGAGCAAGCTCATCATTGCCGATGCTGACATCCTGGGACTGCTCGAGCCCCTTGCCGGACGCCTGCCTACCGTCGAGAAGGTCGTGGTGGCGGTCGAAGAGGGTTTCGAGGACTGGTCGACGGGGCTGCCGGGGGCGATCGACTACGAGGACTTCATCGCCCCGTGGCCCGACCGCTTCGAATGGCCGCCGCTCTCCGAGACTGCTCCACTGGGCCTGTGCTACACAAGCGGCACAACCGGCGACCCCAAGGGCGTGGAGTACGAGCATCGCTCGCAGTATCTGCACACCATGGCCATGTGCGTGACCGATGCCATGGCCCTGTCCGCCACGGACACGGTCTGCGGCATCGTGCCGATGTTCCACGTCATGGGCTGGGGGATGCCCTGGGCCACGCTGATGCTGGGCTGCAAGCAAGTCCTGCCACATCGATTCACCAACCCACAGCGGCTCGCCCGTCTCATGGCCGACGAGGGCGTCACCTTGGCAACCGGGGTGCCCACCATCTGGCAGGGCGTCATGGAGAGCTGCAAGGACCATCCGGAGGCCTACGATCTGTCGCTGCTCTCGCGCATCGTCAGCGGCGGCTCCGCGGTGCCGCCGTCGCTTGCCCGTTGGTACTGGGAAGCGCTCGGGGTGGAGATGATCCAGGAATGGGGCATGACCGAGACCAGTCCGCTCGCTACGTTTTCGCGCCGGGTGCCAAGGACCGCCACGCCGCCGTCGGATACCGCACCGACAGAGTACTTGACCGAAGTGGCAAAGGCCGGTCAGGCCCTGCCGGGACTCGAGGTCGAAGTGTTCGACAAGGACTTCAACCCCTTGCCGCACGACGGCCAATCCACTGGCGAGATAATGGTGCGCGGGCCTTGGGTGTGTGCGGAGTATTACCGCAACCCGCAGCCCGGGAATTTCCACGGCGACTGGCTCATCACCGGCGATGTCGGGAAGATCGACCGGGACGAGTGCCTGATTCTCTCCGACCGCTCGAAGGACCTGGTGCGGTCCGGCGGCGAGTGGATTTCATCGGTGGACCTCGAGAACCACATTCTCGCCCTGGCCGGCGTTGCCAAAGCCTGTGTCGTCGCCCAGCCGCATCCCAAGTGGGAGCAGCGTCCCGTGGCCCTGATCGTGGTCGAAGAAGGCGCTTCAGTCGGCAAGACGCAGGTGATCGCGCACTGTCTCGACCGCTTCGCCAAATGGCAATTGCCGGACGATGTGCTCAGGGTCGAATCGATTCCACTGACATCGACCGGGAAGATGGACAAGAAGGCGGTTCGCGCCGACCTCAGTGCCGCGGGCTACCTGCTACCGGATCTGCGCACCCCGGGGTCGCGCCAGTGCGTCCTTTCACCGGGCGCGGGGTCCGCTTAGGCCGGAGGCACTGCCACTAGCCGGTTTCATCGACCGTATCGGTTGTTTCGAAGTCCTCGCTGCGGATCTGATCGTTCAACAGCGCCAACTGCTTGAAGTCGATGAGTTCCATTTGGTCGCTCTGAACCACCCGCTCAAGCAAATCCGCGCCGTCGTCGTGAGGCACGGTCGCGCGCTCGCCGCGGCGGCCCTGTTCACCTTGTTGCGCGTCGACCCAGGCCTCCGCCTCGGGCCGTTCAAGCCACTCGTCCCCCAGCATGAAGGCCAAGTCCCACACTCGCTGGGTTGCCTGCCGCTCTTTGATCTCCAACGCCGTGGGGAAGAAATAAACGCCGCTGGTGATTGGCCCCAATGCGAACATCCGGGAATCGCCCTCTTCGGCGCCTTCCCGCGCAATCACCTTGCCGGTCTCGAACTCGCAGTCGACGCCGCCGTATCGATGTGGAACGACGAGCCCCTTTGCCAGCAGATTCCTCATCAATGCACTGTCGGCATCTTCCAAACGGCTGGTGCTTCCAATCGCCGAGACCAGATGCTCAACGCAGATGCAAGGTTCTTCCGCGAGCGTGATTCGGAAAGCCTCGGATGCGGCGTCGTATTCGAACTTCCTTGCTCCTCCTGCGACCGTCAACTGGCCCGACCTCATCAATGCCAGCAACCGTTCCGCGTTTTCTCTGGGGATGGACGCACGGTAGGTCAGCCAGTCATTCAGCCATTCCGACATCAGTATCCGCTTGTCTTCCTCCTCGAGATGGTGCCACAACAGGTCGATGTTGCGGTTGGTCGCGTAGAGCACGGCCTGCCAAGGCCTGGCCTTGTCCTTGGCCAAGGCAATTTCTCGCTCGTAGTAGTCAACGGGCGAAACGGGCTCGTTGACGCCGTCGCCGATTTCCAAGCGGTGACCTTCGGCGTTTTCGATTTCGCTGCCGCGCATCTCCACCACGTCGCCGCTTGTCCAACTCCTCGCGTTCGAGTTTCCTGAATTGGTATCTGCCATGGTCGGCACGAACCGCCGGGAGCCGACCGCGCCGCGAAACGCAGAACAGCTTGCCGGTATGGCCACCGGCGACGAGACCCAGGCACACGTCAATGGCGCTCAAGCGAGTGCCGATCACGCCGACCGACGATTCCTTGGGGATCTCCTCGGTCAATCTTGTGATGGGATATGGGCTATGGTAATAGTGCTCATGGCGCTGGAATTCCTCCGTTTTGGCAGGTTCAAGATGGCCGAGGGCAAGGTAGATGTAACGGGCCTCGAAGCAACCTCCGGACCGCGTCCGCAACCCGTAGTTCTCATTGGAAAGCCCTGGAGCGGAGATGTCGATGACTTCCTCATCGAGCAGATCGAGCCGAAGCTGGCGTTCGGCGGCACATTGCCTGGCGTGGGCCGCCAAGTCGGACAGGTACAAGCCGACCACCGGTCTCGGCAGGTAAATGCTTGCGTCGAACTCCGAGCTCGCCAGCAACGGTTTCCACTTGTCGGGGTTTTCGGCAGCCCACTTCAGAATCCCGAACTCACCACCGAACCCCCGATCGATCGCGCCGCACAGGGTGTTCATCAGGTTGCTCTGGGCGTCCGATGAGTAAGCAGCACCACCGCCGAAACCGCGGACATCAAAAAGCGCTATCGACACCTTGGCCGTGCTCAATCCGGTCGGCAACGACTCCACCATCTTGGCTGCCAGCCCAACGCCCGAGGCGCCGCCGCCAATGATGGCAATCGTGTAGTCGCGCACCATGCTCTACCTATCCGGGCTGACGCTGGAATCGCCGCGAAAATAGCAGTAGCCGATTCGGAGGGTCAAGTGCGTGCCAAGCGAATGTTGTCAACAGTGCGTGCCAAGCGAAAATGCGAAACTCCCACGGTGACTATTGCGGGAAACGAACGAAATCTCGCTTGCCTGCCGGTCGCGTTGTTCATGGCTTGGTCAACGGCGACTTGCTTCGCGGCAGCGGGCGAGCCCGCCGACGGGCTCGCGCACCCGACGGTCTCCCCGTCCACCGCAGCCCATCCCACACACGCGAGCACCATCGTCGTGGACGAAGGTCGCGAGCGGGTGTGGAGCGTGAATCCGGACAGCGACACCGTCACGTCGATCAAGTCCCGGGAACTCGTCAAGCTGTTCGAGGTGCCGGTAGGCGACAACCCCCGCACGCTGGCCTTGGCCCCGAACAACGCCGTTTGGGTTGTCAACCAGGACGACGCCACCATCAGCGTGCTCGAAGCCAGCACCGGGCGGCTGCGAGAGAGCATTATCCTCCCGTACGCATCGCGCCCATACGGAATCGCGGTCAGCCCAAAGGGCGACACCGCCTACGTGACTCTGCAGGCGCTCGGTCGCCTCTTGAAACTGGACACTTCGAGCCGCCAGGTGGTAGGCGATGTCGATGTCGGTCCGACGCCGCGTGGCATTGCGGTCTCGGGCGACGGAAACAGGATCCTGGTCACACGCTACGTTTCGCCGGCGGGTCACGGCGAGGTGACGGAAGTGAACGCCCGCACCTTTGAAGTGACACGACGCTTCGAACTGGCCATCGACCCCGGCCCGGACAGCCCGATCAGCGGCCGGGGCGTGCCCAATCAACTCGCGTCCATCACCATCGCGCCGAATGGCCAGCGCGCCTGGATACCTTCCAAGAAGGACAACACCGGCCGGGGACTTCAGGTCAGTGGAGAACCGCTTGGTTTCGAAACCACAACGCGCACGATGGTTTCGCAGCTGGACCTCGCCGCCAATCGCGAAGTTCTTTCAGCCCGCCGCGATCTCGACAATCGAGCCATGGCGGTGGCCGTCGCCTTCGACCAGGACGGCGAGCACGCCTTCGTCGCGCTGCAAGGGACCAACGCCGTGGACGTCTTGAGCGCCGAGACCAGCGCCTTGACGGCATCGATCCCGAGGACGGGATTGGCGCCGCAAGGGTTGGTTGTCGATGAACGGGGGCATCTGTTCGTGCAGAACTTCCTGTCCCGCGACTTGGCCGTGTACGACGTATCCGATCTTGCCCCAGGCCAAGGGATAAAGCTGATCGGGCGCATCACAGCCGTTGAGCGCGAACCGCTGGCGCCGGAGTTGCTTCTTGGCAAGCAGATCTTCCACAACGCCGCCGATCCGCGCATGTCGCGCGACGGCTACGTCAGTTGTGCGAGTTGTCACTTGGAAGGCGGCGGCGACGGACGCGTCTGGGACTTCAGCGGGCGGGGCGCGCACGGCGGCGGCCTGCGCAACACCATCACGCTGTTCGGTCGCGCGGGGCTCGGTCACGGGCCCGTTCATTGGCGTGCGGACATCGACGAGATACAGGACTTCGAGATCCTGATCCGTACCACCTTGCAAGGCCGGGGCTTCGTAACCGATGCGGTCTTCAATGCCAAGGGCGCGAATTGGGTATTTGGGCCGCCGAACGCCGGGCTCAGTCGCGAACTTGATGCCCTCGCCGCCTATGTCGCCAGCTTCGAACGGGTCAATCCCAGCCCCTATCGACGCCCGGGCGGAGCCATGACGCCCCAAGCCCTCGCCGGCGAAGCGATCTTCCACTCGCGCGAGACTGGATGCGCGGCCTGCCACGCCGGCAGGAACTTCACGGACAGCTCACTGCGCCGCACTGGCCGCCAAAACGAAGCCGGAGCAACGGCCAGCGCGTCGCACGTCACCGCGAATGCGCCCTTCACGATGCACGACGTTGGAACCTTGTCCGAGGCCGCGGGGGACTTCAATCCAAACACGCTTCGCGCCCTCGACACCCCGACGGTGAAAGGCGTCTGGGAAACGCCGCCTTATCTGCATGATGGGTCTGCCGCGACGCTTATGGACGTCATCTCAACGCGCAACGTCGACGACCGGCACGGCAAGACCACTCACCTGACGGTGCTCGAAAAGGAAAGCCTGGTGGCCTACCTCCAACAACTCGACGACACCATCGTCGACACCTCCTTGACCATATCGCGCACAGTCGCGGCGACACCGCGCACCGCGGCAGCAGGAACCGGTCTGGGCTTCAGAGTGCGCGCCACCGATCGAGGTGGAGTACAGATCGAGCGCGCGACCTTGGTGATCCCGGTCATCGATGGACAGTTGGCGGCGCCCGTTCGTGCACGGATTCACTTCGACAGCAACGACGACGGCTGGCTCGACGCGGGCGAACCGCTGCTCGCCGAGTCCTCCGTCGCTGCCGACGGCACGGCATCGCTAGCGATCAGTCCGCCACCCATCGTCGGCGCGGGGAGCACCGCATCGTTCGTCGTGCGACCGGTGACGGGCTCGGCGAACGAGAGTCGGGGCGCTTCAACGAGTCCCGGCCGCCATCCGTTCAACATCATCCTGACCGAGATTCACGCCAAGGGTCTCACGTCCAAGGGACAATCCGTGGTCGTCGGCCTTCCGATCCAGGCCAAACCGAACAGCCCAGCCAGCGCCAAGGACAGCAACGCCAGGATGTCACGGGGCCTACTGAGAGGGCAACTGGCCGAGGATCGCGGGGCGACGGGCGGCGACGCTCCGCTGCGCCATCCGCACACGCGATTCCCCGACGCGGGGCTTGAGTTGGAAGATATCTCCTCGGCCCGAGGGACGCCTGCGCCTTCCGCCGGGGCGCGTTAGGGTCAAGCGCCGCCGGCGGTTCGACGGCCACGCCCAGCGCTGGCACCATGGTCACAAGGGCGGGGTGTCAAACGCGCCAACCGGTCCTCCCGGATCGGGTTCGGAATCGGTATGGCGACCCGCTCACCGTCTCCGACGTGGCGCCGAAGCTCCTTGAGCCCGAGTTTTTCCACAACTTCGAACGGCCCCATTTGGCGCCGGATTGACGAACACCAAACGAGCGCCTTGTCGAAATCCAAGAGGCTGCCTGTCCCGAACACCCCAAACTTCGAAATGCGCCAGCACAGGAGATGGCGAACATAGGCTCTATCCCGATATAGTGGGGCGATTGCGGTGCTGAGAGAGCCACTCAGCGCGCAAGCGCCGGGGTTGCAAAGCAACGTGGGGAAGCTGAGGCCTGCATGGAAGAACTATCGCTGACGGCCATTAAGCTCATCGCGGCCGCATCCATCCTTGCCATCGCCTTGGTCGGCGGCGCCATTCCAATGGCCGCCGCCCGCTACCCAGGCAGCCAAAGGTTCTTTTCCCTAGGCAACGCGTTTGCCGGGGGCTTGTTCCTCGGGGTGGGCTTCATTCACCTGCTGCCGGAGGGCATTGAGCAGCTTGGGGAAGTCGTGGACTATCCTTTGGCCGCCCTCTTGGCGGCCTTGGGGCTCGGCGCACTCCTGCTGATCGACCGCGTCATTTTCGATGGCCGGCACGTCCACTCGGATTCGGACACCGCCCAAGGCCAGTCCATTTTCCCGCTTGTGCTGCTGCTGCTCCTGTCAATCCACTCAATCATCGCAGGCCTGTCGCTCGGCTTTGAAAGCCACGCATCCACCGCCATCATCCTCGCGCTCGGCATAGTGCTGCACAAGGGTTCAGAGGCCTTTGCGCTGATGGTGAGCACGATCAGCGCCAGCTTCACCGCCAATCGCCGCAACGCCCTCTTGGGCGTTTTCGTGGCCATGACTCCAGCGGGCATAATCGCGGGCATGCTCGGCTCGCGCGTCCTGCAAGGCGACGGTGCGGCGCTGGTGGAGGGCAGCTTCAACGCGCTGGCGGCCGGAACCTTCATCTACATCGCCATCCTGGACATCATTGACGAGGAGTTCTCCAAGCGGGACGTGCGAATGGCCAAATTCGTGGTGAGCAGCCTGACCGGCGATGACGACGTGCCCATGCCAACCCAGGATCACGACCGCATCTTCAAGTTCCTGCTCGTCATTGCCGGCATAGTCGTCATGGCGCTGATCGGCGATTTCGCACACTCCCAAGAAGCGCACTCCCTCGCGCACTAGCGGCTTTCAGCTTGCGGTGAGCGGACAATTTCCTTAAATTCAAGTCCGTAAACGACGGCGCGGAATCGGCTCCATGTTCGGCTCAGCAGGCACAGCGACCAATCCAGCCAAGCGCCATCGCGCCGCTGCTTGGCTGGCGGTACTGGCATTCGGTCTCGCGCAATTCCTGTTCGGTGCGCACGTTCACGCCTCAACCGGCTCCGATGAGCCGCCACAGGCCTTGTGCACGGCCTGCGCATTCGCCGATGACGGGCAACTTGCCGCGCTTTCGTTCGGTCAAGCGGTGTGCCTGCTGCCTCAACCCGCGGCCAAACTGCCCGTCTTGGGCATCGTCATCAAGCGGCAAGCTCACTCCTTCCAGGCACGAGCGCCACCCTCCCCCTGAAACCAGTCCGATAACGCCTTGTTGAACGCGCACTACGCGCAAATTCGCTGCAACCGCGTTCCGGTTGCTAGGAGAAAACATGAAATACCGCTATCGGCTGCCGCTGGCAGTCAGCCTATGCCTCACCGTCCTCGAAGGACACGCCGACCAAGAAACCCATGGATACGAAATCGAGGAAGTGGTCGTCACCGCCCATCCCTTGGCCGCCGATGGGGTCGCGCAGCCCGTGGATTCGCTAAGGGGTGAGGAGCTTGACCGCAAAATCGCCGACACCATCGGTGCCACCGTCGGCCGGGAGCCCGGCATCCACACCACGTCCTTTGGTCCCGCGGTCGGCCGCCCCGTCATTCACGGCTTGGATGGCGCTCGCGTGCGCATCATGGAGGACCATGTGGACACCATGGACGTTTCCGTCGCCAGCGGCGACCATGCCGTGTCGGTGGATCCCTTCATCGCCGATGAGATCGAAATACTCAAGGGGCCAAGCACCCTGCTTTACGGATCCGGAGCAATCGGCGGCGTCATCGACGTCCACACCGGACGGGTGCCCCATGAACTAACGGATGCCCTAACCGGCAAACTGGACTTGCGCGGTGCCGACAACGGCGACGCTTTCCGGGGCGCATTCCGCGTGGACGGCAGTGCCGGATCATTCGCCTGGCATCTCGACGGCTTCGCCCGCGATGCCGACGACGTCGACATCCCCGGCTACGTCCGATCCTCCCGGTTTCGAGCCGCTTTGGAGCACGAAGAAGACCACCACGACGAACACGAAGAAGGTGAGGGTCACGATGAGGACGAGCACCACGACGAAGATGAAGACGAGGGGCATCATGAGGAAGATGAGGCCGAAGAAGTGCGCGGCACCCTGCCAAACAGTGACCTTGAGGCGAAAGGCGGCGCAGTCGGCTTTGCATTCGTCGGCGAGCGCGGCTTCATCGGCGTCTCGTTGAGCCGCCTGGAGTCCGATTATGGGCTGCCCGGCTTCGCCCACGGCCACGGCGATGAGCATGACGAACACGATGAGCACGACGAGCATGAAGAAGGGCATGAGGACGAGGACGAACACGAGGATGAGCACGAGGAGCACGGCGACGAAGCGGAGGGCTCGCCGGTTGCCGAACTCGAGCAAACGCGCATCGATCTCGAAGCGGCAATGGAGCAGCCCCTGCCCGGCATCCGCAGCCTGAACCTCCGCGTGGGGATCAACGATTACGAACACGCCGAGATCGAGCCGTCAGGCGAAGTGGGCACGCTGTTCGAAAACAAAGCCTGGGAGGCGCGCTTGGAGTTGGCCCACAACCCGATTGCCGGCTGGGACGGGGTGTTTGGCGCTCAACTGAGCGATCGCAAGTACACGCCGACCGGGGAGGAGGCCTTCTCCCAGCCAGTGAACACGGACTCGCTGGGGCTGTTCTGGATGGGTCAGCAGAACTTTGACCACTTCCAGTTGGAGGCGGGTTTGCGCTTCGACCGCACCGAACATGACCCGGAAACGGGGAGCAACGAAACGTTCAGCGGCGTTTCGGCGTCCCTAGGTGCCGTGGTCCCCGTGGCGGAAGGCTGGACCGGCACCCTGCTCGGCAGCTACGCCACCCGCCTGCCGATCAGCGAGGAATTGTTTTCCAACGGGCCGCACTTCGCCACCCAGAGCTATGACATCGGCGACCCC
>JAQAJJ010000031.1:32242-65694 GCA_028278675.1 Candidatus Azophilus lithoversatilis
CGCTGGTCATTGTCCGGCACCCTCTACTGGACCGAGTTTTTCGACTTCATCTACCAGAGGGACACTGGCGCCGAAGACCATGGACTGCCCGTGCGGCTGTTCGACCAGGATGACGCCACTTTTGCTGGCTTCGAGGTGGAGGGCTCCATCGTGGCGATGACTTGGACGGGCGGGCAACTCACGCTCTCCGCCTTCGCCGACACCGTTTCAGCGGAGTTGGAGGCCTCAGGCAACGACAACCTGCCACGGATTCCGCCGAGCCGAGCCGGGGCGGGCTTCGAGTTGACCCATGGCCCGTTCGTCCTGGCGGTGGACTACCTGCGCGCCTTCAAGCAGGAAGACATCACGGACTACGAGTTGGCCACCAGCGCCTATGACGATCTGCGCGCCTACATGGATTGGCACTTTATGGTCGGCGCCACCGAAATCAGCCTGTTCCTGGAAGGCCGCAACCTAACCGACGCCGAGCAGCGCAACCACACCTCCTACATCAAGGATGTGGCCCCGGCGCCGGGACGGACCATTGAAGGCGGGGTGCGCGTTGTGTTCTAGGTCCTCCGAGTTTCCGCCGTTCCCCAAGCAGTGCTATGCTCAATCGAACAGGTCAACGGGGAGAGGATGGACGTCAAGCTGAATCGGCGCCGGTTCATTAAGGGCGTGATCGCCTCCGGC
The DNA here is from genome assembly GCA_028278675.1 of Candidatus Azophilus lithoversatilis. Taxonomy (GTDB): domain Bacteria; phylum Pseudomonadota; class Gammaproteobacteria; order Pseudomonadales; family Azotimanducaceae; genus Azophilus; species Azophilus lithoversatilis. The sequence goes on from JAQAJJ010000031.1 coordinate 32,915, forward strand.
ATCGCCGCGGGCGCCGCCCGCCACGGCGCCGCGGTGGCGGGCGGAGACCGGCCCGCCCAAGCCGTGGACCGGCTGCTGTCCCTCAAGATCAACGGCCGCATCCGGCGCGTGGACGTGCTGCCGCAGGAGACCTTGGCCCACACCCTGCGCTACAGGCTCGGCCTGACGGGCACCAAGCTCGGCTGCAACCGGGGTGAGTGCGGCGCTTGCACGGTGCTCGTTGACGACGTGCCCCACTACGCCTGCTCCATGCTCACCCATAATGCCCGAGGCAAGGCGGTGCTCACCGTGGAGGGCCTGCAAAGCGCGGACGGCACCCTTCATCCCGTACAGCAGGCCTTTGTCGAGGAGCTCGCGCCCCAGTGCGGCTTCTGCACGCCGGGACAGATCATGGCCACCGTCGGCCTGCTGCGGACCAATCCGCAACCCACCCGCGAACAGGCGCGGCATGGCTTGTCGGGCAACCTGTGCCGCTGCGGCGCCTACGACCACTACCTCAACGCGGTGATGCGCGCTTCGGGCCAAGCCACATGACCTACAAGCACATCGGCAAGGACTTCACGCCACCGGACATCTTCGGCAAGGTCACCGGCAAGGCCAAGTACGCGGAGGACTTCACCGTCGACGGGATGGCCTACGCCCGCCTGCTGGTCAGTCCCATGCCCCACGCCCGGATCAAGAGGCTTGACCTAGGGCCAGCGCTGGCCATGGACGGCGTCTTTGGGGTGCTCACCGCCGACGATCTGCCAACGGTCGATGCGCCCAACGGCGGCATCCTGACCAATGAGCCGGTCTTCATCGGCGATCCGATCCTGGCGGTGGCGGCGGTGGACGAAAAGACTGCGGAAGACGCCATCGGCAAGATTGAAATTGAACTCGAACCCCTGCCTTTCACCGTCAACCCCACCGACAGCCTGAAGCCAGCCGGCCCAAACGCCCGCCAAGAGGGCAACATCTACGCCGGCAGCCCGCCGGAAGTCGGCGAGCTGCATTGGCGAAAGGAGGACGTGGAGCGCTTCCTGACCGGTGGCCAGCCAACCGCCGAAGCACCGATCGAGTGGCAATACGGCGACCTCGAGGCCAGCTTCGACAACGCAGCGGTCATCCTCACGGAGAGCTTCGTCACCACCGGCTACGCGCACATGTCCATGGAGCCGCGCTCGGTGATGAGCTATTGGGAGAACGGCAAGTGCTTCGTGTACGGGTCCACCCAGAGCCAGAGCTTCATCATGCCGTTTCTGGCGCCCATGGTCGGCGTCGCCCCGGAAAATCTGGTTTACGTCAGCGAATATTGCGGCGGTGGCTTTGGCTCCAAGATCTTCCCCTACCCCACCATGGCCCTGCCCGCGCACTTTGCCAAGAAGCTCGGCCGTCCGGTCATGCTGCGCATCACCCGGGAGGAGGAGTACTACATCGGTTCGGCCCGGGTCGGCTTCCAAGGCTGGATCAAGGCGGGCTTCGCCGCCGACGGACGGGTCTGTGCCGTGGACCTCTACATTGTTCAGGACCTCGGGCCTAAGCGCGCCGGGGGCGACGCCTCCTCCGCTGGCGGCGCAGTCAGCATCCTCTACCAACCCGAAGCACTGCGTCTGCGCTCGGTGCCTGTGCTCACCAACACGACGCCCCGAGGTGCCCAGCGCGGGCCCGGGCAGAACCAGATCGCCGCCATTTTCGAGCCGATGATGGACAAGGCCGCTCAGGAACTGGGGCTGGATCGTGTAGCCATCCGCCACATCAACGCGCCCGACTCCAACGCCAAGTTGAACGCCGACCAAGGCCCGGTGACCAGCGCCTTCATGGCCGAGGCCCTGGCGCTGGGCGCCAAACGCTGGAACTGGACGGAAAAGACCAAGCGCAGCGGCCGCCGACGGGGCAGCAAAGTCACCGGCATCGGCGTCGGCCAAGGCTACCACGCGGCCGGCACCACCGGTTTCGACGGCTTGGTGCACATCACGCCCGACGGCAAGATCCATCTGCACAGCGGCGTCGGCAACCTCGGCACCTATTCCTACGCCTCCACCACCCGGGCGGCGGCCGAGGTCTTGAAGTGCGATTGGAGCCAATGCGAGGTCGTGCATGGCCGGTCTGCGGCGCATCTGCCCTGGAGCAGCTACCAGGCGGGCAGCGTCACCATCTTCACCCACACCCGGGCCAATCACGTCGCTGCCATGGACGCCGTGGCCAAGCTCAAGGAAGTCGCCGCAGCGGCACTCGGCGGCCAAGCCGAGGACTACGACATTGACGGCGAACGGGTGTTCCACCGCGCTCGCAAGTCCCGCGCCCTGTCCTACGGCGAGGCCGCGGCCAAGGCCATCGAGATGGGTGGCAGGTACAGTGGGGTCGAAGCGCCTGAGGACATTCACGACGTCACCAAGCGGGCGGTGGCGGGCATCGCCGGTCAAGGCTTGGTCGGCGTCGCCAAGGACAATCTGCCCAAGCGGGGCACGGTCCCCGGCTTTGCGATCGGCTTCGTCGAGATCGAGCTGGACGTGGAAACCGGCAAGCACGAGATCATCGACTACCTGGCGGTGGGCGAGTGCGGCACCGTGGTGCATCCCTTGGGACTGGCCAATCAACTGCGCGGCGGCGGCGTCTGGGGGTTCGGCATGGCCACCACCGAGCGCCACGTTTACGACCCGCAAAACGGCCTGCCCGCCAATGTCGGCTTCTACCAATGCAAGCCGCCCACTTACCTCGACGTGCCGAGCCGAATGGACTGGGCGGCGACCGACATCCCCGACCCCGACAATCCGGTCGGCGCCCGGGGCATCGGCGAACCGGCCATGGGCTGCGCCGTCGCCGCGGTGATGTGCGCCCTCTCCGATGCCTTGGGCGGGCACCTGTTCAATCGCACCCCCGTTACGCCGGACGTCATCCTAAGCCACATCGCCGGGCTGCCGCCGACCTCCGGTCCGCTCGCCATCAACACGTTCTGATGAAAGCCCTTAGCTTGCCCCAGAACGGCACGCCGCCGACGCCGAAGGAACATCCGGCCAGCCGACGGGCTGTCTCCATTTGCTCCATGAAAGCCCTTAGCTTGCCCCAGAACGGCACGCCGCCGACACCGAAGGAGCATCCGGCCAGCCGACGGGCTGTCTCCATTTGCTCCATGAAAGCCCTTAGCTTGCCCCAGAACGGCACGCCGCCGACGCCGAAGGAGCATCCGGCCAGCCGACGGGCTGTCTCCATTTGCTCCATGAAAGCCCTTAGCTTGGCCCAGAGCGGCACGCCGCCGACGCCGAAGGAACAACCGGCCAGCCGACAGGCTGTCTCCATTTGTTTCACAAAAGGATAGGAGAATGGCCGCCTACGACGTGATGCCGGACATCGAGCTCTACCAACCCGCGACGGTGGAGGATGCCACCGAACTGGCGGCGCGGCTTGAGGGCACTGCCTGGCTGTTGGCCGGCGGGCAGGACACCTACGGTTGGCTCAAGGATCGGGCCAAGACCGCCTCGGCGATGATCGACCTCAAGGGCATCGACGCGCTCAAGGGCATCCGCGAAATTCCAGGCGGCGTCGAAATCGGGGCGCTGACCACCCTCACGGAAATCACTCAACATCCGCTGATCGACGAACGCTACCCACTGCTGCGCGAAGCGGCAGCGGTGGTTGCCAGTCCGCAAATCCGCAACATGGGCACCTTGGGCGGCAATCTCTGCCAAGACACCCGCTGCTGGTACTACCGGCGGGGGCTTTCCTGCTACCGCGCCGGCGGCAACATCTGCTACGCGGACAGCCCGGCGGGCATGAATCGGGAACACGCCCTGTTCGGCGCCAGCCGCTGCGTGGCCGTCTCCCCGTCCGACACCGCCACCGCCTTGTGCGCTCTGGACGCGACGATGATCGCCACCAGCCGGCGCGGCAGCCGGGAAATCCCGGCAGGCGACTTCTTCGTTGGCCCCGACGTGGACATCATCAACATGACGGCCTTGGCGGCAGACGAAGTGCTGGTGTCGGTGCGCCTGCCGGACGGTTGGGCGAGCGCCGAGTTTCATTTCGAGAAGGTCGCCGACCGCAACGTCTGGGACTTCGCGCTGGTCAGCATCGCCGCCGCCCTGCGCATGCGCGGCGAGCGCATTGAAAGCGCCCGCTTGGTCTGCGGCGGGGTCGCCTGCGTGCCCTACCGGTTGCCCGCGGTCGAACGGGCCGTGGTCGGCAAACCCCGCTCCGAAAGCACCGGCCAGCAGGCCGCACACTTGGCCAGCCGAGGTGCGGCGCCCCTCAACCACAACCAGTTCAAGGCGCCGCTGATGGAAAACCTCGTGCGCCGGGCGCTGCGCGGCAGGGCCTAACGAGGCGATGCATCAGATCCGTGAGTGGGCGGTCGCCGGGCGCATTCGGAGACTAATGTGAAGGCCTCATCCCGCGATCAGGAAGAAAACGGGGCGATGCATCAGACTCATCAGTGGGCAGTCGCCGGACGCAAAAGATGAGTCCCTCGGCAACCCTTACCCGCGATCAGGAAGCATAGGCGCCGCCCATGGAGATTGTTCGATACCGAGAGGATGTCTGGGGCCGTGAAGTGCTTCTGGGCGCGTCCTGGGAGCTCCTGTGGCTGGTCATCGCCGCCACCTTCATCCTCATCATGGTCCATGCCGCCATCATGCTGGCGCGCAAGTCCCGGTCGCGCCCCTCGCCGGACGGCGAGCGGGTCAGCCGCCATGCCGCGCTGGACCGTTGGTTTCACTGGATTCCTGCTGGCCACCGGGGTGCTGCCCATCGTCGGCGTCAAGTTTCCCTGGCTAACCGCCCATTGGGTGGCCGGCATCGTGCTGACTGCCGCCATCGTCTTCCACATCGTCCGCTCGCTGTTCTGGAAGGACTTGGCCGCTGTCTGGATCAAGCCCAGCGACCTCGCCGAACTCACCGGCGGTTCTGCGGCGCCCCTGCCAGGCAAGTACTCGCTGGCGCAGAAGGGCATGCACTTGGTCATGGCGGTGCTGGTGCTCATTGCCGTGGGCACCGGGATCGCCATGCTGGCGCAAATCGACACCCCCTGGTGGGAACGGAGCAACCTCTTAAGCGAATCAGCGCTGGGTTGGATGTTCCTGCTGCACGGCCTGTCCACCCTGGGCCTGATCGGCTTCGCCGCCCTGCACCTGTACTTCACCGCCCGCCCGGAAAAGCAGTTCTACCTCCGCTCCATGATCAAGGGCTGGGTCAGCCGCTCCGAATTGACTGCCCACCACGACCCCGCCCGATGGACCCCGGATGCGGTAGCCAGCGAGGACGCCGCGACCGAAGCGCCACCCGGCCTAGGCGCCGATGCGCGTTGACCAACCTCAGGGAACACATCGAGACCATTGAAGCGGGCTACGAGTTTCTGCTCGCCTACGCCGCCCAAGGCCGCATCGACGAAGACCGCGCCCACCCCGGCCCCTACGCCAGCGACACCCTTGAAGCCATGCAGGCGGCCCTGACCGGCATAAAGTCCGGCCTGGACCCGAACGCCGACCCCTTCCACCCTGTGGTCCACAATGACATCGACAAGGCCCAAGCCCTCATCGGCTTTGTGCTCAATTCCCCACCCTTGAGCTCCGAAGCCGTGGACAACCTAAACGTGTCCATCCACCTGCGCACCCTGCTGACGGACGTCTTCGTGCTGAGCGGGCGTATGGACAGCAACACATGAAAGTCAGGTGCTTAACAGACAGCGGCATTGGTCATTTCAGGGATTACTTGGCGCGGCTGCGCGAAGATGGAGGGACGCCGCCACCCGCGGAGCTGCTCACCGATCCCAAACACTCGGTGCGATTCGAAGCCGGCGAAGCATTGGTCGAATCTCGAGACTTCGACAACCGGCACACCTTTGCGTCGTACATTGATCGCCAGTTCCGCAACGCCGGGACTTCCGAAGACGCTGATCAGCTTGGGCTGTGGGAATGGCTGTCGCTCTTCTATTTCGATGCGGTCTGCCCCACATCCAGCGCCGGGGTGCGCAAACCCTACGATGATGCGCGGCATTTGGTAAATCGGGCCATCCGGCGGCAAGGCCGCCGCCACCTGCTGCGCGGCTCCTACCTGCTCTTCCGTGAGTACGCCGGGGGTGTCGATGGAGAACTGGATCTTCTCTTGGCCTACCCGCTTCACAAATATGGCGTGGCGGCGACCGCCTTGGGTGAGCGCCAGGGCCGAGTCATGAGCAGTCCGGGCGCCCTCAGCGCGGCGAGCCAACTGTACTTCGACAGTGCTACAGGCAAGCCGAAGCATGGCTATTCGAACCAATCCAACGGCCTGCGGGCATTCTGCAAGTTCCTATCCAACATGCCGGCCCACTTCAACCTCACCAACCTGTCCGCCGACACCATCATGGCCATGCTGCCAGCAGAATTCGACTCTTGGGCGGGACGAGAGGCAGAAGGTCATTTCACGGCGACGCCGGGAAATCTCGACGCCGTGCTGCAAGATCTATACGCCCGTGAATTGGCGCCAAGGGAAGTCCGAGTCCGCTCAGATCTCTTTCGCTGTCGAATTCTAGAAGCGTATCAGTCGTCCTGCGCGATATCTGGAGTGGGGCTGGATGACGCATCAGGAGCAGCTCACATCATTCCGGTGCACAGAGGCGGTAGGGACGTCGTGCAAAATGGGCTGGCCCTCACCCGAACCCTGCACTGGGCTTTTGATCACGGATTGATCTGGATTGGCGGAGACCTGCGCCTATCGGTGTCCACCCGCGCAAGCCGTACCGAGCGCAATCAATGGTTGATGCAATTTGACGGCAAGCCTATGACGGAGCCCGCATCCCATGCTGACCGGCCACATCCCGAGGCGCTTCGCTGGCATGCCACGCAGGTCGCCGGCGTTTGATTGCTGCCGCACGCACTTCCCATGTCCGAAGCCAGCCCCCCAAGAATGACCGAAGCGCCCAGCGAGATGCGCAGCCGCATCATGCGGGGGATCAAGGGGGCCAATACCGTGCCGGAGATGCGGGTGCGGCGGTTGACCCACGCGATGGGGTTCCGCTACCGCCTGCATGGGCGCGGACTGCCGGGCAGGCCGGATCTGGTTTTCCGGCCCCGGCGCAAGGTGATCTTCGTTCACGGTTGCTTTTGGCATCAGCACGACTGCGCGAAAGGCAATCGAACCCCGAAAACGAACCGCGCCTACTGGGTCCACAAGCTGCGGCGAAACGTGGAGCGCGATGGCGAAAACCAAGCCCAGCTGCGGGCGCTCGGTTGGGAGGTGCTGGTGATCTGGGAGTGCGAGACCAAGGACTTGGAGGAGCTTGGAGGCCGGATCCGAGGATTTCTTGACGCCGACGTTTCCGCTTCGAATTAGCCGGCTTCCAGCGTTGCCAGCACGGCGGACTGCTCAACCTGGTCGGTCACGCGCACCGCGCCAATGCGCTCCGGGAGCACCAGCCGCAGCCGGCCATCCACCACCTTCTTGTCCATGCCCATGGCGGCGAGCGCTGCGGACGGCCGAACGGTGGCGGGCATCTCCGTCGGCAGGCCCAAGGCGCTCACCAAGCCGTGAATGCGGCCAACTGATGCCCTGTCCAACAGGCCGTGGCGGCGGGCGCAGTCGGCCGCCAGCACCATGCCGATGGCCACCGCTTCACCGTGCAGCAGTTGGTCGTAGCCGGTCAGCGTCTCCAAGGCGTGGGCGAAGGTGTGGCCGTAGTTGAGGATGGCGCGCCGACCCTGCTCGCGTTCGTCTTCGGCCACCACTGCCGCCTTGATGGCGCAGGACTGGCGGATCACTTCGGCCAGTGCGGCGGCATCCCGCTGATTGAGCGCGTCGATGCGCCGTTCAAGCTCGGAGAAGAAAGCAGCACTCCAAATGACGCCATACTTCACCACCTCAGCCAGTCCCGCCCGGTATTCTCGCACCGGCAACGTGGCCAGCGTCGCAGTGTCCGCCAGAACGCAGCGCGGTTGGTGAAAGGCACCGATCATGTTCTTGCCGCCCGGATGGTTTACCCCGGTTTTGCCGCCCACCGAGGCGTCCACTTGAGCAAGCAGCGTCGTCGGCACCTGCACGAGGGCAACACCCCGTTGGAAGGTGGCAGCGGCGAAGCCGGCAAGATCGCCAATGACGCCGCCGCCGAGCGCGATCAGGGTGGTGGTGCGGTTGTGGCGCTTGTCCATGAGCGCGTCGATGACGCCGGCGTAGGTGTCGAGGGTCTTGAAGCGCTCCCCGTCCTGCAGTTCGATCACATCTGCCGCCAATCCGCCAACGCTCGCCATCAGCTTGTCGAGGAACAGCGGTCCGACCGTGCTGTTGGTGATGACCGCCACCTGGCGTCCGGTGATGTAGGGAGTGAGCAGATCGGGCGCACCGAGCAGGCCATCGCCAATGAGGATGGGGTAGCTACGGGCGCCGAGATCGACCTTGAGTTCAATCACGAATCACCCCCTCGCTGCGCAAGGTGCGCTCCACGTCCTCAGCGAGTGCCCGAGCCCCTTGGCCGGCGGTCAGGAATCGATAGTCCGCCACCTCATCATAGAGGGGCTTGCGATCATGCCAGAGCCGTTCCAAGGTCTCGCGGGGGTCGCCTTGCAGCAGCAGGGGACGCCGCTTGTCCTTGGCCGCGCGTTCCACGAGCCGGTCCAGCGGGCTGTACAAATGCACCGCGCAGCCCCGGCCCCTGAGCGCCCGCCGATTGGCTGGCCGTAGCACGGCGCCGCCGCCAGTGGCGAGCACGATGCTCTCCTTGCCAGTGAGTTCGTCGATGACGGCCTGCTCCCGGTCACGGAATGCCCGCTCGCCCTCCACATCGAATATCCAGGCGATCGGCACCCCGGCCCGCTCCTCGATGACCTGATCGGAATCGAAGAAGTCCCGCTGCAGGGAAGCGGCGAGATGCCTGCCGATCGAGGTCTTGCCCACAGCCATCAAACCGACGAAGTAAATGCTCTGCGCCATGCCCAAATTGTAGCCCGAATGCCGGCCAACCAATCAGGTCCCGCACGGAGACTCTCCCATTCAACACGAGGGCGGGACGCCATCGAGCCGGGCTTTGATCGAACCCCTCCCTCACTGGCTCGCCATTTTGACATCGCGGGCTCTGGGCGGTCCGGGAAAACCCACGGCGTCCGGCTCCGTTTTCCCACCGCTCGCCGTTCCGGGCGCCAGAATGCGCGGGGTGATGAAGATCAGCAGTTCCTGCTTGTCGTCCCGCTCGAAGGTGCGGCGAAAAAGGTGGCCGAGCAGGGGCAGATTGCCCAGCAGCGGCGTCTTTTCGGTGGCGAAGTTGCGGTCGGTCTGAAAGATGCCGCCCAGCACCACCGTTTCACCATCGTCGATCAGCACCTCGGTCTGGATTTCGTTGGTGTTGATCGAGGGCACCCCGTTGAATACGCGTCCCACGTTGTCCTGCTTGACGTTGATTTCCAAGATAATGCGGCCATTGGGGGTGATGCGCGGCATCACGTCCAAGGACAGCACCGCGTCCTTGAACGAGGTGGAGGTGGCACCGCTGCTGCTGGCTTCCTGATACGGGATCTCAACCCCGGACTCGATCCGAGCCCGGGACTTGTCGGCGGTGATGACCTTGGGCCGCGCCATGATTTCGGCCTTCCCTTCAGCGGCCAGCGCCGAGATTTCCAAGTCGATCAAATAACTGCTGCCGGTGATGCCAACGCCCAAGCTCGATGCGCCTTCACCCAGCACGCCGAGATCAACCACCAGATCGTCGGGACTCGATAGCTCGCCGACGCCGGCGGGGTCGGCAACGGCGCTCCGCAGTTCTCCCAAGGTTTTCAAGGAGCCGCCGAAACGCAGCGCGCCGTCATCTCCGCTCCTAATGCCGCCGCCACCCCAGCGAATGCCGAACTGCTCCGACAAGTTGCTGTTGACGGTGATGATGCGGGACTCGATGAGCACTTGGCGAACGGGCACGTCAAGGGCCCTGATGATGCGCCGGAAATCCTCAATCTGGGCCGCGGTGCCCGTGTAAAGGATCGCGTTGGTGCGCTCGTCGATCAGGGCGTGGCCGCGGTCGGGGAACCCGCCGTCCGGCCGCCCGCCGTCGTGAACCAAGGACCAAAGATCGGCCGCTTTGGCGTAGCCGATTTGTATGTGCTCGGTGCGCACTGGCGCCAACGCCGCCGCCTGCTGTTCCGCCTGCAGGCGGAACTGCTCGGCGGCGGCGATTTCCGCCGCCGGGGCCACGTACACCACATCGCCCAGACGCCGCTGGTCGAGTCCTGCGACCTGCAGCACCAACTCAAGAGCCTGCTCCCAGGGCACCTCCTCCAGACGCAGCGTGACCCGGTTCGAAACCGCTTCGCTGGCCACCAGATTGAAATCGGCGACGTTGGCAATGATGCGCAGCGCAGCGCGGGCATCGATGTCCTGGAAGTTCAGCGACAAGGTCTCCGCATCGGCATGAGCCGGCGGTTCGGCCGCCGCAGGCGCCAAAGCCAACAGCCCGAGCATCGCACCGACCCAGGGTTTCAGCTTGCGGGCACTTCTCATCTTCAATTCACCGCCGCGGCCAACGCCAACCGGCGGTTTCGCTGCCGCCAGCCGCCACCGCCATCGGGCAGGATTTCGACGAACTCGATAGCCGCTTCCCCAACCCGCTGAACGCGGCCGTGGTCTCGGCCCAAGTAGTCCCCGGCGCGCACCTTGTGGACCCGGCCATCTGCATCGACCACCAATCCCCAGCGAACGGCATCTTGGGCGATAGTGCCCACCATGACCAAGGCGGACGCCGAAAAGGCCTCCAGCGGCTGCTTGGCACGGCTGAGGTCCAGCGCAACGCCGCCGGCGCGGTGCTGCGCACTAGGATCCGCGCCGAATGCCAACGGTTCAAAGGGGCTGTGCCCGCTCCCCGCCAGGTAGGCGACGGGTGCCGGGCGGGCAAACTCCGGCAACGGCGCCAGCGGTGGGCCGGCACCAACTTCAAGTTCGGCGACGTAGCGCTCTAGGTCCTCGAGTTGGTGGCCACCGCAAGCAGCCAGAGCGACAATGCATAGGACGCCAGCTGTTCTTGTGGGTTTCATGGCTCCTCCAAAAGCTGGTAGGTCTTCAGGTCGATGCGCATCCGGAGATCGTTGCGCGACGCATCCGGTTCGATTTCGAAGTCGTGCAGGGTGAGGATGCGGGGAAGGTTGGCCAAGCTGCCCGCAAACGCGCCGAGCTGGTGATAGCTTCCCAAGACTCGGATGCTCATCGGCAGTTCGGCGTAGTGGTCGAGACGATGGCTGTCGGCAAACCGGATGCCTTCGATGGCCAGATGGTTGTCCTCGGCCGCTTCGGTGATGTCCTCGATCACCCCAGCTGATTCGGAAATGGCGGAGAGCCGCGTCCGCCGGTCCGCAAAGACCGCTTCAAGCACCTCCCCTTGGGCCCGAAGTCGTTCCAGGTTGGCCACTTGCGCAGCGCTCGATGCAAGCCGCCCGCGCAACGCCCGCTCCTCGGCCTCAAGCACGTCATTCCTAGCTGCCACGCCGCCGACCACAGCCCAACTGCCAACCGCCAAGGTTGCGGCAAACAGCCCGCTCATGAGCGCCACCCTGAGCGGCGTCGGCCAAGCACCGAAGTCGCCCAGATCGAGGCTCGCCAGCAGGCTGGCCAAGTCAACGCGGCGCAGGCTCCCGAGCGCGACGGGCAAATCACGGTAGTCCATGGTCAGCCACCCTCGGCTGGGGTGGCCGCGGTGACCGCAATCAAAGCCGAATGCGGGGCTGCGCGCGGGGACAGCCGAAGAACGGTCATGCTGAAGGCGCTGCCACCTTCCGGCGATTTCCTGTGCGCCGCGTCCTCAATATCGAGCAGTCTCGGCGCGCCAAACCAAGGACACTCCTGCAAATTCCGCATGAGCGCCGAGATCCCTTGGTTGCTCGCCGCCACTCCGCGCAGCGCAAGCACATCGCCGCGCAGGTCCATCGCTTGGTAATGCACGCCAGCAGGCAGCGTGTTGACAATCTCCTCCAGCATGCGCACCACCGTGCCGCGTCGAGCTTCAAGCGCTTGAATGGCTCCAATGCGGACGCTTAGCTCATGCCGCCTCTGCCGGAGACGTTCGACTTCCTCAATCCGCCGGTCAAATTCAACGATATTCTCTTGAAGAAAGGCATTGCGCCGGCGTTGCCCCTCGGCGACGCCGTCAAGGTGCAGGGCGAACAATCCGATCAAAGCCAGGGCCGCGGCGAAAGCGCCGCCTAGCTGCAGGCCGAACAACCTGTTGCGGCGGCGACGTTGTCCGTCCCGCCACGGCAGCAGGTTGACGGACGGAATCACGGACCGCTCCAGAGCGCCAAGCCGCAGGCCGTGAGCAAGCCGGGGGCATCCCGAAACAGCGCTTGACGGTCGATTGGCGGGGCCAGGGACATGCCCCGAAATGGGTTGGCAACGGCCGCGCGCACCTGCAGGCGTTCTTCCAAGGCACCCACCAAGGCATCCGCGGAGGCATTCGCCATGGCATCTCCGATGCCATCGCCTGCCAACAGCGCCGCGCCGAGGCGGATCGGGCCAGCGGACGCCTCAAAACGCTCAAGGGCTTGAGCAGCCGCCCACGCCAAGGCGCCGGAATCGATAGCAGGCTGCGCAGGCTCTTCTCCTCGGGCGTCCGGCGGGCCAAGGGTTTCGGTTGCGCTGTGGATGCAAAGCCCGCGCTCGAACAGCTTAAGCTGTACCGCACCGTCACCAAAGTCGAACAGTGCGGTAAGGCCCTCGCCGTCCCCGTCCAAGCTGGTTCGCGCCTCAGCCAGCCCCCGCGCTAGCGCCAGACTCTTGACTTCGATAACGGCAGGCCGCAGCCGACCAGCCTGCAGCACGGCCATGCCCTGCGACAACAGCGCCTTCGGGCAGGCGGCCAAAACCGCCTCCGCCTGCGTGGGATCGAGTGCCGACAGCCCTTGGACTTCAAAGTCATAGGCGATCTCGTCCGGCGAACCCGGCAGGTGACGCTCGGCCTCGACCTCAATGGTGGCCGCCACGTCCGCATCCGCCAAGGCGGCATCCACAGCAAGCGTCCTGATGACCGCCGAAGGCCCGGACAGCGCCACGGCCGCCCGCTTCGACCGGCAGCCGCAATGGCGCTTAAGTTGGCGAATGACTTCACCAATGCGCTCCACATCACTAAACTGGCCATCAACCACCATGTTGGGAGGCAACGGCTCCATCCCATAGGCTTCGACCCGGCGATCACGCGCCTGCCCTGAGAGCTCAACCAGCTTGATCGATGCGGAGCCGAGGTCCACTCCGATCAAACCGACAGGCTTTCCCTTGAACAACCGCAACACACTCAACACAGCCCAACCTCGTAAAAGATCACTGACGGGCATCATTATCTGGATCGCGTTGACCGGAATCTGTACGTTATCTCTTACATTGACCGCCGTTTTTCTCTATTTGAACCCGCAAATCCCCGCTGCGGAGTCCTATCGGCATGTCAAGCTGGAGACCCCGCTACGGGTGTTCACCGCGGACGATGCGCTCATCGCGGAGTTCGGTGAACGCCGCCGCATCCCCATCCGCTTCGACCAGGTGCCGCGCCACTTCATCAACGCGCTGCTCGACACCGAGGACAAGCGCTTCTATCAACACAGCGGCATCGACTTCATATCCTTGACCAACGACACCCTCGGCCTGATCAAAAGCCTCCTGCTCGAAGGCTCCTTGGGTCCGGGCGCGAGCACCATCACGATGCAACTGGCGCGCAACATCTCGTTCAGTCTGGAGCGCCGCTTCCTGCGCAAGTTCAAGGAGATGCTGCTGGCGCTGAAGATCGAAACCGAGCTTGAGAAGGATGAGATCCTCGAGCTCTACATCAATGAAATGCCGTTCGGGAAGCGCGCCTACGGCGCCGAGGCAGCGGCCCGCACCTACTACGGCAAGTCCTTGGGCAAACTGAGCATTCCCCAACTCGCCATGCTCGCCGGCGTACTGCAGGCACCAACCGCGGGCAATCCCATCAACGGCCCGGAACGGGCACTCAGGCGCCGCAACCTAGTGCTGTCCAGAATGCGCGCCCAAGGCTCCATCACCGAAGCCGAATACAAGGACGCCGTGGCGGCGCCGATCACCGCCGGACTGCACGGACGGGATCTCGACGTGCCGGCCCCTTTCCCGGCGGAGTGGGTGCGCCAACAACTGCTAGGCCACTTCCCGGATCTCTATACTGGCGGCTACCTCGCCCACACCACGCTCAGCAGCAGGAATCAGGCCGCTGCCACCCGAGCGCTCCGCAACGGACTGATCGCCTATGATCGCCGCCACGGCTACCGCGGCCCGGAAGCCCAATTCGATGATCAGGAAGCGGGTCTGGCGGCGTTGGCAAACCTCAGGGTCCAAGGCGGCTTGGCGGCCGCCCTGGTAACTGGCGTCCGTCACGACCGGGCCGACGCCATCTTGGCTGACGGCGCATCGATCACCCTTGAGATGGCCGCTCTCCGCTGGCCCCCCTACATCGAGGTGGATGTCCGCGGGCCGACGCCGAAGCGTCCCATTGACGTGGTGCAGCCGGGCGACTTGATTCGCGTTCAGGCGACCGAGGAGGGGTGGCGGCTGGCCCAGCTACCCGAGGTCCAAGGCGCCCTGGTGTCCCTCGATCCCGCCACCGGCGCGGTGCTGGCCTTGGAGGGCGGCTTCGAATTCGGCATCAACCAGTACAACCATGCCTTGCAGGCAGCGCGCCAGCCTGGTTCGGGATTCAAGCCCTTCGTCTATTCCGCCGCCCTGCAAAACGGCACAACGCCCGCTTCGATCTTCATGGATGCGCCCCTAGTGCATGACGACGCCAATCTGGAGTCCCAGTACCGGCCGAGAAACGACAACAACCGCTACAACGGTCCCACGAGGCTGCGGGAGGCGCTTTACCGCTCGATCAATCTGGTGTCGATGCGGGTGCTGATGCGGGTCGGGGCGGGCAACGTGCTCACCCATGCGCAGCGCTTCGGCTTCAACACCGACGCATTCCCACGCAGCACCCAGTTGGCCATCGGCGGCGGCACCATGGCCGTGACGCCCATCGACATGGCGGCGGCCTACGCGGTGTTCGCCAACGGGGGATACAAGGTGGAGCCGCACATCATCCGCAAAGTGGTGGACATCGACGGCGCCATCGTTTTCGAACCGCAACATGCTGCCGTTTGCCGGTCATGCGACAATGGTCAATCGAGGGCGCTGCCC
Organism: Candidatus Azophilus lithoversatilis; assembly: GCA_028278675.1. Taxonomy (GTDB): domain Bacteria; phylum Pseudomonadota; class Gammaproteobacteria; order Pseudomonadales; family Azotimanducaceae; genus Azophilus; species Azophilus lithoversatilis. The sequence continues at coordinate 48,002 of JAQAJJ010000031.1, forward strand.
GTCGAGGAGCCGGTCAACCTCGAGGATCTGCTGGCCCAGTCGCCTGCGGCGCCACCCGAACCCGCCATCGACGAACGCAACGCCTTCATCATGCACCAGATGCTCAAGGACGTGATCCAGCGCGGCACGGGACGCCGGGCTCGGGTGCTGGAGCGCACCGACATCGCCGGCAAGACCGGCACCACTGATGACGCCGCCGACACCTGGTTCAACGGCTACAGCCCCGATGTGGCCACCAGCGTATGGGTGGGCTTTCCTGACCACACGCCCTTGGGCAAGCGGGAATACGGGTCCAACAACCCCCTGCCGATCTGGATCGACTACATGCGCACCGCCCTGGACGGCCTCCCGGAATCCCATCCCACGCAGCCGCCCGGAGTGCTGAGCATGAAGATCGACCCCAGAACCGGCGCCTTGGCCTCCAGTCCACAGGACGATGCGATCTTCGAGTACTTCCTGGAGGAGCATGCGCCGAAGACGCAACGCCTGGATGCGGACAGCGATGAGGGCAACCCCAACATCGGACCCGAAGACCTTTTCTAAGCCTGCACCTCCCGCCAACTATTGTCGCGAAGGCACCGAGTTGCGAAGCAACTCGAACGCCTGGCCACTTGGCCAGGCGCGTCAACGCACCAGCTTGATGTTGTCGCCGGCCCGGGGTTGGCCACGGGGATAGTGGCCATTGATCACCCGCAGGGTCTCCTCCGGAAAGGACTTCAAGGACGACTTCTGAGCCAGCGCGGCGTAGCTGTCGCTGGGGTTGGCCGTCACCACGTGGATGCGCTGTCGATTGGCGGCATCAAGATCGCTGGCCGTCATGGCTCGGAACGAGGCGAGGGTTTCGTTGAAGTCCCGCTCAAATCGCGCCGGATCGCCGACCGGGCCGAGCTCGCCCTTGAACAGATAGACCGCGCCATCCTTGAACACCACTGCCATCTTCCGCGCTTGGGCGTCGCCCGCCAGAATGGTCACATCCGCCACGTAAGCGGCATAGCCGTTGACGTCGATGGCCTGGCCGTTTTCGATGTCGTCGCGCTTGAGGGTTTCGCGAATGTAGCCCTCTGGCGTCTGCTCCTTGGCGGCCGGCTTCTGGCGTTGCACGGTGATGGCGGCATCCGATACGCCGCTGACATCCGCCCCAAACACCTCCGAGGCGGTATTGCCCAAGTCCCAACCCTCCGGGAACCGCACCACGATGCGCAAGCCGCTATGGTAGTAGGTGCTGCCTTGCACCAAGCCTTCGGCTGCTTCATCGCCGAACACCAAGCCATCCAGCATGGCCCAGAAGTCGCGCTCCGGGGGACGGGTATTGACGCCGGCCAGGGGAACGGCCTCCCCGACAACGTCGTGCAGCCGCTTGTCGTTGCGGGGGTGGCTGGCGAAGAGGCCGTGGTAAACGCTGGGCCGGTTCGACACCGACTTGGCGAACAGCTCCGCCTCCTTGAGCACGTAGATCACGTTGATCATCGCCAAGGGGTCATAGCCCGCCCGGGCGAGGAATTCAGCGCCGAAAGCATCTGCTTCCAACTCGTGCTCCCGCGCCTCCCGGCTCACCGCGGTGGCCGTCAAGGTGTCGCCCAAGTCCTTCATGCCCCAGCTGGAGGTGCCAATCAGGCCGATCCAGCCGAGCAAGCCACCGAGGCGATTGAGCCCCTTGGTCCGCTTGCTGTGGCGCCCCACCACATGACCGATTTCATGGCCGATAATGCCCGCCAGTTCGTCTTCGCTGCGGCAATAGGCGATGATGCCCCGATAGATGAAAATGTAGCCGTCCTGGGTGGCTGCGGCGTTGACCGACGGGCTGTCAACCACAACGAACGTGTAGTTGCTGCCCGCATCCGGGGAGGCCGCCAACAGGCGCTCGCCAATTTCAGTGACGTAGTCCTGCCACTCAGCGTCCCGGTACAGCGCATTCTTCTCGCGCAGGTCGTTGTACATCTTTTCGCCATCGCCCGCACCAAAGGCGCAGCCGGCGGCAAAGACGAGGATCAGCTTGAGCCAACGCCAACCCGCTGCGCGGGTGCGAACCCGCTGATGCGGGTTCGTTTGGAGTTTCGCCAACGCGAAACTCCACGACCGAGGTGGGATGGGGAATGCGGTGCATCGGGCCGTTGAGGTTTCGCTAGCGCGAAACTTCGCGGTCGAGGTGAGTGTGGGCTTGTGCATGGTTTACGCTTTCAAGTCCTGCTCGCGGTCAGGACGCTGATTCTAACGGGAATTGGATGAATGCGAACCCGCTGATGCGGGTTCGTTTGGAGTTTCGCTGGCGCGAAACTCCGCGATCCGGCGGGGAAGCGCGGTCTGATGCGGGTGCGAACCCGCTGATGCGGGTGCGAACCCGCTGATGCGGGTTCGTTTGGAGTTTCGCTGGCGCGAAACTCCGCCATCAGATGAGGTTAGCGGTGCGCTAACCGGCGACGGTGCGGTTGCCGAAGCGCCGGCGGAAGCGTTCCACCCGGCCCCTGGAATCGAGAATTTTCTGCTTGCCCGTATAGAAGGGGTGGCAAGCCGAACAGACATCGATGTGAATGTCCTCGGTCAGGGTGGAGCGGGTCTCAAGGACGTTGCCGCAACTGCAAGTGGCCTTGATGGCCTGGTAGGGCGGGTGGATGTCGTTCTTCATGGGTTTTTTCCGGTGGGAAAAAAGGCGCGTAGTGTAGCAGAGGAGTGGTCAGCGACAAACGGTCTTCCGCCCCTGCGCTGCATCGCCTCAAGGTCAGGATTTCCCGAACCAATGAGCCCAACCCATGCTCAGGGGTTCCGCTTTAGCGGCATTACCAACGCGCCGACGGCTCGCAATTGCGCTTCATGGCCGAGCGCACCACACTAGGCCCGCCATGACGTCCGTCGTTCGCATTGCCGTTCCCGTTCCCCTGCCACAGGCATTCGACTACGCCGTTCCCGCCGCTGGCCCGCTGCCGGCGGTCGGCGCGAGAGTGCGGGTACCGTTCGGCAATCGAACCTTGGTGGGCATTTGCATCGAGGTGGATCCGCACGACGCCTATGCCGAACCCAAAGCGCTGCTTGAGGTGCTTGACGAGCGGAGCATCGTGTCCGGCGATGTCCAGCGGCTGGCGCTTTGGTTGGCCGATTACTACCACTATCCACTTGGCGAGGTGTTTGCCGCCTTGCTGCCCAACGCCGCCCTGAAAGGGGCGCCTCTGAGATTGCGGACCGAGGAAATCTGGCGGCGCAGCGGCACCGCGGCGCCGGACCTCTCCCGTGCCGAACGGCAGCAGGCGCTGCTAGCCTTCCTGGACCGCAACGGCGGCTGGGCCAGCGGCAAGGCCATTCGGGCCGCCGGATTCACTTCCGCCATGATCGCTGCCCTAGTCCGCAAAGGCGCCATTGAAGCCGGCGAGCGCCGCTTCGATGGAGAGCAGCCCCCGCGCTTGACCGCAGACCAACAGGCGGCTGTAGAGGACTATCGACAACGGCTGGACGGCTTCTCCCCGAACCTGCTTGAAGGCGTGACCGGCAGCGGCAAGACCGAAGTCTATCTGCGCGCCATCGCCGATGTCCTCGGCCGCTGCGATCAAGTGCTGGTACTGGTGCCCGAGATCGCTCTGACGCCGCAGACCCTGTCCCGCTTTCGACGGCGCTACGGCGCCACCGACGTGATGCACTCGGGCCTAAGCGATCAGGAGCGATTGAACGCCTGGCTGCGCTGCCGCGACGGCCAAGCGCAGATTCTGATCGGCACCCGATCGGCTGTCTTCACGCCATTCAGGCAACTCGGTCTGATCGTGGTGGACGAGGAGCACGACAGTTCGTTCAAGCAGCATGACCGGCTTCGCTACTCGGCTCGCGACGTCGCCGTCAAGCGGGCGCAGGACTTGAACATTCCGCTCATACTGGGCAGTGCGACGCCCTCCCTGGAATCCCTCGAAAACGTCCGTTGCGGACGCTATCGACACCAACGCCTGAGCCAACGCGCAACGGGCGCCTCCATGCCAAGCATGCGCATTCTCGACATCCGCGGCCATCCCCTGCGCGAGGGCCTAAGCTATCCGCTGACGGCGCACATCGAACGGCACCTCGACGCCGGCGGCCAAGTGCTGGTGTTCCTGAACCGGCGTGGCTACGCGCCGATTTACCTGTGCGCCGATTGCGGCTGGCAGGCCGCCTGCGGCCAGTGCGATGCCCGGCTGACCTTGCACCAAGGCCGCAGGCGCCTCGCCTGCCACCACTGCGGAGCCGAGCACCCAGTCGCCGACGCCTGCCCTTCCTGCGGCAGCGCGCATCTGATGGCGATCGGTGCGGGCACCGAACGCACCGAGGAAGGATTGAGGGAGCGTTTCCCCGGCGCTTCGCTCATTCGCATCGATCGCGACACGGTCCGCTCCCATCGCCGCCTCGAAGCAGGGCTGGCAAAGATAGGGCGCGGTGAGCCGGGCATTCTGATCGGCACCCAGATGCTTGCCAAAGGCCATGATTTTCCCAACATCACGATGGTCGCGGCGGTCAACGCCGACGCCGGCTTCCTGAGCGCTGACTTCAAGGCGCCGGAGCGCACCGCCCAGCTGCTCATTCAGGTGGCCGGACGGGCCGGGCGGGCGAGCCGTCCTGGAGAGGTCTGGATACAGACCCTGCAGCCCGGCAATCCGGCGCTCAGGCGTCTCATCGAGGAAGGCTACGCCGGTTTCGCCGACCACGAGCTGTCCATTCGCCGCCGCGCCGGACTGCCTCCGGCTCGGCACATGGCCCTCATTCGCGCCGCTGCCGCCGACCCCGCCGCTGCGGCGGCATTCCTAGCCAAACTGAAGGCCAAGTTGCCAAACGATCTGGAAGTCCTCGGCCCGGCTCCGGCGCACATGCAGCGGCTGGCCAATCAGCATCGCTTTCAACTGATGCTGCTCGCCGACCGGCGCGGCCCGCTGCATCGAAGCCTTAGGGCCATGACCAGCGCGACCACGCCGCGGGGACTGCGCTGGGAAATCGACGTTGACCCCGCGGATGCGCTTTAATAGCGCACCATGGCCAAGAAGCAGACGAACGCCAAAACCACCAAGCGAAAGCCGCGCGCTGCGGCGCGCCGCAAGCAAGCATCCTGGCATACGCCCAGCTTTATGGCCGGCATCCTGCTGGCTGCGGCCGGCTTTACGTTGGTGACTCAGGCGCCGCACTACTTTTCCGAACGCGTCTCCAAACAGTCCGATCAGAGCGCCGTTCTCGACGGCGACGAGTCCGAACAGCTCGACTTCAGGTTTCCCGACCTGCTCGAAGGCAGCGAAGTGCCCGCCCACCCGGAGAAATACGGGCCAATCCAACCCCCAACCTCCGAGCCGTCCGAAGGGACCGCGCCGGAGGCCGATGAAACCCAGCCCGTCTACATTCAGGCGGCGTCCTTCCGCGATTTGGCGGAAGCCGAAAGTCTGCGCGCCCAGCTTATCCTGCAAGGCTTCGCAGCCGCCACCGCACGAGTGGACCTCGACAGCGGCGCTTGGTATCGAGTCACCGTCGGCCCCATCGAGTCGGCAACGGAAGCCAAAAGCGTCATGAACAGCCTGCGTCAGCAAAAACTCGACGCCCTCTGGATTAAGCGCAGCTAGCGCCATAATCTGGATAGCTTTCCCAAAACCATGCAGACCATTCACGCAACCACCATCCTTGGCGTCCGGCGCGGCGGCCAAGTCGCGCTCGGCGGCGACGGCCAAGTGAGCGCCGGACAGACGATCATGAAGGGCAACGCCGTCAAGGTGCGGCGCCTGCATCAGGACCGCGTACTGGCCGGCTTCGCCGGCGGAACCGCCGATGCCTTCACACTGTTCGAACGATTTGAAGCTGCGCTCGACAAGTTCTCCGGCAACTTGACCCGCAGCGCGGTCGAGCTGGCCAAGGACTGGCGTTCCGACCGGGCGCTGCGCCGCCTCGAAGCGATGCTGATCGTCGCCGACCAAGGCACCACCCTGATGGTGAGCGGCACCGGCGACGTGATCGAGCCGGAATCCGGCCTGATCGCCATCGGCTCCGGAGGCCCCTACGCCCAGGCAGCGGCCCGGGCGCTGTTTGAGAACACCGACCTGGACGCCCGGGCCATCGTCGAGCGGGCGCTCACAATCGCCGCCGACATCTGCGTGTACACCAATCACAATCGGAGCATTGAAGTTCTGGCCAGCGTTGGGCAATGATGAGCGCCCGCAGCGCCTTGCCGCCGAGGCGGCGACCTTCCGACACAGGCATCAAGCGCAGGGAATAACCACAATGATGACCCCTAGGGAAATCGTGCATGAGCTCGACAAGCACATCATCGGCCAGGACGCCGCTAAGCGGGCTGTGGCCATCGCCTTGCGCAACCGCTGGCGGCGAATGCAGCTCGATGAGGAGATGCGCGACGAAATCACGCCAAAAAACATCCTTATGATCGGCCCCACCGGCGTCGGCAAGACCGAGATCGCCCGCCGTCTTGCCCGGCTGGCCGGCGCACCGTTCATCAAGGTGGAAGCCACCAAGTTCACCGAGGTCGGCTATGTGGGCCGGGATGTGGAGTCCATAATCCGCGACCTGGCCGACGTTGCGGTCAAGCAACGACGAGAAGCGCAGGTCGTTCGGGTGCGGCATCGGGCCGACGACGCCGCCGAAGAGCGCATCCTGGACGCGCTGCTGCCCGCGCCCCGGCAGGCTGGCGAGGAGCCGCCGCCCGCGGACTCATCGACCCGCCAAGTGTTCCGCAAGAAGCTGCGCGAGGGCGAACTCGACGACAAGGAAATAGAAATCGAGGTGGACACGCAGCCGGTCGGCGTCGAAATCATGGCACCGCCGGGCATGGAGGAGATGACCCAGCAGCTGCAGAGCATGTTCAGCAACTTGGGCTCCGAACGAACCCGCCGCATGCGATTGAAGATCAAGGACGCCTATCGGCGGCTCAGCGAGCAGGAGGCGTCCAAGCTCGTCAATGAGGACGAAGTGAAGGCCGAAGCCATCACCGCCGTCGAGCAGACCGGCATCGTGTTCCTCGACGAGATCGACAAGGTCACCCGGCGCTCCGAAACCCTAGGGGCCGACGTGTCCCGGGAAGGAGTGCAGCGGGACCTGCTGCCCCTGATCGAGGGCTGCACCGTCTCCACACGCTACGGCATGGTGCGCACCGATCACATTCTGTTCATCGCCTCCGGCGCCTTCCATCTGGCCAAGCCGTCGGACCTGATCCCCGAACTGCAGGGGCGCCTGCCCATACGGGTGGAGTTGGCGGCGCTGACGCCCGGCGACTTCCAGCGCATCCTCGTGGAACCGGATGCCTCCCTGACCGAGCAGTATGAAGCATTGATGGACACCGAAGGCTTCACCATCCGCTTCGATGAGGGGGGACTAAAGCGCATCGCGGAACTGGCTTGGCGCGTCAACGAGAGCACCGAGAACATCGGCGCCCGGCGGCTGCACACCCTCATGGAGCGCCTGCTCGACGAAATTTCGTTCACCGCGTCGGAAAACGAGGGCGGCAACACCCTCGTCAACGCCGAGTACGTGGACCAGCACCTCGAGGAGCTGGTGAAGGACCAGGACTTGTCGAGGTACATTCTCTAACGAGGCGATGCCTCGGATCCCCAATGCGGCCAACCCACATCACCTATCGCAAGCGCAGCCGCCTTCTGGAACTGCAGTTCGACGGCGGCAAAGCCGCCCTGCCGGCGGAGCTGCTGCGCGTCTACTCCCCATCCGCCGAGGTGCGCGGCCACAGCCCCAGCGAGCGCCAACTGCAGACCGGCAAAAAATCGGTGCAGGTCACCGCCTTGGAATCGGTCGGCAACTACGGCATCCGCATCAGCTTTGATGACGGCCACGACACCGGCATCTACGCTTGGGACTACCTGCGTGATCTAGCTGACAACCAGGACCGTTACTGGCAGGAGTACCTGGCCGAACTCAAAGCCGCCAACGCCTCGCGCCTGCCGACCATTCCGGTACGCCACTTCACGCCCAAGCCTGGTTAGTCCCTTGTTGTAAACTCCGCCCATGGCCAATTCCGATGAGCGGGTGAGCTTCGGCTTCAGGGAAGTTTCCGCAGAGGAAAAGACGCGACTGGTCGGCGATGTGTTCACCGCCGTGGCCAGCCGCTACGACCTGATGAACGATCTCATGTCACTGGGCAGCCACCGGCTGATGAAGCGGATGCTGGTGGAGATGTCCGGCGCCCGGCCGGGCCATCAAGTGCTCGACCTGGCCGGAGGCACGGGCGACATCGCCCAACTCCTGGCACCCGTGGTAACCAGCGCCGGCCAGGTGGTCCTGGCCGACATGAACCCTGCCATGTTGGCCATCGGGCAGGATCAGATGCTCGATTCAGGCCTCACCCAAGTGCAGTGCTGCTGCGCCAAGGCGGAAGCCCTGCCCTTCGCCAACGATCGATTCAACAGCGTCACCATCGGCTTTGGCCTGCGCAACTTCACGGCCAAGCACGAAGCGCTCCAGGAGTTGAAGCGGGTGCTCAAACCCGGTGGCGCACTATTGGTGCTGGAGTTTTCAAAGCCCGTCAACCCTTGGCTCGACGCGGCTTACCAGAGCTTTCAAAGCGCATGGCCTGCGCTCGGCAAGCTGGTGGTGGGCGATGCCGCAAGCTACCGCTACCTCATCGAATCCATCCGGGTGCATCCGGACCAGGAGGCGCTCAAGCTGATGCTGGCCGACAGTGGCTTCAGCGAAGTCGAACATCACGACCTGCTCGGCGGCATCGCCGCCATTCACCGCGCCGTGGCATGAATCCGCTGGACACTTTGTTCGCCGACCTCGCCGAAACCGTCGGCAACGCCGTGTTGAACTTGGACTCCGACGCCAAAGAACGCCTCGCCGCCCTTGAGGGCCGCTGCATCCGCATCGAATGCGCCAGGCCAAAGCAGGTAACCACGCTGAAGGTGCAACGCTCGCGCATCGCGGTTTCCGCCGAGGCCATCGGCGAGGCGGATGCGGTCGTTCAGGGATCGATGGCGGAACTCATCGCATGGGTCGCCGCCGGTGCGCCGACCGACGGCACTGCGGTGCGCATTGAAGGCAGCCAAGGGGCATTGGCCGAGGTCACGGCAGCCATCACCCCGAATCTGGTCACCCCGCTATCCAGCGCACTCTCCAACGGCCCCGGCGAAGACCTGCTCGGCGCTCTTGAACTCGCTGCCGCGGGGCTGCGCTCCGTCGCCGAAGGAGCGGCTCAGGCGATCGAGCGGGGGCAGAAGTCCTCTCCCCAAGGTTCCAGCCCGCTGGCCCAGCTGACCCCAGCGTTTGAAGTCCTGCGCGAAGGCATCCTGCAGCTTGCGCGCAGGGCGCAGGAGCGCGCGCCGCCAGCCCGCGGCGACTCGCCGTGAAGGTCCCCGCACGGCGGCGCCCCGTGCGGGGTCGGCTGCTCGCCATCGCCCGCAGCGCCGTTCGGCATCGCCTCGACGCAGCGCTGCCTACCGACGCGCTGATCGCGAGCGGCGTCCCGTCCGCCCTGCGTTGGGCGCTCATGGCCTGGCCAGGGCGTTGGTTGCCAGCGCCGCGCTTGGCGCATGCCGTGCGGCTGCGGCTCGCCCTTGAGGAGCTCGGGCCGGTGTTCATCAAGTTCGGGCAACTGCTTTCCACCCGCCGCGACCTGCTTCCCGCCGACTACGCCAACGAACTGGCCCTGCTGCAGGACCATGTGCCGCCGTTTGACGGCGAACGGGCCGAAGCTATCGCGGCCGACGCCTTGGGCGAGGATTTTTCCAAGGAAATCAAGCAATTTGATCTCAAGCCCATCGCCTCGGCCTCCATTGCCCAAGTCCACGGGGCAACGCTTGCCGACGGCGTCCAAGCGGTGGTCAAGGTCGTGCGTCCGGACATCGAAGACACCATTCGCGCCGACCTTGACGTGCTGACCCAGTTCGCGGGCTGGATCGACCGCCACATTGCCGCCAGCCAACGCCTGCACCTGCCGGAGGTGGTCAGGGATTATGCCGACACCGTGCTCAAGGAACTCGACATGGTTCAGGAAGCGGCGAACACCCAACGGCTGCGTGAGAACTTCGCCGCCTCAGAACTGCTCTACGTTCCCCAAGTCCACCACCAGCTCACCCGCTCCAACGTGCTGGTGCTGGAACGCATCAACGGCGTGCCGGTGGGCGATCTGGATGGGCTCAGAGCCCGAGGCACCAATCTCGAAGTCCTGGCCCAGCGCGGGGTGGAGACCTTCTTCACCCAAGTGTTCATCCACAACTTCTTTCACGCCGACATGCATCCCGGCAACATCTTCGTGGATGTGGCCGACCCCGAGAGCCCGCGCTACATCGCCCTCGATTGCGCCATCATCGGCCAACTCACGGAGCGCGACCAGGACTATCTGGCCCGCAACCTGCTGGCCTTCTTCAACCGCGACTACCGCCAAGTGGCGCGCTTGCACTTCGAGTCCGGCTGGATTCCGCAGCAGACCGACGAAGCGCAGTTCGAGGCCGTCATCCGCGAAGTATGCGATCCGATCTTCGCCAAGCCTCTCAACGAAATCTCCTTCGGGCACTTCCTGATCACGCTGTTCCGCACCGCCGCCGACTTCAACATGGAGATTCAGCCGCAACTGGTGCTGCTGCAGAAGACGCTGCTCTACATCGAAGGCGTCGGGCGAACCCTCTATCCACAACTCGACCTCTGGGAAACCGCCAAACCCTTCATGGAGCGCTGGATGGCGGAACGCGTGGGTCCGCTGGCCACCCTGCGCAGCTTCGCCGACCGGGCGCCGGAGATCATCGAGCATCTGCCGCGCCTGCCGGAACTGATAACGGATACCAGCCGCGCCCTGCGGCGTCTCGAATCCGGGCTCAAGGAGCAACAGGCCGTCACAGGCAAACTCGAGGCGGATCTCGCCCGCCGACAAAGTCGGCGCCGCCGCCACCGCTTGGCCGGCACCGTGCTCATCCTGCTCGCCGCCGCCCTGCTCTGGGCACCGGTCAGCCAGTACCTAACCGTCTCATTCGGCACCGTGGCGGGCGTCTTCGGCGCCTTGGCGGGCTCCTACCTGCTGCTTGCCAAGGCATGACTGGTTCCGGAACGGGGTCCCGAACGGAGTCCCGAACGAAATTCCGGGACGCTTCCCGCGCCGCCGCAATCCACCCGGCAAAGACCCCGCAAATGCCTATAATGAGGGCCACCCAACAGGATCAGCCGGGAGATTAACCATGTTTGGCGGTTTCGGCGTCACTGAGCTACTCATCGTTCTGGCCATCGTTCTCCTTATCTTCGGCCCCAAGCGCCTGAAGAGCATCGGCTCGGATTTGGGCAACGCCATCAAGGGCTTCCGCAAGGCGGTCACTGAGGAAGAGGCGGAGGCCGCGGCGCAAGCGCAAGATGACCCGAGCGTGATCGAAGGCGAGGTTGCCTCGCAAGCGTCGCAAAAGGAACAAAGCCAACAGCAGAGCGCCAATCAGCAAAGCCGTGTTTGACATCGGCTTTCCTGAACTGATGCTGGTGGCCATCGTTGGCCTGCTGGTCATCGGCCCGAATCGACTGCCCGAGGCCTTGCGCACCCTGGGCCTGTGGCTGGGCCGCATGCGGCGCAGCTTCAATACCGTCAAGGCCGAAATCGAAAAGGAAGTCGGCATGGACGAGGTGCGCCGTCAACTGCACAACGAGGCCGTGATGGACGAAATGAAGCGCATCGAACGGGAAGTGAAGGACACCGGCAAGGCGGCCCGCATCGAGCCGCCGACCCAGTCCAAGAACCAGGCCGGCCCGCCGTCCAAGGTGAACGATGACTGACGGCCGCAAGCCCTCCGAAGCCGGGCCGGCAAACCATCAAGCCCCTGCCGAAAGCCCCCGCGACGGCGAGGTGAAAGAGCACGACGCGCTGGTGGACAGCGTCGAGATGCCGTTCATGGCGCACCTGATTGAACTGCGCCAGCGCATTCTCAAAGGCCTGCTCGCCGTCGTGGCGTTGTTCGCGCCCATCTACATCTTCGCCAACGACCTCTACGTGCTGGTGGCCGCACCCTTGATGGCCCATCTGCCGGGCGACGGCACCATGATTGCCACCGAAGTGGCCTCGCCCTTCCTCACGCCCTTCAAGCTGGCCATCTACGCCGCCATCTTCGTCGGCATGCCCTTGATCCTGCACCAAGCTTGGTCGTTTGTGGCACCGGGCCTCTACAAGCATGAAAAGCGCTTCGCCCTGCCGCTGCTGCTGTCGAGCATCGGCCTGTTCTACCTCGGCATGGCCTTCGCCTACTTCGCGGTCTTCCCCCTGGTCTTCCAGTTCATGGCCGCGGTGACGCCCATTGGCGTGACCATGATGACTGACATCAACCGCTACCTCGACTTCGTCCTCACCATGTTCTTCGCCTTCGGCTTTGCCTTCGAGATCCCGATTGCGACGCTGCTGCTGGTCTGGTCCGGCATCAGCACCGCCCAAGGCATCGCCAACAAGCGCCCTTACGTCATCGTCGGCTGCTTCATCGGCGGCATGCTGCTGACGCCACCCGACGTGATCTCCCAATTGCTGCTGGCCCTGCCCACTTGGGTGCTGTTTGAAATCGGCATCCTGTTCGCGCGGGTGGCGGAGAAGCGCAATGAGGTGGCTTGAGCCGAACCCCACCGACTTCGCTGCGCACAGTGCAGTCTGACCCATGCCCAAGCCGCGCCTGATCATCGACTGCGATCCCGGCCACGATGATGCCATCGCGCTGATCCTGGCCCACCGCCACGCCGAAGTGACCGGAATCACGACCGTCAGCGGCAATGCGCCGCTCGACGCCACCACCGCCAATGCGTTGATGGTGACAGCGCTGCTCGGCGCGGACACCCCAGTGCACCGCGGCGCCGCCAAGCCCTTGGTGGGCGAACCGGCCCATGCGGCAGCGGTGCACGGCGAATCAGGATTGGGCGGGGTGGCGCGCATCGCCCATCAGCGCCGGGCGGCAAGCGACGACGCCGTGGGTTTCCTGCTCGACGCGGCCGATGAAGCGCTTTGGGTGGTGGCGGTCGGCCCGCTCACCAACTTGGCCTTGGCCCTTGAACGGGACCCAGCCTGGGGCCGCCGCTTGGCTGGGATTTCCATCATGGGCGGCAGCACCGACATCGGCAACGTCACCCGAGTCGCGGAATTCAACATCTTCGCCGACCCGGAGGCGGCGGCGCGCGTGTTCGACTGCGGCGCCCGCCTGACCATGTGCGGCCTGAACCTGACCCGCCAACTGCGCTCCGACGACGCCTTGGCCGAACGCCTGCGGCGCACCGATTCCCCTTTGGCGCAATTCGCCGCCCAATCCTTCGACGACCTGCACGACCGCCTCGAAGGCTTGACCGGCGTTCGCGAAGCCGCGCTCCACGATCCCTGCGCGGTGCTGGCGATCACTCACCCCGAGCTGATGGAGACCCATCCGCAAGCCGTCTCAGTGGAACTCAACGGCGACTTTACGCGGGGCATGACGGTGGTGGACCGACGACCTCGGCCACCCGGCGGCAACGCGGCACGACCGGGCGCCGACGTGCCGAACGTCAACGTCGCCCATAGTATTGACGCGCAAGCAGCCATGGCCGTGGTTGCAAAGGCGTTGGGGGTGGAAAACGATGCGTAGAGTCGGCCAGGAATCCCACTAACCTTGCAAATTCTCAGTGTGACTTCGAATTGGCAAGGTTAATTGAGGCAATCTCCACCGATTGATGTAGCGGCTTGGTTCACGCTCTCTTGCGGCTCACAAGTCGGGACGCGCCGCTTGAACACCCGGTTGTAGGCGCGAGTTGGGAGGGTTTTGCCATCGAAAACACACTGGGAAAGCTGACTTCACAATCTCTCCTTGTCGCACCAGTTTGAAATAGCCGCAACACCGTCCTTGCAAACAAACGGCGATTGAAAACTGCTCACCTCAGTGCGTTCAGCCACGGCCGCTGGCTCGTTCAACAATCGGCGCCACTTCCGGCCAAACCGCCTCGCCGTTTTCACGCATCATGCCGACCAGCGGCGGCGTCAGCCAGGCGGCTACGCCGGTGGCGAAGGCCGGCAGGGCCTGAACCCGCTGGTACCAATCGAGGACTTTTGGCCGCGCTTCGATGGCCGAGGTGATGAACAAGTGGTCCAAGCGCAGGACATAAGGCAGGACGCCTGCGTCCGCAAGCCCGAAGGCCTCGCCGGACAGCCAGCCGGCTGACGCCGGCAAGGCCTGCTCCATTCGGTCAAGCAGGCCGACCAGGGTGCCGAGCGCACCGGCGAACTCCGGCGCCTCGACGCCGCGTTCGATGACGCTGCGGCGCACGGCGCGGCGTGCCGGGTCCGGAATGGCGTTGGTGTTGGCCTCGCGCACTTCCTTGGGTTGGCGCAGCAGGATCGAGCGGGGGCCGATCGCGAAGGTGACCACCCCCGTGGCGGGATGAATCCTGTCGTCAAGCAGCTTCAGCCACAGCCGCGCCCCGTGCCTCGCCGCAGGGTCGGTGGGCAGCATGGCCGGTTCGGGGAAGGCGTCGTTGACGCACTCGTTGATCAGGGTCGACTCGATCAGCACCGCGCCGTCGTTGACGAGGGTGGGCACCACATGATTGGGATTGAGCTTGACGTACTCGGGGGCATGCTGGCCTCCCCCAAACAAGTCGATTTCATGGGATTCGAATTCCAGCCCCTTGTGCGCCAACACCAGACGCACCTTCTGGGAGCAGGTGGAAATGGCGTTGTGATAGAGCTCAAGCATGGCGCTGCCTCGGATGGGGACAAAGTTGCAGTACACATGAAAAGCCAAAGCATGTCGATATCCCGTCGGCATCTGGCGGTGTTGGAAGCCGATTCGCAGCCCGCCGACCGGGACGTGAGTGGCTTGCGATTCAACCTGATCCGCGCACCGGGGGGCAGGGGGAACACAGACGCTTGTCGAGCAATTTGCGAAAGGCAAAGTCTGTACTGACAAGGTACAATACGCACCGCACTTGATCGTTGCGTCAAGGTTTTTCGCAGCGGTCGTCCATTGCGCCCCCCCTGCGTTCGCATCCAGCGCCAAATCACCTGCGTTGGCCCTTTTGCACCCAGAGGTCTTTCCGCATGCCGTTTGACCACACCTCCTCCCGCCCTCGATCGCCCCGCCGCAAGCCGCGCTACGACATTTCGTGCACCGAATGCGGCAGCGCGGCAACCGTGCCGTTCCGACCGAATCCCGACCGGCCGGTCTATTGCCTGCCCTGCTTGAAAGCCCAACGCAATGGTCCGACGCGGGCAATCGCCGACCCCATCGACGATTCACCAACCACCACCGGACCAAGGGCCGACCAGGCTGGCAACGCAGCCACGGCGTTTTCCGCAATGGCGCTCAAGCCCGCTACCCGGACGGCCATTGCCGCCATGGGCATAACGGAACCGACGCCCATCCAGAATGCGTGCATCCCCAGTCTCCTGGACGGACGGGATCTGATTGGCCAGGCGCGCACCGGTTCGGGGAAGACGCTCGCCTTCGCAGTGCCGCTGGTGGAACGGAGCGACCCCAGGGTGCGGCAGATTCAGGCTCTGGTGCTGGTGCCTACCCGGGAACTGGCCCTGCAGGTGGCGCGAGTTACCGAAGCATTGGCCGCACCCCATCGATTGCGCGTGACGTTGCAGCACGGCGGCCGGTCGGCGCGCCGCGAGGAAGCAGCATAGATAAACGGCACCCAGATCGTCATCGGCACGCCCGGCCGCACGTTGGACCATCTACGGGCGCAGACCGCGGATCTGCAATTCCTGCGCTGCTTCGTTCTCGATGAAGCCGACGAGATGCTCGACAAGGGATTTGCCCGCGACGTGGAAGCAATTATCAGCCGAACACCGCGCAAACGGCAGACCGCCCTGTTCTCCGCCACCATGCCCAAATGGGTAGCGGACACCGCCAACAAACACCTCCAAAAGCCATTGACGGTGGCATTGGACAGCGGCGTTCAAGCGCCGTCCGCCGTCGAGCACCAGGTTTACACCATCCAGAAAGACGACAAGATCGAAGCGCTCCAGACGATGTTGGACCAGCGCAATGGGAACCCGGTGATCGTCTTTGGCCGGACCAAGCATGGTGTCAAGAAGTTGGCCAAGAAACTCGACGCGTTGGGTTACTCCGTGGGAGCCCTGCAGGGCAATCTCAAGCAAAACGCGCGCGAGCGGGTCATGGCGGACTTCCGTTCCGGCATCGCGCCGATTCTGGTGGCAACCAATGTAGCGGCCCGAGGCCTCGACGTTGAAGGCGTCGGCAAGGTCATCAACTACGATTTGCCGGACTCCGAGCAGCACTTCACCCACCGGGTCGGGCGAACCGGCCGCATGGGGCGCTCCGGAGAGGCGGTAACGTTCATCACCCCGGACGAACAGCGAAAGTGGCGCGAGATCGAACGCGGTCTAGGGCGTCGGTTCACCGCCAAGCCTTGGCGCAAAGCCGGATAGCATCAAAACAAACGCCATCCTGACGGTCACGCACGCGGCGGTGACGCCGCCCGGGTGGCTCGTTGCGGGCCCTCCTCATCGCTCCAACAGGAAGGTGGCCGGCCCGTCGTTGACCAGCGCCACACGCATGTTGGCGCCAAAACGCCCGGTTTGAACATCGGCGCAGGATGCCTTGAGGCCGGCCGCGTAGGCCTCAACCAGCCGTTCGGCCTGTTCAGCAGGCGCGACGCCGCCAAAGCTGGGCCGCTTTCCCCGGCTTAAATCGGCAGCCAAGGTGAACTGCGAGACCACCAATATGGCGCCGCCCACCTCGAGCACCGATCGATTCATCGGCTTGCTCGCATCGGGAAAAATGCGCAGATTCAGGGTTTTGTCCGCCAGCCAATCCGCTTCGGCCATCCCGTCATCCGGGAAAACGCCAACCAAGGCCAACAGCCCCGGACCGATTTCGGCAATCGTCCGGGACGCCACCGCCACCGACGCCTCGGCCACCCGTTGCAGCAGAACTTTCATGGGGGAATCACAACCCACTTTCCACTTGCTGTCCAGACGATCAGACCGGGCCTGATCTCGCAGATTCCGAGAATTCGGTAATGGTAGCCATCCTCGTGCGGTGGCTTCGCGGCGTCCTTTCTAGCTAGACGGGCATACTCTCTGACCCGTCGGTCGTGCATCTGCTTTTCGTTCACCACCTGGACGCCCTGATCTTGAGGCTGGTTGATAGGAAAATGCAGTGCCGACACTGCTTGGTTCCCGAACGCCGGTCAAGAGCGATTGGGACTACCCGGGAAACCGCCGTTTCGGGCGAACTTTCCGTCCCCAGCGTCCACCGCCACATCCTCAACCGGCTCAACGGGCGCTTCGGATGACTTCCCGCAAGCGCCCGTATGGCTTCGCGACGGCGCGCAGCAGCCGTCTGATGTTCAAACTCTCTATCGTCTGTGGCTGCACGGGACTCATGTTCCGCGCACTCCGGGGCGACGCTTGGCCATTCATCTTGCGTACTTCAGAATCGAAGAATCAGTGAACGAAGGCGAGTCCGAGGTTGACCGCGACTGTCGGACCACGGCATGGCAATGCCGCTACACTCCCACGGGCCGATAACAAGGAGTCGAGCCGCAAGTCCGCACGCCGTGCGCGACAGCCTGTCAACATCGCCGGCAACCGATCAAGCTACACTCGACCGCACGACGAAAGGGACGGGAAACTACACACGCGATGCTGGACCTGCTGATCAGCAACGGCGCGTTGCTCGACGGCTCCGGCGCGCCTGCGCAAAGGGAGAATCTCGGCGTCCGCGATGGGCGAGCGGGCCGTCGGCTCACCGGCAGATGCCGATGATCTCGCGGCCATGAAAACCCTGTTGGGGGAGAGCCTC
>JAQAJJ010000032.1:0-6637 GCA_028278675.1 Candidatus Azophilus lithoversatilis
GAGAACTGCGGTGGCGAAGTTGTCCGGCCAAGCCAGTTTGATCATGTCGCTGGCGATGCGGACGTCGACCCCTTTCTCTTCGGTGCCGCGCATGTCAGCCCGGCAGGATGGACACAGTGAGGCTGGTGCTTGGCAGGCGGAACATTGGGGCGCGGAGCGTTTGGGTTGCCTCGGCACGATAGACACGGAGACGCCAGCGAACCTGTCAACGACGGTTGTTGCCCAACGGCGCAGGGAACGGTCGCTAGTGCTGTCCGGATCGTAGGAACCTTAGAAGGTGAAGCCTTGGTACTGGGCTGGAGACTGCGACGCGATGCTCTACCCAGCGGCTCGGGCCAAAATTGGGCCGAGGGCGGACCAGTCCGTACGAAACTCCCTGTCCACATCGCGCATGGACAGCGTGTAGTTCCGGAATCGACGAACACCCCGCACCCGATTGCGCTCGCTGTTCGGGGCGTCGTTTAGCGTGCTTTGTAGACTCAGATGGACTCAGGGACGCCGAAGCGTCCCTAGGGTTGGTCATGCTCGGCAACCGTTGTGTCCCGATGGGGGGGCTAGCTGAGGGATGCTAATGTTTGAAGTTTGGGGACTCGTGTCCTCATTCTCAACACGCCGTATTGACTCTTTGTATCTACACTGGATACACTCGTTGTCCGCCAATCGTCGGAGAGAGATGTGCGCGTCGAGACGGAAATCAAGAAGTGGGGCAACAGCCTGGCATTGCGGGTTACCGGCACAATGGCGGAAGTGCCGAGATTCGAGCCCGGCACCCGCGTCACTGTCGACATCGATAGCGAGGGCTTTGTTGTCAGGCGCGCCGCTGGCAGCCTCAGGTCCTTTCGCTTTCCCGAAAGCGAAAGCGCATTGCTCGCGGGCATGACGGCGGAGAACGCCCACGCCGAACTGCTCGCCGATCCTAGCGGTCGTGAGCTGGGCCTATAGGGTGGCACAAGCCCACTATGTCCCCGACCGACGGGACGTCATCTGGCTCGACTTCGAACCGACCAAAGGCAGAGAGATCGGCAAATACCGCCCCGCAATCGTCCTGAGCAGCCGGGGCTACAACCGCCGGACGGGTCTCTTGATTTGCTGTCCGATCAGCACCAGCATTCGCGGCGGCCCAACCGAGGTGGGAATCGACAACCTCGACCAGCCGTCCGTCATTGCCGCAAACCTAGTCCAAACCTTGGCGTGGCAGGAACGCAAGGCGAAGAAGATCATCACCGCCACGGCGGACGAATTCCGCGCCACCCTGCTGAAGTTGCTGCCGTTGCTGGGGGCGCTCGACGTCCTCGGCGAGTGAGCTGTTCAGCATCCCCACTTGCCCGGTCACATCACCGTCTCTTGGGATGCAACCCAAGTGGATCAATCGCGCAACCAGTTTTGCGCCATTTCCCTGATCCTCCGATGCGGCGCAAATCGGCTCATCCGGCAGACCGTCGGCGAACCTGATCCATTCAAGGTGCGCTACCGCGAGTCGCTGCGCGAACTTATGGGCGAGATCATTCGCGACAACCGCTTGGACGTCAATTCGCCCCCAGCCTGCTCATGCGGGCCGCTATACTGCGCCGTCCTCCGGCCGTTCTGAATGCAAAGTGGCCGCTTCAAGTAAGGGATACGCATGAAACACACCAAACTGGGCAACTCCGGCTTGGAAGTCTCCCGAATCTGCCTAGGCTGCATGGGCTTCGGCGAGCAGTCGTCCGGGGTCCACGACTGGGCCATCGACGAAACCGCCAGCCGTCCGATCATCGAGCGGGCACTGGAACTCGGGATCAACTTCTTCGACACCGCCAACGCCTACTCGCGGGGTTCCAGCGAAGAGATCGTCGGGCGGGCCTTGCGCGACATGGCCAACCGCGATGAGGTCGTGATCGCCACCAAGGTGTACTTCCCCATGCGCCGTGGTCGCAATGCCCGCGGGCTCTCGCGAAAGTCGATCATGGCGGAACTCGATGCCTCCCTGCGCCGTCTGGGGACCGAGTACATCGACCTCTACCAGATCCATCGCTGGGATGACCGGACACCCATCGAGGAGACCCTCGGGGCGCTGCACGAAGCGGTCGCCTCGGGCAAGGTCCGCTACATTGGCGCCTCGTCCATGTGGGCGTGGCAGTTCAGCAAGGCGCTGCACACCAGCGAGCAGCGCGGCCTCACCAAGTTCATCAGCATGCAGAACCAGTACAGTCTGCTCCAGCGCGAGGAGGAGCGCGAAATGTTGCCGCTGTGCGCCGACCAAGGCGTCGGGACCATTCCCTAGAGCCCCTTGGGTCGGGGTCTGTTGACCCGCGATTGGGAAGCCGTGACCCGCCGCTCGAAGAGCGACCCGATGACCGGGCGGCGATTCGACGAGGCCAAGGATCGGCCCATCGTCGAGCGCGTGGGCGAGGTGGCGCGGGAGAAGGGGGTGCCGCGGGCCCAAGTCGCCCTGGCCTGGGTGCTGGCCAATCCGGTCGTCGCCGCACCGATCGTCGGCGTCACCAAGATGAGCCATCTGGAGGAGGCGGTGTCGGCGCTTGAGGTTGAGTTGACCGCAGAGGAAAAGCAGCGGTTGGAAGAGGTTTACACGCCCCGGGCGAACTTGTTCTGAGACGCTGACGAGCGAAGGCGCAAACCTTCGCCTGGTCATGCCCTCGATCCAGGGACCACGCCGGTTCTGGCGTCATCCCCCGGCTCGAGAGCGTCCCGCCCTCGAACTGGATGTTCGAACTCGCTTTGGATTCAACCAATTGCAATTTTGTTCCATGGAACAAATGGAGACGGCCCAGCGGCTGGCGGGTTGTTCCTTCGCGTCGGCGGCGTGCCGTTCTGGGACAAGCTGAAGGCTTGCTGGCGGCCTATGTATAATTTGCGCCCCTTTTTCAGAGCGACTTCCCAATGTGCAAAAGTTGGCGCGGGTACCGCCTATCGCCCGCGCGCTTGAGCGGCGGACCGTGACCATCTTTCGATTCCATTTGCTGCCGAGTGCCAAGGCATGATCTGGCGAGTCATATTGGCCGTGGTGGCGTTGCTGGCCGTCGGTGGCTACTGGTTTTCGACCCAATTCCCCCCGGACCCGCTGGCGCCCACCGGGTATGCCGTGCGCGATGCGGCCTATCAGCACGTCACCCTGGCGGAGTTCGGCAACGGCCCGTATTTTGGCCGCACCACCTGGTCGGGGGCGCACCGGGATGCGCGCAACTCGGACTATGTGCCGGTGCCGTCGCCCAATGCCGTGCGGCGCACCTGGACCGGCATTGAGCGGGGCAACTTCTTCATGCCGCCGGTCATTGGCGCCAATGGCAACGTCTATGCGACGTCGGCGGGCGGGTCTGGGCAGAGCCATCTGCATGCGTTCACGCCCGCAGGGCGGTTGCTTTGGAAGACGGCACCGATGCAATCGATGGACGATC
The DNA here is from genome assembly GCA_028278675.1 of Candidatus Azophilus lithoversatilis. GTDB lineage: Bacteria > Pseudomonadota > Gammaproteobacteria > Pseudomonadales > Azotimanducaceae > Azophilus > Azophilus lithoversatilis. The sequence goes on from JAQAJJ010000032.1 coordinate 3,393, forward strand.
TGGATTCCGCCGCCTACTTTTCCACGCCCGTGGTCGATGTCGATGACCATCTGTACTTGCCGGACTCCAATCAGCTTTGGTCGTTCACCAACGAAGGCGCGGTGCGCTGGGTGACCGACTTGCCGGCGCTTGGCGTCCATGGCTACGCCTTTTCCGCCTTCTTCACCCATCAAGGCCATGTCGGCCTCATTTCCAGTGACGGCAGGGTTGCCCTGTTTGATCGCGCCAGCGGTGAGCCGGCGTTGCCGATCCTCGACCTCCCCGGCGTCGATGGGGTGCCGTCGAGCCCCATGCCGCCGGGATTGCTGGCCGACGACCTCATCGACCCGGCGCTGCAGCAAGACAACTGGGATGCGATCTGGGGCTTCAACATGGAGGTGGCCAACACGCCTTCCGTGAGCCCTGAAACCGGGCGCATCTTCATCGTGGCCACCGGTCGGCAGCCGGACCACACGGTGCTCTATGGGTTGGATGTGGTATCCAGCCCTTCTCAGTGCGGCGAGCCGCCACTGTCGGAGGAGCAACCTGGTGGTGGCGACTCTGTCTCTGATTGTCCAAAAGAACCAGGCATCGAGATTGCGTTCGAAACCCAACTTGGGGTTTCCGGCAGCGGCACCAGCCCCACCGTGTCCTTCGATGGCAGCACCGTCTATGTGGTGGATGGCGAGGGCCATCTGACGGGGGTGTCCGCCACGGATGGCAAAATCGTCTGGCAGTCTTCGGAACGCTCAGTGATGGGGGTGTCCTCCTCGACCATGCCGGATGGCAAGGTCTTCACCTTTCAATTCAATGAGTTGATTTGTTGGGATGGGTCGAACGGCGACGTGCTGTGGCGTCACGATCTCAATTGGATCGCGGAAGAGGAGGTCACCGGCTGGCCGACGCTCTTCGGGCGGCCGCAAGCGGATGTCGTGTCTGGCGTGACAACCACGGTGGACGGCGTCTGGTTCATGATCAAAGTCGGCATTGAAATCGAGATTCCCGAGGATCAGCGCGACACCGTGCAGCCGCCGGTCGCCGGCCTGCCGCTCGACACCTTCAAGCAGCCGATCAAGCACTTTCTGGTGCACTACGACTACGACGGCAACTTTGTCAGCAAGGCCCCCTTCGTGGATGATGGGGCACTGGTGGTGATGGGCCTCGACGGCCGCATGTACGCGACCACGTTGAGCGTGACCACTTCGATTGCCTACTACGGCGCGAACCCGGGCATGCCGTTCTTCATGCGCAACACCCCGAAGCCCCACGGCAGCTTGGTGGCCTACGAACCGGCGTCGTTCCTCGACTACTTCAAGGAACTGGTGGCCTGGCACGGGGCGTTGTTGCGCGAAGGCCGGCAGCCGCCCGGCCAAGCCGCGTCCCTCGCCGCGCTGCACCTGAGTCTTGAGGAAGCCCTCGCCGCCGGGGAGTTGCCGCAGGGCCAATTCGATGAACTGCGCGCGTTGGTCACCGAGGCGCAAGCCGACCAGGAGGCCGCCGCGCGTTTGCAGGTGATGGATGCTCTGGCCAGTGCGCTGGGCACATAGGGCGGAGGCTTTGCCGGCCACAGTACTTTGTGGCCGATGACTCGGAGTCAACGCCTGACTCCTAATCGAGGGCAAGATGTCCTCGGTCCGGGGAGGATGCCGAAGTCGAGCGGGGATCGCCGGTTCGAGGGCATAACGAACCGACACCAACCTCCGGTTCGCGTTCGCGCCCTCGGACGGCGCGAAGCGCCGTTTCCCTTACGCTACTTGGTGTCGAAGGCCACTGGCATGCGGGTTAGGCCGGAGATGAAGTTGCTGGGCATCCACTTCAGTTCGCCGGCGATGCGGATGTTGGTCAGGCGACTCAGCACCTCGGTCATGATCGCGTCGATCTCTAGGCGGGCGAACCATTGGCCGAGGCAGAGGTGGTGCCCGCCGCCGAAGGCGAGGTGGCGGTTGGGTGAACGCTGCAGGTTCAGCACGTTGGGGTTGGCGAAGGCTTCCGGGTCTCGATTGGCGGCACCGTAGTACATCACCACGCGATCGCCTGCTTCCAACGCCTGGCCACCCAAGGAGGTGGGCTGCTTGACCCGCCGCCGCATATAGATGACGGGGGAGGTCCAGCGCAACAATTCCTCACGCGCCGCTGGCATCAGGCCTTCCGGGTCGGCGGCGAGCCGGGCGAGTTGGTCCGGGTGCTGCAGCAGGGCGTGCAGGCCGGTTGAGACGAGGTTTCGGGTGGTGTCGCCACCGGCGTCGATGAGCAGCATGAAGAAGAGCAGGAACTCCTCGTCCGCCAAGCGCCGGCCATCGAGTTCCGCATGCAGCAGCTTGCTGGCCAAGTCGTCGGCCGGGCGGCGGCGCTTCTCCTCGATCACGCCCCGACCGTATTCGAACATCTTCATAACGGCGGTGGGAATGGCGTTTTCCGGCAGTTCCTCAGGGACGGAGTGGATCACCTCGGTCAGTTCGTAGAGCGTTCTGCCGTCTTCCAGCGGCAGGCCCATCAAGTCGGCGATGACGAAGCTCGGCATCTCCCCGGCCACTTCGGAGACGAATTCGCATTCGCCGCGGTCGATGACCGCATCCACGATGCGTGTGGCCAGTTGCTGAATGCGCGATTGGTATTGGCGGGCTGGGCCTTGGGTGAACTCGCGGCTGATGAGCTTGCGGTAGGCGGTGTGCTGGGGCGGATCCATAGCCAGCATCATTTTGTAGTCGCTTTGGAAATTAGCCAGGGCCATGTCCGGGTCGGCGATCATGATGGTGGGTTCGGAGGAGAAGACCTCGGCGTTGCGGCCAATTTGGTTGACGTCCTCGTAACGGGTCACCGCCCAGAATCCACTGCCTTCGCCATCATCGTGCCAATGAACTGGCGCGTGGCTGCGCAGCCAATCGTATTGGCCGTGCGGGTGTCCGCCGACGAAGCTCTTGGGGCTTAAGAGGTCGATGTGCATCGGATCAAGGCCTTCTATTCTGGCAAGGTGGTTGGGTCGAGGTCGATCACCACGAGGTGCGCATCGAGCCACTCCGGCAGCCACTTGGGCACCTTCGGCCGAAGGCGGTCAAACACGGCGCGCTTGTACGCGGGATCGTCAAACGCCACCCGCGCCTTGCCGGTCAGCGTCTCGCCGCGGATCAACATCCGCACCGGTGCGTTGCCTTCACGTAGCGGGCGCCACCAGCGGCCATCGGCGCCGGCGAACACCTGATTGCCCTCGCGGCGGTAGTTGACGGGCAGTTCCCGGCCATCGGGCAGTTCCAGCAGCATGACGATCC
>JAQAJJ010000032.1:6667-57796 GCA_028278675.1 Candidatus Azophilus lithoversatilis
AACGCGCGGGTTGCCCACCAGCAGCGCATAGGCGCGAAGGGCGAGGACTGCGGCACCGAGGACGCCGAGAATGATGAGGGACCACTTCAGCCATACCATTGCGCGTCTCCGTCAGTTTGAGGTTCGGACGGTCCGTTCGGATGATCCCGTTGCCAAGCCTCAATTTCCTGGGCCATCAGGTCGATGACCGCATCTGGGGCCTGCATGGGGATGAAGTGCGTCACGTCGGGCCAGTGCAGTTCCCGACCTTGGGGAAACAGATTCACAAGCCCGGGCCAAGTGGGCGATGAGGCGAAGTCCATGATGCCGCGCTCGGCTTCGGGCGCCTTGGCGCGCACCACCAGCACTGGCACATCCACCGCCGCCACGCTGTCGAAGATGGCGATGTTGGTTCTTGACGCCATGTACACCGAAGCCTCGATTTCCGGCGGGCAGGCGAGGGTCATGCCGCCGTTGGCCGTGGGGACCAAGCCATGCTCGCAGTAGTCCCTGAACGTCTGCGGGTCGTAAAGGGGGAAGGCGCTCTTGGTGGCCAGCCGTTCCATCATGTCGTCCACCGAGGCAAAGGCGTTGTAGCGCCGCGCCGCAGGATGGGTGCCGCCGGGCAGGTCCAGCAGCGCCGGGTTGGCGAAGGCTTCCGGGTCCGGGATGGTGGGGTCGAGCAGCAGCAGCCGGGCGAAGGCCCCGGTGGCGGCGGCGGCATCGACCAGGGCGTGGGCGCCCATGGAGTGTCCGATGCCGACCAGGTTGCTGAGCGCCAACGCCTCGACAAAGGCCGCTACGTCCTCGCCGACTTCCCGCCAGTGCTCGATCTTGCGCTTTTCGCTGCGCCCGTGGCCGCGCTGCTCCAAGGCGATGGAGTGGCGCTCGCCGAAGGGTTCGATGATCCGGTCCCAGATGCGCCCGTGGAATCCCGTGGCGTGGACTAGCAGCAGCGTCGGCTCGCCGGGCTGCGGTTGGTTGCGTTCGAAGTAGGCCAGTTCCACGCCGTTGACGTGGATTTTGCGGAGGCGGGGGTCGGACATGGGCGACTGCGCTTGATTTGCGCGCCATGTTAACAACTTCGTGCGGGGCAGCGTGTCCGCTTGGGGTGAGTGCGTACGGTTCGAGAGCGTCCCGCCCTCGGTCCGGCTTCGTTGGAAGCTATCGTTCGGTCCGGGGATGCACCGAACTGAGCCAATGTCGGCTTGGGCATTTGCCCGCATTGCCGTTATTCTGGCCCGGTTCCAGACAACTGTTGAAGGAGAAGCGAACCATGCCCCAAGACGTCTGCCTCGTCACCGGCGTTGGCCCGGGAACCGGAAAAGCCCTTGTTGAGCGATTTGCCGAAGGCTATCGAGTGGCCATGCTGGCCCGCAACGCGGAGCGCCTTCGGGAAATCGAAGGCGCCACGCCGAATGCGCGGGGCTACGCCTGCGACGTAAGCGATTCGGCGCAGTTGGAGTCGACGCTGGCGGCGGTACAGGCCGAGATGGGCGCTCCGTCGGTGGTGATTCACAATGCGGTCGGCGGGGCCTTTGCCAACTTTCTGGAATTGGATCCAGAGGTGCTCAACCGCAACTTCCAAGTGAACACCATGGCCCTGCTGCGCCTGGCGCAGGCCACTGCGCCGGCCATGATCGACGCCGGGCGGGGAGCATTCATTTGCACGGGCAACACCTCAGCCTATCGGGGCGTTGAGAATTTCGCCGGCTTCGCGCCCACCAAGGCGGCGCAGCGCATACTGTGCGAGTCCATGGCCCGCCATCTCGGTCCCAAGGGGGTGCATGTGGCCTTCGTCGGCATCGACGCGGTGATCGACGTGCCCTGGACCCGCAAGCGCTTTGCCGACAAGCCCGACGAATTCTTCTGCCAGCCCCGGGACATCGCCGCCGAGTGCTGGCACTTGGCGCACCAGCCCCGGTCGGCGTGGACTTTCAATGCGTTGATTCGCCCCTACGGGGAGAACTGGTCCGTTTCCTGATGCGCTAAGCGGAGCCTCCGTACTTGCGCAGTTCGGCGCGGCCCACCACGAGGTGATGCACTTCATCGGGGCCGTCGGCCAGGCGCAGGGTGCGCTGCCCGGTGTACATCTGGGCCAGGGGGGTCCATTGGGAGACGCCGGTGGCGCCGTGAATCTGGATCGCTTGGTCGATGATCTGGCAGACCCGCTCCGGCACCATGGCCTTGACCATGTGGACCCAGATGCGGGCCTCCTGGTTGCCGAGCACGTCCATCGCCTTGGCCGCCTGCAGCACCATCAGGCGCATGGCTTCGATTTCGATGCGGGCCCGGGAGATCACTTCGACGTTCTTGCCGAGCTGCGCGATGGGGCGGCCGAAGGCCTCGCGGCTCAAGCCCCGGCGGACCATCAGGTCCAAGGCCTTTTCGGCTTGGCCGATGGAGCGCATGCAGTGGTGGATGCGGCCCGGCCCCAGGCGCACTTGGGAGATCTCGAAGCCGCGGCCCTCGCCGAGCAGGATGTTCGCCTTGGGCACCCGAACGTTGTCGAACTTCAAGTGCATATGCCCATGGGGCGCATCGTCGTGGCCGAAGACGTGCATGGGGCCGAGGATTTCAACCCCGGGGGTGTCGATCGGCACCAGAATCTGCGACTGCTGCTTGTGGGTTGGCGCATCCGGGCTGGTCTTGACCATGCAGATCATGATCTTGCAGCGTGGGTCTCCAGCCCCGGAGATGTAGTACTTCTCGCCGTTGATGACCCACTCGTCGCCGTCGAGCACCGCCCGGGTGCCGATGTTCTTGGCGTCCGAGGAAGCCAGGTTCGGCTCGGTCATGGCGTAGGCGGAGCGGATTTCGCCGTTCAGCAGGGGTTTGAGCCACTTTTCCTTCTGCTCCGGGGTGCCGATCCGCTCCAGCACCTCCATGTTGCCAGTGTCCGGGGCGCTGCAGTTGAGCGACTCGGAGGCCAGCGGGCACTTGCCGAGTTCGGCGGCGATGTAGGCGTAGTCGAGGTTCTTCAGGCCCTCGCCGGTATCGGCGTCAGGCAGGAAGAAGTTCCACAGGCCCGACTCCTTGGCCTTGTTCTTGGCGCCTTCAAGCAGTTCAAGCTGGCCCGGTGCCCAACTCCAGCGATCCTCCCGGTCCTCGCCGAGCTGGTAGAACTCTTCTACTATGGGCTCGACGTTCTCGGCGATGTGCTTTTTCACCGCCGCCATCAGCGGCTCCGCCTCCGCGGACATGGTCAAGTCATACAGGTCGGCGTTCAGGCCATTGTCATCGGACATTAGAATCCCCCATTTGAGTTTTGGCATTGGAAAACCCAACATTCTACCGTTAGTCTGCTAACGAGGCGATGCCTTGGGCCGACGTGTGGGAGGTCGCCGGGCGCGGAAATTGACCCAATTGACAACCTTGTCCCGCGATCAAGGAATAGTGACTGGCAGCAGGGAGGCATTGAAATGCGCAATTGGCTTATGGTGTGGGGGTTGGCCGTCTCCGGCTTGGGGGCGATCCTGGGTTGGGCTGAGGAAGAGGACCTGCACGGCGGCGAGGGCATCCTGTTCTGGACCCCCGAGCGGCAGATCGTTGGCTATCGAGCCATTGATGACCTGTATCCCACCCGGGAGGTTGAAGCAGGCGGGCACGCCTATCCCCTGATCCCGGCCGAGCAGGACTTCAGCACGTTCCGCTATCGCCACGACGGGGTGCGGAGAACCCTGGAAGAGTACATGGTGTCGCAGCGCATCGCCGGCCTGATCGCCGTCAAGGACGGCAAGGTGGCGCTGGAGCGTTATGGCCTCGGCAATGACGCGGGCAGCCGCTGGATCTCTTTTTCCATCGCCAAATCGGTAGTCAGCCTGCTGATCGGCGCGGCCATTCAGGACGGCTACATCGAGAGCGTGGACGATTCCGTCGTGGACTACCTGCCGCGCCTCAAGGGCGGTGCCTATGACGAGGTGACCATTCGCCACATCCTGCAGATGTCGTCCGGCGTGGCCTGGAACGAGGATTACGCCGACCCGCAGTCGGACACCGCGCTGGCGCCGGGTGGCGGCATGGCCCTGATCGACTACATGAAGGTCTTGCCGCGGGTGGCCGAACCGGGCGTGACGTTCAACTACAACACCGGTGAGACGAGCATCGCCGGGGCCGTGCTGCGCGCTGCCATCGGCAACAATCTGGCCACTTATCTGTCACACAAGATCTGGCGCCCGTTCGGCATGGAGGCCGACGCGAGCTGGCTCATCGACGCGCCGGGTGGCCACGAATACGGCGGCTGCTGCATCAATGCCACCCTGCGCGACTACGCCCGGATCGGCCTGATTGCGCTAAGCGGAGGCGTCACCCCGCTCAAGCGGCGGGTGGTGCCTGAAGGCTGGATGCAAAGCTCCGTCGCCCCGTCGCCTGGCTACGATGGCTACGGCTACTACTGGTGGCTGTTCGGCGACGGCGCCTACGGCGGCTTGGGCATCTTCGGCCAGATGATCTGGATCGACCCGTCCCGCAACATCGTCATCGCCCAGCACGCGGCTTGGCCCAATGCCGGCGACGAGGCCCTGCGCAGCCACCGGGCCGCGTTGGTCGCGGCCTTGGCCGATGCGCTGTGAGCCAAGACCACTCACTGAACCAAAAGAGGATAAGGACATCATGAGCGCACCGATCGACGCGGACGAACTGAAGCGTTACAGCTTCAACGTATGGGGCTTCAAGCAGGGTGAAATGGTCTCGCTGATGATTCACATCGGCGACCGCTTGGGGCTGTATCGGGCCTTGGCCGGCGCTGGCCCGGTCACGGCCGCAGAGCTGGCTGAGAAGACCGGGCTGAAGGAGCGCTGGCTGCTTGAATGGCTGCGCGGCCAAGCAGCGGCACGGCTGCTTGATTATCGGGACGGCGACCGTTTTGAACTCAGCCCGGTGGGGACGGCGGTGCTGGCGGACGAGGAGGGCAGCCTAGCCTTTGCCGCTGGTGCGTTCAGCAATCCGATTCCGCCGGAGACGACGGATAAGCTGGTGGATGCTTTTCGAACCGGCATCGGCCTGTCCTACGAGGAGTTGGGGCCGAACGCGGCCCATCGCACGGAGCGCATGCTCGGCCCTTGGGTGCGCCAAGCCTTGGTGCCGCAAATTCTGCCGGCCTTGGACGGGGTGGCGGACAAGCTGGAGCGGGGCGCAGTGGTGGCCGATGTGGGCTGCGGTGGCGGCCTTGCCATCGCCGCCATGGCCGAGGCGTATCCCAAATCGGAATTCCACGGCTACGACCCCAGCAATCACGCCATCGACCGCTGCCGTGAGAAGGTGGCCGAGCAGGGGCTCAACAACCTGAAGACCTTCGTGGCCGGTGGGGAGGCGCTGCCGTCGGAGGCGACCTACGACTTTCTGATCACCTTCGACTGCATCCACGACATGACCCACCCTGCGGAGGTCATCGCGTCCATCCGCCGGGCGCTCAAGCCCGACGGCACCTGGCTGATCAAGGACATCCGCAGCACGCCCGACTTCAAGCAAAACATGCGCAACCCGATGCTGGCGATGTTCTACGGCTTCTCGGTCTCCGCCTGCATGTCCTCAGCGCTGTCCGAGCCGGACGGCGCGGGGCTCGGAACCTTGGGCTTCAACCCGGCGGTGGCGGAGGACATGCTGCGGGAGGCCGGCTTCAGCCGCTTCCGCCTGCATGACTTCGATGATCCGAGCAACTTGTACTATGAGGTGCGGGTTTGAGGAAAAGCGAAGTGGATTGTCCGTTGCTGTTCTGAAACTGGTTTCGGTACGCAGGCCCGCCTCAGCGGCTAGGGGCGGAACATCATTCGGTTCCGATTGGGCGTTGGGAAAAGCGGGTTCCGCTTTCGCGGAACCCGCCATTGGCTGTTCTCGCATGCGAGCCCGCCGAGCCACGGCACCTAGTGGAGCAGGGTGGGCGGAGGGAGAGGCAGTGGGGAAGGGGAGTTTGGGTTGCCGCTGATCATGTTGGCAACAAGCGCCTGATAATCCAATGCCAGCCCGTTTCGAGCGATCGAGCCGCCGCCGCTTGCCAAGTCCATGTCGGTGTTGTTCAGTTCACGCATTTTTGCGTCTCCCGTTAGTTGATTGGACGTGCAGAATCACAGGGACTGAGCGTCACTTCAACGGCTAAGGCGGTTGTTTCCTTGTGCTTCCACATTCCGATATCGCCATCGCATTCGACAATGGATCATGTCGCACAAAGCATGGGAATTTGTAAGACATGGCGCACATTCCAACAGGCGGGTCGCTGAGCCGAAACTTCCTAGTTTGCGCGGGTGGATTTGCTGGAAGCCCTTTGGCACTCCTGCGTCGGGCGGAGGGCTTGGTTCAGGAGGCCAGCTTCAGCCTGTTCCTGCACTATGGAGTGCGGATCTGAGTCCTCGGCATCGGGAGCACGCTTCAGTGGCATCGGTCCATCACTCTTTCCTTCGCGCCCTCCGCTTCCACCACATTGCAGTGACCGGGATGGTGGCGCATCCAATTATGCTGGAGGCCACTATGGCGTAGAGTTCGGTGAATAGCATCGAGCCAATCAGAAAACCCATCGCGGCGCCCCCGATCATCATGGCTGCCGCCTTGAATTCGGCGGCGTTGATTCCCTCTTCCTTCACGTCTTGCTGCCTTGGGGGTTGGTGCGGCGTCCGACGTTGCAGCAACCGCTTCCGCTTCAACACATGGAAAATGTAAACCGAAGCGGTCGCCCCGGCGATCACTATTGACCAGACCATCGCACCGCCGATGATTCCCCGCATGCCTACACCGTCCACGTAGGCCATAAAGAGCCCAAGTGAGATGCAGGATGCGGCCCAAACGCTGAACTGCAGTCCCTTCATGTCCATACTCCCCTGCCCTTGGCGGTAACTGTGGCGTTCTTGATGGCGAGCGTTGCCCACTGGGGGCTTTGAGCTGGCCCAACTTTGGCGTGATGGCGAAGATGCCGCAGCCTTCGGTATCGGACAACATCGGGCAGCCGTCTGCAACCGCTTCAAGTTGCGCAAGTTGGATGACCGCAGAAATTTGCGCTGCGAGGTGTGGGTTTGAGGAAGCAGGGCTGTTGGCGAAGGCTCAGTTCTTGGGGGACCTGTCCCTCTTGGAACGGTAGAGGCTCCAAGCCAATTGGCAAGCAACCGCCGAAACTGGCCAGCACCACAGGAATACTGTGTGCTGAATCACCCGGTCCATGTCCGCGCCATCAAGCGCCGCGCCGGTGCCGGCCATGAGGATGATGTGGCACCAAGACAGGGCGTGCCCTGGAGAGAGAATCGGTATGTGAGCGTCACTCACTCGATTGGCGACTGGACCGAAAAAGCCCTTCTTCCACAAGCGCGTCCCGTACAGGGCGCCAATGCCGATCATTAGCGCACTGTCGCCCCCCAAGCCGAGTTGGTAGACGATCAAGAACACGGGAATGGAGGCGGCTATTTCCGTCAACGCCGCTCTCACGTCGATTCTGAATGGAGACGTGGGACTATCCATGGGAAAAAAGGCGGATTCCCGTTGCCGGGAATCCGCCACTCACACCGTTCACGTGTGTCCTACTTGAGACACGGCTGGGCTCCGGTCTCGCCGGAGAAGTAGGCTTGGGTGGCCCAGCCTACAGCAGTGCCTACGACTACCCAAGCTCCGACTACCACGAGGGGCGCTACACCTCCGCTGGCCAGAGCCATGTCCTGGTTGGTGAGTTCACGCATTTTGCGTCTCCTGTAAGTTATGGGAACTCCAGTTTCCAAGCGCAGGGCCGCATTGCAAGGCGCTTTGCGATGTCTTCCTAGAATTTCCAGCTTTCGATATCAGCATGACGGTCCCTTGTGGGCGATTTCCTACAAAATTCCGAATTGTGTGAGCGTGAACGCACAGTCGACTGGTGACGGAACCTTCATGCAAGAAGGCGAATGTCTGCGGCACTCTCAGATTGCTTGATTTCTCAGCTTATCTGCATTGCAAGAACTGTAAAGGGGAGCAACGATGTTGTGGACAGCGAACGCTTGGCAATCCATGGACGTCATGAGTCGCGCTTGGGTAGATGTGCTCTGGGCGCAACGGTCTCACTCGTGAGAATTCAGAGCAGAGGCACTGCGGAAAGCGAAGAGGGGAGCGAGCGTGGCGGAAGCCACTGATCCAGTCGACCCGTTAGTGGGTCGCGGAAGCGTTACCCCTATTTCCAGTAGGCTTCATAGACTTGGTAGCCAGCCATGCCAATGCCGACGCCGCCCAGAAATCCGGCGACACTGCCGGAGGTAAAGGTGGAACCCACCGCTACCCCCACTGCAATGATCGGCAGGACGCCACCAGAGGCCTGCTCCATGTCATTGGTTGTCAATTCACGCATTTTTGCGTCTCCAGTAGTTGAAAGGAATTGCAGCGTCGCAAGGACCTCGGCCAACTGCAATGGCGTGCGCCAAGCTTTCAGTGACCTTCCACGATGCCGCATCGCGGTGATGCCATCCTGCGGTTTGGGCTTACAAAATGAGGCCGGAGCAGGGCGGAAGGCTCACATTCCAACAAGCCCATTCCGCCGGCCAGAAGCGGCACTGACCTCTGGACAACGGCAGGCGTTAGTGTTTGGCCGTGCGGATGCGCCGTTCCAGCTTCGGAAACATGGCCCCCAAAATCAAGCTCCGTGCCGTCATGAAGGCCAGCATCGACAGCCAGACGCCGTGGTTGCCGAGGGGTTCGAAGGATAGCCACAGGACGGCGAGGTAGATGGCGGCGGCCAGGATCATGGCGTTGCGCAGCTCGGCGGCACGGGTGGCGCCGATGAAGATGCCGTCCAGCATGAAGGCCCAGACTGCGACGAGGGGCAGGGCGGCCACCCAGGGAAGATAGGCGGTGGCGGCGGTCCTCACCTCGGGCAAGTCGGTAAACAGGGCGATCACGGATTCCCCGAACAGTCCGTAGGCGGCGCTGAACAGGCAGGCGGTCAATCCGGCCCAGATGGCGCTGTAGGCGCTCGCTTGGCGCAGCCCCTTGGCGTCGCGCTTGCCAAAGGCGTAGCCGGCGAGGGTTTCGGCGGTGTGGGCGAAGCCGTCGAGACCGTAGGCCATGATGTGCATGAATTGCAGCAGCACCGCGTTGGCCGCCAGCACCACGTCGCCAAGCGCCGCGCCCAAGGCGGTGATCAGGAAAAAGGGCAGCTGCACGAAGAAGGTGCGCAGGACCAGGTTGGCGCTGATTTGAAACAGATGGGCCAGCCGTTGCCGGTCGAGCATCGCTTCAAGCCGCGGCCACCGACACCCGTGGCGGACGAGGGCTCCGATAGCGAGGCGCAAGCCGACCAAGGCCGCCAGCCACTCGCTGATGACGGTGCCGGCAGCGACGCCCTTAACATCCCAGCCGAGCCCCATGACGAAGGTGAAGTCGAGTGTGGCGTTGCACAGGTTGAGCAGCAGGCTCAAGGCCAGGGCTGCCCGCATCCGCTGCAGCCCGAACAGCACGCCCATTTCGACCAAGTAGAGCAGCAGGGCGGGTGCGCCCCAGATGCGGATGCTGAAGTAGTCGCCGGTCAGCGCCTCGACCTGGGGGCTTGCTTCGAACAGCCACAGCGCCAGCTCTTTGAGTGGCGCTTGGGCGGCAACCAGCGCCGCGCCCAACGCGAGCGCCGCCAATGCCGCCTGCGATGCCGTGGCGGCCAACACCCTTCGGTCCCCAGCGCCCAGCGCTTGGGCGGTGAGGCCCGTCGTGCCCATGCGCAGGAAGCCCAGCATCCAATACAGGGCGTTCATGATGGCTGCGCCGATGGCCACAGCGCCCAAGTAGCGCGCATCGGGCAGCCGTCCCACGACCGCGGTGTCCACCGCGCCCACCAAGGGAATGGCCAGATTGGCGAGGATCATCGGCCAGGACAGCGCCCAGACCCGGCCGTGCCACTGCTTAGGCGTGGTGGGCAAGCCGGTGGCGTCGTTACTCATGGTCTCGATAGGCTTCCACCGAATGCCCTAGGTCCGGGGAGGTCCTTGAGTGGAGACCGGACCGAGGGCATAACGAACCTTCGGTTCGCGCCCTCGATTCGGGGAAGCCGCCCGGGCTTGGCGCTAGATTTGCGCGGCCGGCTCGCCGACTTCCTGCATGCCTTGGGCGACCGGATCCCAACCGAACAAGTCCTCCACGATGCGGTACAGCACCGGCACGTAGAAAAGAGTGATGAACGTGGCGAACAGCACACCGTAGGCCAGCGAGATAGCCATCGGGACGAAGGGTGCCGTGGCGGGTGTCATGTTGCTCATCAGGGGAATCAGCCCGACGAAGGTGGTCACCGAAGTCAGGATAATGGCGCGAAAGCGGGTGCCGCAACTGGTGACCAGCGCTTCCTCCACGGGCATGCCCTCACGGCGGCGGCGGTTGACGAAATCGACCAGCACCAGGCTTGCGTTCACGACCACGCCGGAGAGGGCCACCATGCCTAAGAGCGAGAAGAACATCAGCTCCACGCCCATCACCCAGTGGCCGAAGATGGCCCCGACGGCGCCAAAGGGGATTACGCTCATGATGACCAGCGGCTGAATGTAGCTCTTCAAGGGCACTGCCAGCAGGGTGTAGATGAGGATCAGCGACAGCAGTGCGCCTTGCGCCAAGCCGCCTATGGCGTCGAGGCGCTCCTCCTGTTCACCCGCCAAGCCGACGCGGATGTTCGGGAACTTGGCTTTCAGCCCCGGCACGACGCCCCGGTTGACGCTGCGCATCACGTCCTCCGGGGCGATGGCGCCGCGGTCCACCTCGGCGGTGACGTTGACCACCCGCTGGCGGTTGGTGCGTTGAATGGAGGAGTAGCCCCGGCCCAACTCGAACTGGGCGACGCTGTAGAAGGGCACCTCCTTGCCGCTGGCGGTGCGGATGTACATGTCCTCCAAGTTGCCGATGGACTTCCGCTCCGCTTCCGGGAAGCGCACCATCACCCGAACGTCATCCTCGCCGCGCTGCACCCGTTGGGCCTCGGCGCCATAGAAGGCGCTGCGCACTTGGCGGGCCAGATCACCAAGGGTCAGGCCTAGGTTGCGGGCCTCCGGCAACAAGCTGAGCTTGATTTCCTGCTTGCCGGCACGGAAGGAGTCGCTGATGTCGTACACGCCCTCGTAACGGGCGAGCTCGATGCGCAGTTCCGCTGCCGCCTTGCGCAGCTCATCCACGTCGGTGCCGCTGATTCGGTAGTTGATGGGCTCGCCAGCCGACCATTGGTCGGCGTTGAAGCTGAGCTTTACCGCATCGGGGATGGGGCCGGTGAGGTCCCGCCAGCGTTTGGCGATGTCCTTGGCGCTCAGGTTGTCCCGTTGCCGCGCCGGTGGCAGTTCGATCACCACTTCGGCGAAGTGGCTGCGGCCGGGGCGCGGCGGGCCGCCGGGGCCATCCCGATGCACGGCAGTGCCGATGCTGGTCAATTGATTGACGACGAGGTCGCTCTCCCGCCCAAGCTGGCGGGTCAGCTCTTCGTTCAACTTCGCTGCACCGGCTTCGATTCGACTCGCTGCCTCAATGGTTTTATCCACCGAAACGCCTTGGGGCAACTCCAGTTGGCCATAGATGCGGTCGCCTTCGATGGACGGAAAGAAGCCGAAGGTGACGCGGCCGCTAAAGATCAGCGCCAAGGCCAGGATCAGCACCCCCAAGCCAATCGCGGCGGTGACGTACCGCCATTCGATGGCCCGCCGCACCATCGGCAGGTAGTGACGAACCGCCAATGCCTCAAGGCCGTCCGCCATCCGGCCTTGAATGCCGTTCCAAAAGTGGCCCAGGCCCTGTTGGGATCGGCTGCGTTTGCGGTGGGCCAAGTGGGAGGGGAGGATGAGTTGGGACTCGACGATGCTGAACACCAGCGCGACCATGACAACGATGCCGATGCTGCCGAAGAATTCGGTCATGGCGCCCTCCACGAGCACCAAGGGGAGAAACGCCGCCACGGTGGTCAGCACACCGAAAATCACCGGAATGGAAACCTCCCAAGTGCCGTCGATGGCGGCCTGCGTCGGTGACTTGCCAATTTGCTCCTGGGTGTGAATGCGCTCGCCGACGACGATGGCGTCATCGACCAGAATGCCGAGCACCAATATGAAGGCGATGACCGTCAGGGTGCTGATGTTGATGTCCAGGTAGGGCAGGGTGGCGATGCAGCCCAACAGGGCGATGGGAATGCCGGCGGCAACCCACAGGGCCAGGCGCAGCCGCAGGAACAGCGCCAAAATGACCAGCACCAAGGCCAAGCCGCCGCCGGCGGTGGTGTTGAGGACGCTGAAGCGCTCGACCAGCTCCTTGGAGGTGTCGGTCCAGATGGTGACGCTCAAGCCCTCGGGCAGACGGGTGCGGATCCGCTCGACTTCGTCATTGACGTCCTTGGCGATCTGCATGATGTCCTCATCGCCGATTTGGGCGACTTCTATCACCACCGCGGGCTCACCGTTGAAGCGGGCGTAGAGGTCGCCCTCCTCAAAACCGTCGCGAATGTCAGCGACCTCGTCAAGCGTCAACTTGGTGCCGTCGGCACGGGTCAGGACCACCACGTCCTCGAAGTCCACGCCCCAGTAGGCTTGGCCCTTGGAGCGGATGAGAATCTCGCCGCCCTCGGACTTGATGGTGCCGCCCGGCATGTCGAGCGAGGTGTTGCGCACGGCTTGGGTCACCCGATCGAGAGTCAGCCCGTGGCGGCGCAACGCGCGTTCCGACACCTCGATGGAAATCTCATAGGGACGCACGTACTTGATGCCCACTTGGGAGACGCCGTCGAGGGCGGCGATGCCGTTACGCAGCCGCTGGCCTTCTTCCTTGAGAATGCGCTCGTCGGCGTCTCCGGAGAGGGCCACTTGGACCACCTTGCGGACGATGGAGAGCTTGGAGACGATGGGCTTCTCGGTTTCCAATGGAAAGCTGTTGATGCCATCGACGTGGCTTTTGATTTCGTTGAGCGCCACCACGTCATTGGCGTTCAGCGCCAGTTCCGCCATCACCCGGCACGAGCCTTCGCTGGCGATCGAGTGAATCTCCTCGATGCCTTCGATGCCGTCGATGGCCTCCTCGACGCGGATGCACACGCCCTGCTCCACTTCCTCCGGGGCGGCGCCCAAGTACGGCACGGTGACCGACACCACCGGCACCTCCATGTTGGGAAACTCCTCCTGGTTAACGGTCAGCAGCGCCAGCAGGCCGCCGACGCACAGGATGAACATCAATAGGTTGGCGGCGACCGGATTGCGGACAAACCAAGCGATGGCGGTGTGCATGGACGGCGTCTGGTCAGGTGGCGTCTTGGTCAACGATGGGTTGCACCCGCATGCCTTCGATGGGCGTCTGCATGGGCGAAACGCAAACCCGCTCGCCGCGCTCAAGCCCCTGGACGATCAGCACGTCGTCCTGATACAGGCGCAGGGGTTCGATGTCGCGGAACCGCAGGCGTTGGTCCTCGTCCACCACCAGCACGCGATTGCCGTTGCGCAGGGCGGTGCGTGGCATCACGACGATGTCGTCCTTGGTCAATCCTTCGATTTCGGCATCCACGAACAGGCCCACCGTGGGCGGTTCGACGTGGGCGCCGCTGTTGACGCGGGCCACGACGTTGACCATGCGGCTGGCCGTGTCGATCTGCGCCTCCGCGCGTACGATGCGGCCGTCCCATTGCAGGGTCCGCCCAGCGTATTCGGCGGACAGGGTAACCCGGGGTCGCACATCCTCCGGCAAGGCGCCGCGCTGGCCCAAGGGCACGTTGAGGAAGGCCAATTGCCGGTCGGCGATGGGCAGGCGCACTTCCACTTGGTTGCTGGCGTAGAGCGTAGCGACCGACACGTTGCGCCCCACGAGTTGGCCGACGTCCACCGACTCGCTCTGCACCAAACCGTTGAAGGGCGCCCGGACCTCGGTTCGCTCAAGGTCCCGCTGGGCCTGATCAAAGTTGGCGCGGGCGTCCTCAAGAATCGCTTGCTTGACCCGCAACTCCTTCAGGGTGTTTTCCATCTGCGAGCGGCTCGCCAGTCGGCGCTGCTCCAGGCTGCGCATGCGCTGGTGTTCGAAGCGGGCGTGGTCGTGCTCAGCTTCGGCCCGGGCGAGCGCCGCTTGGGCGCGCTGCAAGGCCGACCGGTAATCTTGGTCGTCGAGCTTCAGCAGCACCGTGTCGTTCTCGAAATAGCCGCCGTTGACCAGCGCCGGGGAAATCCATACCACCCGGCCGGCCACTTCGGGAAACAGGGCGGTGACTTGGGTGGGCGCGACGGTGCCTTGGGAGTGGACCCGGAGCTGAATGGACTCCGGCAGCACGTCGCGTACCCGCACGGTGGGCGCCACCGGCTCCGGAATGTCGGGATCAAGCTGCGGGCTGGTGGCCATCAGGGCCACGGCGCCGAACATTGCGGCGAGGATGACGAGGCCGGGGAGCAGGACTTTGCGCTTCATGATGCGGCGACCTCCGTATCTCTTGATCGCGGGGCGAGATTGTCGCTTGGGTCAACATTTGCGCCCGGCGACCGCCTACTCGATGGTCCGGGGTTTTGCCTCGTTATGGATTCAGATGGCCGAACGGATTGCCGAACGGCGGCCTCAATGGCCGGCGTCAAGGTGCGATTGTGCAGCTCGGAAAAGTCGTCGAACACTTCCCGTACGGTGCGCCGGTCGCGGGTGGCCAACGCGCCGTCAAGCCGCCGCGCCAAGCGGTTGAACTGCTCGACGTCGAGTTGCACATAGGGCTTGACGGCCTCAAGGGTTGGCGCGAACTGCTTGAACAGGCCGTGGGCGATGAGCTGGCAGACCAAGTTGCCGCTGGTGATCATGATCGTGCGCATCATCTCGATGCGGGCAGCCGCATGGGCTTCGCTGTCCAAGCGGCTGTCGAGAAGCTGCAGCACCCGGGCTCTAACGGCTTCAATGTCGGTTGCCCGCCCCCGTTCCACGAGGGCTTCCGCCGCCATGCTGAGCAGCCGCTCCACCACTTGGAAAATCTGCCCCAGCAACTGGGCATCCGGGACTTGGGTGGAGGCCAGCATGTGGCCGATGATGTCAAGGCTTGCCTCATTGATGGGCGCAACGCGGGCGCCGCCGGGCTGGACGTCCGCCACGCCCAACTGCGACAAGCGGCTCATGGCCTCCCGCACGGCCCCTCGATTGACGTTGAAGCGCACCGCCAATTCCCGCTCCGACGGCAGCCGGTCGCCAGCCTGGTAGCGTCCGGAGAGAATTTCATCGGTGAGGGTACCCGCCAGTTGACTGTGTTTGGCGCTCATGCTCTCTTCGTGTTCGCTGCCGAAGGGTTTCTTGGTAGGACCATTTTGGTCCTACCAAATTGGTCGGGGCAATTCTACGCGCTTGCAGCCGTTTGTCCAGCACTTAGTCGGAAATAGTTTGCGCTGAATTGAGCAATCACGTCTGACGCACTAACGGCGGTTCCTCTCATAGGGAAGACACTCCATATTTCGACGTGCAATATGGAGCATGATCCTGATATCGAATGGACTTGCCGACGAGGCGATGCCTCAGACCGACGAATGCGCACGCCGCCTTGGCGGCGCAATCGAGTTGCTGCGCAACTCGGCGGTCGCCGGACGCAAGGGTTGACTCATTTGGCAACCTTTTCCCATGATCAAGGAAACTGGCATGTTTCGTGGGCTTCTAAAGACCACCCGCAGCCATTCCTTCTTTCTTTTTGGCGCGCGCGGCACGAGTAAGACCACCTGCATCCGGGATGCCTTCGAAATTGACGACGCACTGCGCTGGGGAACGCTGCCGGAAATATACTCGCTGCGCGGAAACGAGGACCCGGAGGCGTAACTTCGTGCGTCGGCGTCCTCGGAGACGGCGCCGCGCCGCAGCATGGAGGTGACAAGGGCACTGGCGGTGTCCTCCGCCTGCTTCGCCGCGTAACCGTCGTCCCGGTACGCTCGGATGGCCGCTGTGCAATTGCGCGATGTCCAGTGCCCGCCTGTTCGCAAGATCAGTGTATCAGTTTCATGCGTTGCGGATGATGCAGGGCCGCAGCGAGGGCGGGACGCCCTCGAGCCGAGGAATGGCTTGGAACGGAGCCCGGCTCGAAGGCATCCCGCCCTCGCGCCAGGGGAACGGCGCACGCGCTCGATTCAAAGTTGAGGGCGGGACGACCGGTCCGGGGAATTCGCTCAGCCGATTTGGTTCAACGCCTTTTCCGACAGCGCCAGCGAGCGGTCGATGCGTTCGGGCATCTCTTCCATGTCGACACCTTCCGTGCTCTTTTTGCCGGCGCAGTAGCGGGCGTACACGCCATGCACGATGCAGGCTGTCTTCCAGCGGTTGAAGGCGACGTAGTAGTCGAGTTGGGACAGGTCCCGGCCAGTGCGCTCGGCGTAGCGCTCGGCGAGTTCGGTGCGGCTTGGGAATCCGGGCGGCGCGGTGGCGGCTTCGGGGGCGATCGGCTCATCGTCGCTGGGGTCGGGCCACGGGTTCAGCGCGTAGGCGAGGTCTGCCAAGGGGTCGCCGAGCGTCGAAATCTCCCAGTCCACCACGGCGGCGATGGCGCAGTCGGGGCCGACCAGACAGTTGTGCAGCCCGTAGTCGCCGTGCACCACCCGGGCCGGCCCTTGGTCGGGAATGTTGTCGAGCAGAAAGTCCCGTATCGCGTGCGCCCGCGCATCATCGTAGTCGGCAGCTTCGATGGACGAGGTCCAGGAGCGGTACCAGGTCTTGAGTTGGCGGCCGACGTAGTTCTCCTTCTTGCCGAGTTCCCCGAGGCCCACGGCGTCGGGGTCCACGGCATGCAGGTCGCCGAGCACGTCGATGAAGGAGTGGGCGGTCTTCATGCGCTGGTCTGCCGGGACCAGCGCCTGGGTGTCGTCGGCGTTGTAGAGCGGGCGCCCGTCAATCAAGCCCATGACGTAGAACCAAGCGCCGGTGACGCTTGGGCTTTCGCAGAAGCCAAGCGCCTTGGGCACCGGCACCGGGGTTGGTCCGAGTGCCGAAATCAACGACCACTCGCGGCTCATGTCGTGGGCTTTGGGCAGCAGTTCCCCTTGCGGCGGACGGCGGATGACCGCCGATTGGCCTTCGGCATCGTCCAGCCGATAGGTGAGGTTGGAGTGGCCGCCTTCCAAGCGCGTCCATTGGAACGGCGGCGTGAGGGCCCCAATATGGTCCTTGATCCAAGCCTCCACGGCCGCCACGCGGTAGCCTTCCGGCCCCTTGCTCTCGTCATGCTTCATGGTTTCTCCGCCTCCCGTGCGCGGATATTGCACCAAGAGCGTCTGCCTGCGGAAGTCGCGAGAGCGAAAAACCGACATCTTCGCGCCCTCGGCCGATCGATTGAGGAGAGTGTCGAGCCACCGAGGGAGCGGATGAAATTGGATTTGCACCGGCGAGTTCCTGCGGTGCGCCAGGCAGCGCCCCATGAGCCTGCTGAGGCTACAATGGCGACCGGTCATCTTGGGGAACAAGCGATGAGAAAACTGCTCTACGGCGTCGTCGCGTTGGTCGTGGCTTTGGCCGCGGTCGCCGCGTTCACCTACAACACGGCGACCGGCCAAGACGCGCTGTTCAGCCGGGCGATCCAAGCCGCGATGGGTCAGGCCCCGCCGCCGCCGGAAGGGTTGCGGGTGGTGGTCTGCGGCAGCGCCTCGCCGGCGGGCAACGATCCCGACCGGGCTCAGGCCTGCATCGCCGTGCTCACCCCGGAGCACTTCTTCCTGTTCGACGTGGGCGCCCGGTCACCGATGCGCATCGGTCAAGCCCAGCTTCCCGTGGGCCGCCTGAATGGCGTCCTGTTCACGCACTTTCACTCGGACCACATCGCGGGTCTCGCCGACGTGAACCTCGCGAGCTGGGTGCGGGGCCGCAGGAGCAGCCTTCAGGTGCATGGCCCGCAAGGCATCGGTGAGGTGGTCGGCGGCTTCAACCAAGCCTATCGGCTCGATCAGGGCTATCGGGTCGCCCATCATGGTGCGCAATTGCTGCCGCCAGCCGCCGGGCCCATGACTGCGGTCGAGTTCAGTCCGGGGGAGGTGGTTTGGCAGGACGACTTGATGACCATCCGGTCATTCCTGGTCGATCATGCGCCGATCGATCCCGCCGTTGGCTACCGGGTGGACTATCGGGGCCGGTCGGTGGTGATCAGCGGCGACACCAACGCTGTGGAGAGCCTGTTTGCGGCTGCCCAGGGCGCCGATATCGCGCACCCTTCTCGATCCAATGATCGAAGCGACTCGAGCGGCGGGTCTTCCCGTGATGCCGACCATCTTCACCGACGTGATCGACTACCATGCGGATTCCTTGAGCATCGAGGCGCGCGCGGCCGAGGCCGGCATCCGACAACTTGCCTACTACCACTTGGTGCCGGTGCCGGGCAATGCGTTGGCCGAGAAGATGTTTGCCCGCGGTCTGAGCCCCGACACCCTCCTGGTCCGTGACCTCCACACCTTCGACCTGCCCCCGAATTCGACCGCAATCCACATCCGTGAACCCTGAACGTTTGAGGACCCGCATCCGCTCCCAAGCGATGCGGTTGATGGCCTCCGAGGCGTTCCTGCGTTCCGCGCGGCGCCGGGCGCGGCTCAAGCGGCGGCTGTCCGGCGGAATTCGGGCGGTGCACTACTTCCATCAGGTGGACGATCCATACAGCCACTTGGCGGTGCAGAAGCTTGATGCCCTGAAGGCGGCCTACGACATTGCGTTCAAGAGCCACCTAGTGTCCAAGCCCGCCGAAGCCTTTCAAGGCAGCAGCGAGCACTTCGAAGCCTGGGCATTGCGAGATGCGCGGAGCGTCGCCGCCGACTACGGCACGGCGTTCAATGCCGAAGCCCTGCCGCAACCCTCCGACGTGCACCGGGCGAACGACCTGCTCGCACCGCATCTCGATGCGGCCGATTTCACGGCCCAGGCAATCGCCACGGGCGAGGCGCTGTGGTCTGGCGGGCTCGGAGCGGCAAAGGCCGACGGAGAGGGAGGGGCAAATGTGCGCAGCGGCAATGCGCTGCGGGAACGACTCGGCCATTACCTCGGCGGGATGTTCCACTTCGAGGGCGAATGGTTCTGGGGCATCGACCGGATTCGGCTGCTTGAGGCGCGCCTGCTGGCGGAGGGTTTCGGGGATGGCCAACCCTGCGTGCCGGAGCCCGTGCCAAGCGACACCTCGGGCCTCGATGCCAGCCACATCGTGCTGGAGTACTTCCCGTCGCTGCGCAGTCCCTACACGGCGGCCGGCCACCAGCGGGTGCTGGACCTGATCGCCCGCAGCGGCGTCACCCTGAAGCTGCGTCCGGTCATGCCCATGATGATGCGCGGCGTGCCGGCACCGCGTTCCAAGCAACGCTACATCCTCAGCGATGCAGCGCGCGAAGCGCGCGCCCACGACGTTGCGTTCGGACGCATCGTCGATCCCTTCGGCGAGCCGGTCAAGCGCGCCTTCGCGCTCTTTCCGGGCGCCGTGGCGCTGGGTGGGGGCATGGCCTTCGTCACCGCCTACCTGTCCGCCGCCTGGGCCCAGGGGATCGACATCTCGACGGCGGCGGGCCTGCGCCAAGTTGCAGCCAAGGCCGGCTTGGATTGGGACGGCTTGCAGGCGGCGAGCCGCGATGCGGACTGGACGGCGCTGTTGGACGACAACCTGAACGCCATGCTGGATGCGGGCCTTTGGGGCGTGCCGAGCTTCCGCGTCACTGGCGGTGCGGATGCGCAAGCCTTCGCCTGCTGGGGCCAGGATCGCATTTGGCGGGTCGAGAACGAGATCGCCAAGCGGGCCGGCAGAACGCCGGCCGACGCCTTGGCAGGCGAAACCTAAGCCGGATGGCCGACCAAACCCGAGGCGTTGCGGCCGTCCCGTCCGCAAGGGAAGCGGGAACCGCGCTGCTGCTGCTGGTCGGCGCCTACACGCTGTCCATTACCGACCGCATGATCCTCACGGTGCTGTTCGAGCCGATCCGCTTGGAGTTTGGCGTCAGCGACACGCAGATGGGGTTGCTGGGCGGGCTGTCGTTCGCGCTGTTCTATGCCACCTTGGGCATACCCATTGCCCGGGCTGCCGACCGCGGCAGCCGCAAGCTCATCATCGTCGTCTCTCTGGTCGTGTTTTCCCTGATGACGGCGTTGAGCGGACTGGCCGTCGGCTTCGTGATGCTGCTGCTGCGCATCGGGGTCGGGGTCGGAGAGGCCGGCGTGAGTCCGGCCAGTCAATCCATCATTGCGGATTACTACCCGAAGGAGCGGCGGGCTTCGGCGATGTCGGTGCTGATCGTCGGTGCCAATGTGGGCATGATCATCGGTTATCTGGTCGGCGGCTTCGTTAGCCAATACTATGGCTGGCGGGTGGCGTTGGTAGTGGTGGGCTTGCCAGGGCTGGCCTTGGCGGCGGTGATGTTCGCCCGGCTGCGGGAACCGATCCGAGGCGCCTTCGAAGCGCCTGCCCCTAGCGCGGATTCCTCGCCCACCATCCTCCAAACAGCGGCGTTCATGTTCGGCAGTCCAGCGGTGCGGCAGTTGCTGATCGCATCCACGCTTTCCGGCACCGTGACATACGGGCTGACCACCTGACTGCCCGCCTTCTTCGTGCGCTCCCATGGCCTGTCCCAAAGCGAGGTCGGGCTGTTGATGGCGTTGGCGTTCGGCGTGGTCGGCGCC
Organism: Candidatus Azophilus lithoversatilis; assembly: GCA_028278675.1. GTDB lineage: Bacteria > Pseudomonadota > Gammaproteobacteria > Pseudomonadales > Azotimanducaceae > Azophilus > Azophilus lithoversatilis. Next base: position 27,152 of record JAQAJJ010000032.1, read on the forward strand.
GTCGGCGCCTTCGTTGGCGGCAAGTGGGTGGACCGGCTGTCGCAGGGTGGCCTCGAACGCGGGCTGTGGATGATTGCCGCCACCCAGGTGGCGGTGGTGCCGCTGTCGGTGCTGGCCTATCAGATCGATTCGCTGGCGCTGGCGCTGGTGTTCTTCGTCTTGCCCGTCTTGGTTTCGCCGTTCTATCTCGGGCCCACCTTGGCGCTCATTCAAACGCTCTCGCCGGTGCCCATGCGGGCGGTGGCGGCGGCGATCAAGATGCTGTGCCTGAACTTGGTGGGCATGGGTTTGGGGCCGCTGATCGTCGGTGTTCTCAGCGACGTCCTGACCGATGCGTTCGGCGAAGCTTCGCTGCGCGTGGCCCTGTCGATCACCGTGACGTTGGGCCTTTGGTCGGCGCTGCACTTCTGGCTATGCGGCAGGGCGTTGGCACGCATGCCCGAGCCTGCGCCGAGCAGCAGTGCTGCCAGACCAGCGTGAATCAATGTGCCATCTGTTGGGAGCGACCCCATGACCGACTTGATCACCAACCTCGACGAATTTGAAGCGGCGTATCGAAAGACCATTGGCCAGCGGCTGGCGTTCACGCCGTCCAAGGAGGCCAGCCTCGACCACATCCGACGCTACGGCGACGGCGCCGGCGATTACAATCCGTTGTACCGCGACCCGAAGCACGCCGCGGCCAGCCGCTTCGGCATGGTCACCGCGCCACCAACCTTCATCTATGCGGTGAGCCTCGGCGTGGTGGCGGGAGAGACCGGCAACATCGATCGGGCGCGCGTGTCCACGCGCTATCTCCCGGTCAACTACGCCGGCGCGGACATTGAGTTCGTGCGGCCAGTCTGGCTGGGCGACCGGGTAACGGCCACCGAGGTGGTGGGTGAGACCCTGCGCAAAGCGTCCAAGCGCATCGGCTCGATCCAATTCAACACCGGGTTGGTCACCTACACCAACCAGCGCCAAGAGGTGGTGGCCCGCGTCAAGACGCTGATGGCGCGTTTTGAGAACACGGGCAAAACGCTGCGTTACGACCGCCAACCCGCCGGTGCCCGGAATGAGGCCCCCAACGTGCCTGCCGACCCGCTGGTTTGGGAGCGGCAGCGCCAAGGTGTGGCGCCCCGCTATTGGGAGGACGTGGCGCAGGGCGATGCGATCCCAGATTTGCCCAAGGGCACCTACACCGTCTCCGAACTTTTCCTGTTCACCCACGGCGTGCTCGGCACCGGACGCGCCAAGCGGGCCTACCTGGAAGCGGAGGGTTCCGCGGACTTGGGCGGCGGTGGCCGTTTCGACGAGGAGCACGCGACCAAGCGCCGCAGCATGCCCGGCCAGTTCGACTACGGACCGCAGCGCGTGTGTTGGCTCGCCCAAGCGGTGACGGATTGGATGGGTGACGACGGTGCGCTGTTGAAGCTCAACGCCTCGATTCGCCATCCCAACGTCGTCGGCGACACCAACGTGGTATCCGGCTCGGTGACCCGCAAGTGGACCGATGGCGAGGATGGCCTCGTGGAGGTGCAGGTCCACAATCGCAACCAGGCGGGGCTGGCCACGGCACTAGGAACGGCGACCGTCAAGCTGCCAACCAAAGGCTAACGAGGCGATGCCGCAGACCAACGAGAAGGCGCGCCGGCCGGCTGAACCCTGAGGTTGCCGGCTACTTGAAGTCTTCCGGCCCGTGGCGCTCGCGGACCTGGGTTTCCTCGGGTCCCCAAGGCCGGTTGACCCGCCGGCCGCGCTCCACAGCAGGCCGGGCCTCGATTTCCTTGGCCCAGCGGGTCACATGGGTGTAGGAGGCGACGTCGAGAAATTCGGCCGCGTCGTAGATGTTGTGCAGCACCAGGGCGCCGTACCAGCCGTAGTTGGCCATGTCGGCGATGGTGTACTCGTCGCCGCACAGGAATTGGCTGTCGGCCAGATGCCGGTCGAGCACGTCGAGCTGGCGCTTGACCTCCATGGTGTAGCGATTGATGGGGTACTCGATCTTTTCCGGCGCATAGGCGTAGAAGTGGCCGAAGCCGCCGCCCAGGTAGGGGGCGCTGCCCATCTGCCAGAAGAGCCATGAGAAGCATTCGGCGCGAGCGGTGGGCTCGGTGGGCAGGAAGGCGCCGAACTTCTCCGCCAGATAGACGAGGATGGCGGCGGATTCGAAGACCCGGGTGGGCGGCGAGGTGCTGTGGTCGGCTAGGGCCGGAATCTTTGAGTTCGGGTTGATCGCCACGAAACCGCTGCCGAACTGGTCACCTTCGCCGATGTTGACGAGGTAGGCGTCGTATTCGGCTTCCGCGATGCCGAGCTCGAGCAGCTCCTCGAGCATGACCGTGACCTTCACGCCGTTTGGCGTGGCCAAGGAGTGCAGTTGCAGGGCGTGCTTGCCGACCGGCAGGTCCTTTTCGTGGGTCGCCCCGGCGATGGGGCGGTTGATGTTGGCGAATCGACCGCCGCTCTCCTGGTCCCATTGCCAGACTTGAGGGGGCGTGTATGAGGCTGCTTCGGTCACTTTGGTCTCCATTCAGGATTGGGTGGCACTGCTTCGCCAGTGACCCTTCGTTGGTGAAGGGCCGGCGTCCAGCTTCCAAGGTTAGCAAGTGGCGCGCTCGTTTTGGGACTTATGCCGCAAATTTCCACAAGTGGCTCAATGTCCTGCACGCCGGCTGGCCTGCTGGTTTGGCGCTGGGCGGCGCGTTGGCCATTGGCATGGGAGAGATGGATTGGCGCTACCGGGTGGCGCTGGTGCTGCTGCCGGCCGGCATCTATGGGTTGATGATGCTGCGCTGCCGCTTTCCGGTCAGCGAACGCGTGGCGGCCGGCGTCAGTTACCGTGAAATGCTCAGTGAGTTCGGTGTGGTTGGGCCTTAATCGTGAGCGCCTTAGTCGTGTTCGAGGTCGGGCGGGTGTTCGGCTGGCCCACCGCCCTGAACCTGGCGGTTATTGCGGCCGCCACCCTGGCTTTCGGTTACTACGCCCGGTCGCTGGGGAAGCCGGTGTTCATTGTGATGCTGATCTTGATGATTCCACTGGCCACCACCGAACTGGGCACCGATAGCTGGATCACTTCCCTGGTCGAACCCGTCATGTCCGGGTTTGGCATGGCGGCCGGCTGGGTGCTGGTATACACCGCCCTCATCATGACGGTGCTGCGCCTCTGCGCCGGTCCCATCGTGCGCCACATCTCGCCATTGGGGCTGTTGGCTGCCTGCTCGGTGGTGGCTGCCTCGGGCTTGCTGCTGCTGTCCGGGGCGCAAGCCGCCGTCATGCTGCTGTTGGCCGCCACCGTGTTCGGCATCGGCAAGGCATTCTTTTGGCCGACCATGCTGGGCGTGGTGGCGGAGCAGTCGCCGCGTGGCGGCGCGTTGACCCTCAATGCCACGTCGGCGCTTGCGGATGCCGTGAATCACCGCCCCGAGGCGGAGCAGGATCACCTTATCGAGGAAGTCATCGTGTACGGCAGGGCGGAGCAGCACATCGGCGCGGCGGGCACCGCGTCCGAGGGCATGGTTGGCTACGCGGACTTCCATCTTCCGCCGATGCTGCGGGTGGGGGAGTTGGTTGAATCCATGCCGGGCATGGTTGCCACGCAGCACTCCGGCACGGGCAAGGCCAACCAGTACTTTCTACGCGGCTTCAATCTCGATCACGGCACGGACTTTTCGGCGCATTTGGATGGCGTACCGATCAACATGCGCTCCCATGGCCACGGGCAAGGCTACCTCAACTTCATCATTCCCGAATTGGTTGAAACAGCCGCTTTCCGCAAGGGCCCCTACCATGCGGAAAAGGGCGACTTCTTTCATGGAACAAATGGAGACAGCCCAGCGGCTGGCGGATTGTTCCTTCGGCGTCGGCGGCGTGCCGTTCTGGGGCAAGCTAAGGGCTTCTCGTCCGCTGGCAGCATTGACTTCGCTTACTACGAGCGCCTGCCGGAGAGCGTTCTTCAAGCCACAATGGGCGAGCACGGCTATTGGCGCGGCGTCGTCGCCGGCACCGCCGACGCAGGCGCCGGTGCGCTCACTTGGGCGGCCGATGCCACTGTCAACGCCGGGCCTTGGCGGCCGACCAAGTTCCCCGGCGCGCCGTGCGCGCTGGGTTGATCGATGAGCGGGTCTTCATCGATCTTGACCTCGGCGGGGACACGCGCCGCTTGGCACTTACCGCTCAAGCGGCCGTTGGTCCCTGGGAAACCGGTGCCTACTTCCTTGATTACGACTTCAGGCTGTTCTCAAACTTCACCTACCTGCTTGAAGATCCCCTGCTCGGTGATGAATTTGAGCAGCGCGACCGCCGCAACATTTGGGATGCGTGGGTGCAAGGCGACTTCGAGGCTTGGTTGGCTGGCCGCCGGGTCATCTACCGGTGGGGCGGCGAGCTTCGCTTTGACGACATCAACGAAGTCGGCCTTCACGCCACGAGAGCCCGCCAGCGCATTGGCACTACGCCGCAGGATAGGGTGCGGGAGCTGTCGGTGGGGGCCTATGGCGAAGCGGAAGTGAGCTTGACGGAACGGCTGCGGACCGTCCTCGGATTGCGCGCCGACCACTACGACTGGGACGTGTCGGCCACTCGTCCGAAGGACAGCGGCGCCGGCAATGACCGGCTGATCAGCCCTGCGGTCAATCTGGCCTATCACTACCGCCGATTTGAACTTAAGTTCGAGCTGTTCAACGTGCTGGACTCAAGCGATGATGACATCGCCTACTACTACGAGTCCCGGCTGGCCGGTGAGCCCACCGGCGTCGTTTCCGATTTCCACTTCCATCCGCTGGAGCCGCGCACCTTGCGCGCAACGGTCGCCCTGCACCTTTGACCAGGGACTTTCTCTAGCCTTGCGCCACCTCCTGCTCGATCAAGTCCGCGTACTTCGCCAAGGCCTGCTCCCGGCGTCGGACCAAGTGATAGTCGGGGAAGAGTTCCTCGGTGCCTTGGTAGCGGCCGAGCACTTGACGGGCGACCGTCACCTTGTGCACCTCGGTCGGGCCATCCGCCAAGCCCATGTGGAAGCTGTCGAGCACCCCGGCGGCGAACGGCATCTCAGTGGACAGGCCCAGCGAGCCGTGGACCTGCAGGGCGCGGGCGTACACGTCGTGATAGACCTTGGGCATCTGCGCCTTGACCGCCGAGATGTCGGCCCGTACTTCCTTGTAGTTCTTGTAGCGGTCGATCTTCCAGGCCGTGCGCAGCACGAACAGGCGGAACTGCTCGATGTCGATCCAGCTGTCGGCGATCATGGCCTGCACAAGCTGTTTTTGCGCGAGCACCTCGCCCTGGGTCTCCCGCGACAGGGAGCGCTCGCACATCATGTCGAAGGCGCGCCGAATCTTGCCGACCGTGCGCATGGCGTGATGGATGCGGCCGCCGCCGAGCCGAGTCTGGGCGACGATGAAGCCCTGGCCGGTCTCGCCGAGCAAGTGGTCGCGCGGTACGCGCACGTCGTTGTAGCGGATGTAGGCGTGGGCGCCCTTGCTTTCGTAGCCGACCGCCACGTGGCGCACGATTTCCACCCCTGGCGTGTCGGCGGGCACGATGAACATGGACATCCGCTGGTAGGGCGGCGCTTCCGGGTCGGTCACCGCCATGACGATCAGGAAGGAGGCGTAGCGGGCGTTCGACGAGAACCACTTCTCGCCGTTGATGACCCACTCATCGCCGATCAGTTCGGCGGAGCAGGTGAACACCTTGGGGTCGGCGCCGCCCTGGGGTTCGGTCATGGAGTAGCAGGAGCAGATCTCGTTGTCGAGCAGCGGCTGCAAGTACTGATCCTTCTGCGCCCCGGTGCCGTAGTGGGCCAGTATTTCGGCGTTGCCCGAGTCTGGAGCTTGGCAGCCGAACGCCACCGGTGCGCACTTCGCCCGGCCAAGGATTTCGTTCATGAGGCCGAGCTTGAGCTGGCCGTAGCCTTGGCCGCCGAGGTCCGGCCCCAGGTGGCAAGCCCACAGGCCGCGCTTCTTCACCTCGGCCTGCAGGGGCGCAATGAGCTTTTCGCGATTCGGGTCCGTGAAGTCGTTGGGATGGCCGATGATGAAGTCGAGGGGTTCGATCTCCTCGCGCACGAAGTCGTCCATCCAATCGAGCTCCCGCTGAAATTCGGGGTCGGTTTCAAAGTCCCAAGCCATGCGCCTTTCCCAAACCGTGAAAAGCGCTCATTTAACGCATGCGCGGGCGATTTGTGAAGGGCGCTGCAATGTGATCAGTCGGCGGAAAACTGAGTCGCTGGCTCCTTCCCCGAGACAAATGGAGACAGCCCAACGGCTGGCGGGTTGTTCCTTCGGCGTCAGCGGCGTGCGGTTCTGGGGCGAGCTAAGGGCTTTCACGGAACAAATGGAGACAGCCCAGTGGCTGGCTGGTTGTTCCTTCGGCTTCAGCGGCGTGCTGTTCTGGGGCGAGCTAAGGGCTTTTGAGATTGGCGGGGCGGCTTGTCGAGTGTACGAATGGCGGGACATTGGGTTAGTCTTTGAGCTTCGCGACCACAGCGGGGAATTCCATTCATGACAGCGTTGAAACCGGGGCTCAGGTTGAAGAGCGGCGTATGCTCGGCGGAAGTAATGATCGTCAAGGGCGCGGGTCAGACCAGCATCACCTGTGGCGGAGTGCCGATGTTGGGCCTCGACGAGTCCGCCGATGGCGCGGCGGCGGTGGCGGCTGAGATGAACGGCTGCCTGGTGGGCAAGCGCTACGTCAACGAGGACCAATCGCTGGAAGTGCTCTGCATAAAGCCTGGCGAGGGGTCGCTCGCCGCCGCCGGTGCGCCGCTGGCGGTCAAGCAAGCCAAGAAGCTGCCGTCCTCCGACTAGAATTTCGTTGCGATCTGAACGGCGCGGTTCATGAACACTGCCATGTTGCTGCAGATGGCTGCCGAGGCGGGCGTCGGCCGGTTTGCGCTGACCAGCGCGGGACGGCACTACGCGGCTGCGGAACTCCTCGCCGCCGCGGGTGGGGCGGCGGAGCGCATCCGCGCCTCGGGCTGCCGGTTTGTGTCGCTTCTCGATGTCAGCAGCGCGGCCACCCCGGTTGCGCTCTTCGGCGCCGCCATGGCCGGCGTGCCCTATGCACCGCTCAACTACCGGTTGCCGGCCGAGCAGATCCGGGCGCTGATAGCGCGCTTGGATTCCTTGTACCTAATCGCCGATGCCGACAACTGCGCAGCCCATCGGGGTGACCCGGGGATCGGCGAGGCACTGACCAGCGCACAGTTCCTCGAGGAGGCTTTGGCCCACCAAGACCCCGAGCCCGTCTGGCCGGATGATCCGGGCGTTGCGGTGCAGCTCTTCACCAGCGGCACCACCGGGCCGCCGAAGGCCGCGATTCTGCGCCACGAGCACCTGATGTCCTACATCCTGGGCAGCGTGGAGTTCATGTCGGCGGCAGAGGACGAGGCCACCTTGGTTTCGGTTCCTCCCTATCACATCGCCGGCATATCGGCGCTGTTGAGCAGCATTTACGCAGTGCGCCGCATCGTTCAGCTTGCGGACTTCAGCGCGCCGGCGTGGCTCGACTTGGTGGAGCGCGAGGCCGTTACCAGCGCCTTCGTGGTGCCGACCATGCTGGCGCGCATCGTGGAGGAGCTGGAGGCCGGCAGCGGGAGCTGGGATGTGCGGACGCTGCGGGCCATCGCTTACGGCGGCGGCCACATGCCGGTCAGCGTCATTGAGCAAGCGCTCAATCTGTTCCCCGGCGTCGATTTCACGAACGCCTACGGCCTGACGGAGACCAGTTCCACCATCACGCTGCTTGGCCCGCAGGACCATCGACGGGCGGTGGCGAGCGGGGACCCGGAAACGCGCCGGCGCTTGGGTTCCGTGGGCCAAGCGCTGCCGTCGGTCGAAATCGAAGTTCGAGATGCTGCCGGCGAGGCGCTGGCACCCGGCCAACGGGGCGAGATATTCGTGCGCGGCCCGCAGGTTTCCGGTGAGTATCGTGAGCGCAGCGCCGTCGATTCCGACGGCTGGTTCCCCACTCGGGACACCGGGCACCTTGATGCCGACGGATATCTTCATCTCGCCGGGCGGGCCGATGACGTCATCGTGCGCGGTGGCGAGAACATTTCCCCGGCCGAAATCGAGGATGTGCTGCTCACCCACCCTGCGGTCGTCGATGCGGCGGCGGTGGCGATGGCCTCGGAACAGTGGGGGGAGGCGGTGGGCGTTGCGGTGGTGCTCAAATCCGGTGCGTCGGCCACCGCGGATGCGCTGCGGGATCTGGTGCGCGGTCGGCTGCGGTCCTCGCGGGTGCCCGAGGCCGTCCGTTTCGTGGATGAATTGCCGTACAACGAGACCGGAAAGCTGCTGCGCCGAAGCATCAAGGGTTGGTTTGCCTGAGCGCCGTGTCCACCGCACTGATTCGAGAACACGGCGTTGCCGCGCGCTCGCCGCCGTTGTCCGCCAGCCTGAACGCCGTGCTGGTGGAGTTCGCGAGTCTGCCGGGCGCTGCATCCATCGCCGCGCTTGAGGGCGGCCAATTGCTTTTGGAGCGCATGCTCCGCACGGGCGCCAAGTGGCAGGACGGCTGCTCGCCGAGCGGCGCTTGCCGGTTCATCGGGACTGCTGACGGTGCGCTGGCGGTCAACCTGCCGAGGCCCTCCGACTGGGAGCTCCTTGCAGCTTGGCTTGAGTTCGACGCCGGCGGCACTTGGTCTTGGTCGAAACTGAGCCGGGTGGTGCGCGACCGCCACACTCAATCGCTCGTTGAGCGCGCCCGCCTGCTGGGTCTTGCGGTCGCAGCGCCCGGCAACGCCCTTGAGGGCTGTGTGCATTCGGACGTCCGCAATTCCTCACTGGAACACCCGCCAACTGTTGTCGATGGCGACCCGCTCGCTGACAGCCGGGACCTAAAGCCCAAGCGGCGCCCGCCGTTGGTGGTGGACCTGTCGGCGTTGTGGGCGGGGCCTTTGTGCGGCCACTTGTTGTGGCTGTGTGGTGGCCGCGTCATAAAGGTTGAATCCACCGAGCGGCTGGACGGGGCACGGTTCGGCAATTCGGGATTCTATGCGCTGCTCAATCAAGGCAAGCGGAGCCTGGCATTGGACTTCGGCGTGCGGGACGAATGCGCCTTGCTGCGCCGCTTGGTCGAAAAGGCGGACATTGTCATCGAGTCGTCCCGTCCTAGAGCGCTGAAGCAACTCGGCATCGAGGCCGAGGAATGGGTAAGGCGCCAAGCGGGCCGAACCTGGATCAGCATCACCGGGTATGGACGCGTCGGCGCCGCTGCGGATTGGGCCGCATTCGGCGACGATGCCGGGGTTGCGGCCGGCCTTGCCGATCTGATGCGCGCCGCGACCGGTGCCCACCAGTTTGCCGGTGACGCCATCGCCGATCCGCTGACCGGCGTCGAGGCGGCACGGGCCGCTTGGTTGAGTTGGCTCACGGGTGGCAGCCGCCTCGTCTCCCTCTCGCTGACTGGTGTGGCCGCTCGCATGCTGGCCAGCGAGATTGGCGAGTCGGGCAGCGGCGCATTGATCGGATCGGCCCGCCGGTGGTGGCGGGCCGCTCGGCTTGGCCGGGCTGCCGGAGGCGTTGACGGGCGCGTCCCAACCGCGGCCGTATCCGACCCGGGGGCGGATAGGGTGGCTGTGCTACGGGAATTGGGTCTGCGATGCTGATTACGAGGGCGGAGGTCTATGGTGCCGGCCTAGCCGACCTGCGCATTGAGAACGGCAAGATCACCGCCATCGGGCGGTTGGCGCGCCGCCCTGGAGAGGCGGTGCTCGATCTGCAGGGCGGTGCCGCGCTGCCGGGTCTTAACGACCACCACATCCACTTGATGGCCTATGCGGCGTCCTTGGATTCCGTTGCCTGCGGGCCGCCGGCGGTGCATACCCCGGAACAATTGATCGAGGCGCTCGGCAGCGCTCACCGGAACCAGGACGGGTGGATTCGCGGCATCGGCTACCATCAAAGCGTTGCCGGGAACATCGACTGCCGCTGGCTCGATCGGCACTTGCCCGGCATTCCCATACGCGTGCAGCATCGCAGCGGGCGGTTGTGGGTGGTCAATGGCGTCGGTCTGAAGCGCCTTGCCCGTGGTGGCGTGAGTGGCGCCTTGCCCGCTCACAATGAGGGGCGCTTTTACGATCAGGACCAGGCGCTCGGCAAGTTGTGGGGCCGCACACGGCCCTCGGTGCGGGCGGCGAGCGACCGGCTCGCTTCCTACGGGGTAACCGGCCTGACCGACCTGACGCCCCACAACGACAACTCCGCTGCCGCAATGTTCGAAGGGTTGCGGTCCAATGGCAGCCTGTTGCAGGCCATTCGCGTCGGCGGGATGTTGCGGATGAGTCACCGGCTCACCGGGCCGACCAAGGTCCACCTGCACGATTCCGCTCTTCCGGATTTCGATGGCCTCTGCGATCTGGTCAAGGCGAGCCACGCCCGGCGCCGCGAGGTGGCGATGCATTGCGTCACCGAAGCGGAGCTGGTGTTTGCCCTTGCTGCGTTTCGCAAGGCTGGCGCCCGCCCCGGTGATCGCATTGAGCACGCATCGATCACGCCGCCGACCTTGCTTCGGCAACTGCGCGACCTTGGCTTGCTGGTGGTGACCCAGCCCCACTTCATCGCGGAACGCGGCGACGCCTACCGGCGCGATCTTGGTTGTGCGGAGCTAGGTTGGCTGTATCGTTGCCACGGGTTTCTGGACGGCGGCATTGCCTTGGCGGGCGGCAGCGACGCGCCTTTTGGGCACGCCGACCCATGGCGGGCCATGCGCGCCGCGGTCACTCGGCAAACGGCGTCCGGGCACATTCTCGGCCAAGGGGAATGCCTAACGCCCGAGGCAGCGCTCTCCTTGTTCTTGGGCGCCCTCGATGCGCCCCACCGGCCGCGCCGCATTGCGGTCGGCGAGGTGGCTGACCTCTGCCTGCTCGACCGGCCTTGGCGACTGGCACGAGTTCGGCTTGATAGCGCCTGTGTCGCGGCCACCATCCAAAATGGCAATATAATTTACAATGTAGTTGATGGAGCCGAAGCGCATCCGGCAGGAAATGGTCGCAGGAATTGTCGTGGGTTGACGGAAGCCGCCACTTTTTGCGCCGACGGATCCGAGCGGTAATTCTATTCCGCTATCGCGTCGATCAGCCCCCAGGCGAGTGCCTGCCCGGCGTCGATTGCCTCACCGAGGATCGCCATGTGCGCGGTGCGCTGCCGGCCGATCCGGCGGGGAATGCTGACGCAACCGCCAGCGCCCGGAATGAGGCCCATGCCCACCTCCGGCAGCCGAAACGTTGCATCGGGCTTGGCGACCAGGCGAGCTGCGAAGGCGGGCAGTTCGATGCCGGCGCCAATGCAGGCGCCGTGCAGGCGAAAGGTGCAACGGTTGCGGCAGGCGGCGAGGTAGCCGGCCGGCATGCGCAGCATGCGGATGCGGTGCGCTTCAGCGAGATCGGTCATGGTTCCGAACTCCGTCAGGTCGCCGCCGGCGCTGAAGCAGGGCCCCTTGGCGGACACCTCGATGCGGGCGATGGAGCCGTCCTGAGTTGCAAACCGAAAGGCATCGGACAGCGCATCCCGCATGGCGGCGGAAAGGGCGTTGCGATTGCCGGGACTGTTAAGGACAACATGCAGGTCGTCTCCTTGGCGGTGCAGCATCACGATGTCTTCGACGGGAGGGGTGTGGGATCGCCGTTGCGGCTGGCTGGTCAGCCAGCGGGCGAACTCCGTGCCGCCCTGCAGCGCCGCGTAAGCCAAGGACTCCACCACGAGTGCGTTCGCCATATCCAGCTTGCTGGTTGTTCGCAGCACTTGCACCAGCACGGCGCTGGCGTGTGGAAAGCACTCGATCCTGCTCGTGACGGAATCAAGTTCCTCGGGACCGTCGACCAGCAGATCCAAGGAGTCGGCCAAACGGGATGGCCCTTGTGCGGCAAGGCCGATGACGGGCACCGGCTGCCGGATGAGCCATGCGCACAACCGGGCGGTTTCCTCGGGGCCCAAGTCCGGCACCGTTGTCAACTCCACGGCCAGCCAGCAACGTCCCTGCGGGTCTTCCTGTGCCCAATTGGGTTCAGCGGCAAGCGCTGCAAGTTCCGAAGGCGCGAAGCAGTGATCGATGGGTATGGCCACTCTGACTTAGGTTCATCCGCGGTTGGCAGAGCCGCGCCGGTTGATCACCTCAATTGTCCAAACCCGGGCCGGTTTGCGCAACCATGCGGCTGCCGGCGAAACTATTTTCAATGGCAGACTGCCTGCGGGGCATGCAAGAGCGATGCATGCCGCTTTGCGCATTGGGCTGGCGCAAAGGGCCGGGGTTCAACGGGACATTGCCGGATGGGAGCCTTCAGCTTGCCCCAGAACGGCACGCCGCCGACGCCGAAGGAACACCCGGCCAGCCGCTGGGCCGTCTCCAATTGTTTAATGGAAGCTCGACGCCCTCGGTGCAAAGGCGCTACGCGGACAACTGCTCCACAAGGATCGCCGCGGCGACATCGTCCTGGGTCACGCCCTGCTCCTTGGCCCGCGCCTTGAGCGCCTCGTGCGCTGTCTTTGGCAGGGTGACAATGATCTGGGAGACCTCCTCGGCCTTGCTGTCCGCGCCGGCCAGCAGCTCGTCAACCGAAACGCCCGATTGGTTGGCCGCAGCCTTCACGAACCTCACCCGCTGCGCCCGCGACATCGCGTCCATCCCCTTCGCCAGCTTGGCGAGGTCGCGCTCCCCCACCTTGCCGTCCAGGCGCTCCGCCAGGTCCTGGGCACCAAGCGCCACCTTCAGGTCCACGTTGCCCTTCTCGACCAGCTTCTTAAGCCCCGCGCTGAGCCGCGGGTACTTCACGTACTGCCGCACGTCAGGGTAGGGGATGCCGGTGGCCTCGTGCACCGCCTTGGCGTTGCCGTACTTGTTGTAGAGGAAGGTGATGCCGTCGATCAGCTCCGGGCCGGAGAGGTTGCGGCGCACCAGGTTCTCGGTGATGGAGATGGCCTTGGCCTCGGCCTCGTCCACGCGGACGTCGAGCACGGCGGTGTTGATGGAATCGCGCTTGAGCAGCTTGTGGGCGAGGTAGCGGCGCTGGCCGCTGAGTATCTCCCACTTGCCCTCCTGCTCGGCCTTGCAGACCACGATGGGCTGCAGCAGGCCCTGGCGGCGGATGCTCTCGGCCAGCGCGTCGACCTCCTTGTCCACGTTGCGCGTGCGCACCTGGCCCCTGTCGATGAGCAGGTCGTCCAGTGGCAGTTCGCGGTACTCAAGCAGTTTCGCCATATCCAAGTTCCCCACGGGTTTTGTTGAGTGCGCTCGGAGTTAATACTAGCGTCAACTTTGTGTCAACACGCACTCATCAGATCGCCCCGGACTGTTGAATGAACCACCCATACGATTGATCAAAGACCCAGCACTCGGGTTGCAATGACATTCTTTTGTACTTCCGTCGTGCCACTTGCGATTGTGATGGCACGGTCGAAGAAGTACTGCGAGACAGCGATGGAGGTATGAGCTGTTGGTTCTCCGATGAGGCTACTTAGTGCGTCAAACTCAAGCAGCATCGGCTGTTCAGGGACAGCGTAGGTCCCCAGTGATTCCACTGCGAGCTCAGTCACCCGCTGCTGCAGCTCGGTGCCCTGGATCTTGGTGACCGATGACAGTGCCGCGGCAGCCGATAGGTCTCGTTTCAATAGTTCAAAGATCTTCTGTTCCAAAGCATCGAGACTAGCGAGTTCAATTTCAATTCTGGCGAGTTTCTCTCTAAACCCTGGATCTTCCAGCAAGGGTGTTGAGCGCGATGTCTGGGCTTGACCGGCGAAATCCCGTGTTCTCTCGAGGCAGACGTGTATGGCGGCGGCGTAGCTGTGGGCTCGCTCACCGACTAGGAGGTACTTTGCAATAGTCCAAGCGTTGTTCTCTTCACCGAGCAAAGCGGACTTGGGCACTCTGACGTCGGAAAAGAACACCTGGTTGAACTCATGATCTCCGCCGAAGGTCAAGATTGGCCGAACCTCAATGCCGGGCAGGCCTAAGTCGAACATCAAAAAGGTGATGCCAGCTTGAGGCTTGCCGCCATCGCTGGTGCGCACTAGGCAGAAGATCTTGTTGCATTCATGGGCGTAGGTGGTCCAGATTTTCGTGCCATTGATGATGTAGTGATCACCATCTCTCTCAGCCCGACACTGCAATGCAGCCAGATCTGATCCAGCGTTAGGCTCAGAGTATCCCTGCGCCCACCAGTCTTGGCCCCGGCGAATGCGGGGCAGAATCTGGTTTTTTTGTTCCTCCGTGCCAAATTCGATAACTACGGGGCCAACGTAGTCCACGCCTTGGACCATCAATCGCGGTGCGCGTGCAAGTGTCAGTTCTCGCTTAAAGGTAACGACTTGTTCGACGCTCCAGCCTGTGCCGCCGTACTCGACTGGCCATTGCGGTACTGACCAGCCTTTTTCATCAAGAATGCCTGTCCACTCTTCCGCGACGGAGCGGGGTAAGCTGTATGAAGCGTAAGCGTCGCCGAAGTGGCGCAGCTCGGGCGTCAGTTTCTCTCCAAGGAAGTCTCGAACTTCCTCCACAAATTCCTGCAATTCAGTTGGACTGGCCATGTTGACTAGCGGCCCTTGAAGACAGGACGTTCCTTTTTCAGAAAAGCGGTAGCTGCCTGCTTGTGATCCTCCGTGTTCATGGTCCGCACGATATTCTCGGCTTCAAGATCAAACGCCTCACTCAGGGTGAGGTGCTCTGCTGCATTCAGGTTCATTTTCATGTAGCCGAGCGCAACCGTTGGCAAGCTTGCGAGATGCTTGGCGTAGGCTTGCGACTCTTTTTCAAAAGTCTCAGCACTCGCAACCTTGCTTACTAGGCCAATTTCATAGGCTTCTCTGCCGGAGATAACGTCTGCCATAAAGTAGAGTTCCCGCGCTTTTGCCGTGCCAATGAGTTGCGGTAGGAAGTAGCTGCCACCACTGTCTCCGGACAGACCTAGCTTGGCGAAAGCGGTGGTCAGCTTGGCAGTGTCCAGGCAGAAGCGTAAATCGCAGGCAAGTGCCAAAGCGAGCCCGGCACCAGCGGCAGCACCCGAGATGACCGCCAGTGTCGGTTTCGGCATCTCGTGCAACAACCTGCTCATCTCCATGCCATCGCGTATGGTCTTAACCATCGCCACCTGTGCAGCCTCAGGATCGGTTTCATCACCGCGAATATTTCCTGATGCCTGATCGTTGACGTCACCGCCTGCACAGAAAATTCCGCCGGCGCCGGTCAATGCAATGCACCGCACATCGGCATTGTCTTGTGCGCGGACCAACGCGTCATTCAGGGAACGGGACAGGGACTGACTGAGTGTGTTGTGCGCGTGAGGTCGATTGATGGTTAACGTCAGAACGCCATCTTCAAGTGACTCCAGCAATTCGCTCATTGGTAGCCTTCTCGATTATTGGGACAAGGACACAAAGCATATATTGCGTGTCAATACTTTGTAAGGCTGAGGTGTTGTCAGGAGTAGGTGACAGCGGGCCAGAGAATGTCTCGCATCAGTGCTCGCTGTTGGGCGGGCTCCAAATCGTCTCCCATCCAGAGCAGCAGCTGCATATGCATGATGATCTCGACGATCCGCTCGTTGGAAAGTTCTTTTCTGACGATTCCCTGTTCCCTGCCTTTTTCGATTACCGGGAACCACGTCTCGTGCATATGCTCAACGATTTGAGGATTCCCGCGAAGCAGGAATTGCTCAATGCGATGATTGGTTGCGGTCAGAACGATTTCGGCAAACAAAGGATCTTCCTGCCCTAATGCCACGGTGGCGATCGGGCCATCGATCAGCGCTTCCTTGAAATCCTTGAAAGTCCTGACTTTTTCTCGAAGATTCGTTCCCAGCTCCCGCATACGATACGCAATCAGGTGCTCGATCAGCCCTGTGCGATCCTCAAACACCCTGTACAGGGTTTTCCGGGAGATATCCGCAGCTTCGGCAATATCCTCCATTGAAGTTCGGTGAACCCCGTATTTTCTGAAGCAAGAGATTGCGGCTTCCCGGACAACCTGTCTTGACTGGGGGTTGTCCCCCCAGCTGACGCCCATTGTGTTTTTTCGTCTCGGCACGAAACCTCCTGCTGAGTGCGGACTGCTGGACTGCGGATCTCGAGTTTGTGGAGATGGTATCAATCGGCATTCATCGAATGAAGCCCTTGACTCATATACCACCATGTGGGACTTTGAGGCATTGTATGGCCATTTGGCTTAGACTCAAGTTTTGCTCCATCCGTTTCGGGGCAGCAGCGGACGTTGTGGCGATGGAGATCGTGGAATCGGAGAGAGGCTATGACTGAATTCGATCTGGTCGTGCGTGGCGGTGAAGTCATTGACGGCAGTGGCGCTGAGGGTCGTACCGCGGATGTGGCCGTGCGGGACGGCACCATCGTCGAGGTGGGTCAGGTCAATGGCAAAGGCACGCAGGAAATAGCGGCCGATGGCGCCATCATCACGCCAGGATTCGTTGACATACACACGCACTACGATGGCCAGGTTACTTGGGCCAACCGTCTGCATCCTTCCAGTCATCACGGTGTGACCACAGTGGTGATGGGAAACTGCGGCGTTGGTTTTGCACCGGTGCGGCCGCACGATCACGACATGCTGGTGGAACTGATGGAAGGGGTGGAAGACATCCCGGGCGCTATTCTGCACGAGGGATTGTCCTGGGACTGGGAGACCTTTCCCGAATACATGGACGTGCTGGCCCAGAGGCAGTTTGACATGGACGTCGGTGCGCAGATTCCTCACGCGGCGCTCAGGGTGTATGTCATGGGTCAGCGCGGCGCCGATCGTGAACCGGCAACTCCTGCGGAGACCGCCGAGATGCGGCGCATCGTGGCCGAAGGCGTCGCCGCTGGCGCACTGGGAGTCTCCACGTCACGCACTCTGAATCACCGTACCAGCAAGGGTGCGCCGACGCCGTCACTGAAAGCGGAGTATGAGGAATTGCTGGGCCTTGCGGTTGGCTTGAAGGATGCCGGGCGCGGAGTCTTCGAGATGATTTCGGATCTGGATGATCTTGAAGAGGAGTTTGAGTTCTTCCGTGGCATGGTTGCCGCCAGCGGCCGTCCCATGTCCATATCCTTGGCCCAGGGGCTGAACACGTGCGGCTGGCGAGCGGTGCTCGGCAAAATCGAGCAGGCCAACGCCGACGGCTTGGTCATGCGCGGTCAGGTTGCTCCGCGACCCATCGGGATATTGATGGGGCTCACAACGACGATATGCCCGTTCACAACGCGCAAAGCCTATAAGGAAATCGTTGCCTTGCCGGTGGCGGAACGCATCAAGGCCATGCGTGACCCGGCACGACGGGCGGCGATCCTGAGCGACAAGCCGTCCCCAGGCTTTGCCGTCATGCAAGGCAAGATGGACGGTGGGAACAAGGTGTGGCTGTTAGGTGATCCACCGGACTATGAGCCTGCGCCGGAAAGCAGCATGGCGGCACGCGCGGCAGCGGCAGGCCAGGATGTGTGGTCATACATCTACGATCGCTTGATCGAGAATGAAGGCAGGAACATTTTTTACTCGCCGTTTGCCAACTATGAGGACGACAACCTCGACTGCTGCCGCGAGATGATCCTGCACGACAACACCGTCATGGGGCTGAGCGACGGTGGGGCACATGTTGGCACCATCTGCGATGCCAGTTTCATCACCACATTGTTTACGCATTGGGGCCGCGACCGCGCCCGCGGCGAGCGCATCGACCTGCCTACGCTGGTCAAGAACCAGACCCATGACACGGCACGGGCTGTGGACCTCCACGACCGAGGTGTGGTTGCTGCGGGGATGAAGGCGGACCTCAATGTCATTGATTTCAACAACCTCAACCTACGTGCCCCCGAAATGGTGCAGGACCTGCCCGCAGGCGGATCGCGCTTCGAGCAAAAAACCAACGGCTATCTTGCTACCGTGGTCAGCGGTGAGGTCACCTACCGCGACGGGGAGGCCACTGATGCGTTGCCGGGCCGGCTGATACGCTGAGGGTTGATCTTGTCCGTATCGAGACCCGGCAGTTGAGCTTGCTCGAAGCCTATAGAGTGCTTGATCTCACTGACGTTCGGGGTCAGTTGGGTGGCATGATCCTGGCTGACTTGGGCGCCGATGTCATCAGGGTCGAACCACCCGGCGGCAGTGAAGCCCGCCGTGTTGGTCCCTTCGCTGATGATGCGCAAGGTTCCTGCAGCTTAAGTTTTGCAGCGTATAACCGGAACAAACGATCGATTCAACTGGACCTTGCGACCGAGGAGGGTCGAGCGACGTTCCTCGACCTGGTTCGTGGTTCGGAGATGGTGTTGGATTCCGGACCACCGGCTTTGCTGGATGAGGTGGGTTTGAATCCTGAGGTTCTTCGCGAGGCGAATCCTCAGCTCGTGCAGGTGAGGATCACGCCCTATGGGAACGACGGACCTCATGCGGAGTTGCCCGCCGCCGATCTAAGCGTTGCTGCCATGAGCGGCCAGATGTCCCTGCAAGGCGACTCAGACAGGCCGCCGGTGCGAATCAGCGTACCCCAGGTATGGCGCCATGCGGGCGCCGAAGCCGCAGTCGCCGCACTGATCGGACATGCCCGTGTGCGAACCACGGGCGAGGGCGTGTTCGTTGATGTTTCCGCCCAGGCGGCGATGACCTGGACCATGCTGCAAGGCATGACTGCGGCAGCCATCCAGGGCTATGACTACCAGCGTGATGGCTCCCTTGCGCAGATCGGGCGTCGCCGGATCCCGATCGTACATCCGGCGCAAGACGGCCATGTGGCCGGACCGGTGATCTGGCAACAGTTCGAGAAATTGGTTCCTTGGATGAAAGGGGAGGGCGCCATAGACGATGCGTGGCTCGAGAGGGAGCAATGGGAGGACTACGACTATCGCCTGTTTCGAGGCGACGGGTTTGCCATTGAACCGGATGAGCTCAGTGACAAGGTTGATGCCTTCCTGGCAGAGCATTCAAAGGAAACCATCTTTGCCAGAGGCCTGGAGCTCGGCGTGACTCTGGCACCGATCATGTCGATTGAGGAACTGCTCGCCTTCCCGCAACTGTTGGCCCGGGACTACTTTCAGGAAGTGGAATTGCCAAACGGTGCTTCATGCCAGGCGCCCGGTGCCTTCGCGAAGTGTTCCAGCGGGCAATCGGGCATCAAGCGTAGCGCACCAGCCATAGGCGAACATACTGCTGAGGTGTTGGGCGAACTGGCGAGGCAGCCGCGGCGACCCGCCCGCATCACCGCGCCGACATCCTCACCTTCCACGCCCTTCGAAGGCCTGAAGGTGGCGGATTTCAGCTGGGTGGGTGTTGGGCCCATGACGGGCAAATGCCTGGCAGACCATGGTGCTGACGTCATCCGGATTGAATCGAGCAAGCGGGCAGACGCGCTGCGTACGGCTGGTCCCTACAAGGACAATGTCGATGGTTGGAACCGCTCCCAGTTTTTCGGTGAGTTCAATACATCCAAGCGCAGCTTGACACTCGACATGAGCCATGAGCGTGCTGGTGAGGTGACACGGGAGATTCTTGAATGGGCGGACGTCGTCATTGAGAGCTTTACGCCGGGCACCGTCAATCGGCTTGGAATCGGTTACGAGGACGCAAAAGCGGCGAATCCGGGTGTGATATTTGTCAGTACCTGCCTAGCAGGGCAGACGGGACCGATCGCGCATATGGCCGGATATGGCTACCACGCCGCGGCCCTGGCGGGATTTTACCGTCTGACCGGCTGGCCGGACCGTCCATCTTGCGGTCCCTGGAATGCCTACACGGACACCATTGCGCCGCGATTCCTGACTGCGACGCTTCTTGCCGCCATTGACCATCACCGGCGAACCGGTGAAGGGCAGTATGTCGATCTCAGCCAGATGGAAGCCGCGCTTCACTTTCTGGCACCCGAAATCCTTGAAATGCAATCCACAGACCGACGATTCACGCGTAACGGCAATCGTGCGCGAGATGCTGCCCCGCAAGGCGCATACCCGTGCATGGGTGACGATCAATGGATTGCGATTGCGGTCGAAAACGATGCCCAGTGGCGCGCTTTGCGAGCTGTGCTGGGGGACCCTGACTGGGCGGGTTCGGAAAAATACGACGTCGCCACCGGGCGTATCGAGGCACATGACCTGATCGATGAACACTTGGCCAACTGGACGCAACGGCAGGCACCGTCAGATGCTATGGCGCAGCTGACCCGTGCGGGAATCCCGGCAGGCCGTGTTCAGCGCAGTAGCGATCTCCTGAGTGACCCTCAGTACCAACATCGTGGATTTCACCGGTACCTGGAGCACGGCGAGATGGGTTTGGTCCCTTACAGTGGCCATCAATATCGTGTAAGCGGATATGATCACGGACCTCGCGCACCAGCACCGCTGATCGGCGGGGATAGTTTTGAAGTACTGACAGGATCGCTCGGCCTCAGCGGTGAGCAGGTTGCTGACCTGATGGCGAATCAGGTGATTGAGTGAGGAAACCCTAGCGAGGCCAAGCCTCAGACCCACTACAGCCTTTATCACGGTCTTTTTTCGTTTAGGAGATTGGCATGAATGAACCAATCAACGACAGAGTCGTTGTCGTCACGGGCGCAGGCGGCGGCTTTGGCCAACTGATCAGTCAAAAGTGTGCTGCCCTTGGCGCGAAAGTCGTCTGTGCTGATATCAACGACGAGGGTCTTGAACAAACGGTGGCTGCAATCACCAACGCAGGTGGTCATGCCGTTTCTCAAAACACAGATGTCGCCAGCTATTCAGATATGCAGCGGCTGGCAAAGAAGGCGGTCGATGAATTCGGCGCAATAGATGTCATGGTGAACAACGCAGGAACCATGCCGTTGGCCTTTTTCAGCGATCATGCTGCCGCGATGGATGCTTGGTCTCGTTGCATCGACATCAACATCAAGGGTGTGCTGCATGGCATTGCCGCCGTGTACGACCAAATGATCAAGCAGGGCCGGGGCCATGTGGTCAACATCTCTTCGATCTACGGGAACTTCCCGGTAGAAGGTGCCGGCGTATATGGCGCCAGTAAGTCAGCCGTCAACTTTCTGTCAGACTCTCTTCGTGTCGAGGCTCAGGGCAGGATTAAGGTGACCATAGTCAGGCCAACCGGCGTGCCCGCGACGGGCCTGGCAGGGTCTGTCATTAACGCCGAGGCATCTGTCGGGATCATGGGGCAGAAAACGGAGACCGTCTTGATGAAATACGAAGAAATCATGTCGGGTCAGGCACCTGCTGAGACCATGGACAAAGAAGACATCGCCTACTTCAGCTTGGATCCCGACAGTCTGACGGACCAGGTCGTCTATGCCATCAATCAGCCGTGGGGCGTTTCCATCGCAGAAGTCACGGTACGAGCTTCCGGAGAAGGCTTTGTCTTGTGATCAGATCAGGCTTAAGCCCGGAGTGTCTTGGTAGTCAATGACCGATCGCTTCAATGCACTTGTGGCGTCACTCCGCTTGCCGGCGATCGCCGCCCCCATGACCTTTATTTCCACGCCTGACCTAGTCGGCGAAGCCTGCGCCGCTGGCATTATCGGCGGCTTTCCCACCAGCAATGCGTCATCGATAGCAGAACTCAATGAATGGTTCGAGCAGATTGAGATGCGGCGCGCTGCAAGCGAAAGGCCCGCGGGCCCAATTGCGGCAAATCTCATTGTCGGCAAACAAAACAAGCGGCTCGACGAAGATGTGGACTGCGTCGTTGCGCAGCGACCTGAAATGGTAATCACCAGCGTGGGTAGCCCGGCGCCTGTCGTACAACCTCTGCAGAGTGCAGGTTGCCTTGTTTTCGCGGATGTCGTCTCTGAAGCCCACGCACACAAAGCTCTGAGTGCTGGGGTCGATGGACTGGTACTGCTGTCAGCGGGCGCAGGTGGGCATACAGGCTGGGCCAACCCTTTCGCATTCGCCCGTGCGGTCAGGGCGTTTTACAGCGGCCCGCTAGTGCTCACGGGTGGCATGTCAGACGGGGCCGCACTTTGGGCAGCGCAGTGTGCAGGTTATGACCTAGCCATGTTCGGAACGCGATTTATCGCAACTCATGAAAGCAATGTGACCACCGAGTGGCAGGCAGCGCTTGAGCGCTGCACCATGGATGACGTCACGCTTATGACCGCACCTAACGGCGTTGTGGCCAGTGGGCTCCCAGGCGATGTTGGCAGTGCCGGTCACACGATTTCCGCGGTGCATTCACGACAAAGCGTGGCCGATGTCGTCGATGAGATTGAACGAGGCTGGCAGGAAGCCCGGGAGGTTTCAAGGCGTCTTCTCTAGAAGGCATCTCAACCATCCGGTGCACCCCCCAATTGTGGCCTGTACCATGATCGATACGTGGGTCAACCGGCTTGACCCACTTTGCGTCCTTTACAGATTATCTTACGCGTGTAAGATAACACGCGTAACATTCACTGGTTCGAAAGGCGTTGCGATGGCCAACCCATCACGCATGGTTTATCAGACCGAGGACACACGAAACCTGATTCTCGAGCGTGCGGAAGCCGTGTTTGTGGAGCGCGGTTTCTTCGATGCACAAATGAAAGACATCGCCGAAGCCGTCGGTATGAGCCGCCACACCTTGTATCGGTACTTTCAAAACAAGATCGATCTTGGCATGGCGATCGCCAGCCAGATCCTGGCCGCTCAGGCAAGGTCGGCGTCCGAACGCTTAGATGCCCTGCTTCAGCAAACGAATCGATCCGGTTTGGAGCGACTCAAGGCGTTCTTGATCGAGGATGCGGTGCGCTTGGTCGGCAGCGCAGATGGCCGCTTCCTCGCTGAATTCGATGCGTACTTCACAAGTCATCGCGCGCCACCGGATTTTCGCGAACGTTTCGCTGAGCAAGGCCTCAACCCGCCTCCTGCCCTGCAGGCTCTCATTGCACAAGGGCAGGCCGACGGTAGCCTGCGCGACGACCTGACCACATCGCAAGTCATTAAAGCCGTCACGGGCCTGCGCGCCGTCCAGAAGGAAGTGGTGCTTAGGGGCGATCTGCTTTTGGGAATCGAAATCGAAGAGGTGGGCAAACTGCCATCGCAGCTTGCGGAATTCATGGTAGCCGGCATGTCCAGCTAGTGTCCTGTCCCGCAAATAAGTGGGTTTTAGTCGCTAGGCCGTTTGGGTTCCCGGCAAGGCGCGACAACGCCGTGTGGCGGGCTCCACACAAGCCGAAACGGCCACGAATAATCACACTTATTTGCGGGACAGGACACTAGACCACCTGAAACAACGTACGTTGAGGAGAACGTCATGATCAACACGACTCGATATCTATCGCCGCTGATGCTGACCGTACTGTTGGTTCCGCTGCCGAGCACCGTTTTCGCAGACGCGGCGATCGAAGAGATTATCGTTACCGCCCAGAAACGGGAACAAAGTCTGCAGGACGTACCGCTATCCGTAACGGCCGTAAGCGGCGAGCGCCTCGCGGCGCTGAACAAGAATGAAATTGCGGAGCTGACCAAGATTCTGCCGGGGCTTACCTACAAGGACGGTTCAACCGATAACGGACGGTCGTTGCAGATTCGCGGCGTAGGTACCGTTTCGTTCTCACGGGGCGTTGAGCAGTCGGTGGGCATGATGGTCGACGGTGTCGTTTCCGACAGCCTCGCCACCAGTTTCCTGGACATGAACGACGTACAGAGGGTCGAGGTGCTGCGCGGCCCTCAAGGCATGTTGTTTGGAAAAAACTCTTCCGCAGGATTGGTCAACATCATCACTAATGACCCGACGGAAGAATTCGAAGGGGGCATCAGTGTTGGCTTTGGCGAGGAAAATGAGCAGAAGTATCGCGGCTACGTTTCAGGTGCCATCACCGATGCGCTGCTTGCCCGGCTCAGTGTGTCTTCAACGACCCGGGATGCGTTCATTAAGAGCACGAACCCCGCGGTCGATGACTACAACGACAAAGATGAGCAGGCCCTTGCCCTGAAGGTATTGTTCCGGCCGAACGACAACCTCGATGTATTGCTCGGTTACAAGCGCCTGGAGAAAGGAAATATCAGTGCCGGTGCGATCATCGCCGAAACCTACAGCCCGCCGTTTAGCGCGTTCTACCCGGCGCTTGCGGCAGCGCTCGGCGGCAGTTTGCCCTCTGGCAGCAAGAACGATGAGCTCTTTGCGCCCATCGAGAGTGAGGCTAAGACGGATCAGGATATCTTCAGCTTGAAGATCGACTATGCGCTCGGTGATTACTCACTCGTGTCCATAACCTCATTTACCGATGCGCACATCATCGGTAATGCGCGCGGTTTTGCGCTGCCAGTCAACCTGATACCCATGAACCTGAGCGATGGCGAGCGCGAGCAGTTTACCCAGGAGCTACGCATCGAGTCGCCCCTGGATCAGCCGGTGTCCTGGGTGGCCGGCTACTACTACTACAAGAATGAATTGGATCGAACGTTCAATCGCACTATCGATCTCAACGCCTTTGCCGGGTTCCCGGTCGTGCGGAATCTCAATATCGTCGCATCAGGCGATAATGAGAGTCACTCCGTCTTTGGTCAGGCGACTTGGAACGTCTCGGATACCGTCAGGCTTTCGTTTGGCGGACGCTACACCGACGAAGAGGTCGATCTGGATCAGACGGTTGGGTTTATATTTCCAGACCCCGTCACCGGACTGCCTTCGATACCGGAAGCTACGCCAGGCACCATCGTGGACTCCGAGAGCGAAACGAACTTTTCCTGGCGCATCATTGGTGAATTGGATGTGGCCGAAGACGCGATGCTGTTCGCCAGCGTTGCGCGGGGCTACAAGGGCCCGGGCATGAACATGCTCTCTTCGGCACCCATCGCGCCGAACGCCATTGTCGACCCGGAGATCCCGACCAACTTTGAAGTTGGCATCAAGTCCACCTGGTACGATGGTCGCCTGCAGTTGAATGCCTCGGCGTTTTACACCGAGTTCGAGGACTTCCAGGCGTCTCTGTCTGTGGTCCGGGGCCTGTCGCCAGCGTTCTTTCTCGACAACGCCGGCGAACTGCAAACGCAAGGGTTGGAGCTCGAGCTGACGGCGGTTCCGACCGACAACCTGCTGCTGGCGTTGAACGTGGCGGTGGTCGATGCCACCTTTGAGGACTATGAGGGCGCGCAGTGCTATGGCGGTCAAACGGCGGCGCAAGGCTGCGTGAACGATACCCAGGATCTTTCCGGCGCCGACATGCCGTACTCCCCGGACCTCAGCTACAGCCTGTTCGGCCGATATGACTTACCCGTAGACTCCTTGCCTTTCAATCTCTACGCACAGGCCCTGTGGTACTGGCAGGACGACACGATGTACGCCACCAACAACAACCCGGCCGCAGAGGTCGGCTCCTACGGGCTATTGGATCTGGCAGTCGGGGTTGAGTCTGACGACGGCCACTACAGCGCACAGTTCTGGGTGAAAAACGCGACCGATGAATTCTATCCGTCCGATGTCGTGATCGCGCCCGGGTTCGGTCTCGGATACGGCTATAACCTGGAGTACACGTACACGCGCCGTATCGGCGCTACCTTCAGCGTGAACTTCTAGTTGGTTCCTGTCCGTAAGCTCATAACGGATTGATTTGGTTGAACAAATCGGCGTTTCGTGTGGCTTACCCGTCGCCGACGAACTGGAATGGGTGTTCGCGTGGCCCGACGCGCACCCCGAATTGCTCGACGAGACCGCCGCCGACCCCGATGGCGGGGCAGGGTCGAGCTTGGGCCGTCAAGGCCTGACCCGCGAGACGATACAGCTAGTTAGGCATGCATGCACTTCTTCCCGAAACGCGAGTGTACATTTGATTATCGGCTTGTAATATATGTGCTGGAGGCCGTGGAGCGGGTTCCGATGAGTTCGTTCCAGGTGAACGAGCGAGGCACGGGTTCGGCGCAGCACCACCCGCGGATGATGCTGGCGCTGCTGATCTACTGCCATGCCAACGGGATCTTCGGTTCGCGCCGGATCGAGCGCGCGACCTACCGGGACTTGGGCGTTCGCCATGTGGCGGCGGACTGCCATCCGGACCACGACACGATCCGCGCGTTTCGGCGGCGGAACATCGAGGCGGTGGGCGAAGCGTTCCTGCAGGTAATGCGCCAGATCGTCTTCCTGCACCCAGTCGCGAATGTCTGGAGGCAGCAGATACAGTTGCGAGGGATCGCGCTCGACAAACTTCGGCATCTTGATTACCTGGCCGCTGGCACAACGCCTATTATAAGAAATCGATGCCTTTTTAAATTGAAACAAAGGAGGTTGCAGTGAAGACTGCAATAATTGCTTGTTTGTTTGGTCTGATGGGAATCTCAGGATTCACTTCAGCCTTAGCACAGGAGACAGCTGACCAGGGACAAACCATCACCGGTCACGCTATTGTGGAAAATTGGTCCGGGTCAGAAGATTTCCACCTGGTCAGTTTCTCCACTTCTGAGTCAGTTCCAGGTGACGAATTCTTGGCCTTCGTGTCAAAGGATATCCTGGATGATGATGTAACTGTGGCCGCCCTGTTCTGGCACGATGATAATCCTAGCGGTGAAGACGCTCTGGATAGAGTGCTGGCCCAGGCTCGGCTAGTGGTGCCGGAAGATGGCTACCTGATTGTCCCCTATAGACCACATGGTTCAAGCTACGGACATTGGCGCATGGAAGATGAATTTGATTTGCAACGAGCTTTCGTTGAATACCTGTATGATATAGGTGTTGATCAATTCAATTTCTATGGTCACGGTGGCGGCGGTCAGATTGCCTTAATTTTGGCCGGGGAATTACCTCATCTGGTGCGGACCATCGGTCTGGCCTCACCCTATGAGTTATGCCCCTATGACTTTGCTCGCAGCCCGCTTGAACGGATTGCTGAGCTACCAGATGTGCCAATCCTGATTGTCCACGATCGGCCGGATGACTCTGCTCGTCTTAGGGACATCGAGGGCTATTTCCGAGCTGTTGAGAGGGCGGGTCTCCAGGTCCGGATGGTAGTTAAAGGAGCAACCACTGATGACTCTGCTCGTCTTAGGGACACCGAGGACTATTTCCGCGCTGTTGGGAGGGCGGGTCTCCTAGTCGGGTTCGTAGTTAAAGGAGCAACCCTAAGGCCTTGTTGGGCCGGGAGTTGCATAAGCATCTACCGGTACACAAGTCCGATAGGGTCGTTAGTGATGGGTCTGTCAGCGCCGAGGTCTTGGATCAGTTACAGGACTCTCTGGATCTCTCTCGTGACTACGCCAGGAAACGCTTGGGCATTACTCCCCCCGGAGCTGATGTGTTCATTGGGAATGATGCAGAGTGGCTGACCGATAGGTACCTGGAGGCATACAAGGTAGAGGAAGGTGCTCGGGCAGGTGTACGAGCAACTTTTGATGCTTGTTCACCTGCTGCTATGGCCGGCTTTACTGCCATATTTGTTTCTGGTTGCGGCTGGTCGCTTGAATCAGAGGCTGGTAGAGAGCAAATTGCTTACCACGAATGGTGGCATGCTAATGTGCAGTCCTATCATCTTCGTACCTTCTGTTGTGGTGGCGGTCGGATGCCGATTATCGGTCCTAGGTGGTTAGTAGAGGGATCGGCTAACGTCTGGGCTCTGCTGGTAAGGAACGACTTTACCGTAGATCTGGAGTGGTTGAAGTCTGTGTACCGAGAAAGGATGCCGGCGGATTTTGATCTGTTGGCTCTAAACAGCCTTGATGGTTATCGGGACGCGCCGAGAAGCAAGTACACAGCCATTAGTCTGGCTGGTGTGATGTTGCTTGAGATGGCTGGCCTGAACAGTCTGGAGGAGTTCTATTGGCGGCTCGGTAGGTACATTAACGATGAGGCAGCTCGGGAATTGCTGGATTTGACCGCCACTAGAACTCCTGAGTTGATAGAGTTCAGAGACGAGTTCTTTGTTCCTCCTCATCGGTACGATAAACTGAATGAGATCTTCAACTATTCCTTTGGCCAAACCATGGAACAATTTGCGGACTCATTTAGTGAATATCTCAGCCAGGGGGAGGTGTCATCTGACCAGCAAGGGGTATCACACACAATAATGCCATCCCACCATCCACACGGCTAGCCCTCTTTTTTTATTTTTACCACAGTGTGGGCGCGACTGTGTCTCACCCACCTATTCCCAATAATCATTAGCTTGCGTAGCGGGCGGCGATTTCGCTTTCCACCTCGGCTTTTGGTCGGCTGAAATCAGCCTGACTGACGGCCTTTATTGCCTCTGCCCGCTCAATTGACACGCTCAATTGAAACATTTTCCGGCGGCGGTGAGGCTGCTAGGCTGAATGGTCTGCTTGGCGTGCCGTTAGCCAACACTCGCAGACAGGCGGTGTAGTTTGGGATTCGGGTTAGGTCTCCGGCGTCAAATACCGGAGCGAATTGCTGGGCCAAGAACTCACCGTCTTCTTGACCAACCCTAAAGGCTGCCAGTGAACCGACATTACCAAAGACAGCATCCTTTATTGACGCTCGCCGGTAGCAGCCCTTAGGAAGTTTCGACGCGAACCATGTCAGCAGCAACCCGCTGACACGCAAACAGGATTTTTTGTTCATCAAAGTGCACGTTGACCAGGCTCGATTTCATTGCGGTTCTATATGCTTGAGCCTTGCTCACGCCGAGCGCCATTAACAGGTGGGTAACCCCCGCAACGATCAGATCGCTTCGTTGGCGCTTGGGTGAGGAGCTTACGCGGGAGACCAAGAACGCTAAGGCGCCGGAAACTACGTCTTGGGCAACGCTTAAATCACTCACCTCAAACACACCTTTTTCCAATCCATCTTGAACCGTGGTGTTGTATCGGCGCGCAGCACTATCAACAAACGTCGGATGTTGCGGATATCTCGAAAGATATTCATGGAACATCACTTCTGCAACGTTCGGCGCCAGATCAGCAAACTTAAGGTACATCACCAAGCCGGTAGCGAAACGTTCTAGCGTATCTGTGTTTCCTTCGAGCGATGCTATGGAATCCTCAACCACTTGATTCAAGATCGTCGCGACCGCAAGCGCAACTTCAGCCTTGTTCTCGAAATAGTTGTAAAAGGTGCCTCTCGATACGTCTGCTGATTCTATGAAATCTTCAATGCTCGCATCTTTGAACGGTTTGTCTTCAAGAACCTGAATGACGGCCCCAAGAATTCGAGCGAGCGTTTTGCATCGCCTTTCAACACCTATTTCGGCTCTTCGCTCAGCGTTAGTTTTCATCGGTAGCTTTCATCACAATCCAGATTATACACTCATTCATATTGACACCAAGTCCAACTTGAAATAGTTTCCCCATTCAACTTATTCGTGCGAGGTGCATTTGTACCTAACCCCAAACTTTCACCCAAAAGCGGGCTCTGGGTATGCGCGGGACTATGCCGCTCTATTGGATCTGTATTCAACGAACTTTGGCCAGTCCGTTGAGCGTCCCGTGGCCACATACTGGCCGCACACTATTGTGCCTGTCTATTTCAGGCTAAAACTGTTGGACGCCAGAGCATTTAGCCATCGCGATTCAGATAACCCAGCGCCCGATGATGGCGCTCAAGATTACACACCGCTCCTTACCAACTTGGCCTGCGCAGGTGCAATGTCGGCGTACTGGCCAACGATAGTGATGTGCCAAATGCTGTTTCCTCGCCTGACAGCTGAGGAGTTATTTGGCATCTGCGAACGACTGCGGGCACCGGAAGATGATCTCGCAGGGCTCGTGGACGATGCTCGATACTCAGCGATTATGAGATGGGCTAAGAGAATTGCTCAGAATCCCAAAGTCATAAGTAAGAAAGACTTTGCGGAACTCGGAAAAGCAGGACTCAGCACGAGAGAAATCGTTAGAGTGACTCAAACCGCTGCGGTTCAAGCCCATTTTGCCATGGCATGTTCAGCTGCCGGCGTCGAGGCAGTGATTGATGGGTTCTTATTGCCCGTCAAAAAGTTTGTCGATTTGGACCCTTTTGTTGACGGAGCGGACGATAAACTGACGTGCTCTCCAGAAAGTGAGGTCTCGGCATCGCTGCAAAATGATTCGAACGAACTCATAAGTTTTCTAAGCGACGATCGCACTTGCGAAACGGCGTGCTTGGACCTGGTGCGCAAAGAACTCGGATGGCTTCCAAACCTGCTAAATGTTACCTGCCATTCTCCAGAATATATTGAGCGACACCTTTACGCATTGAGTGTATTGGACAAGCCTCAAACGTCCGAGTTTCATCCACGCCATCACTCAATCGCCCGTTACCTGGTGACTCGATTTCATCAGTGTGCTTACTTCTCTGCGACTACAGAGCAGAACCTCATTGATGTGGACCAAGGATCCGCACTGCTGCTCGCGGTAACAACAGGACACAAACGCGACGCTCTTTCCGAACAAGATAGCGTAGTGTCCGCGTTAACGAAAAGGCTGGTTTGCAATGCGTATCGCACCAAAGCAGAAGACGTGGAGATGGCGCGGTCGATCATGGGCTGGAGTGATGCTGGTTATGTCGATTTTATAAACACGGTGGCGATCCAAGACTCTTTCTGCAGACTTGCGCTTGCGCTTCACGTTGTGCCTGACGGCCGGCTCTTGAGGTTTCCAGAGCGCTAAACACGAATCAAGAGGGAGGAAGCATGGAAATTATGGACGGTTGGGTCAACGCAATGAGCCCTCGGTTTCAACCCCCATGGGATGAAGGCGTCGCAGCAGCTTTAAACAAGCGATTTCCGAACCTTGCAGCAAGCTCAGCAGCGTACCAGGACACCGATGCACTTGTAGGATTGATGGACGAAGCGGGGATTTCAAAGGCTGTGCTTTCGGA
>JAQAJJ010000033.1 GCA_028278675.1 Candidatus Azophilus lithoversatilis
GGCCCCGCCCCTCGCATGAAGGAGGACTCAGCCGGGGAGCGCGAGGGCCCCGCCCCTCGCCAAACGTTGTGGGGGGGCCTGCCACACGGCTTCACCGCCGCCTTCGGCTGGCCGAAGGCGGCCTTGCACCATCACGCCCGCCAGGCTCCTCTGGGCTTTCGGGACTTAATCAGAGGCTCCCTAGTGTTCTGCCCATCCCAAATTGTGCCGGTCGGCGCGCCCTCAAGTGCGCAGATGCGCGGCCGGGGGCCCGCCAGCGAATTCGCTGATACGTCAAGGGTCGGCAATCTTATTGATTGGCGCAATATCTGTTAATTTAGGCACAAAGCAAAAGAACGGATTTTCAAGGGGAGGAAGTGCATGCCGGTGTTGGAGACAAGGCTGGACACCCGCGATGCGGCCTTTCAGCAGAACGCGGCTGAGATGCGCAAGGCGCTCGAAGAAATCCAGGCGCTGCTCGACGAGGCCGCCGAGGGCGGCGGTCCCGAGGCCATGTCTAGGCTCGCCTCGCGGGGCAAGATGCCCATCCGCGAGCGCATTGCCGCAGTCCTCGACCGGGATTCGCCCTTTCTGGAGATCAGCCCGCTGGCGGCCTGGCGTTCGCCGTTCGCCATCGGCTCCGGATTCGTGGTCGGCGTCGGCGTCATCGAGGACGTCGAATGCGTCATCCTTGGCCACGATCCATCGGTAAGGGCCGGCGCGTTCAACGCCTTCAATGCCAAAAAGCTGATGCGGGGACTGCAAATCGCCCGCGAGAACCGCATGCCTTACGTGCAATTCGTTGAGTCGGCCGGCGCTGACTTGCGCGGCCAGGGCGGCGGCGACCCGGAAGCGGCCATTCAGCGGGAGATCGATCACTTCGCCGAGTCCGGGCGCCTGTTCTACGAAATCACCGAACTTTCGAAGATGCGCATCCCCACCATCTCGCTAGTGTTCGGCGCATCCACCGCTGGCGGCGCCTACCAACCCGGCATGAGCGACTACAACATCTTCATCAAGAACCAGTCCCGGGTGTTTCTCGGCGGCCCGCCGTTGGTGAAGATGGCCACCGGCGAGGACGCCGACGAGGAAAGCCTGGGCGGCGCCGACATGCACACCCGCACTTCCGGCTTGGGCGACTACCTGGCCCGCGACGAAATGGACGGCATCCGCATGTGCCGGGAAGTGGTGGCCCACCTCAACTGGCGCAAGCTGGGGCCGGAGCCCGCGGCCGACTTCGAGGAGCCCAAGCATGACCCGGAAGACCTCCTTGGCTTGGTCTCCACGGATCTGCGCTCACCCTTTGACATGCGCGAGGTCATCGCGCGCATCGTCGATGCCTCCTACTTCGAGGAGTTCAAGCCGCTCTACGGACCCACCCTGGTCTGCGGCTGGGCGCGGGTGCATGGCTATCCCGTCGGCATTTTGGGCAACAACGGCGCCTTGTTCTCGGAGTCGGCGGAGAAGGCCGCCCAGTTCATTCAACTGTGCAACCAGATCGACGTGCCGCTGCTGTTCCTGCACAACATCACCGGCTACATCGTCGGCACCGACTTCGAGCAGGGCGGCATCACCAAGAACGGTTCGAAGATGATCAACGCCGTGTCCAACTCCACGGTGCCGCACATCACGATCATCACCGCCTCCTCCTATGGGGCAGGCAACTACGGCATGAGCGGGCGCGCCTACGGGCCACGCTTCACCTACATCTGGCCCTTCGCCAAGATCGCCGTCATGGGGCCGAAGCAGATGGCAGGCGTCATGAGCATCGTCGGGCGCGCCGCCGCCAAGCGCCGGGGCGCCGAGTTTGACGAGGAAGCTGACGCCAAGCGGGCGGCCATCGCCGAGCACTGGGCGGAAGAGCGCTCCAAGGGCTTGTTCGCCACCTCCCGGGTCTCCGACGACGGCATGATCGATCCCCGCGACACGCGCATCGTCATCGCCCTGTCGCTGTCGGCTGCCTATAACAACAAGGTCGAAGGCACCAAGGAGTTCGGCACATGGCGGATGTGAAAATCGAGCCGATCAGCAGGCTGCTCATTGCCAACCGCGGCGAGATCGCCCGCCGCATCCTGGGCACCGCCCACAACATGGGCATCGACACCGTGGCCGTTTACGCCGACGGCGACGCCAATGCGCCTTTCGTGCGGGAGGCAGGCAGCGCCATCGCCCTGAACGGACGCACCGCCCGGCAGACCTATCTGAATGTCGGAAAGGTCATCGACGCCTGCCGTCGCTCCGGTGCCGACGCCGTGCATCCGGGCTACGGCTTTCTGTCGGAAAACCAAGGCTTCGCCCAAGCGGTGATCGACGCCGGGCTGAAATGGTTGGGTCCCGCCCCGGAAGTCATCGGGCTGATGGGCGACAAACTGTCGGCCAAGGCGCTGATGCAGGAGGCGGGCGTGCCAA
Source organism: Candidatus Azophilus lithoversatilis (assembly GCA_028278675.1). Lineage (GTDB taxonomy): Bacteria > Pseudomonadota > Gammaproteobacteria > Pseudomonadales > Azotimanducaceae > Azophilus > Azophilus lithoversatilis. The sequence goes on from JAQAJJ010000033.1 coordinate 2,389, forward strand.
CGCTGAACGCCATCGAGATCACCGATGCCACCGAACCCGCCGAAGCCGCTCGGCAAATCGGTTATCCGGTGTTGGTGAAGGCTGCTGCGGGCGGCGGCGGACGCGGAATGCGTGTGGTGGCCGATGAGTCCGGCCTCCAAGCCGCCATCGCCGGAGCACGGCGCGAGTCGGGCGCCGCCTTTGGCGATGACACGCTCTTTCTGGAAAAGTGGCTGGATCACGCCCGCCATGTGGAGATGCAGATTCTCGGCGACCGGCACGGCAATCTGGTCCACTGCTTTGAACGCGAATGCTCCATTCAGCGCCGCCACCAGAAGGTGATCGAGGAGGCACCCTCTCCTGCGGTCACACCAACGCTGCGGCAGCGCTTGGGGGAAGCTGCCGTCGCCGCCGCCACCAAGCTCGGCTACTCGTCCGCCGGCACCGTGGAATTTCTGGTGCAGGACGATGACTTCTTCTTCCTGGAGGTCAACGCCAGGCTGCAGGTGGAGCACCCGGTCACCGAGGAGATCATCGGCCAGGATCTGGTGCGCGAACAGATCCGTATCGCCGAAGGGGAGCCATTGTCGTTCACTCAGGCCGACCTTGCCATCAACGGCTGGGCCATCGAAGCCCGCCTCTACGCCGAAAACCCGGAGCGCAACTTTCTGCCCGCGCCGGGCACGGTGGCCATCTGGCGGCCTGCGGAAACGGGCCAGGCCCGCTACGACTCCGGGGTGGAGTCCGGCAGCGAGATCAGCATCGAATTCGACCCGATGATCGCCAAGGTCACCGCCCATGGCCCCACCCGCCGGGAAGCAGCCGGGCGGCTGGCCCGAGCCTTGGAGGCCACCGGGATTCACGGCCTGACCACCAACCGGGACTTTTTGGTTGCCACCCTGCGCACCCCGGAGTTCCTGGCCGGCGACACCACCACCGACTTCATCGAGCGGGTCAATCCGCCGCGCCGCCGGACAATCTCGGACACTGAGAGAATTGAGGCGGCGGTGGCAGTGGCATTGGAAGGCCAGGCGCGCCGCCGCAACCGCGCGCGCATCAACCGCCGGGTGCCGAGCGGCTGGCGCAACTCCACCATGCCCTGGCAAAAGCTCGACTTCGATATCGACGGCGGGACGCTGCACCTCAAGTACCAGTGCCGCCGCGACGGCAGGTTCCGCATGACCGCCGACGGCGGCGGGGAAATGCTGGTCGAAGCCCACGCTTGCGGCGACGGGCACGTGGACGCGGCCATCGACGGCAAACGCCTCAGGTTCGATGTCCAGCCCCAAGCCAACGAGTGGTTCGTGCAAGGCCGTTCCGGGGGCTTGTCAGTGACGCAGTTGCCGCGCTACCCAGACCCAGCCGGGGAGGATCAAAGCGGCGGCTTGGCCGCGCCCATGCCAGGGTCGGTGCTCTCCACTGCGGTCGCCGCGGGCGATGCGGTCCAGAAGGGCCAACTGCTGCTGATTCTCGAAGCGATGAAGATGGAGCACCGCATCACCGCGCCGAGGGATGGCACGGTGGAGACACTGCACGTCACGGCTGGCGACCAAGTGGAAAACGGCCAACTGCTGGTGACCATACAAACCGAGGACCCGAACGCTCCATGACCACTATTGATACGCCCTTGGGCGCCGTTCGAGGCGGAATTGAAGACGGCTACCTGGCTTTTCGCGGCCTACGCTACGCCCAAGCGCCGCTCGGCGAGATGCGCTATCGCGCTCCGGTTCCGGTGGCGCCTTGGTCCGGCGTTTACGACGCCACCGAATTTGGCTGCTCCGCGCCGCAGCCGGACTTCACCGCATTGGGTTCGGAACTTCAGCTTCCGGTGGAGCCCACGGACGAGGACTGCCTGTTCGTGAACGTTTACACCCCAGCGGCAGACAACGGGCTTCGTCCGGTGCTGTTCTGGATTCACGGCGGCGGCTACATTGTCGGTTCCGGCCGGGTGTATGACGGCGCGGCCTTCGTGCGCGAGCACGACGTGGTGGTAGTCACCGTCAACTACCGAATGGGCGCCCCCGGTTTCATGCACGTCGGGCATCTCGACCCCGCGCTCGACACTTCGGTCAACAACGGCATACTCGACCAAATCTGCGCCTTGGAGTGGAATCGCGACAACATCGCCGCGTTTGGCGGCGACCCCAACAACGTGCTGATATTCGGGGAGTCCGCGGGCGGCACCGCCACCGCCATGTTGCTCGGCTGCCCCCGCGCGGAGGGGCTGTTCCACAAGGCCATCGTCCACAGCCCCCACGTGGATCTAATTCCCGTGGGCCAGGGACACATTGACTTCACCAATCAGTGCATCCGCCGCCTCGGCGGCGACCCGGAACGCAACGGACTGGACACCTTGCAAAACGCGCCCAGCGACGCGCTCGCCGCGCTGGCGCTGCCCGACATGAGCGATCCAAACGCGTTCAAGCCCAGCCTCGGCCTGCGCACACCGAACAACGTGGCCTTCTCACCCGCCATCGACGGCGACCTGATTCCAGCACCGGTCGCCGAGACCGTCGCCGCCAAGGGCAAGGCCAACGTGCCCTTCCTTGGCGGCGGCTGCCGCCACGAAGGCACGCTGTTTCCGACCACGGTAGGCTTTCAGGAACACGACCGGGCCAGCGCCGCCGCGCTGTTCGAGGCCGCCGGGGTCGATGGCCAGAAGGCACTGGCCGTCTATGAGCGCTTTGCGCCGGGCGCGACGCCAACCCGCAAGCTGGTTTACGCCCTCGCCGACACCATGTTCCGCAATTCCATGCTCCGCATCCTGGACGCCGCCGCCGGTGCGGGCGCAGTTTGCTGGAACTGGATGTGCACTTGGGAAAGCGACGTCTCCGGCCTGCGCGCCACTCACGCCATCGAACTGCCCTTCCTCTGGGACTGGATCGATCACCTGCCGGCCATGAAGCGATTCGCCGGCAGCGGCGCGCCAATGGACCTCGGCCCCGCCATGCGCGCCTACTGGGCCAACTTCGCCCGCACGGGAACGCCGAGCGCAAGCGGCGAACCCGAGTGGCCGGCCCACAATCTCACCGACCGCCCCGTGCTGCTGCTCGATGCCCAACGCCGCATCGCCACGCAATTCGACGATGAGGTGCGGCGGCTTTGGTTTGGATGAAGTCAGAGCATCATTCATGGACGGCGTTGACGAAGCGCCAGCTTCTGCTTATGCTTCTTTGCACAGAACCTGTGAGACTGTGATCGTGAAGAACATCACCGTATCGGTCGATGATGAGTGCCACCGCCTCTCCCGGATTCGGGCGGCTGAGCTGGGCACTTCCGTTTCCGCTTTGGTGCGTGTCTATCTCAACAGTCTCGCGGCCAATCGCGACGGGAAGCCCAAAGGCGGCGCGGAGCTTGGGGAGACGCCCTATCAGCGACGCTGCAGGCAATTGAGGGAAGTGTTTGCGGACTTCGATGCTCAAGGCCTTGGATTGCGCATGTCCGAGAACCTGCCTAGGGATGCGTTGCACAACCGCGCAGCGATGCGGTCCGAAGCGACCGCCAAACGCCGCCACCGCAGTGGGAGTTGCTGAGTGCTGCGCCATTCATCATGCGCTTTGTTGACACCAATGTGCTGCTCTACGCCGTCAGTGAGGAGCCGGCGGAAGCCCGGAAGCGGAAACGGGCTCGAGAGCTTCTGAAAGAGCCTGCTCTCGCCGTATCAGTTCAGGTGCTGCAGGAGTTTTACGTCCAAGCCACCCGTCCCACACGAACCAGGCGCCTTTCGAGCGACAGGGCATTGCGCTTCCTGGAGCCCATTGTGCTGTTTCGGATTCAGGCCATGACCACCGATGTGTTTCTCGACGCCGTGGAGATCAGCCACCGCTTTCAGATTTCCTATTGGGATGGGGCCATCATTGCCGCAGCAAGGGTTTTGGGCTGTGAAGCGATCTACACTGAGGATCTGAACCCCGGACAGGATTATGGCGCGGTACGTGCGGTCAACCCCTTTGCGGACTCGCCTTTGAACCCATAACCACAAGGCCAGATTGAAATGCGGATCGACACGGGCACCAACGAACTGCTTTGCGAATTGCGCGACCGGGTGGCTACGGTGACGCTCAACAAACCGGAGAAGCGCAACGCGCTCGGCGACATCCTGACGCCCGCGCTGCGCGAAGTGCTGCTGCGGGTCGAAGCCGACCCGGCGGTTGGCTGCGTCCTCATCACCGGGGCTGGCACGGCATTCTGCGCCGGCGGCGACGTCACCGAAATGGGCGGCACGACGCCCACCGTCAAACGCACTCCGGATGAGCGGGTCGCGGAACTGACGCGCAAGCAGGAAGCGCTGACTCTGCGCCTCTATGAATTGGCCAAGCCCACCATCGCGGCACTGCCCGGCCCAGCAGCCGGAGCCGGGCTGTCCATCGCGCTGGCCTGCGACCTGCGGCTAGCAGCCGACACCGCCTTCCTGGTCACCGGCTTCGTCAACATCCGACTGTCCGGCGACTACGGATCGAGTTGGTTCCTCAACCGCTTGGTCGGCCAAGCCAAGGCCAAGGAACTGATGTTCCTCTCCGAACGGATCAGCGCCGACGAGGGCTCGCGTCTGGGGTTGGTCAACAAAGTGTTTCCCGCCGCGAGTTTCCGCGAAGACGCCCATGCCTACGCCAGCAAGATCGCCAACGGCCCGGCCACCGCCCTGCGGCTGATGAAGCGCAACCTCAATCGCGGGGCGCTGCAGGGGCTGCGCGAGTCATTGGCCTTGGAAGCCCAGCACCTGATTCTCTCGGGGCAGAGCGAAGACGCCAAGGAAGCCATCAGCGCTTTCGTTGAAAAGCGAACGCCGCAGTTTACATTTCGCTAGCATCGCGCATTCAAATTCCGCCAATCCAGGAACCTCCAGGCCCATGCACGATCTCATCATCAAGAACGCCACCCTCATCGACGGCTCTGGCGCCGAGGCGGTCTGCGCCGATGTGGTCGCCGACCGCGGCACAATCACCGAAGTCACAGCGGCCCGCGGCAGTCCGGCCAAGGCCAAGCGAATCATCGACGCCCAAGGCGACCTGCTGACGCCCGGCTTCGTCGACATCCACACCCACTACGACGGCCAGGTCTGTTGGGACAAGCAGGTGACGCCAAGCTGCTGGCACGGGGTCACTTCCATCGTGATGGGCAATTGCGGCGTCGGCTTCGCCCCGGTGCGGCCGGGCAGCGAAGGCGAGCTGATCGAACTGATGGAGAGCGTCGAGGACATCCCCGGCACGGCGCTGCACGACGGCATCCCTTGGGGCTGGGAGTCCTTCTCCGAGTACCTCGACCACATCGACACCCCCTATGCGGTGGACGTCGGAACCCAAGCGCCCCATGTCGCCATCCGCCACTACGTCATGGGTGAGCGCTGCTACGACGACGCCACGGCGCAGGACATGGCCGAGATGCGCCGCATCACCCGCAGTGCCCTGGAGGCCGGCGCCCTCGGCTTCACCACCTCCCGCTTCTACGGGCACATCGACAAGGCAGGCAACCTGGTGCCCGGAACCCGGGCCTCGGGGGAGGAGATGCGCACCATCGGCAGCGCCTTCGCCGGCCTCGGCTTTGGCACCATGGAATTCGTTTCCGACAGCTTGAACGACCCCGAGGAGCTGGCTTGGATCGAGCACATCACCCGCACCACCGGCTGCACCGTGACGCCCTTGGTCGCCGCCGGTTTGGGATCCGTCCTGGGGCCGGTCTGGAAGTTGGCGGAGAAGCTGCACACGGAAGGGTTCAAGTTGCGGCCCCAAGTCGGCGCCCGGCCGGCCTCGATCCTGATGACGCTGGAAGGCACCATCAACCCCATGCGCCAATTCCCGGCTTATCGGGAAATCCACGAGCGGCCCCTAGCCGAACGCAAGGCCCGCCTGAAGGATGCGGAGTTCCGTGAACGGGTGTTGAGCGAACCGCCCATCCTGCCGCGCAACCCCGACGCCGTGCACTTCATGAACGACCATGAGCACATCTACATCCTAGATGCCGCCCTGACCTATGAACCCGGCCCCGAGGACAGCGTGGCGGCAGTGGCCCGGACCCAAGGCCTCTCCCCGGTCGAGGTGATCATGGACTGCTTGGCCGACGGCGTGCCGCTGCTGGTTCTGTTCGGCGTTTACGAGGGCGATCTGGAGGGCCAACGGCGGGTCATCGAGCATCCGCAGAGCGTTTTCGGCCTCTCCGACGGCGGCGCCCACTGCGGCGTGCTGGTCGATGCCGGCGTGCCCACCTACATGCTCAGCTACTTCAGCCGCGACCGGCGGCGCGGGCCGCGCCTGCCGCTGCCGTTCGTGGTCCACAAGCTCACCCGGGACGCGGCTCAACTTTACGGATTGAACGCCCGCGGCCTGGTTGCGCCCGGCTACAAGGCCGACTTCAATTTGATCGACTACGACGCCCTGCAACTGCAGCCGCCGAGGATGGTCTACGATCTGCCCGCCGGCGGCAAGCGGCTGGTGCAGAAGGCCAACGGCTACCGCATGACCATCAAGGCCGGTCAGCCAACCTTCGAAAACGGCGAAGCCACCGGCGCCCTTCCGGGGCGCCTGATCCGCGGCGCTCAATCGCGCGTCGCCTAACGGCGACACGCATCGATCAACACTCCAACGAGGCGATGCCTCAGACCGACGAGAGGGCAGTCGCCGGGCGCAGAAGTTGACTCATGTGACAACATTAATCCGCGATCAAGAAAACTAGGGAATCCATCATGGGCCTGTACGCCAAATACGTTCTCCCCAAACTGATCGACATTGCCTGTGGGCAGGAGCCCATGGCCGAGCTGCGGGCCGAGTACGTGCCGAGGGCGGAAGGCAACGTACTCGAGATAGGCATCGGCAGCGGCCACAACCTGCCCCACTATCAGCAAGCCAAGTCCATCACGGGCCTCGATCCCGCTGCGGAAATCACGGCCATGGCCCGCCAACGGGCGCAGGCGATTCAAGCGGACGTGCGCATCATCCAGGCCTCCGGCGAGGACATTCCCGCCGACGACGGTCAATTCGACAGCATCGTGTGCACCTGGACCCTGTGCAGCATCCCCAATGTGTCCCGGGCGCTTGGGGAGATGCGTCGGGTGCTCAAGTCCGGTGGCCGATTCTACTTCGTCGAACATGGCCTAGCCCCGGATGAGCGGGTCAGGCGCTGGCAAAGGGCCATCGAACCCGTGTGGAAGGTCATCGGCGGCGGTTGCCATCTCACCCGAAAACCAGCCGTCCTGCTGCAGGAGGCGGGCTTCGACGTGACCGAAAAGCGCACTGGCCACATACCCGGACCAAAGTGGATGACGTTCATCACCCACGGCGTTGCCGTACGCTGATCGGGTGGACTATTCAGCCAAGGCTTCTGCGACGTCCCGGTCAACTGCCGCCTTAGCCTGCAAGTAGTCGATGCCGGCCGCGTCCGCCAAACGCCGCACGTCCTCAAACTCCGACTTCCAGCGCTGCTGGCCGTCCGGCTGGGTCACGACCTTTACGGCCACCGGGCCCAATTTGGTTTCCACCGTTTTGACCTGCCGAGGGAGAACGCGTTTCTCGAAGGGCAATACCCGCAGTCCGATGGTGGTGGAGTGATTGAGCACCATGTCCGCCAGCGAATCCACGCGCCCGGCCTCGCACAGCACGGATAGGCTGATCGCCGGACGGGACTTCTTCATGACGATGGGCGTGACGTAGACATCGCTCGCCCCGGCAGCCAAAAGATGATCGATCAGGGGCTCGTAGGCTTCCGGGCTCATGTCGTCGATGTTGGCTTCAATTTTGCGGTGCGCCGCAACCGGCGCTGCTTGAGCTCCTGCGCCACACTCGCCGACCACAATCCGCAACACGTTGGGAATGTCGAAGTCCCGCATGCCGACGCCGTAGCCCACCGTCGCCGGCGCGAAGCGTTGCGGCGGCGCAAACTCATCCACGGATGCCTTTAGGATGGCGGCGCCAGTGGGCGTGGTGGCCTCGCCTCGCACCCCGCCATAGGAACAGGGTACGCCAGCCAGAATTTCCTGGGTGGCCGGCGCCGGCACCGGCAGTCGGCCGTGGGCGCAATCGACGAAGCCGCTGCCCACTTCCACCGGGTCGCAAAACACCCGCTCGACATTGAGGGCGTCCAGGCAAATGGCGGCGCCGACGATGTCAACAATGGAATCCACGGCACCCACCTCGTGGAAGTGGACCCGCTCGACGGGAATGTCGTGAATTTTGGCTTCCGCGACCGCAATGCGCTCGAAGATGGCCAGCGCCCTGGCTTCCACGCCGGGGGTCAGCCGAGCGGCCTTGACCAACTTGACGATGTCGCCGTAGTGCCGCTGCCGATGGTCGCTGCCCTGGTGGCCGAGATCCTTGACCTGTGCCTGGGTGCCGGAAATGCCGAATTTGCTGGCGCGCCGAAATTCAATGTCGAACTCGGCGGCACAGGGCAGACGGGCCAAGCCGGCGCGCAGCGCCGCCTCCGACACACCAAGGTCCACCATAGCGCCGAGGTGCATGTCGCCGGCGATGCCGGCGCTGCATTGGTAGTGGAGCGCGCGCAAGCGTCAACCGTGTCAAGCGGTATTGGCGAAGTATTGGCGCGAGGTGGCGGCGGCGGTGAAGTTCTCCTGCAGATGCAGAAAGTTCTGAATGTCTGCGTTCACCGCATCAAGGCCATGCTCGAGCACGTAGGCGTAGCTGCGCTGAAAGGCGGTCAGCTTGGCCGCCAGGAACCGCTCGTCGTAGTGGCCGTCAAAGGCGTCTTCATCTCCCCACCCCAAGAAGTTTCGCCCGGCGATGTAGTGCGCCGCCTTCATGCCGATCAGCCCGATGCCGGCTTCCCGAGCCCGCCGAAGCAGCGGCGCCAAGCCCGTCATCGGCGGCGAACCGGACAGGATGCTCTTGCCGTCCCAGTCGTACCAACCTGCTGGTGTGATGGCGATCATGGCCAAGTCGTACCAGCCCGTCTCAATGGCCTTTTCCAGCACCGCCTGGGCGTTTTGGTGGGTCGAAAGGCCCCAGAAGCGAACCTTGCCCGCGTCCCGAGCCCGCTCGAAGGCCATGCGCATCTCTTCGCTGCCGATCAGATCGGTGTTGTTGGCGCCCATCTGGTAGTAAGCGTCGATCATGTCCACCTTGAGGTCGCGCAGACTCTCTTCAAGGACTTCCAGCCACACATCGGCGCCCTGCTTAGCGAGAGCTGGCGTGATCGAGTCGCCGGGGCCGACTTCCTCGTCGAGATAAACGATGGACTTGGAGATCAGGAAGATGTCATCCCTCGCCTTGGCGAGGAACCCAGCCATGTTGCGCTCCGCATCACCGTAGTAGCGCCCCGTGCCCACATCGAAAACGTTGACCCCCGCCTCCAAGGCCGCGCCAAGCAGCTGGTCCCTGGGCCGGCGACCCAGCGACGCGCCACAGCCGAACACCAGCCGGCTGCCCTTAAACCCGGTGCGCCCCAAGGTTTGGTAGGCCATTTCCGGCCACCCGAGGCCACCTTCCAATTGGCCTTGCGCTTCCGCAGCAGCCGCCTTCACGCTGCCGGTGCGCAACAGCGTCTGGCTGGCGACGCCTGCCATCGCCAAGTGCTGCAGAAAAGTCCGGCGGCTTTTGTTGGGATTGTTCATAGCGTCACCTCTCATCGTTAACCATCGTCCGGACCGGGACCATGTTCCGCAATCGCCCACAGATAGTCTCGAAGTGTAATCGAAGCATGAAGGTGGTCACCAGTCCATTGCCTGCACCGCTTGGGCAGGCGTGTACACTGGCAAATTGGCCAATCGGAAGTCCGCCGTGTTGCGGGTAACGATGCAATCCGCGCCCGCCCGAACCGCAGCCTCGTGCAGCACGGCATCCTCAAAATCCTCAATTGGACTCGCAATCGCTGCCTCCAAGGCCACCCGGGTGACCGGAGCCACGCCAAAAACAGTCAATAGATCGCCAACATAAGCCTGCACTGGGTCTTCCACATGGGAGTCCGCGCCTGGAATGCAGCCCAACAGGGAAGCGGTAATGGGTGGAAGGGGCACCTGCTCGGATTTCTCCGGGTCCTTGGCTCCAAGCACCCTGAAGTAGTCGCTAACCAGCTTTGACACGGACGTGCGCCGAGCGGAGGCTTCCTCCTTCGCCGCCCGAATCAGGTGGCCATCCACATGCAAGGTGAGCTTGCTCATGACGTATAGATGGGCCAAATGTCCACGTCATGTCAAGCAGGCGCGACCTGACGGTCGCGTATGAAGTTTCGCTGGCGCGAAACTCCGCGCTCGTTGAGTGCGACAGATCCCGGGATGTTTCTGAACCCGAACAGCTGCTGCAGCCGACCGCCAACCTACTTGGCAAATTTGAGACAGCCCAGCGGCTGGCCGGTTGTTCCCTCGGCATCAGCGGCGTGCCGTTCCGAGGCAGGCTAAATGCTCAATAGCTCACCGCCTCCGCAAGCACCACGTACCGGCCGTTGCGTACCTGCGAGAGTACGCTCTCTCGCACGCCGCCGTGCTTTTCGGCGGAGAAGGACACCCGGTAGCCGAAGATGTCCTCGTAGTCCGTAATGGCCTCCACGCCCTTGAGGAGCCCATCGACCGTCAGCTCGCGCCCAGCGTTGTCCAACGCCAACAACGTCAAGTCAGCAGCGCGGTAGCCTTCCATGGCCGCCAACCCAGGCTCGTTGCCGTAGAGGGCCAGGTATTGGTCCCACCACGCCTGCACGGCAGCCGACTTGTCGTCATCCGGATAGATCTTCGCCATGTGGGTGAAGGCGTAGTAGCCCTCACCGCTTTCGTGGTCGGCAATGACTTGGCCATAGGCCGCGTTGTTGCCCACCCAAGCCACATCCTCCCAGCCCATCTTGCGGGCCGTGTCGAGAACGAGAATGGTGTCGCGATGCACAGTGGCCATGGCCACCATGTCGCATAGCGCCTCCCGCAGCCGCAGCACCGCGGCGGTGAACTCGCTTTCCGTGGGCTTGTGGGCGGTGCGGGCGGCCACTTGCAGGCCCGTGGCCGCCAGCTGGTCTTCGACGGCGTCCACGATTTCCTGGCCGTAGTCCGAGTCGTGATGGATGATGCAGATGTTCCGCTTGCCTTCGTTTTCGACGAAGTGGCGCACCGCGGCGCGAACCTCGTTGTAGTAGATGCCGCGTTGGGTGAATTTCATCGGGTGGAACGGCTCCACCATCTGTCGCCCGCCGCTGATGGGGAAGAGGTTCGGGACCCCGGCCTCGAACTGCTGCGGCATGATGGCGTTGTTCATCGGCGTGCCGACGGCCAACACCATGGCGAAGATGTTGTCCCGGTTGATGAGCTTGTTGGCTGCCTGAATGGCCTTCGGCAGCTGGTAGGCGATGTCCTCCACCACAAAGCGGATCAGCCGGCCATGGACACCGCCTTCCGCGTTTGCCCGATCAAATCGCAGGCGCGCGCCATTGGTGGCGCCCACTCCCCAAAGGGCCGTGGGGCCGGACAGATCCGTGTAGCTGCCAAGCACAATCTCGGCATCCGTGACGCCGCGGACTTCGGCAGCGGCCATGCTGGAACGCCCCGCGTCATCGCCGCCGGTGCAGCCCGTCAACGCCAACGGCCAAGCCAGCAGGAGCCACTTCAACGCCGACACCTAAGATCGCCTCCCAATTCGGCTCGGCGGCACTCAACTCGGACGCTTCAGTAAGACACCGCTTCCGCCAGCACCACGAACCGGCCGCTGCGCACCTGCGACAGGATGCTTTCCCGCACCCCGCCGTGCCGCTCCGCAGAGAAGGACACCCGATAGCCGAAGATGTCCGTGTAGTCGGTGATCGCCTCCAATCCCTTGAGCAGGGTATCCACCGTGAGGTCGCGTCCGGCGTTCTCCAAGGCCAGCAGCGCCAAGTCCGCAGCGCGATAGCCTTCCATTGCCGCCACCCCCGGCTCATCGCCGTACATCGCCACGTACTGGTCCCAAAATGCCTGCACTGCCGGGGACTTCTCGTCGTCCGGGTAGATTTTTGCCATGTGCACAAAGGCGTAGTAGCCCTCGCCGCTCTCGTGCTCTGCGACGACCTGACCGTAGGCTGCGTTGTTGCCGACCCAAGCGCCGCCATCCCAGCCCATCTTGCGCGCGGTGTCGAGAACGAGAATGGTGTCCCGGTGCACGGTGGCCATGGCCACCATGTCGCATTCCGCCTCCCGCAGCCGCAGCACCGCCGCGGTGAACTCGCTCTCCGTCGGCTTGTGGGCGGTTCGGGCGGCCACTTGCAGGCCCATGGCCGCCAACTGGTCTTCGGCAGCATCCACGATTTCCTGGCCGTAGTCGGAATCGTGGTGAATGACGCAGACCCTTTGCTTGCCCTCGTTTTCGACGAAGTGGCGCACCGCGGCGCGAACCTCGTCATAGTAGATGCCACGCTGCGTGAACTTCATCGGGTGAAACGGCTCCAGCATCTGGCGCCCGCCGCTGATGGGGAAGAGGTTTGGAACCCCCGCTTCGAACTGCTGCGGCATGATGGCGTTGTTCATGGGCGTGCCCACCGCCAGCAGCATGGCGAGAACCTTGTCCCGGTTGATGAGCTTGTTGGCAGCCTGAATGGCCTTCGGCAGTTGGTAGGCCGTGTCCTCCACCACAAATCGGATCAGCCGCCCATGCACGCCGCCTTCCGCATTGGCTTGGTCGAAGCGCAGGCGTGCGCCATTGGTGCCCCCTACGCCCCAAACCGCAACCGGACCGGACAGATCCGTGTAGCTGCCGAGAACAATCTCGGTGTCCGTGACGCCACGAACTTCGGTCGCGGCCGAGCCGGAGCTTCCTGCATCATCGCCGCCCGTGCAACCCATCAATACCAACGGCCACGTCAGGAAAAGGGCTTTCATGGAACAAGTGGAGACAGCCCAGCGGCTGGCGGGGTGTCCCTTCGGCGTCGACGGCGTGCCGTTCTGGGGCAAGCTAAGGGCTTTCATGGAACAAGTGGAGACAGCCCAGCGGCTGGCGGGGTGTTCCTTCGGCGTCAGCGGCGTGCCGTTCTGGGGCAAGCTAAGGGCTTTCATGAATCACTATCTCCCGACTTGGCTCGGCGGGCATTCTACTTGCATGGAACCAGTGGAGACAGCCCGCGCGACCTGACGGTCGCGTATGGAGTTTCGCTAGCGCGAAACTCCGCACTCGTCGAGTGGAACGGACTCCGAGATGTTTCTGAACCCGTGCCCGCGCGACCTGACGGTCGCGGCGGACCTCCGGTCCGTTGGAGTTTCGCTGGCGCGAAACTCCGCACTCGTTGAGTGGGACGGAATCCGAGATGTTTCTGAACCCGAACAGCCGGCCAGCCGGACTTTCCTTCGGCATCGGCAGCTCGACGCGCTCAGGCAAGCTAGGGCTTGCATCATCCAATTGCGCGACTTGCCTCTCCGCTGCCGGGCCACCCTAATCCAATGCTATCCCGCAAACGCCCGTTCCGCGTCCTTTCCCACGAAATCCAGCATCGCGCCAACACACTGCTCGGGCTCCTCGAGCTGCAGGAAGTGAGTCGTTTCCGGCACGAAGTCGTAGTTCAACGCCATAATCTCGTCCATCGCAACCGTTGGCAGGAACGAGTGAGGCGCCACCGGATCGCTCCCGATCACCTTCACGGGGCACGGGAGCGCGTCTATGCGCACGGACTCCGCGTACCGATAGCCCTGTTCGGCGATTCGCGCTTCATACTCACGCGGGCACCGGAGGACGTATTCTGTGCCCCCATTTGCCACGCGCAGCACAGTCTGCGCCATCAGATCAACGACCCCTGGCCGCAGCTGCCCAAACGCCGGCGTCCCGCGCAGCCGCCCCGCGAACGCCGCCTCCGACTCGAACGACTCGCGGCGCCGCCGCGCCCCATCGACCATTCGGCCCATGGTGTTCCTCAGACGTTCCCGATGGCCCTGGTGGCACCCCGGCGGACAGATGAACGGATCGAACAGAACCAGCGCTGCGAACGATCCCGCACCCGAGCATGCCTCGATCACCGCCGTCTGTCCCGAGACCGAATGGAACACGCCGATGGCAGGTTTCGGTCCGAAGTGATGCCCAATCGCCCGCGCTACATACGTCATGTCCTCCACGAACGTGGGTATGGCATGTGCGTCGAGCGCTCCAACCAAATTCCAGCCGTGGTTGCGTAGGTCATAAACCACGACGTCGAACCGATCCGTGAGCAGCGACCAGAATGGATAATACGCATCCATCGCAAGCCCGTTGGCATGGCTTAAGACAACGCGTGGACCCGCAGGATTGCCGTGTCGGCGGAGCACGATCACGGTCCCGTCGGCCATCTGCGCATCAACGGCCGCCAGCGGGTCCGGAACGGTCCATTGCGAGTTGCTGTGCGCCACTACGGCCGAGACCTGAGCATGGGCCGCGAGTTCGCCCGGAATCGGCTCACGGATCAAGCTCGTCGTGGCCACCCGTGGCATTCGACGCCTGCTCTGGCTGGTTGCGGCCCTCTGACTCGCTTGCTGCCAGTGCTTCCTTGCCGAGCCGGACCACCAATTCCAGCGTCCGGCGCACATCCTCCCATGTCGTGGTGTGATTCAGTATGCACAGCCGCAACGAAAACACCCCGCGCAACGAAGTCGAAGACAGGAAGGCCAACTCGTGCCAGAACACCTGCGCCAACACCTTGCGATTCGCGCCCTCCAGCGCGCGTTCATCGTGCCCGCCAGGATTGATCCGAAAACACAGGATGCCCAACGTCACCGGCGCCATCGACTCCAGCGTCGGGGAGGACTCGACGAGCTCCTCAGCACGGCGCGTCAGATCAAAGCCTCTGGCCACCGCTGCGCGAAAGGCTGTCATGCCGAAAGTGTGCACGGACATCCAGATCTTCAGTGCGCGTGCTGAACGGCTGAGCTGCAGCCCTCGATCCGCGAAATTTGGATGGTTCGTCCCCCAAACGGTGTCCTGAAGGTAATCGCTGCCGATCGTGAAGGCGTTTTCAAGGTGCGTCCTGTCCTTCACCATGAGCGCACCCACCTCATACGGCTGGAAGAACCATTTGTGCGCGTCCATGCCCACCGAATCCGCCCGTTCAATGCCGTCCAGCAGTTCCTTGCCTTCCTCGGTCACCAGCGAGAATCCACCATACGCCGCATCCACGTGCAGCCAGATGCCCTCGCTGGCGCAGTAATCCACCATCGCGGCGAGCGGATCGACCGCGCCCGTGCTGGTGGTCCCGGCGTTGGCGCACACCGCCACCGGCTGCAGCCCGTTGGCGCGGTCCTCGTTCACGCGACGGCGCAACTCGGCCATGTCGATGCGGAAGTCGTCGTCGGAGCGGACCAGGCGCACGTTCTCGCGCCGTACGCCGACGATGACGGCCGCCCGCTTCAAGGCGCTGTGCGCCTGATCGCTCATGTACATCGTCGGCCGTTCCGGGTGTCCCGCCGCCATTCGAGCCGCCACCAGCGCTTCGACGCTCGCCGCGGAGCCGCCGCTGGTCAGCAGTCCGCCGGCAGTTTCGGGATAGCCGATCCAGCCGCGCAGCCAGTCCACAACGACCAACTCCAGCTGACTGGTGCCGCTCGAGACGAGCCACGTGCACGAGTTGATGTTGAATCCGGCCGACAGGTAGTCCGCAACCACGCCCGGCCAGGTGGGCGACGACGGCACGAAGCCAAAGAACCGGGGATGATCCAGCCGGGCCGCGAACGGCAGCACCTCGCGGACCACCTGCGTCAAAACCTCCTCAGCCGGACGCCCTTCTTCAGGAGGAAGAGAACCCAGGCGGTCCTCAAGCACCTCGCGAAACTCGCCGTCCCACGCATTGGCGTCGTTCAGCCCGCGCACTCTCTCGATGAGCATCTCTGTTGCCGCGTTGGCCAGCCGACGCATCGACTCCGGCGTCATCGTCAGCCCGTCCACGTCTTGGGAGGCCGGCTTTGGTCCAGACTCGTGCTCATCCATTCAATCAACTTTATACAACGCGCCACCTTTCGCAATAGGCCCAAACCTGTGCGGAGTCCGAGGACCACGGGGCAGCGCGCCCGCCAAGTGATTGACGGGCTGGTCCCGAGCTCCGAGAATTTGCTCCCGGGCTTTGGAACATCAAGGTGCAGGATGACGAAAAAGGGCTTGCCCCATGACATTCCACTTGGAGACCGCCAGTGCCGGGCAGGATGCTGACCTGCACTTGGGCGCCGACGGTTTTCGCTGGAACTCAGGTCGCGTCGGCAAACCGACGCGGCGGGTTTCCGGATGGACGCGCCCTCGATGCCGCCGTGCTACCCATGCTGGCGCGCATCGAAGCGCTCGGCGTCTCGCACCTGCTGATTGCGCAACGCTGGTGGGGCAGCGGGGTGGAGATGGAGGGCTCGTCCCTCGACTGCCTCGCAACGACAGCGCTGTTCGCCGCCCACACCGAGCGCATCAGGCTGGTCACCGCCATTCACCCCGGCTTCTTCCATCCGGGAGCGATCGCCAAGTGGGGCGCCACCTTGGACTGGATCAGCGGCGGCCGGTGGGACATCAACGTCACGAGCGGTTGGAACAAACGTGAATTCGACATGTATGGCATCGACTTTCTCGAGCACGGGGAGCGCTACGCCCGCTCCGCGGAATTCATCGACGTGCTGCGCGGCGCGTGGGCATCTCCCGAATTCTCCTACGAGGGACGCTACTACCGCACCCGCGACCTTGAGCTGGAACCCCGCCCCAGGGCGCCGCTGACCGTCTTCCAAGGCGGGCAGTCGGATGACGCGATCGCGATGGCCGCCACGCACTCCGACTGGATGTTCCTGAACGGCGGCTCGCTGGAGCGAATCGAGGACATCATCGGACGGGTTCGAAGGGCCAGCCGGGCAACGGGTCGCAAGGTACGATTCGCTCTCTACGCCGCCCCGCTGGTGCGCCCCACCGACGCCGAGGCCTGGGCCGAAATCGAAGCGCGCATCGGGGCGATCGACCAAAGCTTGGCGAAACGCCGCCGCGCCGCCACCGATGGCGCCGAGGGCATGTGGGCCTCGGATGAGGATCTCAGCCTGCTCGACACCAACGAAGGCTACGCCGCCAAGCTCATCGGCAGCCCCGACACCGTGTACGAGCGACTGGAAGCCTATCGCTCCCTCGGCGTGGACATGCTGCACTTCGATACGCAAGACAAACTCTTCAATGAAACGATCCTGCCGGAGTTGGTGGGCTGATGGCCCAGCATTCGGCTTGACGAACGCCACTTCAACCCTGAAAACTAAATATGTCACTTTGAATTTTCAGGGTTGAAGTGGACCGAAGAACGTATCTCGAACGCATAGGCACCTACTTCCGAAGCCATCCCATGGTGGGCATCCTCGGACCCCGCCAATGCGGCAAAACCACCTTGGCGCGTCAATACATCGCCTCACTGCGCTCACGCACTTCATCGCACCGTAGTCCGGTCCACTATTTCGACCTTGAGGATCCTGAGCATCTCAACCGCCTCGCGGACGCCAAGCTCGCGCTTGAGCCCTTGGAGGGCCTCATCGTCATCGACAAAGTGCAGCGAGCACCCGATCTGTTCCCTTTGCTGCGGGTGCTGGCGGACCGCACACCACGCCGGCAGCGATATCTGATCCTCGGCAGCGCATCCCGCGAACTGATCCGCCAATCTTCCGAAACCCTAGCCGGGCGCATCGCGTACCTGGAACTGCCGCCGTTCACGGCATTTGAAGCCGGAAACCTGCAGCGCTTGTGGCTGCGGGGCGGGTTTCCGCCAGCGTATCTGGCCAAGAACCATGCCGACAGCATGATCTGGCGAAAGGCCTACATCACCTCATTGCTGGAACGCGATTTACCCGATCTCGGCATTGATTTCGCCGCCGCAACCATGCGCCGCTTCTGGATGATGCTCTCGCATCGTCACGGCAGCCTGCTCAACGCCTCCGAAATCGCGCGTTCGATGGATGTCTCACAGCCCACGGTCAAGCGCCACCTCGACATCCTGAGCGGCACCTTCATGGTGCGCCTGCTGCAGCCTTGGACCGCATCACCATCGTCTATCCCGGCAAGGACAGCTACCCGCTCACCCCCAAAATCGACGTCACCAACTTGGCGGCGTTGAGCCACTCGTCGGAGTGAGCCCATCACGGCCCTGCAAAGTGGCAAGCCACCCGCGCCCCCTGATCCATGCGCTGCGCCTGCGGGCGCTGTTCCCGGCAGCGGTCTTCCGCCTTGGGGCAACGGGGATGGAAGGCGCAGCCCGGCGGCGGGTTGCGGGGGCTGGGCACCTCACCGAGGATCACGGGCTGCTCGCGGCTTGCCTCCACGGCCGGGTCGGGCACCGGCACCGCGCCAAGCAGGATTTGCGTGTAGGGATGACGGGGCGTGGCGAAAAGTGCGGCCTTCGGCGCCGTCTCGACCAGGCGGCCAAGATACATCACCCCCACCCGGTCGCTGATGTGGCGCACCACCGAGAGGTCGTGGGCGATGAACAGATAGGTCAGCCCGAGTTCCTGCTGCAAGTCCATGAGCAGGTTGATCACTTGGGCCTGGATGGAGACGTCCAAGGCCGAAACCGGCTCATCGCAAATCACCAACTCCGGCTCCAGGGCCAGCGCCCGGGCGATGCCGATGCGTTGGCGTTGGCCGCCCGAGAACTCGTGGGGATAGCGCTCGCCCATGTCCGGCAGCAGACCGACCAAGTCGAGCAGTTCATTGACTCGGCCACGGTAGCCGGGACTGCGGCGATTGGCGCCGTGGACTATGAGTGGCTCCCCCACCAGGTCCCGCACCCGCATGCGCGGATTCAACGAGCCGAACGGATCCTGATAGATCATCTGCATCCGCCGGCGCAGCCGCCGCAAGGGTTCGCCGGCCAGCGCCGTGATGTCCTCGCCATCGAAGAAAATGCGTCCGGAGGTCGGCGTGAGCATCCGCAGCACCGCCAGTGCGGTGGTCGATTTTCCGCAGCCGCTCTCCCCCACCAAGCCCAGGGTCTCGCCTCGACGCAGATGGAAGGAAACCCCGTCCACCGCCTTCACTGCACCGACCTCGCGCTGACGGACCACGCCCTCGGTCACCGGATAGTGGACGCACAGGTCCTCGACCCGCAGCAGCTCCGGAGCAACCTTGCTGGCAGCGAGCTCAGCCATGCCGGTGACAGGCCACCGCACGCAAATCGCCCAAGGCCCGGAGCTGGGGCACAGAGGCTCGGCAAGCATCGTGAACATGCGGGCAGCGAGGCGCGAAGGCACAGCCCGTCGGCAGCTTGGCCAAGTCCGGCGGCTGGCCCGGGATGGCGGGCAGCCGCTTCGATGCCAGGCCGTCGAGGCGAGGCACGGAGTGCATGAGGCCCTCTGTGTAGGGATGCTTCGGTTTTCTGTAGAGGGCGGCGGCCGGACCGCTCTCAACGATGCGGCCGCCGTACATCACTGCCACCCGATCAGCGTAGCGAGCCACCACGCCGAGATCGTGGGTGATCAGCAGCAGCGCCGCATTGGTCTCCCGGGTCAGCCCCTTGAGCAGCGCCAGAATCTGCGCTTGAACGGTGACGTCCAAGGCCGTGGTGGGCTCGTCGGCAATGATGAGTTGTGGGCGGCAGGCCAAGGCCATGGCGATCATCACCCGCTGACGCATGCCGCCCGAGAATTGATGGGGATAGTCGTTGAGGCGGGTGCCGGCGTCCGGAATGGCCACTTTGCGCAGCAGTTCAGCAGCTTGGGCGTAGGCTTCGCGCCAAGCCATGCGGCGATGCAGCCAGATCGGTTCGGCCACTTGCTTGCCGATGGTCAGCACCGGGTTCAGGGACGACATGGGCTCTTGGAAGATCATGGCGATGCGGTCGCCGCGAATGGCTCGCAGCGCCGCTTCGTCAAAGCCGGTCAAGTCGTCGCCCGCAAAGGCGATGCGCCCTTGCTCGATGCGCCCGGGGGCAATCAAGCCCAGGATCGACAGCGCCGTGACGCTCTTGCCGGAGCCGCTTTCCCCGACCAGCGCCAAGGTTTCGCCGGCTGCCACGCTGAGCGACACCGAATCCACCGCCCGCACCAGCCCGCGATCGGTGCGGAAGGTGACGGTCAAGTCCGACACGTCCAACAGCGCCGTCATTCAAACCCCAGCGAACGCTTCATTTCCTGATCGATCCAGATGCGGGCGTAGATCGGGCCGGGCCGCTGCGAGCCGACCCGGAGTTCGCCCCCGTAGTTCTTCACCCAAGGCCACCAAGCCGTGTAGGCGTAGCCGATGGGCAACCAGAGATAGGGCGCTCGGTCGAGCATCTCCACGGTCAGCTCCCGGATCAGGCGGATGCGCTCGGCCTCTTCCCGGGTGCGGTGAATCAGGTCAATTTTTCGGTCCACGGCCGGATCCGAAAAGCGGGACGGGTTCCAGGTCTGCCCCGTCTTGAAGCTCTTGCGCAAGGTGGTGGTGGGATTGACGTGGCCGCTGCCCATCAGGTAGCCGGGGCCGTGGTTCAGTGTGGTCATCAACGACAGAAAGGAGGCGTACTCCATGGGTTGAATGAGCAGCCGCACCCCCACTTGGGCCAGATAGTCCTCCAGCAGCGGCACGAGGTCCATGTGCGTGGGACTGCACGCGCAGACCTGAACCTCCACGGAGAAGCCGTCCGGATAGCCCGCCTCAGCGAGCAGCGCGCGGGCCTTGGCTGGGTTGTGGCTAAACAGCTCCCGCACCGAGGCGGGCATCTCCTCCAAGGGTTGGTAGTAGGGGCCGTAGTCGGGATGCTGGGGGTAGGCCATCAACTCGGCGTGACCGCCGTGGAACTGCTCGACGATCTCCCGTTGGTTCACCGCCAAGTTCATGGCGCGCCGCACCCGCACGTCATCGAACGGCTCACGGTCCACCCGCAGGGCCATGAACTGTCCCGTCGAGGACAGCCACCGGCTCCACTTCAGTTCGGGCGTCGTCTCCTTCAAGTGGTCCACGGCAATCCAGCGAATTGCCTCGAGGATGTCCAGCTTGCCGGTGCGCAGCGCCGTCAGCCAGGTCGCCTCGTCCTTGATGATGCGGTAGGTCACGTCATCGACGAAGGGGATGGCGTAGTCCTCGGCGCCAATGCGCTCCCTATCCCAATAGTTGGGGTTCCTGACGTAGCGCTGGGAATTGCCGCGAATGTAGCGCGCCAGTTGGAACGGGCCGGAGCCGGTGACGTTGCGCCAATCCCGACCGTCCACCGCGCCAAACTCCCGGGGGATGATGGCGGAATAGTAGCCGTAGCCGAAGCGGTAGGCCCATTCCGCATTGAACTCGCTGAAATGAAACACCACGGTGTGGTCGCCGCGCGCTTCCAAGCGCTCGATGTGGTCGAAGTAGGTGGCGATGCGGCGCGGGCTGGCACTGAGGTAGTCGAATGTGAACAGCACGTCGTCCGCAGTCAGCTCCCGAGCGGCCATCACCCCGGGCTTGTCCGGGAACATCACGCCTTCGCGCAGGCGGACCGCCAAGGTCAGCGGATCCTCCCAGGTCCATGACTCCGCCAACTCGCCCCGCCAGGCATCGTCGGGCAGGTAGGATTCGGCGATGAAGCGATGCTTGCCGCCCTTGCGCGCGCTGCGCTCCAGGTCACCGGCGAAAAGCTGTTCGCGCACCGCACCGGTGTCGTGGTTGATTTTCCAAACCCAGTCGGCCGGATCCCAGGACAACGGCGAGAGGCTGACGACCACGGTGCCGATGTTGAGCGAGCCGCCATATTGCGGCGCCTCATCATCGGCCACCACGGCCAACGGAAGCAGCGCCATCAGCCAGCTGAGCCACCTCATTGCGCGCCTCGAAATCCCGAGGCTCCGCGCATGCGCGGGTCGAGCAGGTCGCGCAACGCATCGCCATAGACATTGATGGCGTACACCACGAGGGTGAGGCTCAAGCCTGGCGCCAATGCCAGCCAAGGGCCAAGGTACATGTAGGTGCGTCCCGTGCCGCTGAGCATGCCGCCCCAGGTGGGCGCGGGTGGCGGCACCCCCAGCCCCAAGAACGACAGCCCCGCTTCGGTGAGGATGGCAGCGCCGACGCGGGTCGTGAACAGCACGATTACCACCGGCATGATGTTGGGCAGGATGTGGCGCCGAAGAATGTGCAGCGCCGTTGCGCCCATGGAGCGGGCCGCATGGGTGTGCGCGTTTTCCCGGATCGCGATCACCGCGCCGCGCACGATGCGGGAGCCTGCGATGCCGTAGAGCAGCCCAAGCACGATGATGATCTCGGTCATGCCGGGGCCGACCACGGAGATGACGGCAATCAGCAGCAGCAGGTCCGGGAAGATCATCCAGGCATCCACAAAGCGTTGGATGAGCATGTCGGTGCGGCCGCCGAAGTAGCCCGACGCCACGCCGAGCACGATGGACACCAGGGTTGCCAAGGCCGCCGCGCAAGCGCCGACGATCATCGACAGTTGGGCGCCGATCAGCACCCGGGAGAGCACGTCGCGGCCCAGGTGATCGGTGCCGAACAGGTGCGCCGCCGATGGCGGCAGCAAGCGCGCCGCCATGTTGGTCTCGTTGAGTCCATAGGGTGCGATCAGCTCAGCGAACACACCGCACACCAAAAAGAACAGGAACACCGCGCCGCCGAAAGCGCCCAAGGGCTTCTCACGGACCAACCGCCCGGCAAGGCCCATCGGGGCGGGGCGAGCCTGCGCGGCATTCACCACGGGTAGCACCGCTTCGCTCATTGGTGGCGCACCTTGGGATCCAGCCAGCCGTAACTCAAATCGACCAGCAGGTTGATCACCAGCACGCCGAAGCCAACCACCAGAAAGACGCCCGATATCACCGGGTAGTCGCGCTGAAAGACCGCTTCGAGCAGCAGCAGCCCCATGCCGGGAACAACGAATATCTGCTCGAGGATCACTGCCCCGCCGATCAGCAGCGGCGCTTGCAGGCCAATCAGCGTCACCACGGGAATCAAGCCGTTGCGCAATGCGTGCCGAGTCACCACCAGGGCTTCGCCCAAGCCCTTGGCCCGGGCGGTGCGAATGTAGTCCTGGCGCAGCACCTCCAGCATCATCGTGCGGGTCATGCGCATGGTCACCGCTGAGAGCGAGAGGCCGAGCAGGATGGCGGGCACGATCATGTGCGCGAGGTTCTTCAGCGGGTCCTCCAAAAACGGC